>CAXUNR010000021.1:56450-56796 GCA_964252655.1 uncultured Acidobacteriaceae bacterium
CCCCCCGGCGCTCCCCCCCCCCCCCCCGCGGCCCCGGGCGCCGCCGCGGGCGGGGGAGTCCTTGGGGATGTGGTGCTCGAAGGTGCCGGCCTCGGCGAGCTGGGTGGCGAGGGCGGAGGTGAGACGCACGATGGCGGAGGCGGCTTCGGGGAGACGTTCCGGGTCCGCTGGATTTTCCTTGGTGGGCTGGTGGACGAGGGCGCGGCTGGTGGTGCGGGCGGAGATGTCGGGGAGGGTGTGCGAGGTGTGTGTGGGGTTGACGAGATAGCTGAGGAGCATGACGTCGTCGCGCACGCCGGCGAGGGGAAGATTGTGCGGGGCGAGGGCGCGGAGGACGGCTTTGAGG
>CAXUNR010000022.1:0-54627 GCA_964252655.1 uncultured Acidobacteriaceae bacterium
TCCTTGTCCAGTGTCTCTCTTATCCACTGGCACATTTCAAGCCGGGCACTCCAGCACCTAGTGTGGCTTTTGTTCGGTACACCAGCGTCGGAGACAGACGACGTAGAGCGAGGATAGTAAGAAAAGCAATATTTTCGGGTTTTCACTATCGATCAGCCGGCATTGGGACTAATCGCGTTCGCAAGAATCGCTTATATCCACTCGCGCTCTCTTAGCCGATGTCGAAACTATTTGGCGCTGGACTCCCCTCACACTTTCAACATTCAAGCAAGCGAGTAGCCGGACGTGAATTGACAATCAGCTGAGGCGTGCCAGTCAACCTCTCGGCAAGCTTTGTGAGTTTTGAGTGATTCGAAGGTAAAAACCAACAAATCTCTCTTACATCCCTCCTGATATCGATGTCAGGATTAGGCGATATAAATTGCCAACTAACCTCTCGCCTCTGACTTGTTGCAACCAATTCCAGACCCGAAATAGAGAGGTTCACTGGCAATCAGAATTGGCGGAGCGAAGTTGCTCCGAGTAAAGGGCACAATAAGCACAAGTAGAGCTCAGCCCAGGGAGGATCTGCGACCGAGGACTTAATGAGACGTTGTTTGACAAACCAGCGGCACTATAGAGAAGCTGACTCGTGATACGCGAGGTTGGCTAGCATTATCGCAATGAGGTGTAGTGGAAGATAGCTAGTAGTGCGCTGGCAAAGATAGAGTGGTGTTCTGTCATCATCGATGGAGGGTTATACGAACAAAACGCACATAGGCTTGACCGCGGGATAGGTGTGGAAGGGAGCCGAGAGCCTGCCGGTCTTGCGGTCGCGCTCGAGCACGACTAGATCATAGCTATCCTGATGACAGATGAGCATCCAGCGCTGGGTCGGATCGAAGGTGAGAAAGCGAGCATTTTTACCGCCCCCGGGCGCGGATTGCGCGAGGCTGAGCATGTGAGTACGGTGGTCCACGTCGAAGACCGCGATCGTATCGTCACCGACCCGGTTGCCGGCGTAGACGTTGCGGCCGTCGGAAGAGGCGATGATTTCGCCAAGGAAGGCAGTCCTGGGCGGGAAGCCGGCGGGCAGCGAAGAGATGAAGCCGGCGGAGCTCAAAGTCGCGGAGTCCTCGTTCCAGGCGAGGATCTCGACAGTGGAGTCAAGCTCGTTGGCGCAGTAAACGAAGTGGCCGTCGGGACTCCAGGCGATGTGGCGAGGACCGCTTCCGGGGCGTCCAGACCAGAAAGGCGGATTGGCCGCGGTGAGCTCGGCGGTCGCGGAATCGAGGCGGTAAACCACGATGCGGTCCAGCCCAAGGTCGTTCACGAGGACAAAGCGGCCGTCGGGTGAGGTGAGGGCGGAGTGGGCGTGCGGAGCGTCCTGGCGGCCTTTGGATGGGCCGGAGCCGGTGTACTGGAAGTGTGAGACAGCAGGCGAGAGCGACCCTCCCGGGAGGACCAGGTACGAAGTGATGCTGCCGCCGCCGTAGTTGGAGACGAGGACGGTGCGGCCGTCGGGCGAGACGGAGACGTGCGCGGGGCTGTCGCCTCCGGTTGCAACCTGGTTCAGAGGCTTGAGTGACGCCTGACCGGCAACGGTGGTGAAGGCGCTCACTCGCGCGCCTTCACCATTCAGCTCAGAGACAGCATAGAGGGAGAGCTCGCCGTCCGGGCGGCGGAACTGCGCAAGGAAGGTCGGGCTATCAACCTCGGCGGCTAGGGTAAGAGCCCCAATCTCGCCCGTGGCGGCGTTCCAGGAGGCGCTGAATATGCCGTTACCAGGACCGCTAAGGCCTGTGCCGAGATAAATGCGGTGGGACTGGACTCGAGCAGCAAAGGCGGCGCGGGTCGTGAGAGCGGCCGCGGAGGCGGTGCGAAGGAAGGTACGTCGGGCGATCATTAGGAGACTCCGTCTTGATAAATGTACAGGGATACGTGCTGCGCGTAGAACAGCATCCTCTTTAATCAGTACGTTACAGAACGAGGTTGCGCTTGCTCTCTCAGGCTTTCTCGTCGCAAAACATATTAGAGGCTCCCGCTTCAGATGAAGCCGCTCGCTCTCAGCCCTTTAGACCACCCGCTTCTTTGTGGCTTTGGTGTTGCTTACCGGCTCGGCTGCTGCCCACGCGTAGGCTGGCACTTACTATGTTAGCAACGGCAGAAACGTACTAACAGAGGTCTGTCGACCAATAGGCCGTGGCAAACCTTCGCCAAGTAACGCTTCCAGTTTCCAACCAGGCGATACGATCCTGTTTCAGCGTGGCAGCCAATAGTATGAGTCGCTCGACGCCTCCTCGAGCGGCGCGGTCGGCAACGCGATCACCTTCGTGATTATGGAGCCGGTAGCCAAGCCTAAGTTCTGGGGTAGCGTCATTCTCAATAACGCCAGCTTCCAACCTATCCGCAACGACATCTATTTCTATCCAATGCCGGTGCCTGTTTATTTAGTCCTAGCCATCAAGCCTTCTTCAACTACTCGAACGGCCAGTACGCAGGCAATGTCGCGGGGTCCTGGTCTTATGACGGAGCATCTTTCTCTCAACTCTACAAATGCCAATCCCATCACGGACGGTGAGGTCTATACCGGGGTGGAGCGGGACAATGTCATACACAACAACTTTCAGAGCCAGCTCGTCTTCACCAATCTCGTCACCGACGAAAGTGTGCGACTGGACAATAACGGAGGCTGCGGCTTCCGCATCAGGCGGCTCGACCGACGTGCTGCTCAATGGCTGCGAAGCCTATCGCGCCTGCAAGCACAACTTCGGCATCATCAACAGCACGCAGTTTGTCGGTTCGAACCTGATCGCCGCCTACGCTGCTCCAGGACATCGAGCCGGCAATGCGTCCGCTTACGTCCCCCTATGACGATACCAGCACCGGCCTATTCAGCCAGACCTCAGCCTGGCACAACATTCTCACCGAGCACATGGAAGACCCGCAGGACTCTACCATCTACAACGCCTTCGTCGATCACGGCGTGATGTTGACCAACCCTTCTCATCGATCGCCTGACCTCTTATCTGAATCAACGAAGTCCATCTAGGCTTTAGATCAGCGATGCTGTCCAGGAGTTTAGCGAGCAGACAAGCTTTTCCACTGCGGTGTTTAGTTGCTAAATAGGTATTTTCCCCTTGCCAAATTCTGCTAGATGAAAACCTCGACGGCATCGAAGTTGGTTAGGTCGCAGGATCTGCTGTTTTTTGGTACGTAGCGAGGGGGCAGAGAAGCGTTGGACATGACGACCCTGAGCGCCTCGTAGCAGCTACCGTCGAGTTTTCCGGGAACGTCGCGGCTCATGATGGCGTCGATCTGTGCAGCCCCAAGTGCTTCGCGATAGGGACGCTCTTCCGAGAGAGCCCCGTAGATATCGGCGACAGCCAGCACGCGGGACTCCAGCGAGAGATGCTGCTGAGTAAGTCCGTAAGGATAGCCAGTGCCGTCGAGCTTCTCATGATGCTCTCCGGCGAGGATCGAGATCTCGTGAAAGGCGGCGATGCGGCCCAGGATCGAGGCGCCGATGCCTGGGTGTGTTTTTATTTGGTTGTATTCAGCGTCGGTGAGCTTGCCGGGCTTATCTAGAATGCTGTTTGAGATGCTGAGTTTGCCCACATCGTGGAGCAGGGCAGCGCGGCGCAGCACCGTCATGCGGCCGGCATCGATCCCGAGGACGTCTCCAATGGCGATTGCAGCGTCTCGCACACCGAGTGAGTGCCGATATGTAAAGGGAGACTTGGCGTCGACGACGTCGGCGAAGGCTTCACAGATGTTCTCGATATCGACTTCGGAGAGAAGGCTTTGCTTCCTGGGATGTAGGTTGCGGATGGCCGCGCGTGCCTCTTCAACCGGATCCTCGGGAAGGCACTGCCGCCAGAGCATTCGCGCGTTGTGTAGAGCCACGGCCGCGGCGGTCAACTCCGGATCAAACCAACGTCCGCTGCGTTCAAGCAGAGTGTCGATCGCGACCTGCGGGCCCTGACTCATGCAGAAGGCGTCAAGGTGCTGTGCAACGCCCATAAGACGGGAGAGGACGGGAATGTCCTCGCCCTGCAACCCCTTGGGATAGCCGCCGCCATCCCAGTGTTCGTCCAGATGGCGCACCGCTACGGCGATTTCGTGACCAAGGCCAAGCTTATAGACGATCTGTGCGCCACGGTCGCAGCGCAGTTCGATGAGTTCCTGGTTATTCTTGTGTTGTGTGGCCGCGAGTTTTACGATACGCGCGCTTCGTTCAAGCAGGGAGGCCTCGGGCAGCACTTCTTCCCACAAGAGCTTGAGAGTAGACAGCTTGGGCCGCATCGGGCGAGTCCAGTCGGCCAGCTTTGCGCCGGCTTTGACCATACGATCATCTCCGCCGACGATCTGGCACATGCGCGCGGAGTTGCTGCTGCAGCCAACATCCTTGAGCAGACAGGCGTAGAAGAGGTTCGAGATAACCGAATGGTCATAACCCATCGACAGGGCGATGCGCACGGCAAGCAGGCAGGACCGGATCGCGTGGCCGGGTACCGCGCCTTCGGTGAGATCCAGCGCAAAGGAGAGCGCGACCAGGATCTCCTGGAGCGTGGGGGCTTTCTGTTCTTCTTCGTTGAAGTTGGCAGAGGTGAGTGACATAAAAGTTCCTTTCGAGAAGGCTGACATGTGCTGCGCCCAGAGACGCAGATCTAAAATTTGAAACGTGTAGTGAAGATCACTGATTGTGTCCAGACCCGGACCTTGCTCTTGCTGTATTCGCCGGCTAGGATGCTGCTGATGCCGACAGATTGAGTGGCCGGTAGCTGTGTCTGGTACGCGGCGTCGCAGGTCCATCGCCCGTGGCTCCAGCCCGTGCCGGTGGCCAGGGAGTTCTGCAGGATGGCGGCGGTCATGGGCATGAGCGTGGAGCTCGGCACGGGGTTCGCGGCCCAGGAGTACCCGGCGCGTAGCTTGACGGACTCACTCACGGGAACGTCGAACCCAGTGTGAAACGCGCCTTGATTGCGCCAGTGAAGGGGCACGGCATCATGGAAGTTGTTACTGCCGACGACGCTGTTGATGGTGACGTTGCTGCCTCGTGTGAGATGAATGGGAAGCTGCTGAAACGCTTGCCCCCAAGCGGTCATGTCGCCTTCGGAAGAGAGCGCAAAGTGATGGCGTGTCTGCCAGGTAAGCCCGCCGCCGAAGGCCTGAGGAAGGTGGTTCTCCACGTGAGCGCGATAGGTAAAGGTTGGATCGGAGGGGATGCCAAGCGCCGCAAAAAGCGCATATGCGGACCCGCTGGCCTCTCCCGTCGTGCTCAGGGTCGTTCCGCTCTTCCAGGCGAGGCTAGCGCGCACTGTGCTGGTGGGTTGCCATTGCACGCCCGCCGCGCCGTTCCAGCCGTAGCCGCGGGTGGTGAGATCAAGCAGCACCTTGAGCCCTGCGAGGTGCGGCTCCTGCTGAAAGATATAGGGCGCATGCAGGTCGTTCTGGTTGTAGACGATGCCGAGGGTTGCTCCAGCGGACCACTTCGAGCCGAGGGTCCGCGCGACCCCAAGCGAAGACCGGATTGCGACGATCTCAGTCTCGTGCGCGCGATAGCCGTAGGTCACTCCATCTAATCCTGCGGGGTCAAGGTAATGCCAGTCGGCGCGCATCAGTATTTCCGGCGTGACGGCGGCTGAGGCGCTCCAGTGGCTGTTGCCAAGAGGCGTGACGAAGGCTCCGTAAGGGAGAGCGCCCGCGATTCCGTGCAGGCCGGCGGTCTGGTTAGCGGAGTTTTGAAACGATCCACCGGCGATCATCCCGATGGCGCTCAGGTCGAGCTCGTGGGTGGAGACTCCGGCAAGCCCGGCCGGATTGCCTTGTACGGCATCGAGAGGACTACTGTGTTCCGCGACAACGGTGCCCCCGCGTGCCGTAGCTGCGGCGCTCAGGCCGTTGCCGAGCGTTGCGGAGCCCTGCGCCAGCAGGTTGCCGCCTAAAATAAACAGAGAACCAGAGAAAGCGACCATTCTCGCGATGTGCGGATGAGAGCGCGTGGCCGAAGCGAAGGTGTCGACAAAGCTGTACATACCCCTCTCATCGGCAGGCGCTGAAATTTCTTTATAGCTCTAAAGTGGTAGTCCGCTGATGTTAGACGATCGCTCGCCAGCCTTACACGTTCAAACCATCCGTGAGCGAGTTGCGGTAAGCTCGCCAGGCTGGGATCATGCCGAGCACCCCCGCACACACGATGGTTGCGGCTACATACAGCTCGACGCGCGGCGAGATACCGCCGAGAACTACCGGCAGGCCAAAGCGGCTTTCGAGCGTCGTGCGCAGCGCGAACACCAGCGCATACACCGCCGCCATGCCCAGCAGGGTTCCGGCGAGGGCGATCAGGATCGCTTCAAAGATAAAGAGCGTGAAGATTTGCGGCGCATGCAGTCCGATTGCGCGAAGGATCGCGATCTCGCGCCGGCGCTCGTTGAGCGCGGTGTAAAGCGCCGCCACCATGGCGAGCAGCCCGACTACCAGCACCGCGGCTGATACGAGTGAAAGCGCCACATCCGCGTAGTCAAGCAGCGTCCAGAGCTCCTGCAGCGTGTAGGCCGGGATGATGGCGGTCAAGGGCTCGGGCTTATAGGTGTTGATCTCACGCTCGAGATAGAGCGTGCTGATGCGCGATTTGGTGCCCAACAGGAACGAGGTTACCTCGTCGACCTTCAGCTTCGTGGGGTCGAGCGGCGGGGCAGCCTCGCCGATCGCGGGCGGTGTTCCATCCGACCAGCCGGAGTGCATCGCTTCATCGCCGAGCAGCGTGATGTACAGCGCATCGTCGATCGGCGTCGAAGTTCGCGCAAGTATGCCGACCACGGTGAAGGGCGTGTGGTCGTGATTGAGGATGGAGTGCTCCTCGATTCCGTGAGCCAGCACGAGCTTCTCGCCCATATGCCGGTTTAGATGCTTTGCAACTTCGGCTCCGAGCGCAACGTCGAACAACGCCGAGGATGCATGGCCCTCTGCGAAGTGCAGCGACTGAGTTCCACGATAGTGATAGTGCGCATACAGGTTGTCGTCGGTTGCGACCACGCGATAGCCGTGAAAGGAGTCGCCCATGGAGATCGGGATGGTCCACGCGACGGCGGGATGATGAGCAAAATGTTGATACGTCTCCCACGAGATATTGTTGGAGGCGTTGCCGATGTGGAAGACGGTGGACAGCAGCAGTGGAAGATCGCCGCCGCGCGCGCCCACGATAAGATCTGTGCGCGAGACGGTGCCCGCAAAGCCTGCCCTGGCGCCGTTTCGCAGGGCGTCCACGCCGACCAGCAGCATAATCGAAAGCGCGATCGAAAAGGTCGTAAGGCTGGTCGTCACGGCGCGCGCACGCAGCGATTTGAAGGCGAGCCAAAGCAGGGTCATCGAGTGACCAGCTCGGCCGCGCGCGCCTGTCGGTTGAGGGTCGCGATCGAGAGCGTCTGATCGAAGCGGGTGGCGAGCGAGCGATCGTGCGAGACGAAGAGCAGCGTCGTTTCCGAGCCATGCTCCTTCGCTTCGCTGTTCAACTCCTTTAGCAAAGCCAGGAAGGCGTCGCGACGGTCGGTGTCAAGCGACGATGTTGGCTCATCGGCGACGATCAACGCGGGCGAACCGATGATGGCGCGTGCAATTGCAACACGCTGCCGCTGGCCAACGGAGAGCCTGGTCACCGGCGCGTTGAGCTGCCCGGTAAGATCGAGCCGATGCGCAAGTCGCTTCACCTCAGCGGGAAGACTGGCAGCCACCATCCGCGCGCGTCGCGTCGCATGCAACTGGCACGGCAGCGCGATGTTCTCAGCTACCGAGAGATAAGGAACCAGGTTGAAGCCCTGGAAGATGTACCCGATGCGCGAGCCACGAAGCGTATCCCGTGCCGACGCGGCCATCTGCGTCAGCTCCTGATCGAGCATGCGGACGGAGCCTTGCTGCGGGACGAGGACGCCCGAGATGACCGAGAGCAAGGTCGTTTTACCGCTGCCCGATGGGCCATGCAGGAAGACACTTTTACCGGTCGGAATCCGCAGCTCTTCGATGTCTAGGATCGGCAGATGTTTAGCGAAGGCGAAGACTACGCCGCGTAGAGCGACTGCGTCCTTGCTCATTACTTCACCGATGGAGGCGTTGGGCATCGTTATGGTCAAAACTTACTGAACATAAGGTTTAACAGAGTCGCCGTCCAGGTTGAAGGAGACATCACCGTAGGGACTTTGGACAGACGCGACATGCAACTGGCCGACAACCACGATCGGCTCAGTGAACGTCATGTTCGCCTTCTGCTTACCCCTAAGCTTGACGTAGATCATCTGGTTCGGCGGCGGTGGCGGCACGTGAATGCACGCGCCGGCATAGGGCACCAGCAGAAACTCCGTGACTTGATCCGCATCATCTTCAAGTGGAACCATAAAGCCGGGAACGGAGACGATCTTGTTATTCAGGTCGCGCGCAGGAGAGGGTGCGGTGATGGAGGTGAGTGTCTTTAGGGTCGACCAGCCAACCATTACCGGCGCGCCGGGCGCAGCCAGCAGCAATCCGCAGCAGAGACCGAAGGCAAGTGCGATGGCTAAAGGCTTCATGGCTTTATCCTACCGGAGCTTCCGTAGATTCCAGTCTATGGATGCGGGGCTGGCGGGGGCTGCCCGGCCGGAGTGGAGACCGGAAACTGCTGACCATGAGACGCGCCAAACGGCCGCTCGTTGAAGGTGGTCCACCGGCGCGACTGTTTTTGATCCGCCGAGTGCTCGGTCGCGTCCCACGCGTCTGCCGAAAGACCGTCCAAATCGTAGACAACCTTGCCGTCCTTCAAGGTCAGCTCGCACGTCAGCCTGCGCGCTCCCACCATCTTGGTGTTGTACATATCCATTAAGCCGAAGTTGCCGGTCTGGACTGAGAGCACGGCGACATCGGCAATGGAGCCGACTGATAGGTTGCCAAGCTGCTCCTGCTTGATCTCATGCGCCGGATGCGAGGTCATCTCCGCGACCACCTGTGGGATCGACTCACCGAGTGCCATCAGGTGATCGGCCACGCTAAGGATGTTTTTCATTCCATTGTTCATCGAACCTGTATGCAGGTCGGTCGAGATCGAATCGGGCAGGTAGCCACTGCGAACAATCGGCGCGGCCACAGTCCATGAAAAGCTTCCTCCGCCAAAGCCGACATCGCAGTAGATGCCGCGCTTGCGCATGACCAGCAGCGCTTCGGAGGCAAGACCTGTCTGCGGGTTTTGCTCGCCGCGCAGCCCGGAGAAGCAGTGCGTGTAGATGTCGCCGGAACGTAGATGCGTCGAGACTAATTCGAGCAATGTGCGCTCGATTCGGCGCGCACCGTAATCGATCATGACCGGGATGTCCGCGATGTTTCCTGCGATCACCGCCTGGTCGTAGGGCTTCCACTCTGGGCCGGTGAAGTGCGCGCTTTTTATGCCAACGATGACGCCCGGAAACTGCCTGGCCTTGTCTCCCGTCAGCTTGCCATCCATGTCCTCAAGGTTGTCCTCATACTTCTCTCCACGCATCCCGGCGCCTACGATGTTCAACTCGGCAAGCACGCGCGTCTTGCTGCGATCAATGACGCGATCCTTGAAGTCATCGAAGTTACGCCAGCCGGAGCTGCCCGCGTCGACGATCGTGGTGACTCCGGTGCGAAAGGTAAAGCCATCCGGATACACAGAAAAGTCGCCCGCGTAGGAACCCTTCTCGCCTGTCCCCGCATAGACGTGGGTATGCAGATCGATCAGCCCAGGCATGATGTACATCGACTTCAAATCGATGGTCTTGAGCGCGTCCTTAGAGCCCAGATGCTCAGCGACCGCGACGACCTTGCCGTCCTTGATTCCCACATCACGCATGCCGTCGATCTTGTTCTTGTCGTCCAGCAGATGGCCATTTATGAGCAACAGATCGTAGGCTAGCAAATTCGGCGGCATGGCTGCACCGCGACCGCCCTCCTGCGCAACTGCCAGCTTAGAGCAGAAGATCATGCAGCCGAAAAAGAGCAAGGCCAGACGCCGAACGATCATAAGGTGCCTCTCGTAGACTTCGCTTCCATCGGCCATCTATACCTTCGTTGCCGTGAAGGTTGCCGCACCATACTCGCCCATCTTCACCATGCCCGAGAGCGTTGCTCCCTCGGCCACACCGGTGAAGTTGAATGGAACCCCGGACCCGTTCTGCTGCATTTGGCTGCTGAGCATTACGTGGTTCGCTTCGACCTTGCCGTGCAGCGCCGCGTTGAAGATTTCACCCTTCTGATTCCCGGACAAAGTCGTACCACTCTGCTGCAGCACGAACTGCTGATGCCCCACACCGCGTTCGTAGTCGATCGTCACGTTCCATGTGCCTGTCAGTTGGGCCATGGGACCTGTGGGCACGGGAGGATTGTCGAAGTGACCCGGATTGCGGAAGATCTGCGAAAGCGTGTCGGCGACCAGCTTGTAATCGCCCGGTTGCATCATGTATGGCATGATCGCGATCGACGAAAGCATGTCGTTTGGACGCTTGCCTGAGCCGCCCATGACCAGGATGCGCGGCGTGCCGGCGTCCAGCTTCGCCACGAGTTCGCTCCCCGTGATGCCGGCCTTTGTGGCGTCCCAGCGGAGCGTGATGGTGGGCGCGCGATTCGATAAATCATCGCCCGGCATGTCAATGTGCGTGGTCATGGATGGCACATCCTTCACCGTGTTGCCGATCGACTGAACCCACGTGAGCCATTGTCTTTGCTCCGCGTCGTGGTCGCGCTGGTACCACATGCGCACGGCGGCCAGCATGCCCATAGCCTCTTCCTTGCCGACCTTGAGCGCACGTCCCCAGTTATGGTGCGGCGCGGCGTTCCAGAACGCGGCCTCACACAAATCCTTTGGTCCTAGCAGCACGCCCGCAGTCTGCGGCCCGCGCATGCACTTGCCGCCGGAGTAGCCCACAAACGTAGCTCCCGCAGCAAGATGAATGTTGGGGACTAGTGGCTCTTCTGCCGCTGCATCGACGAAGACTGGAACGTTCTTTTCCTTCGCAATCGCGCAGACGGCTTTGATCGAGAGCGGATCCTGAAACGCGCGCGGCCCGGAGAGGATGTAGATCATCGCTGTGCGCTCGCTGATCTTGCCGCGCAGCTCGTCCGTGGTCTCGACCTCGACAATTTCGGGTCCCGACATCCGCACGCCAAAATCGTATGGGTTGCGCGAGTAGTTTGGGATGATGACCTGGTCGCGCACCTTCCTATAGGGCATCGCCTGCGAAAGCTCTGGGTCCATGCCGCAGATGCATGCGACGGTCGCCAACGCGATCGCGGCCTCGCAGCCACAGGTTACAATCGCGCTCGGTGCGCCCATATGCTTTGCGATCTCCGTGCCGACGGCCGCCATCATCTCGTCCATCTGCACGTAATAAGTGGAGGCTTCGAACATCGCCTGCTTCACCTCCGGCAGCGACTGCGAGCCGGAGATGATGGTGTAGGTTCCACGCGCGTTCACGATCGGCCGCACGCCAATGCGCGTAAAGAGATTGTTCATAGCGGTGCCGGTGTTCACCAACGATGCAGGCGTTGGCTTCGGCGTCTTTGCCTCGGCCTCGACCATACCTGAGAGAGGGGCGAGCGCTGCGGCGGCAGAAAGTATGCTGGACTGCTTGAGAACTTCTCGCCGGGAGAAGCGTCCAGACCGGCGCGACATTGAGAACAGGGCCATCCCATCTCCATCTGTGCTTGTGTTGGTGCAGCCAAAATAGCTTAAGTCTGAGCCTACAACGAAGCGATGCAGTCGATCTCCACCAGCGAGTCACCCGGGACGCCTCCCGCGGCGGCAATGGTCGTGCGCACCGGAGGAACACCGCCGAAGCGGCCCGCGTAGGCTGCGTTCATGCGCGCATAGTTGGCCAGGTCGCTCAGGTACACGTTCACCTTCAGGACCTTGTCCATGGACGATCCGGCAGCGATCAAGTTGCGTTCGAGCTCGTCCAACACGTGCTTAGTATGCTCCTCGATGGTGCCCTTGAAGTGCGCGCCCACGCCGGCGAGAAACACCAGATTGCCAAAGGTGACGATGCTGCTAAACAGCGGACCCTTGGCGGGGGTGGTCGCCGTCGTAGCAGAAGGGCCGGTACTCGTGGCGGCTGGCGCGGGCGGTGCGGCAATCGCCTTTTTCTCCCACACAACGCCCTGTTGCGCCTCTGCATTCGGCGCGAGCGCGGCGCCTCCGGTCGCGGCGACGGCCGCCGCGGCTGCATGTTTCAAAAGCCCTCTGCGCGTTTGATCTTTCATCGTCTCGTCCCTTTCCATTGCGTGATCCTATGCCTTCTTCGTAAGCGCCGTGCGAAGACGTTGCGCTACGATCGCGTCTTCTCCCGGCTGCAGCATCCACACGCCAATCACCAGCGTGTTCGCGTCGGACGGAATGCCCTGATTTGGCGGCTGCCCGCTGTTTGGATTCAACTCGATTGATGGCTGGCCGTTACGTAGCGTAGCGACGATCTCCGGCGTCGTTACTCCAGCTACCGCGGGGTCGAAGCGGACCAGCAGATGCGGCACATGGTTGGCAATCCTGGGCGTTACGGTTTCGGTGCGGACGGAGGGGATGCCTTGAAGCCTCTCGGCAATCAGATCCACACGGCGCTGCGAGTCGCCCTGCATCGACTCTTCCGTATGCGACAGCACCCAGTCCACTGCAGCCACCATGCCGACGATCTGTTCCTTGGCCACCTTCATTCCGCGGCCCACGCCATCGCCCGGGTTGTTGTTCTCCGCGGCGAGATCGGTCAGGTGCTTGCGGCCAAGTAGCAGACCCGCGTTCTGCGGTCCTCGCATACCCTTGCCTCCCGAGAACGAGACAAGATCAAAACCCATGCCAGTGTACTTCCATAGATTCGAGATCGGCGGCATGTCCGCCGCCGCATCGAGATGGCAGGGGATTCCGTGGTCGTGCGCGACCCGCAGCCACTGCTCGCGTCCGATCTGTGCCGACCCCGCGACGCCTACTTCATCTTCAGCCGCATTGAAGAAGTTCGTCATCACCGCATGACCCGCATCGCACCCGCGCTTGTAGTCGTCCATCGTCACTACTTCGGTCACGCGTGCCCCTGAAAGAAACATCGCGTGGTCGTACCCATAGCGATGCGCCCGCTGCACGATCACCTGGTTCTTGATGTCTGCATCCCTCGATGGATTGATCGCCTGCGGCATACTAAGCGGACTGATCTTATTCGCGGACTGCAGGCACGCCGCCGTCGCCAGGCTGATTGCACCCGAAGCGCCTGAAGTGATGACCGCGCCTTCGCAGCGCAGGCGACTTGCAACATACTCGCCCGCCTTGGTCTGCAGGTCACGGAGCCGCACGGGTTGAAGCGCCGCTTTGTGCACGGCTGCCAGCACTTCTGGCGGCATGCACGCCGCGGTCAAAGTCGTATAAGTCCCGGCGGCGTTGATGATCTTCGCCACACCGAGTTTGTCATAGTAGTCCTCACCCGCGTCCGCGATCGTTGCATTGGGCACCAAGCCTGGAGCGCGTGAGCCGCCCAAGGATGAAGCGAGTGCACCGGCCAGGCCGACGAAACGACGCCGCGAAGAGAGACCTGCGCGAAGCTGAGTCGATGCTCCCACGTGGAACTCCTGGTTTGCGGCGAACGAGAAACCGGTTGCAAAAATGTGCCTTGGTGAATCGATTGCACCAGAAAGAAGCCCAACTGTCATCGGGCAAATGTCATAGCTAGATGCGGCCAAACTGCTTCACTGCTTCGACGATCGAGTGGAACTTCTCTATGTACGGCAACATGCTGTGCTCGCTATTGTCCAGCTTCTGCGCGAGGATGAGCACCTCTGCGGCGCGCGCCCTCGGCACCACCACCACGCCATCCTGGTCCGCGACGATGATGTCGTTGGCCGCCACGTGCGTTCCGCCTACCTCGACGGGAACGTTCATCCCGCCGAAACGATAATGCGAGACCGACGTCGAAGGTACC
This sequence comes from uncultured Acidobacteriaceae bacterium, assembly GCA_964252655.1. GTDB lineage: Bacteria > Acidobacteriota > Terriglobia > Terriglobales > Acidobacteriaceae > Edaphobacter. Next base: position 13,914 of record CAXUNR010000022.1, read on the forward strand.
GGCCCGGTCGCATACACGGGAAAGCCGATCCGCCTCAACTGCGGAAGATCGCGCACGCCGCCATCGACCACCGCGCCCGCGAACCCGCGCGCAAACATGGCCGTGCCCATCAGCCCGCCCATGCCCGCGATGTCCTGGCCGTCCTCCACCTTCATCACGTACACCGATCCGGGGCCGCCGCTATCGATCGCCGTAAGCATGCCCGAAAGCGCGTTGGGGTCCGTGTTCTCTTCCTTCTTCAGCAGCACGGTCAGCGCGGTTCCCGCAAACTTTGTCGGAAAGATGGCCTGCATGGTGTGCGCCATGTAGTGCTTCTCATGCAGCATCTGCTCCTCGGCGTCGGAGACCGAAGCGGCCTCGACGTGGCGGTAGGCCTCGAGCATCTGCGCCGGGTTGCGCTCGTACTCCGCCTGTGTCATCGGGGTGTCGGCATAGAGCTTGAAGCAGAACGCGGCTGCCACCGAGGCGATGCAAAGCGCGACGCCAATGCGAATCGTTTGTCCACGGCGCGACAGCATGAATGTGGTTCTCCAATCAATCGGCGGTAGCGAAATCCTAAGCTTTCTCCGGGAAAAAGGAAACCGCCGCGAGCGGCAGGGCACTCCGTGACCTATGTGCTATCCGCTTAGAAATTGAACTTTCCTGCAAGCTGCAGAGTGCGCGGGTTACCGAGCGTGACAGCAGGCGTCCCGGTGATTTCACCAAAGGTGGAGCCGGTGAAGTTGAAGATGCCGGCCGCGCTGGCCGTGGGCAGGGTGACGTTGCCGGGATTCGCTAGATTCGCATGGTTGAATACGTTGAAGGCCTCAGCCCGAAATTGCAGCCGGGTGCCTTCAAACAAAGCAAAATCTTTGAAGACGGAGAGGTCGGTGTTGGCCGCACCTGGTCCGCGTGCATCGTTGCGATGGATGTTGCCGAAGGTGTACGGCGCCGGCAGCGCGTAGGCTGTCGCGTCGATGCAGCTGGCTCCGGCAAAGTACTGGGCCTTGCCGCAGGTGAACTTCGGCGCGTGCACATAGTTGGGACGCTGTGTTCCGATACCTCCCACGTTGGCCTGATCGTTGGTGATGGCCACATTGAACGGCTGCCCGCCCTGGATGGTCACGATGGTGTTCGCATGCCAGCCGCCGGCGAAGGTGTCGGTCAGATGACCGAAGCGCGCAAGGCTTGGCAAGGCATACGTCACGGTGCCGACGAAGCGGTTGCGGATGTCCCAGTTCGCGTCGCCGTAGTCGGCCTTCAGGTTGTACTGGATCATCGGTGTGCCGCCGCCGTTGGCATCGTTGGACGTGTCCAGCGTATGAGCCCACGTATAGCCGAGGTTCATGTCGAGCCCATGAAACGTACGCTGGCGAAAGATTACGGTCAGCGCGTGGTACGTCTCGAGGCCGTCATTCTGAATCTGCCGGATCTGTCCGAAAAGTTGATACGGCCGGCGCGGATTTACAGCTCCGGGACCGGGCAGAGGCTGATTCGGATAAAGCGAGTGATCCAGATGAATCGAGTGCGAGCCCAGGTACTGCAGCTCCAGCGCGTTGTAATGCGTCAACTCGACGCCCGAGTCCAGGTTCCACTGGTACAGTCGCGGTGTCGGCAGGGAGAAGTTATCCGTAAACGCGGTCTGGTAGGTGCCGGGAGTTCCGGCCGGGAGAGATAGCGATCCACTGCCGCCGCCAGAGGGATTGCTAAAGCTTTGGGTGGCAATGCCGCTGGTCGGTCCGCTGTAGGTCGTCGAAGCCGCGAAGGGATAGTTGCTCGAGGCCAGCGTAAACGAATTTAATTGATTCGGGTTGTAGAAGATACCGCCGCCTGCGCGTACTACGATCTTCTCGGCTGGCCGATACGCGAGACCCAGGCGCGGCGAAACCAGCTCATGGTTCGGCCCGATAAACTTGAATCCAGGATCCGGAACGTATGCGCCTCCGGTCGTGGCCGCGCTGGTGGGGATCAGTGCCGTGTAGCTCGAGTTCAGGACGCGGGCTAGGCCGTTCAGGCTGTAGGGAACGGTCGGAAGCTCATAGCGCACGCCGTAGAGCACCGTGAGCTTCTGCGTGGCCTGCCAGTTATCCTGCACGAAGAATCCGTCGCGCCACTCGGCCACCGAGCCCTTGACCTGGAACAACGGCGTCACCACCGTCTGCGAGTAGCCGGTGAGAAAGTCTGCCGCCGCGTTGCCCGAGTAATTGCCCGTAAAGGTGAACTGCCCGCGGTTCTGATTGGTCGCCGAGCGGCCGATCGTCATGCGGCGAATATCCACGCCCGCCATCAGCGAGTGCCGGCCTCTCGTGTAGCTGATCTGGTCGTAGCCATGCAGCGTGCGGTCGTCCTGGAACCAGTTGGTGCCTTCCGCTCCCAGGCCCTGGTAGCCGCCGTTGAGCACGATGGTCGGAATGCCCGGGTTGCCGTTGGTCGTGTCCGCCGTGAAGCCCGGAATGCCCAGCGCCGTCCCCGCGCTGTTCAAGCCGTTCTCCGCAAAATAATTCAGCTGGTTGGTCTGCAGCTTGTTATAGCCAAGACGCAGGTCGTTGATCAGGTTGGGCGTGATGATATGCGTGTACGCGACCGCCCCGTTTGAATCCGTCGTGGGCGAGTAGCTTTGCGATGTGGTCACGATGCTGCCGTTGATCGCGTTGCTCTTCTCGTAGGTATAGCGCGCGAAGAGCCGAACCTTCTCGCCAATGTTGTAGTCGACGCGATCGAGCGTCGCATCCTTGTTGAAAACACTGGGGACGAGATTGTTGAAGTTGGTGCCGATGCCGGCAAGATTCGGGTGCGGATAGTAGGCCAGCAGCGCCGTTGCAATCGGCGAGATATTTGTAATCTGGTTGTTGATGTAGTTGACGCCCGTGGCCGGGTTCTTCAGCTGTATGCCCGCGCCGGCGTTGCAGATACCCGCTGTGTACGCGGTGCACAAAGCCGAAAAGTTGCCAGTGCGCATTGCATCGGTAATCAGTTGGCCGGTCATGTTGGTTTGCGCGATCCGGCGCGTTCCTTCGTATGAGCCCAGGAAAAAAGCTTTATCGCGGCCGTTGTAAAGATGCGGAATCACGATCGGCCCACCCACCTCGCCGCCGAACTGGTTGAAGCGCAGCACGGGTGTCCGCGTGGTCGGCAGCGAGGTGAACGGCTTCGCGTTGAAGAAATCGTTCTGCACATAGTCATACACCGTGCCGTGCACCTTGTTCGTGCCGGACTTGGTATCCACGTTGATGTGCACGCCCATGTACGCGCCGTATTGCGCGGTGTAGTTGCCGGTCTGCGTCTGGACCGCGGCCACTGCGTCTGGGTTCGGCGTCACCGGCGAGGTCGAGATCAGCGAGTTCATGATCGTGATGCCGTCGAGCGTCAACGAGTTCGTCACCTCGCGCGTGCCGGCACCGATGAAGTCCGCGCCCGGCGGCACGCCCGTGTAGGAGGTCTTCGGGCCAACGATAATGTTTGACGCGGTCGCCGCCAGTTCTAGCACGCGCCGCGTATTCATCGGCAGGTTCTCCACCTGTTTCTGGCTGATCGTCTCCCCGATCACCGCGTCATCGGTCGAAAGTACAGGCGTATCGGCCGACACCGTCACCGCTTCGTTCGCTGCGCCCACGGTCAGCATCACGTCCGTCCGTGCCGCAATATTCAGAGTCACGATGACCCCGGTCGTCGTCACCTTGCGAAAGCCCTGCAGATCGACAACCACATCGTAGGTACCTGGCAGGACAAAGGGAATCGAATAATACCCTTGAGCATTTGTCTCACCTGCGTACTCGACCTTGGTATCGCGATTAATGCCGACGACCTGCGCGCCCGGCACTGTCGCGCCGGTGGCATCGGTCACCGTGCCCACGAGCACAGTGTTATCGGCTACCTGTCCGTAGCTTGCCCCGATGGCAGCCGACACGATGAGACATGCAGACATCTTTTCGAGCATCAGGGTCTCCTGTTCGCTCAGCAATGCCAAGGACGGCCGGGAACGAGAACTTCCGACCGCAGATGAATCCTGTGTGAATGATGCGAATTGAATCATTACGCAGATCTGCGGTCATCCATCACTTGCCACAGCTTTGCTTAAGGCAAAATACCTAGCGGCGACTCGCGGTCGTAGTGCACCAGACCACGCTGCAGTGCGTAGATGGTTGCCTGCGTGCGGTCGCGGACTCCCATTTTGCCGAGCATCGAAGACACATGAATGCGCACCGTTTTTTCAGCGATGCCAAGCTCCTCCGCGATCTCGCGATTCGATCTACCGTGCGCGATGCAGAGCAGTACCTCCCGCTCGCGCGGCGTCAGCTCAACTGCGGGCAGGCGCTCCGCCAGCCGGTCGAGCGCCACCCGGGGTAGATACCGCAGATTGCGATGCACCGTCTGGATCGCGTTGATGACCTCTTCACCGCTCACGTCCTTGGTCAGGTAAGCCATCGCCCCAGACTGCACGGCCCGGTAGATGTCCTCTGAGCCCTGGTAGTTCGAAAGCACGACGATTCGCGCCGGCGTGCGCTCCTTACGCAGCAGCTTGATGACGTCGAACCCGCTCACCCGCGGCAGGCGCAGGTCGAGCACCACGACATCTGGCAGCAGCGTGCGGTACATGGCAACGCCTTGTTCCCCATCGGCGGCCTCGCCTACGATGACGATGCCCCCATGTCCACCGAGGACCGAGTGCAGCGCCATGCGCGCCAGGAAATGATCTTCGATCAGCAGCACCCTTATCTGCTTCATGCCATAGTTTTACATCGTGATCCGGCCTAAACGCCGATCCAGGGCACAATATGGTGCTGCTGGCCAACCGGCAGGACAATTCCGTCGAAGCTGACCGTAACCGCAACCTCGGTGCCTCCTGCCGCGGAGCTTGTCAGGTGCAGCGCCCCGCCCAGCTTGCGTGCCCGCTCTTCCATCACCGGAATGCCGAAGTGACCGGTGCGCACGGAGCGATCCGCCGGTTGAAATCCTCTCCCGTTATCGCGCACCGTTAGGCGCAGGGAATCGTGCTCATAGCAAAGTTTAATCGCGATCAGGGAAGACTCCGCATGACGCAACGCATTGGTCACCGCCTCTAGCCCAATGCGCACCAGGTGGTGTACAGCTCCGGGCGAGATCGGGATCTCATCGCCCTGAATGTCCAGTGTGGTCTGCGGGCTTTCGCGCTCGCGATAGGCATTGGTGGCATTTGAAAGCGCTCGCGAAAGGCTGTCGGTGATCTCGTCCGCGTCGCGCAGATCCCAGATAATCCGCCGTGCCTCTGCCTGGCAATGAGCCACCATACTCCGTGCCAGCTCACACGATTGCGCCGCCGGAACCGCACTACAGTCCGCGTTGCGGAACAGCTTCGCGGTCGCCTCCAGCTGCCACGAGATTGCCGCGAACCCCGCCATCAGCGTGTCATGGCACTCGCGCGCGATCCGGTTGCGTTCCTCGAGTACGATTCCCATCTGCCCCTTCAGCAGCTGGTCGCGCTGGCTCAGCAGCTGCGCAGCCAGCGCCAGCAACACTAAAAGCACAAGCATGTACGAGTACCACGTCTGGTAGAAAAAGGGTTGCTGGCGGATCTTGAGCACCGTCTCGGCAGGCGTCCAAGGTTGGCCCGGCGTGCGCGCCTGCACCTCGAATCGGTAGTGCCCCGGGGTCAGGTGCCGATAGTGCGCCATGCGTCCCAGCGTCTCGGTCCAGTCCGCGTCGTAGTCGTTCAGTCGGTAGCGGAATTCTGTCCTTGCATCACGCTTAGTCGCGTCAAAAAAAAGGATGATCTCGGGATGCCCCGGATCGAGCTCGACCTCACTTCCATGCAGCAGATGAGCCTGCTCGCGTTCGCTGTGGAACGACCAACCGCGAAGATACGCAGTCGGACTGCCCGAGGTCGCGGCGCTCGTACTCTGGGGTTCCGCGTCAGGAGTATTGGCCGCAAGCGAGGGATCGTTCAACGGCGCCACCTGGCTGCCGCACGGCGCCAGCCCGCTTATCAGGATCAACAGCAGCACAAACAGCGACTTGGCGCGCATGGTCACTGCCTTAAGGCACCACATCCTGCGTCTCGTGCGCAAGCAGAAAATCCGGCTCCGGCTCGCCTTCCTCAAGCGCCCGCTCCGGATGTACGATCAACCAGCAGAGCGCGCCCACTATCGCCAGCGCCGCGGCCACCGCGAAGGATGCCGTCCACCCGAAGCGCTGTGCAATCCATGGCGTTAGCGAAGCGGTGAGCGCTCCGCCGATCTGCCCGCCCATGTTTACTAGCGAAGAGAAGACCGCCGAGCTCCTTCCCGCGATGTCCACCGACACCGACCAGAACGTGCTCTGCGAAAGATAGAGTGCGCCTGCTCCCCCAGCCAGGATCACGCCCGCCAGCGCCGGACTGCGCACCTGCGAGCCCAACACGAGAAAGACCGCCGTCGCGACCAGCGATGTCGATGCCAGATAACACCGCCCCACTCGCAGCCCATGGAGGCGCGTCAGTCGATCTGAAAGCGCTCCCCCGGCAAGGCTGGCGAACGTCATGCAAAGGAAGGGCAGCATCGCGAATCGAGCGCTTGCCTTCAGATCGAACCCGCGTACCTGCGCCATGTACAGGAAAAACCAACTGAAGAAGACCCACGCAATGTAGCCGAAGCTGAAGTAGCCCGCGATGAGCGCAACCAGATCGCGCCGCGCAAAGATCGCCCGCCAGGAGATCGGTTCGCCGCTTGCATCGCGCCGCGAAGCGCCTCCGACTACCTGCCGAAAGCCAAGACCCTCGCGAATCTCATGCAGCTCTGCGTGCGAGACGCCTGGGTGCTCCTCCGGCGCATCCCGCGCGAAGATCCACCACACCGCCCCCGCCAGAAAACCCACCACCGCACTGAACCAGAACGCCGAGCGCCAGCCATGCGCCACGATCAGCCAGGTCAGCAAGGGCGGCGTCAGTCCGCTTCCCGCGCCGACGCCCGCGAAGATCAAACCATTCACAAAGCCGCGCTCCTGCTGCGGAATCCAGCGCGCGACGAACTGGTTGGCCGCCGGGTAGATCACCGCCTCGCCCACGCCGAGCAGGAATCGTATCCCGATCAGCAGCACCAGCGCATGGGCCATCGTCGAGGGCAGGATCGCCGTCAGCGCCGTCGCTACGCCCCACCACAGCACCCCAAGCGAAAGCACGCGCCGCGGCCCATACTTTGCCGCAAGCACGCCCGCCGGAAGCTGAAACCCGGCATAGCCGATTAGGAATGCCGAGAAGATCCAGCCCAGCCGCTGGTTTCCAAGACCGTACTCCCGGCTAATCTCAAGCCCCGCGATCGAGATGTTCGTGCGATCCAGAAAGGCAACGCCGCTAATCACAAACAGCCAGATCGCAAGAAAGAAGCGTACGCGAGATGTGCGCGCAACAGGCATGACGTCTCCGGGAGTCTGCGTCCACACGGTCGCAAGCGGGATGCCAGAACTTTATCTCATGAGGAGTCCCGCCTGCGCGGCCGCTCGAGAATCGTACCCGCAAAGTCCACGCAAAAACATACACGACCGGGACCTTTGAGCCCGCGGTGCTTACAGAAGCCCCCTGTATCCTACCTGCGTGATGTTGCGTAACAAGACGTCGAAGCTTCATGTTTCACGCTGGATCGGTGCGTCAGGCGCACTTGGTCTGCTGGCTCTGCTCTGCTCATTGCAGGCCCACGCGCAGTCTGTACGGAGCGCCCCAACGCTCTACACCTTCAGCCATCCAGCCATGGCCACCACCTTTATGCTCTATCTCTATAGCTCTCACAGAGCTCGAGCAGCCGAGGTCTCCGCGGAGGTCTTCGACGAGATCGACCGGATCGAGCAGCTGCTCTCGAACTACCGTGACTCAAGCGAACTCTCCCGCCTGAACCGCGACGCTGCCGCCCGCCCAGTCACCACTGACGCGGAGATGATGGATTTTCTAACCCAGGCCCAGCACTGGAGCCAGGTCAGCGACGGCGCGTTCGATCTCACCGTCGGTAGCCTGATGAAGGTATGGGGGTTTTACCGCCATCAAGGACACGTTCCCCCACCTGTCGAGCTCGCATCCACACGCGCCGTTACCGGCTGGCAAAACGTGAAGCTCAACCCGGCGGATCGCACCGTACGCTTTGCCGTGTCGGGCGTGGAGCTCGACCCTGGCGGCATTGGCAAGGGCTTCGCCGTCGATGCTGCCGTCCGCATCCTGCGCGCCGACCAGATCTCGGCCGCCCTGCTCTCGGCTGGCAGCAGCTCGCTCTACGCCCTCGGCGCGCCGCCGCACCGCAGCGGCTGGCGTATCGTCGTGCCCGGGCCGCTGCCGTCCCAGGCCGCGCTCTCCACCATCACACTGCGCGACGAATCTCTCTCAAGCGCCGACTGCAGCCAGAAGAACTTCGTCGCGGACGGACATCTGTACTGCCACATCATGGATCCGCGCACCCTACGCCCGGTGGAAGGCCGCATCCAGGTCAGCATTGCCGATCCTTCCGCTACGGCCAGCGATGCGCTTTCGAACGTTCTCTTCGTCCAGCCTTCCGAGCAGAGTCTGCGCACGCTCGCGCAGTATGCCCCGCAGGCACGCGTGCTGATCGTCTCCGGCACCGCGGGTCAGGCCTCCTGCGCGGCTTTCCGCTGGGAAGCGTCGATCGATCAGGTGCATTGCCCTCTGCTGCGGCCCGTGCCCAAGCGCACGGTGACGAAGCCTTTTGTGCGTTAAAATAACGGCAAGGATTAGGGATTAGCCATGAACCGTCGCGACTTTCTTGAAGCTGCCTCGCTCACCGCGCTCGCTTCGACGCCGCTCGCTCGCGCCGCTGCCCCGGCGGTGAAGCCGGTGCGCCTTGGCGTCATCGGGGCCGGAAGTCGTGGCCAGGAAGACATGCGCCAGTTCCTGCGCGTCCCGGGAGTTTCGATCAGCGCCATCTGCGACATCTATCCGCCGCGTTACGCGCAGGTCAACCGCCTGGCCGGCGCCGAGATTCCGGCCACAGCCAGCTACACGGAACTGCTCTCCCGTCATGACATTGACGCCGTGCTGATCGCCTCGCCGATCAGCTGCCACGCCGAACACGTCACCGCCGCCGCGCGCAGCGGACGCCCCATCCTGGGAGAAAAAGCGCTTGGTTTCACCGTCGAGGATAATCAGAAGATCGTCGACGAAGTGGTGCGTGCCAAGGTCCTGTTTCAAATTGGCCACGAGTATCGTTATGCTCCCTGGATCAAGGAGTCAGTCCGGCGCATCTTCCGTGGCGACATCGGCAAGCCGACCCACGTAGAGGCCCGCTGGAATCGCAACGGTGACTGGCGCCGCACTGTGCCCTCGTCCGACCCGGACAAAAAGCTCGAGCACCTCATCAACTGGCGGCTCTACCGCGAGACCTCCGGCGGCTTGGGCACCGAGCTCGGCTCGCACCACATCGACCTCGCCAACTGGATCTTCGGCGAGCAGCCGGAGAGCGTGCTCGGCACCAACAGCATCTGCATCTACCACGACGGCCGCACCGTGGGAGACAACGTGCAAAGCATCTTTCAGTACTCCGGCGGCCGGAGGCTCACCTTCTCCTCGCTGACCGACAACGCCAAAGCGGGCAATCAGTTGTGGGTCTACGGCACCGAGGGCAGCGTACAGATCACCATTGAAGACGCCACCTTCTTCTACGAAAAAAAGCGCTCCAACCAGCCCACAGCCGATAAGCCCGTCAGCAAGACCATGGTCGAGCGCGGCGTGGTCACCGGCGCGTCCTACTCCACGGCGGGCGAAATGCCTTATCGCGGCCCCGGCGAGCGCGTCGACACGGGCCCGGCCACCGACCCGACCCTTGACTCAATCCGCTCTTTCGTCGAGGCCGTCCGTGGCGAGCATGGCATCGACGCCGATGTGCATGTCGGCTTCCGCTCTGGAGTCGCCTGCTCGGTCGCCCATGACGCTGTGTTCTTGGACAGCCGTATGCTCATCCCCAAATATCGCGGCAGCGCTCCTTCGGTCTAAGCGGGGGGAGGGAAGTTCCTCAGCCGCGGTATAAAATGGATTATGGGCGCGAGTAAGCTTGCGCACTCCCACCGCAGTCTTCGGAGTTCCTCATTCCAGTGTTCAAAGCCCAGCGTTCCTCCGCCGTCATCCTTGGTGCCCAATGGGGCGACGAGGGTAAAGGCAAAATTGTCGATGTCCTCTCCGAGCGCTTTGATGTGGTGGCGCGCTACGCCGGCGGCCACAATGCCGGGCATACCGTCATCATCCAGGGCCAGAAGTTTGTCCTGCAATTGATTCCCTGCGGAGTGCTGCGGCCGGATTGTATCGGCGTCATCGGCAACGGCGTTGTGCTCGATCCTGCGGCCTTTTTGGGCGAGGTGAAGAAGCTGCGCGAGGCGGGACTGCCGGTTGATCAGCGGCTCTTCGTGTCAGACCGTGCGCAGGTCATTCTGCCCTATCACCGCATGATCGAGCTGGCCGCCGAGACAGCCCCAGGGCGTACGCCCATCGGCACCACAAGGCGCGGCATCGGTCCGGCGTACGAGGACAAAATTCATCGCAACGGCCTGCGGGTCGTGGATCTGCTCAACTCGTCGCTGCTGCGCACGCACATCCAGAACGCCTGCCATGAGAAGAACACCATCGCGCATGCGCTGTTTGGCACCGAGCCGCTCGACCCGCGCGCCATGTACGACGAGTACGCGCGGCTGGCCGAGCAGGTTGCGCCGTTTGTCACCGACACCGCAACCATGCTCAACGAAGCCATCGAAGCTGGAAAAAAAGTGATGTTTGAGGGCGCGCAGGGAGCGCTGCTCGATATCGACCATGGAACATATCCGTTCGTGACCAGCTCGTCTTCAACCGCCGGCGGCGCGGTGACCGGCACGGGAGTTGGGCCAACGCGGATCGGCACGGTGATCGGCGTCACCAAGGCGTATGTCACGCGGGTCGGTGAAGGGCCGTTCCCGACCGAGATCCACAACGACACCGGCGACCTGATCCGGGCACGCGGGCAGGAGTACGGCGCCGTGACCGGACGCCCGCGACGCTGCGGCTGGCTCGATCTGCCGCTGCTCCGCTATAGCAACCGGATCAACGGCACGGAGTGGCTGGTAGTCACCAAGATGGACGTGATGGATGCGTGCGCGGAGATCCCGGTGTGCACCTCCTACGAGATAGACGGGCACGCGACCGATCGCATCCCGGCCGACATGCGCGGCTTCCGCTCGATCAAGCCCGTATACACCACGCTGAAGGGCTGGAATGAATCGACCGAAGGCATCACAGAATACGACCGTCTGCCAAAAGCAGCGCAGGAGTATCTCAGCTTCATCGAGCGCGAGTCGCATGCGCGCATCGGCATGATCTCGACCGGCCCGGACCGCGCGCAGACGATCCTGTTGCCGGACTTTGCAGCCGCGCTCAAGGCATGAAGCAACTGGACCAATGGGAGAAAAAAGATGATCAGTTTTACGGTACGGATGCGCTTCGACCAGGCCGATGTGGAGCAGATTCGGGAGCACCTCGTGGCGTTGACCGCGGCCGCGCGCCTAGAGCCGGGTTGCGTTAGCTACGTTCCTCATCTTCTTGAAGATGACTCAAGCACGGTGCTCATTTACGAGCAATACAAAGATGAAGCCGCACTGGAACATCATAGGCAGACACCGGAGTTCAAGCGGCACGCGATCGGCGGACTCTACCAGGCGATGAAGGAACGGCGCTTGGAAAATTTAGTTGCTGTCGCCTGAGTGATCGCTCGCTTCGTCTAGGTTTCAGCCCTCTGAAGCTCTAACAAATAAACCAGAACCTGGCCGAGGCGGACGACGTGGCAGAAACGCACCCTAAGCAGTCCCGATCCGCTTCTTCTGCCTGGGGCAATCGCCTGTCCGAGTATCCGCTGGCTCGTTTGTTCCTGCCCAAATTTCGCGAAGATCTGTCCGCCACCTATAGTCGCAACCTGAACAAGTGGCTGGTCATCGCGCCCGTCATCGGGCTTTCTGCCGGCCTGACGATCACGGCTGTCGCTTACATCATCCTGCACGAGCTTTGGCCGCGCACCCTCGCCTTCTACCTGCGGCACCACTGGGCCATTATTCCCGGCCTAATGCTTGGCGGGACGGTGGCGGGGCTCATCATGCAGTTCCTCACGCCGAATCCGAACGAGCATTCCACCGAAGAAGTCATCCGGGCCTACCACGAGCATGAAGGACGCATGGATACGCGCTCTTCGCCGGCCAAGCTGATGGCCGCCATTGCAACCATCGGCTTGGGTGGTAGCGCAGCGCTCGAAGGGCCGGCGATCTACGGCGGCGCGGCCCTCGGCTCCTGGCTTTGGGCGCACATCCGGTTGATTCGCCGGCTCGGCATCACCGCGCGCGACCGCCGTATCATGCTCATTTGCGGCGCTGCGGCGGGCATGTCGGCAGTCTTTCGCGCGCCGCTGACCGGCATCGTCTTTGCCCTAGAAATGCCGTACAAGGACGATCTCGCGCATGAAGCGCTGCTGCCTTCACTGATCGCCTCGGTTGTGTCTTACATCACGCTGAGCGCATTTCTTGGCAAGGAGGCGCTGTTTGACTTCGAGTCCACGCGGACCTATGCCATGTCCGACCTGCTGTGGTGTGCGCTGCTGGGGCTCGGCATCGGGCTCATCGCGGCGGCCTTTGTCGTCACGTTTCGGCATCTGCGCGCGGCGGTGGTGCGCTGGGGGTTTCCGCACTGGGGCAAGCTCGCCATTGGCGGAGGCCTGACCGGGCTGGCCGGCCTTGCGTTCATCTGGATCTATCCGGGCAAACTAATCCCTATCGGGCCAAATTACGAAGTCGTCGGCTATCTGCTGAACGAGCACCATAGTTCGACGCAGCTGGTTGTGTTTGCCGTGCTCAAGCTGACCGCAACGCTAGCCACTGTCGGGTCCGGCGGAGTCAGCGCCATGTTCATTCCGTTGTTTCTCACGGGAGGGGATCTGGGTCTCATCTTTGCGCAGTCTTTCGTTCACTCGCCCATCCTGCCGCTCTACGCAGCCGTGGGCATGGCTTCGTTTCTGGCCGCTGCTTACAAAACACCATTGGCGGCGGTCGTCTTTGTGGCCGAGGCGACCGGCGGCCACGCCTTCATTATCCCCGCGCTCATCGGCGCAGCGGTGGCCTATGCAGCTTCCGGGGATGCCTCTGTGTCCGGCGACCAGCGGCTGCACGAGGAGTACATTCCCGCGGGACAAGTGCTGGTGCCGGCCAGTGAGTTGGCCGATCTGGAAGCTCGTCCGCTTGCGGCTTCGATCAGGGCGAACGACGAAGAGGGAAAGCTGGCGACGGTCGATCCGGCAACCGCGGTCTCGGATGCTAGGCCGGAGTAAGCGGTGTTTGCTCCATTGTAAGTTCCGCAAGGTTAAGCGCTGAAGAAAGAGAAGGTGCCATCAAAGACGTATGTTCTCGCGCGGGGCAGATTTTGACTCCGCGTTGTAGTGGGCATAATATGCCCGTAACTGCCATGTCGCGCTTACTTTTTTTGTTGCGCTCTCTCGTTTTGGCTGCTTGCGTCCTCGGTTTCGGGCCGCCGGGCCTTCTGGCCTACGCGTTACCGGCTCGCCACGCACATAAAGAAGTGCGAGAGGAGATCCTGGACCTGGAAGAGAAGTGGCGGACGGCGACCCTGGCCAGTGATGCTGCTTCGATGGACGGTATGCTGGCGGACGACTACGTGGGCATCTCCTGGAACGGCCAGGTGAACACGAAATCCTCGCAGCTGGACCGTATCCGCACCAGAAGCCTTGCGATTACCGGAATGCAGATTTCTGACACACGCATCAAGCTGCTCGGAGAGGTGGCGATCGTGACGGCGGAGGCTGAGGTAACCGGCGTCAACGACGACGTGCCCATGCAGGGGAACTACCGCTATACACGCGTCTACCAGCATCTACCCTCGGGCTGGAAGATCACAAACTTCGAGGCTACACGCCTGCCACGCAATCAGCACGCGCGCTGGACGCCCTAAGCAGTACTGGGATCAACCGAACGGAGGCGTGACCTTACTTCTGGTTGGTCCTGATAACGCAAGGTCTGGAGTAGGAAGGACCCGACTGTCTTTCTGCCCTCTACGATCAGCGAATAGAAGGCGAATATAATGTGCGGAAGAAGTTATGCCTGTGCCCATCCAACCAGACCGCTTCGCCTTTCTGCACATTGACCTGAACAGCTTCTTCGCCTCGGTCGAGCAGCAGCTCCACCCCGAGTACCGGGGCAAGCCCCTCGGCGTCTGCGGCACGATGGCGGATACCGGCGCGCTGATTGCCGCGAGCTACGAAGCCAAGGCTCTGGGCATTCGCACGCTGACCAAGGTGGGCGAGGCAAAGCGGCTGTCTCCGGACATCATCCTGGTGAACGGGTCGCATACGGTCTACTCGCAGTTTTCGCACCGCATCGCTGCGGCGGTGGAGCGTTGCTGCCCGGTGGCGCATACCCCGTCGATCGACGAGATGGTGTGCCAGTTGATCGGGCGCGAGTGCGAGCTTCCCAACGCGCGGAGGATCGCCCTAGAGGTCAAGCAGGCGATCCGGGACGATGTGGGGGACACCCTGCGCTGCTCGATCGGCATGGCCCCGAATCGTTACCTGGCCAAGATCGCCAGCGATATGCAGAAGCCGGATGGCTTGATCGGCCTGTTGCCATCACAACTGCCGCGGGCCATTGCCCACCTTGAGTTGCGCGACCTTCCCGGGGTAGGCGCGCGGACCGAAGCGCGTTTGAACCGCAAGGGCATCAAGACCATGGAGCAGCTGCTGGCGCTCGACCGGCCCGGGATGCATGCGTTGTGGGATTCGGTGTGGGGCGACCGGCTGTATCACTGGTTGCGCGGGGCTGAGACCGGCGACGATGGTGCGCCGGTGCCGTCAGAGATCCAGAAGTCGTTGGGGCATTCACATGTCATGGGTCCGGAGTTTCGTACCGACGAAGGCGCGTGGTCAGTAGCTCACAAGCTGCTCCATAAGGCGTCCATGCGGCTGCGGATGGAAAAGTTCTACACCAGCTCGATGTCCGTGACGGTTAAGTATGCGCTGACACGCGAGCAGCAGACCAGAATGCCGAGCAAGCAGCATACCAGCGGCATTCAGCACACGGCGTGGGGCATGGAAGCACGTTTTGCAGAGGCGCAGGACACGCTCTCACTCCTGGATGTGCTGCGCAAAACGTGGGCGCAGAGGCCGCAGGGAGAGCTCTATGCGCGGCCGTTCTTTGTGGGCGTCACGCTGCGCGAGCTGATGCCCGAGGACGAGCATCAGGTGACTCTGTTCGGCGATCCGGACAACCGTAAGGAGCTCTCGGCGACCATGGACAAGCTCAACCTGAAGTATGGCCACACAACGCTGCACTTTGCCGGCATGCTGCCCGCGCGGGACACGGCGCCCACCCGCATTGCCTTCACGCAGATTCCGGTGCAGTACGGGGTCGAGTACATGTAAGTGGTACGCAAATGGGTCAGCGAACGGCTTCTCAAGGGCCGGCATCTAGTTGCTAGAGGAGACTCACCATGAGAGAGCATAGCGCGGACGTGACGCGAGGAGCCGTGGCCGGCATGATCGGTGGTCTGGTTGGTTCCTGCGCAATGATGATGTACATGGATGCGGTAAGCAAAGCCGTTGGAGGGGAGAAGCCTACGCAAGGTGACAATGTAACGGCCAAGGTGGCTGATCTGGCGATGCGGCGGGTGACCGGGCAGGAGCCGTCTGAACACGCTAAACAGACCGGTGGGACCGTCGTGCACTACGGCTTCGGAACGATCGTCGGTGCCGTCTACGGCGTGGCCGCGGAGTATCTTCCCTGGGCAAGCGCCGGCTTCGGGACACTCTATGGCACCGCCTCCTTCCTGGTGGCCGACGAGTTCTTACTGCCGCGGCTGAATCTGGCGCATTGGCCGCAGGATGAATCCGCGCTCGATCAGCTCGGACATCTTGGCGCGCATCTGGTCTATGGCGTTGCTACGGACGTGGTGCGCCGCGCGCTGTGTGCCTGCTTCTAATTCGTGCTGATTTGAGCGTACGGGCGATCCATCCTGGACAATGTGCACCCGATCGGCGACGCAGAATGGTCACGAAGGCGGATGAGCGGTGATGTCATAGACCTTGCAGCCCAGGCGTAGAAGTTCAGCGATCGCCGCTGTCCCCCTCGGGAATGGCGTAGTAGCCCTTGCGGGTTTGGATCTGCAGTCCTTTTCCACAATCCAGGCTGATGGCGCGGAACTTGCCATTGAAGTCGAGATTCTTCGGCGTATAGCTGAGCAGGTACTGGGTGCGCAGCTCATCCTGAATCTGGTCGAAGGCTTCCTCTAACTTCTTGCCGTTATTACCGACGTTGATCACGCGGCCGCCGGTATCGTGGGTTAGCTGCTGCATCTCCCGGTCGCCGGAGTAGCCGAGGCTCATGCCCGAGTAAAAGCCGCGGTCGGCGATCAGGATGACGTAGACGATCGCGTTGGCTTTCTGCGCGGCCTCGGTAGCCGTCTTGAGCGTCTCTTCGGAGCCTTGCTCTCCGCCGTCGGTGAGCATGACGATCACCTTGCGGCCGGCCTCGGGGCGCAGCTTATCATGCGCGGCAAGGTAGACCGCGTCATAGAGGTGCGTTCCTCCAACGCGGGCATTGCCGGTGACTCCGCCCGAACTGACCCCGGTATTGATGCGGGCCTTCTCCATGGCGCGTTGCAGCTCACGGGGCGAACTGGTGTAGTCCGCGAGCAGGTCCACATTGATGTCGAAGGAGATTAGGAAAGCTTCGTCCTTGGACTTCAGCACGTCTTTGAGGAACTCGACACCAGAGGTTTGCTCGAGCGGCAGGACGTTCTGCTGGGACCCGGAGGTGTCAAGCAGAATGCCGATGGTAAGCGGCAGAGTCTTCTCCTGGGTGAAGTTCTTGATGACCTGCGGCTCCTTGGGCCCGCGCTCGGCGCCTTCGGTCAGAACGCAGTCGGTCTTCTTCAGGTCGGTGATAAAGCCGGACTTGTCACGCGCGGAGAAGTAAACGTTTACAAGGTTCGTGCCGATCTTCAAGGTTTGCAGCGGCCCGACATCCGCAGGTGCCTCGGCGGGAGCATCAGATTTAGGAGGCGGACCGGTGGGGCTCGGAGCCTCCTGCGCGCAGGCATAGGGCAGGGCAAAGAGAAGCGAAGACGTGGCCAGGAAGGCAGTGGCAGCGAGGGTGGAAAGACGCATAAATGGTTAGACGATGGATTGAGGTGCGCGTACGCACAAGGCAAGCACCGAGCGATGCCGGCAGGCGGGACACCCGGCGCGAGGACCGGCGCGTCCAATTCGGTAAAGGTAGCGGCTTGTCCGGACACGGCTGGTAATCTGGAACCATACGCTCTGTTGCTGGCCTGGTACGAGGGAGTTCTGACGTGAAAAAAGAGTCTGTATTGGTCGCACTGATTTTGACAATGGCAACACCCTTGACGGAGGGACAGCAAGTTGCGCAACTGCCTGCCGGGCCGGCTCCGCAGCAAGCAACGACGGCTCAGCAGCAGTCGATCCCGCAGCAGTCGATTCCAGACGCGCCGAAGCCGCAGACGCCGGGAATCGGCGCGGTGACGCCGGGCCAGGGAACCACATCGACCTCAAGCGGGACGACTGCACCGGCAGAGACGCTGCCGGACGATCAATTTCAGCAGGCCCCGGTAACGGACAAGCTGCCATCGACGCCAGCAGACTCGCTGCCGGATGAGGATCCTGGTGCGGCCCCGGATCTGCCGGCGACGCCGATCGGTTCGGAAGGACTGACCAACTCGGGAACCCTGCAGTTGCGGGTCAATTATGTTGAAGTTCCATTTACGGTCAAGGACTCGAAGGGTCGCCCGGTACCGGGGCTGACGTGGCGGGACGTGCGGGTGTATGAGAACAACGTGCGGCAAAAGCTGCGGCGATTCATCGTGGACCCGATGCCGATGTCGATGGCCGTGGTGGTCGACCAAAGCCTGGAATATCACGTGATGACGACGGTGGACAATGCGCTCGGAGCGCTGAACGCTGCATTTGCTCCTTACGACGAGGTTGCCGTCTTCACCTACAACAACGGACCACGGGAGGTTACGACCTTCACGGGGGGAAGCAGCCCGCGGCTAATGGCGGCGATCGAGCTGGCGAAGGCTCCGGGACGCGAACAGTACTATTACGCGCCGGGCGAAGGTTTGGGCGGACCCACCGGCATCCAGATCAACAACCATGCGCAGGATGACTACACTCCGTTGACGGCAGGTGGGAGTTCGGCTCCGGGCGGCCTATCGGCCAACCAGGCTCCGCGCGAGTTGCATACGCTGAACGATGCCATTCTTGCTGCAGCAAAGGCAACGACCAAGGCCGGTAAGGGGCGTCGACGTGTGGTCTATGTCATCTCCGACGGCAAGGAGTACGGCAGCGTCGCCAAGACCAAGCAAGTAATTAAGTACCTGCAGACTAATAAGGTCGAGGTATTTGCGACGGTAGTGGGCGACTCGAGCCTAACTGGGATCGGCTTCCTGGATAAAATTCATCTGCCGTTGCTGCCGACCATGCGGGATAACATCCTGCCTGTTTACGCGAACGCAACCGGCGGACAGATCTACGCGGATTTCCGGCAGAAAGCGATCGAAAGAAGCTTTGCGCAGATTACGGAGGCCGTGCGGAATCAGTATGTCATCGGCTATAACTCACGCGAGTCGTTCCTGGATGAAAAATTCCGGCGAATCGAGGTGAAGGTGATGAAGCCCAATCTAAATGTCATTGCCAAGTCGGGATACTATCCCACACCGGGCGACGGGCCTGCCCCGGCGACTCCGCAGAAGACGGCCCTGCAATAGCTGTGGGTTCGTTGCTAGCGGGAAACGCATCTCTGGGACTCATCTCTGCCGTTTTTTGGGGGATTGGCGACTTCTCCGGAGGCATGGGCGTCAAGTCCGCCGGTAGCTCGACCGGAGCCGCACTGCGGGTGGTGCTGCTGAGCCATCTTGTCAGTTTCAGCGTGCTGATTGTGCTGGCCACGTTGCTAGGTGGTCCATTTCCCCACGGAGCACCGCTTCTATGGGGGTTAGCCGCAGGGATGGCGGGCGGACTTTCGTTGAGTGCCTTCTACATCGCCCTTTCGCGGGGTGAGATGGGAACGTCGGCGGCGATCAGCGGACTGCTGGCGGCATTCCTTCCGGCGGTCGTCTCCGTGTTCTCGGAAGGCGCACCCGGTTGGCGGCGTGGGATTGGGTTCCTGATCGCCGGTGCCGCGATCTGGATGATCGCAGCCGGCAAGGCGGAGCGTGAGGAAGCCGCAACGGCCTGGCTCGCGATTGCGGCCGGGGCGGGTTTCGGACTCTATTTCATCTGCCTCAAACATGCCGGGACCGCAGGGTGGGTCTGGCCTATGGCTTGCGCACGGATGGGCAGCATGGCCACCTGCTCCTTGCTGCTCCTTGGCTTACGCGGCGGAGGCCCCGCCCGGGTGGGCAGGCGCGCACTTGGCTGGGTGCTAGGGACGGCGTTGTTCGATACGAGCGGAAACCTCCTATTTGTCGCGGCCAGCCGGGCGGGGCGTCTGGATGTCGCGGCCGTGCTGGCGTCTCTGTATCCCGCGTCTACTATTCTGCTAGCGGCCTGGATGCTCAAAGAGCGGCCAACCCAAAGACAAGGTTGGGGAATGGCAGTGGCATTGCTTGCCGTCGTGCTCATTGCCGCTTAGAGCTTGATCTTCGAAACGTCGACGGTGGGTTTGGGATAGGAGAGCTTCAGGGAAGAAAGGGCCTCGACCAGAATTCCAGAGATGGCTACATTGCGGTACCACTTGTGGTCCGATGGGATGACGAACCAGGGAGCGTGTTTGCGGCTGGTGTGCGAGAGCACGTTCTCGTAGGCATCCTGGTAGTCAGACCAGAAGCCACGCTCCTTGAGATCGGCTTCAGAGAACTTCCAGTGTTTATCGGGGTCATCCAGACGGTGTTGGAGACGGCTTTTCTGCTCTTCCTTCGAAATATTCAGAAAGAACTTGAGGATGAGGGTCCCATTTTCATAAAGCATGGACTCGAAGTTATTGATCTGCTCCAGATGTTCATTCACCTGCTTGGCGGACATAAGCTTGTGCACCCGCGGTGAAAGCACGTCTTCGTAGTGGGAGCGGTTGAAGATCGTAATGATGCCGCGGGCCGGGGCAGCGGCATGGCAGCGCCAGAGGAAGTCATGGCGGGCCTCAAGAGGAGTTGGAACCTTGAAGCTGGCAACTTCGCAACCCTGGGGATTGATGCCGGAGAAGATGTGCGAAATGGTGCCGTCTTTGCCGGCCGTGTCCATGCCTTGAAGAACGATGAGCACCGAACGCTGTTGGCCGGCGTAAAGAACTTCCTGGAGCTTGGCAAGAGCTTTGCCATTCTTCTCAAGTAGCGCATCGGAAGCCGGACCGTGCTCGAGGCCTCCCTTTGCCGAGGTCTCGAACTCGTGGAGACGAACTTTGGTGTGCGGCTCAACGAGCCAGGGGGATTTCAGCTTCATACATCTCCTGCTCTTCCAGGGTTTTAGCAGGCACACTTCGGCATAGGTTTCGCTGTGCTGCCGCCTATCAAAAGAACATCGACCGCGCTGATTAGGATTTTAGGATAGTGTCTTGTGGGGTCTCGGTAGCTTTGGGCGTAACGGTATGGGCTGTCTCACCGGGCTTGTTCATCTCGTCCTGTACGCCCTTCATCCCGTCCTTGAAGCCGCGCAGTCCTTCTCCCAAACCTTTGCCGAGCTCAGGTAACTTTTTGCCGCCAAACAGGACTAAGACAACGACCGCGATCACCATTAGGTGCGTTGGTGTAAAGAACTCTCCCATACTCTTCTCCCGTGCCGCATGTGAAAACTAGAAAAGGCTGCGGCAACCCTGATTATCTCACTTCTATTCAGGACGATGTGCCGACCCGATTGGATGCCTGCAGACTGTACGAGGACGGAAATAGGGCTGGACGTTATATCCTTATCAACAGAGTTTGTTAGCCCGATTGGACACCAAGAGCGATGCAACGATGGACAAATTTAGCAGCGTGCGGCTTGGCCTGCGCTGGGTTGGCCCTGCTTCCCAGCCAGATAAAGGCGCAAGCCAAATTGGCGGCAGCAGAGCCGGTCACCTACGACAACCGATACGAAGTATATGGAGGCATTAACCTCCAGAACTTTCAGGCCGGACAGAATCTGCCGACGCGCATGAATCTCGGGGGAGTAGAGCTGAACGGAACCTACTGGCTGACAAGCAAAATCGGCGTGGCAGCGGATTTCCGCGGTGAAGCGGGAACGACCCCGGTGTTGGCCAATCCGTATACGACGCGACCGCTCGTAGTGATGTACGAGGGCATGCTGGGAGCACAGTACCGGGGACCGAAAAACCAGCGGGCAGCGCTCAATTACCACGCGTATTTTGGGGTGGGAGCGGGGGACTTTACCGAGACACCGATCCCGGCAGGGGAAAACATCGGGCTGTATACCAATCGAGTGAAGCCGATGGCGGCGCTGGGGGGTAGCCTGGATCTAAACCGGTCCAAGGCGTTGACGATCCGGCTGTCTCCGGACCTGATCCTAGAACATTTTGGAACTGAGACGCGGGAGTTCTTCGCCATCTCGGGCGGAGTCATGTATCGGTTTGGGCACCGGTAGTCAGAAGATGGATGTAGATGGTGCACCCCAGAGTGTCTCTTCCTGCCCGGTCTAACTTTACTAGTTTCCGCCGTTCTGCATGAACTCGGAGGAGACGGGATTCTCGTAGACAGATCGGTCGCGGGTTACAACGGTGAGTCCACTTGGAGAAACAAAGTAGTTCTTACGATCCTCGTTCTGGTCGTAGCCGATCACTGTTCCGTCGGGAATGTGCACGTCTCGGTCGATGATGGCGTGCCGGATGCGGCAGTGGCGGCCGATATTGACGTGCGAAAAGACGATGGACGAGTCAACATCGGCATAGGAATTAACGCGCACATCATGGGAGACGACGGAGTTGCGCACGACCGCTCCGGATACGACGCAGCCGGCGGCGACGATCGAGTTAATGGCCATGCCGGTGCGGCCGGGTTCGCCAAAGACGAACTTGGCCGGAGGATACTGGTAGGCGCGCGTACGCATCGGCCAGCTCTTGTCGTACAGGTTGAAAATGGGGGTAACACCGGCGACGTCCATGTTGGCTTCGTAGTAGGCGTCGAGGGTGCCGACGTCGCGCCAGTAAAGGGCATTCTGCTTGTTCTCGTCAACGAAGTTGAAGGCCATCATCTTGCAGCGGCCAAGCAAGCCAGGCAGGATGTTATGGCCGAAATCGTGCTTGGAGTTGGGGTCTTCGGCGTCGCGCATCAGCTCCGGGAGCAGCACGTCGGTGTTAAAGATGTAGATCCCCATCGAGGCGTCGACCATGTCCGGCATAAAGGGAGAGCGGGCCTTGGTCTCCTTTGGTTTTTCTTCAAAGCAGGTGACTTCGCCATTGCGGGCGACCTCGACGACGCCGAATTGGGAGACCTCGTCGGGGCGGATGGGCAGGGTGGCGAGGGTGACGTCGGCGCCGGACTCGCAGTGCTGGGCGAGCATACGGGCGTAGTTCATCTTGTAGATGTGGTCGCCGGAGAGGATGATGACGTGTTTCGGTTCCTCGGAGCCAATTGAGTAGATGTTCTGGTAGACGGCGTCGGCGGTGCCCTGGTACCAGGATTTGGAGACGCGCTGCATGGGCGGCAGAATCTCGATGAACTCGCCGAGCTCGTTGGCAACGACCGGCCCCCAGCCCTCGCGGATATGGCGATTGAGCGAGAGGGCTTTGTACTGGGTAAGGATGTAGACGTGGCGGAGGTCGGAGTTGATGCAATTCGACAGGGTAATGTCGATAATTCGGTACTGACCGGCAAAGGGGACGGCGGGCTTGGCGCGGTCGCGGGTCAAAGGGAAAAGGCGCTCACCGGCACCTCCGGCGAGCAGGACACCCAGCATATTTATCATTGCGACACCTTCCGGCACAAACGTGCCTGCTTAGCTTAGAGCTTTTAAGGCACATACGGGATGCGGGAAATGATAGAGAAAAAGATATTGCGGGGCGGAGGGTGTGCCGATGCTTCGTGATGGGCCGGGTTATGTTGGGCGGGAGTAATTAAAACGGCGACGAACTGGGAAGCTCGGAGCTTGTCCCTTTCGCCGCCGATAAGCTCTGACGAGCTTATTACTCTTCTTGCTCGTTCAACGTGATTCGGAGCGATTTCAGGAAAGAAACGTCATTATTGGTGAAGGATCCTTCGCTTGGTTCACCTGCGGTGAGCCGTAACGGATCGGACTCTTCTTCCTCTTCGACTTCATTCAGTCCGATCGTCGCCTCCAGCATGAGCAGAACATCAAATCCTTGTTCACGGATGTTTTTGACGACACCGGCAATGTTTTCTGATTCGGAGACGGACTCGTGAATGGCTTCCCCAAGCTTCTGTATGAGGTTTTTCACTTTTTGATTCAATGACACCTCCGGCATCCCACTATGTTCATTCTAAGCGACGGGAGCACATCAAATTGATGACTCGCATCGGGTCTTCCGCGGGGTGAAAGCGACAGAATGAGCCCGGGGAACGGTATGCGGGTGAAAGTAAGTACTTTCTGCCACCCTGCTTGAAGCAAAGAATACGCCGGGACTACGCAGGGTGCAATGCACGGTTGAGGGATGGACTACGCAACCGTATGATGGTCGGCCCAGGCAGATTGCAGCGTCTTTGCAAGATCGTCGACCGACTGCGCCCTTGCCGGTGAGTTCTCGATCGTGCGCGAACGCTTGATCAACGAATAACCAAAGGCGAAGGAGACGCCTGCCAGAAGGAAAATAACTTTTTTCATAAAGTAAGACTTTCGAATGGAGTTGAGTAGCCGTGTTTACCATACACGCTTTCTGGTTCGGGGCATCGCGTAGAGGACGCACGGATTAGACTTCAGGAATGGATCGCGTTCGATTCGGGAGAGCGTTGGGGGCAGGAGCTCGAGAAGCGGCGCGCGCGCTGGTAAAGGCGGCGGACGCGGCGGCGGCTCCGAACCCAGTCAAGCCTGGTCCGGTGGCCCCTACGCCCCGTCCAGCCCAACCGACGGCGAGCACGACGCGGCCGGAGGTCCAGACTCCGGTCAGGCTGGAGGTAAGCCCGGGGGCGCGGGCGGCGCGGCAGATCATGCAGGCGCGCAGGTCGGCGGTCACCACCACCAGGGGGGTACGCGAGGGCAGTTCGCGTTTCGGCAAAGCCGTATGGAACCCGTTCGTGAAGCTTTCAGGCGTCTTGTGGCTCGAGATGACCGGGGTATTCTTTGCCATATTCGCGTTGACGGCAGGCGTGGGCGTCTGGAAGAGCCGGGGTGAGCTGCATACGGGGGGCGCGACGGAGCACCGGTTTTGGTTTGCCGTGGGAATGTTCATCCTCTTCGGCTACTTTTCGGTCTCCAGTTTTCTACGGGCGCGACGACGCGGGCGCGGATAGCATGGCAAATCCAGAGCCGTTGCAAGCAACACGCTCTTCTCGTCAGCTTATAGACTGATCGTTCGATGAGCGAGACGCACAAGAGAAGCAAAGCCGCGGACGGGGCGCCAACGCCGACGCCAACGCTGAAGACAAGCTCCGGCATTCCGGTGGATGTGGTGTACGGTCCGGACGCGGTTACTGCCCCCGAGGAAATTGGACAGCCGGGCGAGTTTCCGTACACGCGTGGCATCCAGCCGACGATGTACCGAGGACGGCTGTGGACGATGCGGCAATACGCGGGCATGGGGGACGCCGAGGAATCCAACCGGCGTTACAAATTTCTGCTCAGCAATGGGACCGCAGGATTGAGCGTGGCGTTCGATCTTCCAACGCAGATCGGGTATGACTCTGATCACCCGATGGCACTCGGTGAAGTAGGCCGGGTAGGGGTCGCGATCGACTCACTGGAGGATATGCAGCGGCTGTTTGAAGGTATTTCGCTCGACAAAATCTCCACCTCAATGACGATCAACGCGACAGCGTCGATCCTGCTGGCGCTCTATGTGGCGGCGGCTCGGCGCAGCGGGGCGGAGGTCAAGCGGCTGACTGGAACGATCCAGAATGACATTTTAAAGGAGTATGTTGCGCGAGGCACCTATATCTTTCCCGTCCCGCAGGCTATGCGGCTGGTGACGGATATCTTCGCCTGGGCTCGCACGGAGGTGCCGGAGTGGAATACGATCTCCATCTCTGGCTACCACATGCGGGAGGCAGGCTCCACCGCGGCGCAGGAACTAGCATTTACGCTGGCCGACGGCATGACGTATGTGCAGGCCGCCATCTCCGCGGGGCTCGCGGTAGATGCCTTCGCGCCGCGGCTAAGCTTCTTCTTCAATGCACACAGCAATCTTTTTGAGGAAGTGGCCAAGTTTCGCGCCGCGCGCCGCATGTGGGCGCACATCATGCGGGACCACTTCGGGGCAAAGAATCCGCGCTCCTGGATGCTGCGCTTTCACACCCAGACGGCAGGCAGCACGTTGACCGCGCTCGAGCCCGAGAACAATATCGTGCGGACCGCGCTGCAAGGGCTCTCGGGGGTATTGGGCGGCACGCAAAGCCTGCATACTAACGGCTTCGACGAAGCATTGGGCCTGCCCACCGAGGCGGCGGCGCGGCTTGCGCTGCGCACCCAGCAGGTCCTCGCCTACGAGTCTGGCGTGGCGCAGACGGCGGATCCGCTGGCTGGCTCGTATTACGTGGAGGCGCTGACGGATCAGCTGCAGGCGCGGGCGCAGAGGTATCTGGATACAATCGCCGGTTTCGACACAAGCGGACGCGGCATGGGCATGATCCAGGCGATCGAGCAGGGCTATGTGCAGCGGGAGATCCAGGCTGCGGCGTACGAGCATCAGCGACAGATAGAGTCGGGCGAGGCCGTCGTGGTGGGGATGAATCGCTTTGTCAGCGAGGCCGCCCAGGCGAGCACCCCGGTTCAGCAAATCGACGAAGCGCTCGAGCGGCGTCAGGTCGAGCGGGTGCGGGCGTTGCGGCTGCGCCGCGACCGAGCCCCGTGGGAGGCCGCGTTACGCAGCGTAGAAAACGCGGCGAGGGGAAAAGACAACCTGATGCCGCACATTCTGGCGGCGGTGGAGGCCGACGCCACGGTAGGAGAGGTGGCGGATGCTCTGCGACGGTGTTTCGGAGAGTATCGGGAGCGAGTGGTGATCTAAACCATGCGTAGTCCTGCCGCGGCTCCTTACGCAAGCTGTTGTGCTGGCTGAGCCAATATCTGTACTTTGCTGTGCTGCTCCACGAACTCAGGTCGGCTTCTTGCCCCATCGCATTCGCCACGCGAAGCCGCCCAGGACCGTCAAGAGCCCGGCGAACGCTCCAAAAAGCAGCCTCCGATGCCGCTGCGAGAACGGCTTGGCTTCGGCCGGAGCGAGGTATGCCGGATTCGCCATCTGCGGCCCGAGCCGCGCCACGGCTGCCGTTTGTCCCGGCTGAAAGATGCGCGAGAGATCGTAGGCCGGCGGCTGGAGGCCGTCTGCGCCAAGGTAAAGCGCCACGCGCGCGCCAGAAGCCTGAAAGCAGAGTTTCCTCTGCCGCATCTCCAAACGTACGGACTGAATCGCCAATGGCGGCTGATCGCCGTTCTCGACGGCCACCTCGACCCGGGCGGCACTCTGCAGGTTCGACGCCAGAAGCACGGGTATGCTGAGCGAACTCGCCCGGAGACGTTCACCAGCCTGCGCAAGGCGCACCCGCGCAATTTCGCCGCCGAGCTCTTCTTTAGCCGGCTCCTGCCCCCCGTTGGCGTGTTCTGCCTGAGCCAGGATGTGCACCGACCGACTAAAGTTCGTTGTGTGTCCAGGCGTGAGCACAAAGCTGACGCGCTCGACCGGAACATGCGCCGGGAGCACAAACATGGCCACCGAGGCGTGCCCGCGCTCGACGACCGCGGCCGTCTCCGCCACAGGCGTGAAGAGCGCTTGCGCCTCGCGGCTAGGCGGAACCTGCGCACCTTCGACGAGCGCCGGAAAAGCCTCAAAACGGGCTTGCGGAGCAACCGGCGCAAAGGCAAGCTCCACACGCAGGAAAGCAAAGCTGGACTCCGGCAGCGCGACCGTCGTATTGCGGCCCAGTCTCTGTCCACTTAGGTCGAAGAGCGTTGCCGTCCCGAGCGATGTGCCGTTCCTATCTCCCAGGCTCTTGAGCCCGGTCACCTTGGCCGTTGCTCGAAAGTTCTTGCCGCCCAACTGCAGCCCCAGCCCACTATAAGGCCGATTCGGCATCCCGAGGTCGAAGCTTACGGTCTGTCCCCTCCTGCGCAGATTAAGCACCGTCGCTGGATCACTCGTCGAGCCAGTCTCCGAGAGGGTAAGGGCGTAGGGAACCTCTTGAGCAAGCTCATTCTGCACGCTGAGCAAACGCACATCGGCCAGAGCCGGCGCGGCAGTAGCATACAGGATCCCGTCCAGAACCGCGCAACTCTGCGTGCCCGACGACACAGCGGGCATCAGCATTTCACGCCGGTACCGAAAGTTCGCCTTTTGCGGGCCGGTCACTACAAATTGCAGCAGTGCGGCGATCGCGAGTCTTGCCACCCTCATCGCCGCTATTCCGATACTTGCCCCGATTCCCACATAGTGTCACAGCCTTTCCACTAAAACCTCATCAGCGAAACGCGGGGCAATACAACTTCCGTCTCCTTGCCACCTACTCTATCGTGTCATCGACTCACCCAACAGGCTCTTTCCCCTGCTCCCATGCCCTGATACCTTTGTCGGGTGAGAGAGACCTCCTCCCCCGGCTTACGACTGATGATCGTTGATGATGACGTGCTCAGTCGTGAGATCGTGACTGTGCTCGCAGCGAATTCCGGCTTCTGCGTGGAAGCCTATGAATCGGGAGACTCGGCCTTGCGCGCTCTTGCCGCCTGCCAGGTGTGCCGCCCGGATGTCATCCTCGCCGACCTGCAGATGCCCGGACTGTGTGGAGAACCACTCGCCCGTGAGCTGCGCGCAGCGTGCGGGGACGACACCATCCTGCTCGCCATGAGCGGCACCTCGGTTCCCAGCGAGATCATCCGTTCCTTCAACGCCTTCGTGCTCAAACCTTTTTCCATAGAGGATATCTGGTCTGCCCTCGACCATGCGCGCCCCGCCTCAGCGGCGCTCGTGTCGAAGGATTCGACAAACGACCTCTCGCCGGAGATCCTCCACAGGCAAACATATGTTTCGCTTGCCGAAGTAATGCCCAGAGATCAGTTGCAAGGCCTCTATGCCATGTGTCTCGACGACGCGGACACACGCATTGAAACGCTGCGCCAGGCCAGTCTCGCGCGCGACACCGAGACCTGGACGCGAGCCGCGCACTCCATTAAAGGCGGATGCGGCATGGTGGGCGCGTCAGAACTGGCCCGCATGGCCGCTGACATGGAACGTAACGGGCTCCCCCCTATTGACAACATTGCTCCTTTCGAAGCATTCCTAGCCGCGTCCAGCCGCCTCCGGCGTATCCTGGACGCACAAAACTGACTCCCCTGGTGACATTCATGAAAACTTTAGAGATTGCCGACCGTATGAAGATGCCGCTCAAACGCCCCTCTGCGACGCTCGCGCCGTCTATCCGCATCGTCGTTGCCGACGACCATCCGGTCGTTCGCTTCGGCGTCAAAAACATGCTGATGCATGAAGAGGGTTTCGAGGTCGTCGGTGAGGCCGAGGACGGCGACGTAGCGATTCAGCAGGCCCTCGAGCTTGAGCCTGACATCCTGCTGCTGGACCTGATGATGCCGCGGCTGCCGGGCCTTGAAGCCATGCGCGCCATCATGACCAAATCACCGCGCGTGAAGATCATCCTGCTCACCAGTACCATCACCACGCAGCAAGTGATCGAGGCTCTGCAGATCGGCGCACGCGGCATTGTGCTCAAGGATGCCGTGGCCGGCGATCTCTCGCAGGCGCTGCGAGCCGTGCTCCAGGGCGATTACTGGATCGGCGGCGAGCGCGTCGCGAACCTGCTGAAGGCGCTGCATGAGCTGATGCAGAAGGCGGCAGCGGTTCCCGAGCGCAAGACCTACGGCCTCACTCCGCGCGAGCTTGAGGTCGTGCAGTGCATCGTCGAGGGTTGCAGCAACAAGGATATTGCCCGCCAGTTCACGATCTCTGAGGAAACCGTAAAACGCCATCTATCAAACATCTTCGACAAAACAGGTGTCTCTACCCGTCTGGAACTGGCACTCTTCGCCATCGCCCACAAGCTGGTCAGCCCCGACGCATAACCCTTCACAGCATCAATCCCAAGGGTGCGCCGGAGATATAAACATTCCGTCCCCAAAATCCCGGGTGCCCCATCTCAGACGTGGTCTCATCGCGTCTGAGATGGGAAGTACATCTTGACTCAGCAGGTCTTGGCACCCACGAGAACAGCTTAGCTGTACCGCAACCACCGCGCAATCTCCGGCAGGTTCGGCTTTTTCCCATACATCAGAATACCCACCCGATAAATCCGGCTCGACACCCAGAGAATAGCGGCAATCGTCACTCCCATCAGCACAAAACTCAACACAATCTCCCACGGCGCGACCGTCGTCAGCGAGATCCGCAGGTTCATCAGCAACGGGCTGCAGAACGGGATCAGCGATACGACCTTGGCCAGGGTCGAGTTGGGCGAAGGCACAATCATGAAACTCATCAACATGCAGAACGCCAGCGGCAGCACCAGGAACATGTTCAACTGCTGCAGCTCCTGTTCGGAGTTGGTCATTGCGCCCAGCGCTGCCGCAATGCTTGAGTACAGCAGATAGCCAAAAAGAAAGTAAGCCACAAAGAAGGCAATCTGCGTAGGTGAGAGCGGCATCCGCCCCGTCCCCAGCAAGCCCGAGGCCAACGAGGTGCTGCCCAGCACGAAGGCTGCTGCCATCCACACACCAACCTGCGTGAGACCGACCGCACCGACGCCGAGAATTTTACCGGCCAGCATCTCCTCCGGGCGGATCGTCGCCAGGAGCACCTCAAAGATGCGGCTGCTCTTCTCCTCGATGATCGACCGAGCCGTATTCATGCCGTACAGCATGATGACCATATACATCAGCAGAAACAGAGTCGTCGCCGCGGCGTAGGCTGCACGCGAATCGCCGCTTGAGCTGGTGTCGATGGCCACTGGCGCGAGCAGGTCGCTGATCTCCCGTGATCCCATGCCCGCGCCGGTAAGCCGTTCGCGCGTGAGCACCGCCCGAATTGACCCCTCAAGAATTCCGACAGTGGTCGCGTCTCCGGCCGAGCGCGGCGTATACGTGAAGAGCGGCCTTGTCCCCGGCGCGGTCGGCGTCACCCAAAGGTATCCGTCAATACCCGACTTGCTCTTCACCTCATGCTCAAGCGCCGTGTGCACGGCCGGTGAAGGCGTGTCCACATCCACGCGCATATGGCTGCGAGAGCCGTTTTCAAGCATCTGCTTCAGGTCGGAGGCGAAGCGCGGGTCGGCACTTACGATCGCGATGTGCGCCGACGACTTGCTGGTACTGGCCAGGTAGCCGCTGACAAAGACGAATCCGCCCATCAGAAGCGGAATCAGTATCGTCGCCAGCAGAAAAGACCGCGTCCGTACCCGCTCCAGGTACTCGCGCCGCGCGATCAGCCACGTGTTCTTCCAGCTAAGCATCGACGTTCTCCCCTATGGTTTCGATGAAAATCTCTTCAAGCGTCGGCTCCGTGACCTCGAACCGCGTGATCCGGGTTCCGTGCGCGACCGCGTGGTCAAGCACCGTCTGCGCCGCCTGCGCCGGGTCCAGGCCGTCGCGCAGCACTAGCTGCACCTGCCCCGCGTACTGCTTCGCCGAGCCGACCACCGGCAGCCGCAGAAAGCTGTTATCGCCGGTAAAGTGCACCTGGATACGATTAGCCGGGTACTTGGCCTTGATCTCGCGCATGGCGCCCTCAAGCACCAGCCTGCCCTGGTAGATGATGGCGATGCCGTCGCACAGCTTCTCCACCTGATCCATGCGGTGCGTGCTGAACAGAATCGCTTTACCCTGCCGCCGCAGGTCGACCAGCGTGTCCATCAGCAGGGTCGCGTTGACCGGGTCGAGGCCGCTGAACGGTTCGTCCATAATGATCAGGTCGGGCTCATGCAGCAGCGCCGCGATGAACTGAATCTTTTGCTGCATTCCCTTTGAGAGCTCTTCGGTCTTCTTGGTGCTCACATCGGCAATTTGCAGCCGCTCGCACCATGCTTTGGCGCGCCGGGCAGCCGTCGCAGCATCCAGTCCATGCAGCTGCCCCATAAAGATCAGCTGATCCATCACCTTCATCTTCTTGTAGAGGCCGCGTTCTTCGGGTAGATACCCCACCCGAGCCAGCGCCGCACGCGAGAACGGTTGGCCAAACAGCGACACCATGCCCGAATCCGGCCGCGTAATTCCGATCATCATGCGGATCGAGCTCGATTTACCTGACCCGTTCGGCCCCAGCAGCCCAAACATGGTACCTGCCTCGATGCGCAGCGTTAGCCCCTCAACCGCGACCTTCTCGCCATACGCCTTCCGGATCTTCTGAAGCTCAACGATGGGCATAACCAAATTCAAGTTTAGCAGGGCGTCGTGGATGAATTTCATCCTGACCAGCCTGATGGCGGTGTTGAAAGCGACGGGGCTGCGCTTGGCCGTTGCTTTGATCCAGCCGGCCAAAGCAGCGAAGAAACGCAAGTCGAAGTCGGCAGCAGCTTAGCTGCTCAGCCTTGGTAGCATCTCTCTGTGTCCCTAGCGCTTTCGACCCCCATCAAATTCGTCAAGCGGGTGGGCGAGCGCGTCGCTGAAAATCTTGCCAAGCGCAACGTCGAGACCGTTGAGGACCTGCTCTACCACCTACCCTTTCGCTACGAGGATCGCCTCCACCCTCAGCCCATCGCTGAGAAAAAAGCCGGCGAGATGACCTCGCTACTCGGCGAGGTGCGCGGCTCGTCGCTGCTACGCACCAAGGCCGGCCGCACGCTGCTGGAGTTGACCCTTGGCCTGTCGGCTCCCGGGGTCGACCTCTCCGGCTGCAGCCCGCGTTCCGGCCAGGCGACCATTCAATGCACCTGGTTCAACGCGACCTACCTGCGCGACAAGTTCCGCCTCGGCCAGCGCATCGCCGTCTACGGCAAGCTTGAGTCCTCACGCTCCGGAGGTGCCGGCCGGTTCAAGCTCGTCCAGCCGCAATTCGAGATTCTACCCAACGCCAACGCCACCGGCCCCGACGCCGAGTTTGCCATGCTCGAGATGGGCCGCATCGTGCCGATTTACGAGAGCCTCGGCGGAACGACCCCCTGGGGCGCCAAACTTACCTCCAAGTGGACCCGCCGCGTCCTGTGGAGCATCTTCGAAGAACTCACCGAGACCGGCACCGAAGCCGACGAGACCCTCCCCCTGGCGCTCCGCGAGCGACTTCAGCTCCCCAGCCGCATGGCCGCCCTCCGCGCCCTCCACTTTCCCGAGGCCGGCACCTCGATGGACGAACTCCAGGCCGCGCGCACCCCCGCCCACCGGCGGCTCATCTTTGAGGAGCTCTGGTATCTCGAACTCGGCCTCGAGCTCAAGCGCAAGCGCCTCCGCGAGCGCCAGGGCACACAGTTCACCACCGGCGTCCAGGTCCGCGAGGCCCTCAAGCAGGTGCTGCCCTTCCATCCCACCCCCGCCCAGAAGCGCGTTCTAGGCGAGATCGTCGCCGACATGCGTCGCCCCCAGCCCATGCGCCGCCTGCTGCAAGGCGACGTCGGCTCCGGAAAGACCATCGTCGCACTCCAGGCCGCGTTGGTCGCCATCGAGAACGGCTTCCAGGCGGCACTGATGGCTCCGACCGAAATCCTTGCCACGCAGCACTTTCTCAGCGCGCGCAAGCTGCTCGCCGACCGCGTCTCACCCACGACCGGCAAGCCCTACCGCGTGACGCTGCTGACCGGCTCGCTCGACGAAGATCGCAAGCGCGAAGGCCGCAGCCGCATCTTCTCCGGTGAAACCCAGCTCGCCATCGGCACCCACGCCCTCATCGAAGAAAAAGTCGAGTTCGCCCACCTCGGCTTGGTCATCGTGGACGAGCAGCACCGCTTCGGAGTCCAGCAGCGCTTCAAGCTCATGCGCGCCGGCCACGCCGATCCGGACGTGCTTGTGATGACCGCGACACCCATCCCCCGGACGCTGGCCCTGACGATCTATGGCGATATGGACGTCAGCGTTATCGACGAGCTTCCTCCGGGACGCACACCGATCCTCACCCGCCGCACCACCGAAGAGAAGGCTACTGCCGTCTGGGCCTTCGTCCGCAAGCAGATCGCGCTCGGCCGCCAGGCCTACCTCGTCTACCCCGTCATCGAAGGAGCCAAGGACGACCAGCCCGAGCTCGACTTTGCCCACGACGCAATCCCCAATGCAGCTCCAGGTCCGGGTGCCCCAGGTCCGGGGTCCCCTGCGAGCGAATTTGCTCGCAGGGGTGGAGGTCTCGCTTCTGAGACCTGGGATGCGGGAAGCCACAAAACCTCGCGGACCAAACCCAAAACCACCCCCCTCTTCCCCAAACCCAAGCTCCGCGCCGCCACCGACATGTACGAGTCTCTCCGCACCGGGCCGCTCGCCGGCCTGCGCCTGGGGCTGTTGCACGGACGCATGTCCGCTGACGACAAAGAAGTGGCGATGCGTCGCTTCCAGCGCAGGGAGACTGACGTACTTGTTGCCACCACGGTTATTGAGGTCGGCGTCGACGTCCCCAACGCCTCCGTCATGGTCATCGAGCACGCCGAGCGCTTTGGCCTGGCGCAGATGCACCAGCTACGAGGGCGTGTCGGCCGCGGCTCCGCCAAAAGTTACTGCATCCTCATGACGGGAGCCCAACCCGGAGGCAAGGTCACCGAAGCCGCCGAAGCCCGGCTGGAGGCGATGGTCCAGACCCAAGACGGCTTCGCGCTGGCCGAGCTCGACCTCCAGCAGCGCGGCCCCGGCGAGTTTTTCGGCACACGCCAGGCCGGCCTGCCGGAATTTCGCGTCGCCAACCTGATCCGCGACCGCGACCTGCTCGAGTTGGCTAAAGGCGAGGCAGCCCGGTTTGCCCTATCTCCCGACCTCGCGATGACTCCAGAGGAGATCGCCGACGTGTGGGACCGGCTTAAGGGACAGTGGCAGCGTCGCTACGGGCTGGTTGAAGCTTAGTCAAAGCGGTCGATGATCGCAGGCCCTACTTTTCGACTTGGCGCCATTTCAAACCTCGTTGACCCCTGCCGCTACCACTCGTCTAACTCGCTATCCCGGGCTTCGCAAGCTGTCGAGTTTATTTGCTTCTGCCCCGGCGAACTTCTAGACTAAGGGTTGAAACCCCAGCAGCCACCGATCCTGCCGCACCCAGAAAGACCGTTCGCGCGAGAGGCCTCCGCCACCGAGCAACGGAGAGGTTTTGAAAAGCTCAATGCGTCGTCTCGTTACTTTCGCGGTCCTTCTCCTCTGTTCCCTTCCTTTTGGCATTTCGATCTCCGGATGCCATCATGCGGCAGCCCCGGTGTACTGTAACGGCCAGAACTCCGGCGTCGTTGTAGGCCAAACGACCACGCTGACGCTGCAGCCACGGTTGACCGGTATCTCGTTGAATCAGGGTGAGATTAGCCAGGTAAACGCGCCTTCTGGAACGGACTGCAAAGGAAACACCGCCTCTGTGAGCGGAACTGTATACGGCTCTTCAAACCTCAGCCTCGTCGATATCGCCCCCACGACCGGTCGCATCTGCGCCGGTACTTGGAACCGCAATACCGGTGGCGGTATCGCTGACTTCACCTTTTGCACCCCGGGACCGGTGAGCGGGATTGCCTATGTTACGGCGAGCGCTCAAGGCGTAGCGTCGAACTCCATTCCGGTCTATGTTCATCCGGTGGTGACCAGCGTGGTCCTTGGGGACGCTTCCACAAACTGTACGCTCGATCCTGCCAGCAACTGCTACAACTCCAACCTGAACGGAGCCTGCCAGACAACACCGGCGGTCCTGCCGAATGCTGTATTCGATGGAACTTCTTGTGTTTCGCAGGGAGGAATGTCGAATCTGGTTGCGAGAAGCTTCGCGGGTACGGGCTCCGGACAGACCAATATCAGCTGCCAGGTCGGCCCGCTGACCTTCACCGCGACCACCCCTGCCATCGTGACGATCGACACCAATGGGCTGGCCACGGCAGCTCAACCCGGCACTACCACCATCAACGCGGCCACGTCTCAGGCCTCGAGTACCGCGGGCTTCTTCTCCACCTGCGCTCCGGCCTCGATTACGCTCGCACAGGTTGGCAGCAGCACCGCTCCGACCGCGCCCATTGCGGTGAACCAGAACACCGCCCAGGCCCTCTCGGCGACTGTAATTGATACTGCCGGCAACCCCATCACCAACATTACGCTCGAGTACGAATCGACCACGCCGCAGACGATCCCGTCAGGCAGCGCCACTATTACGCCGCTCTTCCCGGGCACGGCTACCATCACGGCCATCTGTCAGCCGCCGGCCTGCAATCCCGCACCCCTGAATGAGATCGGGCTGGCGCTGCCGGCCGGCACCGGTACTGCTGGCACACCTGTCGGGAATGGCACGGCAATTACCTCCAATCCGGTGCAGATCAATGCGATCGGTCCCGGCGTCAATACAGTTCTCTACATGGCCTCTACGCAGTCGCAGTACCTGCAGCCGTTCGACTTTACCCTCACGACCCAGGGTGCGCCGGTGCGTCTGCCGTACGTGCCCAATTCGCTCGCCCTCTCTGAGGACCAGAACACAATCTATATGGGAACGCCGAACGAGATCATGATCTTTGCGACCGGCACGAACGCTCTCATCAAGGAAGACACCACCATCTCCGGGAACGTCCTGACTGTCTCGCCGGACAACGGCACCGTGGTGATCACCGATCCTGTCCGCAAGCTGACTTATCTTTATACCTCCGCGGGCGCCATTACCTCTGAGTACGGAGCGGTGGCAACCCGCGCCTCCTGGAGTCCAGACTCGCAGACCGTCTACATCACCACCAACGATGGCCGACTATTGGTCTATTCAACCTTTACGGGTTGGACCGCCCTTGCGCTGGCCAACACCGCTACCGATGTCGCCGTTACGATTCCCAGCGCCGGAGCGTATTTGGCTGAGGGAAGTGCCGGCGGCCTGCTCGACGTGCGTACCGACTGCCCGGCAACGACTGTCTTAGGAAGCGGCATTTCCACCGTCACCAGCAACAGCTTTTACCCCGATTTGGGCTCGGTCGCCGCCATCCCGGAACGACTGGCTGCCACCAACGATGGCGTTCACATCCTGGGCGCGAATGTTACGAGCTTTATTGACGTTACGACTAACGCCAAGAGGGGAAGCTGCCCCGTCACCTTCACCAGCAGTCCTGGGACGCCGATCGCTCTTGGCGTAGCAGCCACCGACATCAATACCGTGCTCGCCACGACTGACTCGGCTTTTGCTTTTGTGACTTATCTGGGTACCGGGG
The DNA here is from genome assembly GCA_964252655.1 of uncultured Acidobacteriaceae bacterium. Classification (GTDB taxonomy): domain Bacteria; phylum Acidobacteriota; class Terriglobia; order Terriglobales; family Acidobacteriaceae; genus Edaphobacter. The sequence continues at coordinate 50,233 of CAXUNR010000022.1, forward strand.
GGACTTTGCCGGAGTATACGCAGTCGACGCCGGGGGGACATGGAACGATTACGCAGGTTGCGCTGCAAACGACCGCGAATGGAACTCCGGTTGCGCCGGTCTCCTCGACGCTGAGCGCGGACAATCAGGTTCTCTACCTAGGGACCTCGGGGGACAACATTGTGCATCGTCTTAGCCGTGGAACGACCGGGTTTGCGGACACACTGACGCCGGTTGTGCCGCTACTGCCACTCGCTAACGGAGCTGCGGGTACGGCTACGCCTAACCTGCTCGTCTCGAGGCCGAAGAAGCCGACGTCTTAGAGCGATCGTCCGAAGAAGATAGAGCCTCTACGTCAGGAGCCAATTCGCTCCGGTGTAGAGGCTCTCTTTCATGGTCTCTACGGAGAGTACGCAGGGTACCCCCCCTCCCCTACAAAAGTGCGCAAAATCTTCAAAGCATTGGGGTTCGCGATGGACCACCAGGTACCCTCCTGCATCGAGAAGGCAGACGGCCCCGAAGAGCGAGCGCTCTTCGGGGCCGTGGTTTGTCAAGCAGGTGGGTTTCCACCCTGTTAGAAAATGAAGCGGCCGAGGAGTTGGAGTTGGCGGGCACCGTAGATGATGTTCGAGGTGGAGGAGGGAGTCATGAACTGGGCTGTCGAGGCGCTCAGTGGCCCGAGGCAGCCTACGTTGCTGGTGGGATTGCCGGCCACCGCGGCTGGGCAGCTACCGCTTCCTGGAGCGGTATAGGCGACCAGTGCGGTGTTGACCGAGAGGATGTTGCGGTGATTGACGACGTTGAAGGCTTCTGCGGCGACCTCGAAGTGGTAGCGCTCGAAGACGGGGAACTCGCGGGAGACGCGAGCATCGAGATTGTGTACGCCGGGTCCCTTGAAGGCGTTGCGGCGGGCGATAAAGTCCGGCACACGGGCACCCGGGCCGGAGGTAAAGGCGGCGTTTGAGACACCGGCGTCCGAGGTGAGATTGCCTAGATTGCCGCCCGTGAGATAGGTGATGCTGCCGTTGATGGTGGCGGTGACCGGTTCGCCGTCCTGCGCGGTGTAGGTTCCGGAGAGCTGCCAGCCGTTGGCGGCATAGGCAGCAAACTTGTTGCCGATGGGGAGATGGGACTGGCCGACCAGGGTGACGATGGTGCGATTGCGGATGTCGAGGTCGGACCGGGAGTACTCATCATTGATGCCGTTGCGTCCGCTGAGCCGGAAGGGGTTGAGTGGCGCGTCGGTGCCGTTGAAGGTTCCGTTTGGGCCGGCCGTTTCACCGTTATCGAGCGCCTTGGCCCAGGTGTGATTGGCGAGCAGTTCGACGCCGTGGCCGAGCGGCTTGTGCACGGTGACGACGAGCGAGTTATACCAGGAGTCGAGGACGGAGAGTCCGGTCGCGACGGTGCCGGTCGCGGTGGAGATCCGGTTGGTATAGATGGCCTGGTTGAAGGGCGTGACCGCTCCCGTGACCGGGTTGGTGTACTGGTAGGTGTGGCCGGTGGTGACGGAGTTGGGGTCTACGTTGGTATCGACGTAGACCGGCAGGTGCGTAGCGCGGTTGCCGACGTAGCCGACGGTGAGAGTGGAGCGGAGCGGGATCTGCTGCTCAACAGAGAAATCCCAGGATTGCGAGAGTGGGTTGGTGAAGGTGGGATCGAGGCCGCGGACGGTGATGGTCCCGGTGGGGATTGCGGCAAGTCCGGTGGGGGTGATCGGAGCATTGGTGATCGGATTGGCCGGGTTGGGTCCGGGCGGCGGATAGATTGGGACGCCTCCAACCGGAGCATAGGCGATGTAGGCTCCATTGTTGGCATAGACGGCGTTGCAGGTTGCACCTGCGACGCAGGCGGCGGTGGAGTACGCAGTGTTGGGAGTCGCGGCGTTCACCGGACCGTACTGCTTTTGGTATACGCCGTTTTCACGACGGATGGTGTAGTAAGAGGAGTTCGAGATCTGGCCGTAGAAGAAGCCGTAGCCTCCGCGGAAGACGGTTCCCGGATTGGGGTTGAAATTGAATCCGAAGCGCGGCTGGACCATGTGCAGATCGGGGTTGATCTGGGAGGTAGCGTTGAAGGCAACGGAACTGGCGGTATTGGGCATGTCCGGACCGGGAACAAGCTGAACGTCGTAGCGGACACCGAGCGAGAGCAGCAATTTGGGGGTCGCCTTCCATTGGTCTTCGACGAAGAAGTCGACATTCTGATTCCAGAAGTCGTCGGCGCCTACGCCGGTGAGCTGGTCTACGGTTTGTGAGAAGGAATTGTAGTGGCGGACCATGCGCGCGCCGCCCAAGGTGGTTGTGGTGGGATTGACGCCGTAGGCATCCTGTACGAAGTTGGCGAAGTTGATCTCGGCGCTGGCGTTCGAGTAGGAGAAGCTGCCGTCGCCGCCGAAGAGGTTGGCGATCTGCTCGTGGATGAAGTTGAGGTCGAAGCCTGCTTTGAGGGTGTGGCGGCCGAGCGAGGTGGAGTAGATGTCGGTGGCCTGCCAGCGGTGTTCGTCGGGAAATTTACCGCGAGGAAGCGCGGAGGTTTCGCCAAAAGAGACGAGATTGCTGAGGCTGTTGAAGGGGCCGCCGGTGTTGGTGGTGTCGGTTTCGAGGTCGCGTCCCCACTGAAAGTGGACCACATTGGCGGCGCGCGCGGAGAGGGCGGTTTCGGCGTTGGCGATCAGGATGCGCTCGTGGAAGTTGGCCGTGCCGTTGTTGCCGATGCCGCCGTTGTTAACGGTGACGGAGGTGTTATAGCCGTTGGGCTGATGGAAGTCCTGCCAGAGGAACTCGGCGGAGAGGTGAGTTTTGGGGTTGAGCTGGTAATCGAGCCGGGGAAAGAAGATGTCCTGCTTGACGTTGCGCTGGAAGGCTCCGAGCTGGCCCTGGACTGCGGCCACGGCCATGTTGCACTGATTAAGATTGATGTTGGGGATGGTCGTGGGGTAATTGACCGGCGTAGCTTTGCCGCCGATGGTCACGGTATCCATCACGGGCGTAGTTCCACCATCACAGAGGTGGACGAGATTGGCGACCTGGTTGGTGGTGTTAAAGGTCGAGGTGTAAACGATGGGGTTGACCTTACGGTAGCCATCGTAGGCGAAGTGCCAGAACAGCTTGTCGGTGAGGAACTTGCCTCCGGCGGAGACGCCGAATTGATGCTGCACCTTGACGGGCTGGCTGCGTACGCCCAGGAATTTGTTATAGGGGTCGAGGGCGTTCCAGCCTGGGGTGCGATAGTACTCGTAGACGTCGCCGTGGAACTGGTTTCCTCCCGATTTGGTAATGGCGTTGATGATGCCGCCGGCGGCTCCGCCGAGCTCGGCCGAGTAGCCGGTGGCGGAGGATTCGAACTCGCGGATGGCATCGACGGGGAAGACGTAGGGTGCGCCGATGGAGCGGCCACGGGCTTCAGAGAAGAACTGCTGATTGTTATTGCCGCCATCGACGATGTTGGAGTTATAGACGCCGGAGATGCCGCGGTAGCCGATCAGCCCGGTGTTGCCGTCAGGGATGACGTTGGGCGTGAGGAGCACGAAGCTCTCAAAACGGCGGCTGTTGACGGGGACGTTCGAGACGATCTCCTGGTCGATGACCTGGGATTGCTCGACCTTTTCAGTATCGATGAGCGGGACTTCCGAGTTGACGGTCACGCTGGTGTTCACGCTGTCGGCGGGGAGGGTGGCATCGACGGTGACCGGTGCGCCGACGGTGACGGGAACGTCTTTGCGGTCTACCTTGCCGAAGGAGCCGCCGCCTATGGTGACCTCATAGGGTCCGGGCTGGAGGAAGGTGGCGGAGTAGTGGCCCTCGGAGTCGGTGGTGAGGGTGCGGGAGGCTCCGGTCTGGGTGTCGGTAATGACAACGGTGGCCCCTGGGACGACGGCTCCGGATACGTCACGAACGACGCCGTCAATGCCGCCGAGCGCGGCGGTCTGGGCGGCGGCGGGGAGTGCGGTCGCTGCGAGCAAGGCGGTGGTGAGGAAGGCTTGGGTGCGTGGGGAAGCGGGCATGAATCGTTGGTCTCCTTGGAACAGCCGCCTTTTGGGGCCGAAAAGTAGGGGTAAACCACTCGCCTGGAGTACTCCGGTGCGTTGCGTGGACGCTTGCGATGTGGGGTCTGATTTGTATTGCCTTCATCTTCGCCGATAGCGGGGAACGTGGGAAGCGAAATTTATAAAAGGTTGCACGGAAGTAACGGTTTTCTGAGGAGGCGAGCGCAGAGGACGCAGAGGATGCACAGAGGTGCACAGAGGGCAAGCCGGTCGTTAGCGGGTGGGTTCGAGGGGCTTGCGGGCGAAGAAGTAGAGGCTGAAGGCGAGGAGGGCAAACATGAGGAGGCTGACCCCATCGTGGTAAAGGGGGTTGTGGGGGCTGAAGCGGGGAATGGCGCGCTCGGTGGCGGCTTCGTAGAGCTTGATGA
>CAXUNR010000023.1:0-54383 GCA_964252655.1 uncultured Acidobacteriaceae bacterium
CTGCCCCATACCCTCGCCCGCCGATCCCATCGTCTGCCCCTTCATCGCGCCCGTCACCGACGCATCCATCATCAGCTCCGCCAGATGCCGCGTCGCCTTGTCCAGCCGCTCAATCGCCTGCCGAATGATCTTGTAATCGCCTCCCTGCACCGACGCCTTCAGCTCATCCAGCCCCGCCTTGATCTTCTCGTGCTCATCGAAACTTAGCTGTTCCCACACCGGATTCTGCTTCGCCTTCGCGATCGCCTCTTCGATCGTCTGCGCCTCATTCTTCGCCTCAATCACCTGCCGCTCCTGGATGTCCTGCTCCGCATTATCGAAAGATGCCAAAATCATCGTCTCCACTTGTTCATCGGTTAGCCCGTACGTTGGTTTCACATCGATCTCGGCTTCCTTGCCGCTGCGCTGCTCGCGCGCCGAAACCTTCAAAATCCCGTTCGCATCGATCAAAAACCGCACTTCGATCCGCGGCAGCCCCGCCACCATCGGCGGAATTCCCTTCAGATCGAACCGCGCCAGCGACCGGCAGTCCTTCGCCAGCTCGCGCTCGCCCTGCACCACGTGGATCGCCACATTCGTCTGCCCATCCACCCCCGTCGTAAAGTGCTCTGTCGCGCTCGCCGGGATCGTCGAATTCCGCTCGATAATCTTCGCCACCACCCCGCCCAGTGCCTCAATCCCCAACGACAGCGGCGTCACATCCAGCAGCAACAAATCCTCAAGCGCCGAGCCACTCGCCGCCTCACCTGAGAGGATCTGCGCCTGCACCGCCGCCCCCAGCGCCACCACCTCATCCGGATTCAGCTCCGTATGCAGCTTTTTGCCGCGCGCCTCCAGCCCAAACAGCTCCGTCACCAGCGCCCGCACCGCCGGAATCCGCGTCGAGCCGCCTACCATCACCACCTCGTCAATTCCCTCCGGCGTAAACTGCGCATCCTTCATCGCCTGCTTCACCGGCCCTGCCGTCCGCGCAATCACCGGCGCAATCAGCCCCTCGAACTGCGCCCGCGTGATCTCCCGCGCATACGCTTCCCCCGGCTTCCCATCCACGCCGGGCAGCGTCACCGCCAGCCGAGCCACGTCGCCACTCGAAAGCGCAATTTTCGCCTCGATCACCGCCTTGCGCACCGCCTGCACCACCTCCGCCTGGCCGCGCACATCGACCGCATGATCCCCCCGAATATCATCCAACGCAATCGCGATCAGCAGGTTGTCGATATCGTCCCCGCCCAGGTGCGTATCGCCCCCCGTCGAGATCACCTCAAAGATGCCCTCATGTAGCTTCAGGATCGAAATATCGAACGTCCCGCCGCCCAGGTCATACACTGCGATCACGCCATCCTTTTTCTTATCCAACCCATATGCCAGCGCCGCCGCCGTCGGCTCATTCACCAACCGCAGTACCTCCAGGCCCGCAATGCGCCCTGCATCTTTCGTCGCCTGCCGTTGCGCATCGTTGAAGTACGCCGGCACTGTAACCACCGCGCGCGACACCGCCGTCCCCAGAAACCGCTCCGCATTCTTTTTGAGCTGCAGCAGCACATAGGCCGAAATCTCCGGAGGCGTCAGCGTCAACCCACCCACATTCAGCCGCAGCACCTCACCCGCCTTCGCGCCCTCCGCCAGCCGAAACGGAAACAGCTTCAGCTCTTCCTCAACATCCTCAAGATCCCGCCCCATCAGCCGTTTCGCCGAATATACCGCCGACCCCGCATCCGACATCAACGTCCCGCGCGCCGCATTGCCCACCGCCACGCCCTCGTCCGTCCACGCCACCACCGACGGGACCAGTCGCTCCCCATCCTCGCCCGGGATCACCACCGGTGCATCGCTTTCCATATACGCCACTAGCGAGTTCGTAGTGCCCAGATCGATCCCGACAACAACATTGCGCGGTTCTGCCATAACTTGCCTGACCCTCTCCGTCTTCGATGCGTCCTTCTAACCCCAGGCGCAAGCAAACACAAAGCCCACCCGCGGAGTTCCCCATCTCAGACAGCTCTCTCGTCCCAGAAAGGACCTCCTACACCCTCAAAACACTCAGAGTGCCCCATCTCAGACAGTCTCACCGTCTGAGGCGGGAACTACAAACACAACCCCAGCACCTGCGCAAAGCCGCCGTCGAAAACCGCACCGCTTACTCCAACGCCGCCGTAACATCCCGCACCAGATTCCGCAGATAACTCCGCTTATTCAGCAGCGTCACCATGCCATCCCGCGCAGCGGTCCGGCCCGCCGCATCTCCCACATCCACCGCCCCATCCCACTTCCCCCATAACCCTTCCAGCGCCACCTGCGTCTCCGCCATCATGCCCTGAAAGTTCGCCGCTGCTCTCTCCAGATCCTTCCGCAGCCCAGCATCCGCCTCATCCCCAAACTCCTTCGCCGCTTTCATCTCCATCAGCTGCATATTCAGCTCAAACACCTCCTCGAGCAGTTCCGGGGGAATCAGCTGTTTCTTCTCCGTCCCGCTCGCCCGCGCCGCCTCGGTCGCCGCCTTCGACTGCTCCTCGAGCTCCACGCCTTCAAGCCCCAGCAGATACTGCGTCCGCGCAATCGGATCCTTCAACGTCCGGTAGGCATCGTTCAGGTCCGAAGCCTGCGCGAGCGCCGCCTCCTGCTCAGCCGCCGGCCGCGACGCAAACCGGTCCGGATGCAGCCTCCGCGACTGCGCATAGAACGCTTTCTCAAGCACCGCCGTATTTATCTGCAAGTGACGTGGAAGCGAAAACACCTTGAAGTAGTCCGCACTGGCCATGGCTCAAGCTTACCCTGCAAGCCCTGCACAAATTCGGGTTCCCCAACTCTGATCCGCCGAACAGTTGAAGCAGCAGATCGTGCAGCCCCCCAAAACTCTGGGTGCCTCATCTCAGACAGCTTCACCGTCTGAGGTGGGCAAGCACACCCCTCGCGACCACACTACCGCGATCGATACAACCGGATGAACGTATCCCGCGGCAATCCCTCTCGACGCGCCGTCCGCAGCACTCCCGCCGCCTCGCTCTCGCTCATCCCGCCGCCCAGCTCCACAAAGTAGGGCTCTCGGCCCGCAGGAGCAAACACCTTCGCATGCAATCCTGGATGTAGCCGCGTCACCGTCGCCGCCTTCGCCGCCGCCTGCCCCTCATGCAGATACGTGTACGCAATGACATGCCAGCCCGGCTGCATCACCGCCTTTACCGCTGGCGCGCCACTCCCTTTCGCTCCCGCCGTACTCCCCGCCGTACTCCCACCTGTCGTCGCACCCGCCTTCGGTGCAACCGGTTCCGCCAGCTCGGGAGTCGGCAGCCATGGCGAGGGCCGCACCACCGGCGTCCGCGCCATAGAAAACCACGCCAGCAGCACCGCCACAAACGCCGCTGCACCCGCCATCAGCCAGCGTCGCGGCACCAGCTCTCCAGACGCCGTACTCGCCACCAAACGTCGCAGATGAAGTCGCCGCGCCGCCGCCGGGCGCATCTTTGGCACGGCTCGCATGCTAGACACCACCTCTGGTCGGGGCGTCTCGATCGCGGCGTGTGGCTCCGTCACGGTGGAAAGCCGCACCGGTCCAGCCTCGGACCTCGCCTCCACTGCCGCCGATCCAACCACCCGTACCGGCACAGCTTCAGCCGGCACAGTCTGCGCCGGCCTCTCGAGCGCGCGCATCATCTCCGCCAGACCCCACGTCCCGTCGAGCCCGCGCCGGATCACCTGCTCAAACGGCGGCGGCAAACGCATCGCTGAGGTCCACTGCCGCTCGAGCGTCAAACATTGCAGCAGCAGCACCGCCACATCGTGTACGTCGCGCCGCTGCAGCTGGTCGCAGGTCGACTGCGCATCGTTCTCCGCATCCACCAGGCAAGCGCGGATGCAGTCGCTGCGCAGCTTCACCACCTCACCCGTCGCCACCACGCTCGCCGGCTCAAGATGCTCATGCACCAGCCCGATCGCATGCAAGGCCGTGAGCGCCGCCATCACGCTCGTCGCCACCTGCATCGTCTCCGCCGTCGTCAGCGGACGCTCCTGCAGGATCTCCGCCAGGCTTCCGTCCGTCCCCTCCATCACCGCATACGTCAGCGGAACTCCGTCAAAGGTCGTCACCCCAAACGTCCGAATCTCCACCAGATTCGCCTGCCGCACCGCGGACACCTGCCGCCATCGGTCCAGCATCTCTTCCTCGTCGTTCAGCGACTCCGTAATCCGGATCACCTCCGCCGCTCCGTCCGATGCGTACGTCACGAAGAACGCACTTCTTCCCTCCGGCCGAAGCAGCTTCTCAAGCGGATACACCTCCGCAATGGTCTTGCCTTCGTAGTCGTTCCAAAGCTTCACCAGCACATCCAATCCGGTTCTTATCCATCAACCTGGCCAAGAGACCTGGAACGCGGTAGTCCCTACTTGGCAAGTTGCTTAACCAACACCCGCGTCCCGAAGATCATTATCCATCATGGAAACAGAGCAAAAAATACCGCTACCCATCCTCAGAAGTTCGCTCTCCGGCAGGGAGACACAGCCTCACCGGCGAGCGTGGAAAGCCACAGCTTGAGTAGGGCTAACGAGGATGATCATCGTTAGCAAACCGCAAACAGGCACGGCGAAAAGCAGCGTGATCGCTATTTGCGAACACGGAGAGGTTACTCGACAGAATCGAACGTTGCGACGCAAGAATCTGCGGACCAATCTCTGTAATTCTTGACCTGAGGAGACGCCTACGCTGAGAAGCTCGAGCCGCATCCGCAACTCTTGGTCGAGTTCGGATTGATAAAGTTGAAGCCCTGCCGCATGAGTGTCTCCTCAAAATCAAGCACCATCCCCGCAAGATAAAGAAAGGATTTCGGATCAACAAACAGCCGTACAGGCCGCGCGCCGGACGGATCATTAGCCGTCTCGACGCCCGCCCCAAAAACGAAAGTCCTATCTCTCTCGCGAGGCTTCGTGTCAAAACGAATGCTGTAGGAAAGCCCGGAGCATCCACCTCCTGTGATTCCCACCCGCAACCCTCCGTCGTCAGGCAAAATACCCTCCTTCGCCATAGCAATCCGGATTCGCTTCAACGCACTCTGTGTAATCTCGACGGCTTGCTTTGCGCGCGGTAGCTGACCCTCCGCAGTGAGCAAAACCAGTCCTGCTAGCGGATTCTTAGCGTTCAACTTCGGAGCGTCACGCTCCGCTGCGGTTTGTAGGGTCACCATACTCATGGAAGGCTCTCACAATATGCTCAACGCCCAGTTAGTGTGCCCCTACGGCCACCGCGGACGGCTCATTCTCCGCCACTTGGTTCTTCTTCTTCCAATCCCCAATGGCTGCGCGGATCGCATCTTCGGCCAGCACCGAACAGTGAATCTTCACCGGAGGAAGCGCGAGCTCCTTTACGATGTCTGTGTTTGAAATCGTCAAAGCCTCGGAGACGGTCTTGCCCTTGACCCACTCCGTCGCCAGCGAACTGGAAGCGATTGCTGAACCACAGCCGAAGGTCTTGAACTTCGCATCCTCAATCACCTGTGTCTCCGGGTTCACCCGGATTTGCAAACGCATCACGTCGCCGCACTCAGGTGCTCCGACCAGTCCAGTTCCAACCGCATCTGAAGATTTATCCATTTGACCAACGTTGCGCGGATTGCTGTAATGATCGACGACTTTATCGCTGTATGCCATGGGGATTCTCCTGAACTCTTAGTTTGATGATACTCCCCGCCAATCGGTGCACCAAGCCTCATGCGCCGGATCTTTCGTCCTTTGTTGCCCTTCTCGAAGGCAACCAGCGTGAACATCTATCCTCGCAGTCTTCCATGCAGGGTCCGCCCCAAGCTGGCGCCTCTCCCAACGCAAGTACCCTCCCTGCAAACTCTTCAGCGAAGAACTAGCAATACTTTGGTAACTTCTACCGAAACCGTGAACTTTTTACTTGATTCCCCAATCCAGGCTCCGGTAGAGTACGTCATAAGTTGTAGGACACGAACAACCGTTGTACTGATTAGATCCTCTAGGAGCCTCCCATGATGAACCGTCTCACTCTCTCTCTCGCTGCCTCATCTGCACTTCTGCTCGGTACAACCGTTGCCTTCGGCTCGCCCATCCCGCTTGGAACGACCACCACCGACGCCTACACCAGCGGCACCTACGTTCCCAACTCCTTCATTGGCGGCACCACCCAGGCCACTTCCGCCGGTGGCGATCCTAACCCGTTCATCGTCAACTACAACGAAACCATCTACAGCGGCGGAACCGGCGCAATGTGCCCCACCTGCCTCGACTTCGTCTTCAACTTTGGCAACGTCGCCACCGCCGGCAATGACCCTATCCTCGAGTTCACCATCGCCAGCTTCATCGCGCCCATCGCGGCAGACTACGTCCCGGGAACGGGAGCGGTGGCCCCCACCCAGGCACTGATGACCGTCAATGGCGTCCTCAACTATGGCTATGACGGCAACAACGGCGTACTGCCCGGACAAAACTCCGACACCCTCGTCGTTTACACCGACCAGACGCAGTTCGTCCCGGGTGGATTGACCTTCCAGGATGGCGCCACCGCCAACGACCCCGGCTTCGTGCCCGCACCAAACTCCGCCGCCGTTACCCCCGAACCGAGCTCGCTCATCCTGCTCGGCACCGGTCTCATCGGCGCGGCCGGCTTCGCCCGTCGCAAGTTCCGCATGTAATCCACCTTCCATCGCAACAAGTAAAGGGAGCCCTCCAAGGGCTCCCTTTACTTGTCTCACCACAAATCCCCGGGTGCCCCATCTCAGACAGCCTTACCGTCTGAGGTGGGAACTCCACAGTCCAGGTCTAGGCGTACGTCCGTGCCGGCAAAATCTCAAACACATCGATCTGCTGCGTCGGATACTCCCCCGTATAGCACGCCGTACAGAAATCCCCCGGAGCCAGCCCCGAAGGAGGATCCCCCATCGTGCACGCATGCGTCAGCCCCACCAGCGACAAATATGCCAGCGAGTCCGCCTCGATAAACTCGCAGATCTCCCGGAGCGACTTGTTCGCCGCAATCAGATGCTCTTTGCTCGGCGTATCCACCCCATAAAAACAAGGCGAAATCGTCGGCGGACACGAGATCCGCAGATGCACCTCAGTCGCCCCGGCTGCCCGTACCATGCGCACAATCTTCCTGGACGTCGTCCCCCGAATGATCGAATCGTCGATCAGGATCACCCGCTTGCCTTCGAGCAGCGCGCGGCTGGGGTTCAGCTTCATCCGCACCCCAAAGTCCCGCACCCGCTGCGTCGGCTCAATGAATGTGCGGCCGACGTAGTGATTGCGAATCAGCCCAAAGTTGAACGGAATCCCCGACTCCGCCGCATACCCCAGCGCCGCCGTCACGCCCGAGTCCGGCACCGGCACCACCAGGTCGGCCGGCACGCTCGATTCCCGCGCCAGCTGCCGTCCCATCTCTTCCCGGCTCGTCTGCACCCATCGCCCAAACACCTTCGAGTCCGGCCGCGCAAAATACACATGCTCAAAGATGCACGATGACCGAGCCTTCCCCTTCGCGTAGATGCGGCTGGTCACGCCGTCTTCGGACACCATCACCAGTTCGCCCGGCTCCACATCGCGCTCATACTTCGCATGCAGCAGGTCGAGCGCACACGTCTCCGACGCAAAACAGAACGTATCCGGAGCTCCGTCCTCCCCCGCAATCCGCCCCATGCACAGCGGCCGAAACCCATGCGGATCGCGCGCGGCAAAAATACGATTGCGCGTCATCATCACAATCGAAAACGCACCCTCTACCTGGCTCAACGCGTCCGCCATGCCATCGACCAGCGTGTTCGAGCGCGAGTGCGCAATCAGCTGAACGATGATCTCTGAGTCGGACGTCGTCTGAAAGATCGCCCCATCGCGCTCCAGCCGTTCCCGCGCCGTGCCCAGGTTGGTCAGGTTGCCATTGTGCGCGATCGCAATCAGCCCTTTGGTCGAGTCGACCGAGATCGGCTGCGCATTCAGAAGCGCCGAGTCTCCCGTCGTCGAGTAGCGTGTATGTCCAATCGCCAGGTGCCCGGGCAGCCTGGCCAGCACGTCATCGGTGAAGATCTCCGACACCAGCCCCATGCCCTTGATGTCATACACATGCTCGCCATCGGCCGAAGCGATCCCCCCCGACTCCTGCCCCCGATGCTGCAGCGAGTAAAGCCCCCAATACGTCAGCCGAGCCGCATCCGGATGGTTGTACACCGCCATCACGCCACAGTGCTCGCGCAGCTTGTCGAATCGTTCCTGGGCGGGGTCGGACTGTTCCGCAAGCTGATCCTCAAGAAGCGAGACGGGACGAAAGTCAGGCTCAATACGGCGCTTGAACTCGGGCGCGACATCGTGTAGATCGACCACGTCGACGAAGTAAGGCAAGTCGGATTGCAGGAAGTCTTCTTTAAGATCGAGGTACAGATCAAGGGGAAGGCGCTCTGAACCGGCAATGGCGAGGTCCAGATCGGAACGCCGCCGCGCCCGGTTCTTCGCACGCGAGCCGAAGATCCATACGGGGCGGTCTGGAATGCGTGCCTCGAGTATCTCGAGAACAATCCGGGCTTCGTCCGGGGCAATTGCAATAGTGGACGCTTCGATCATTGAGTTGATCTCTCCTGCAGTTTGGAGAGGAGGTAAATGACTTCGCGTTCAAAGTCCGGAATGGTCTCCGCCACTTCCTCCGCCTTGGCGCGGTCGTAGGTGTGGCTTGTGAGATTTCTCGCATGCCGGAAAGCCTTCCATCGCGAAAAAGGGGAGCGAAGAAGTTGATGCTCGTCAGCGACCCGGATCAGTTCCTCGAATACACTCAGGTCGTGCTTGTCGGGAGTGGAATCGTGTTCTCGCAGATAGCGCGTCATCATCAGAACAGCCAGCCCGTAGGTGTATTCGAACGCCTGAATCAGGCCCCTTTGCATAAGGAGGCGCATCGGCTCGGACTGTCGATCTCCGGACTCTCTAACAAGAGTCAGTGACTCGGTAAGGGTAGCGATCGCATCCTGCATTGGACCGAGATCGATCAAGCGAGGACCTCTTCGGCTAGCTGTGCTTCAAGAGCATTTCCGTAAGCGTTCCGCAAAGTACTCAGCGATGCATTGATTAAAGTCTCTCCGTTTAAAGCAATCCTTAGGATTCCGGTGCCGGTCTTTCCGATCTCTTGGGCAATGAAGCTATAACTCTCTACCAGGTCATCTAGCGCCGCAAAATCTTCCTGCTTACAGGTAACGACGACACATGGTGCTGACTCATAGAAGAGAACGCTTACACCGGGCCTCTCTTTCAGGAGGGAATTCATGTTGACATCTGCGCCAATACCCAGAGCAAGAGCTGCCTTCGCCAGTGTTACCGCTATTCCTCCATCAGAGATGTCTTGCGCGGATGTGATCAGTCCTCTGTTTGCGAGTGCGCTCAACAATAGATTGAGGTTTCGGATCTGGTTCATTTGCAAGTAAGGCGGCTTACCGCAATGCAGTCCCAGTTGGATCGAGGCAAATGCACTGGATGAAAACTCACGTAGGTCTTCGTCACTGAAATCTGGCTCTTCTCGTCCGTCCCACTCGCTTGCGGGATCGCCCTCACCGTCAAATCCCGGATAAAGATGTACTACAAGTTCCCCCGCCCGCTGAAACCCACTCGGCACAGCCTTCCCCACATCCTCCAGAATCCCCACCACCCCAATCACCGGAGTCGGATAAATCCCTTCCCCCTTCGTCTCGTTATAAAGCGAGACATTGCCCCCCGTAATCGGCGTCCCCAGCGCCTCACAAGCCTCCGCAATCCCATCGATCGCCGCCGAAAGCTGCGCCATGATCTCCGGCTTTTCCGGGTTCCCGAAGTTTAGGCAATTCGTCGCCGCCACCGGAGTCGCCCCCGTACAAGCCACCTTCCGCGCCGCCTCCGCCACCGCGTGCATCGCGCCCAGCTTCGGGTCGAGGTAACACCAGCGGCCGTTCCCGGCCAGCGCCATCGCCAGCCCGCGCTCCGGCTTCACATCCGCCGCCCGCCGCTGTCCGCTGTCCATCTTCGCCGCCGCCGACCCCGCCCCATGCGTCGCCGGGTTCGCCGCATCCGCATTCCCCGTCAGCAGCACCGCCTCCGCCTCCGGAGTCGACCCCGCCACAAACGAGATGATCTTTCCCAGCACCGAATGCTCCACCGCTGCCGGCGAGTACCCCTCCGCCCTGGCCGCCAGCGTCGCCGCGCCGACAAAGTCCGTACTCCGCTGCCCATTGACCGCATTGAAAGTCGCCGCGCCCGACGTCTCCCGCAGCCTCACGCCCGTCCCCTTGATCCGGATCACCCCGGCTTCGTACCCCGGCCCCATCACCGTATTCGTCTGCACCATCGAGTCGTATTGCTCATAAATCCAAGCCTTCGAGCACACATTCGCGCTCGCCAGCAGCTTCTTCAGGTCCGCCGTGTAGTCCCGCGGCTTCCGCAATTCTTCGAGCACCCACGCCGGACAATCCTTCGGCACTGGAGCTTCCCACGTTCCCACCGGCCGGTGGTAGACCGGAGCCTCATCCGTCAGCGCCTTATTCCCAATCTCCGCCTCGAGCACCCCTCCGTGATATACCCGCATCACGTCGTCCGCCGTCACCACGCCGACCTCCGCACAGTCCAGCCCCCACTTCCGGAACACTGCCAGCACTTCCTCTTCGCGACCCTTCTCCGCCACCAGCAGCATCCGTTCCTGGCTCTCGCTTAGCATAATTTCGTAGGTCG
Organism: uncultured Acidobacteriaceae bacterium; assembly: GCA_964252655.1. GTDB lineage: Bacteria > Acidobacteriota > Terriglobia > Terriglobales > Acidobacteriaceae > Edaphobacter. The sequence goes on from CAXUNR010000023.1 coordinate 10,678, forward strand.
TCATGCCCGTCTCACGCTGCGGAACCTTATCGAGCTCAATGCTGACCCCAAGCGAGCCCCGCGCCCCCATCTCGCACGTCGAGCACGTCAAACCAGCCGCGCCCATATCCTGAATCCCCAAGACCGCGCCCGTCTTCATGGCCTCCAGGCAAGCCTCGAGCAGCAGCTTCTCCAGGAACGGATCGCCCATCTGCACGTTGGGCCGCTTCTGCTCGGAGCCCTCGGTAAACTCCTCGGACGCCATCGTGGCTCCATGGATCCCGTCCCGGCCCGTCTTCGCCCCGACATAAAACACCGGGTTCCCCACGCCCTCCGCCTTGGCGTAGAAGATCTCGTCCGTCCGTACCAGCCCCAACGCAAAGGCATTCACCAGCGGGTTGCCGGAGTAGCACTCCTCAAACCGCGTCTCACCCCCTACATTCGGCACCCCAAAGCAGTTTCCATAGCTGCCCACGCCGCTCACTACGCCGGTCATCGTGTGCCGATTCCGCGCATAGTCGATCCCCGGCGTCGCCGTCTGGCCAGCCTCCGGGTTCAGCGGCCCAAACCGCAGCGAATCCATCACCGCCAGCGGCCGCGCCCCCATCGTAAAAATATCGCGAAGAATGCCTCCCACGCCGGTCGCCGCGCCCTGGTGCGGCTCAATATAGCTGGGATGGTTATGGCTCTCGATCTTGAATGCGCACGCCCATCCATCGCCCACGTCGATGATGCCCGCGTTCTCCCCCGGCCCCTGCACCACCGCGCCCGGCCCGCTCATCCGTTTGCCCTTGGTCGGCAGCCGCCGCAGATGCACCCGGCTCGACTTATACGAGCAATGTTCGGACCACATCACCGAGAAAATCCCCAGCTCGGTCAACGAAGGCACACGGCCCAGCGCCGCCTCGATCCGCGCATATTCCTCCGCTGTGATGCTGTGCGTCTTCAGCAGCGCAGGCGTAATGACGGTGGGCTTCGGAACTTGCTGGACGGAAGAAGAGGGTTGCTGATCTGGCATAGCTCGCTCCTTCGATTGTCGCATGCAAGACCAGCCCGCCTGCCTACAAAACCCGGGTACCCCACCTCAGCCTAAGTAGAAGCCCGGACGGGAAGTAACCACAATCACCTCACCCCAAACACTTCCATCGTCTGAGGTGGGGAGCAAATCCAACCACCCACCTCAAACACTTCCACCATCGAAAACAAACCCAGACCCAATCCCGGCGATCACTAACCCTAAAGAATATAGCGGCTCAAGTCCTGGTTCTTTACAATCCCCGCCACCTGCTGCCGCACATACTCCGGATCCACCACGATGACCTTCTCCGTCGAGCCATCCTCTTTACGGCGCTCGATCACCGGCAGCGGCGCGAACGTCGTCTCGCTCGGCACACCCAGCGGCGCGGAAGCCGAAACCTCAGCCACCACGCCCTCCTGCGAGGTCTCCCCGCGCGAAAACTTCATCAGGTCCGGAGCCTGGAAACTGATCTCGTCGAGCACCCGCTCCATAATCGTGTGCAGTCTTCGTGCGCCGATATTCTCCGTCGTCTCGTTCACCTTGAAGGCGAACTCGGCCATCTCGGAGAGCGCCTCAGGCGTGAACTCAAGCTTCAAGCCCTCAGTCTCGAGCAGCGCCGTGGATTGTTTCACTAGCGACGACTTAGGTTCAGTAAGAATGCGCACAAAGTCGCCCACGGTCAGCGACTGCAGCTCTACCCGAATGGGAAAGCGGCCCTGCAGCTCGGGGATCAAGTCGCTCGGCTTCGAAACATGGAACGCCCCGGCGGCGATAAAGAGAATGTGGTCGGTCGAGACCATCCCGTACTTGGTGTTCACCGTCGTGCCTTCGACAATCGGCAAAATGTCGCGCTGCACGCCCTCCCGCGAGACATCCGGCCCATGACCGCCCTCGCGTCCAGCGATCTTGTCGATCTCGTCGAGGAACACGATGCCCGAATCCTCCACGCGCTCAACCGCAAGCCGCGTGACCTGATCCATATCGATCAGGCGGCCTTCTTCTTCCTGGATCAGATACTCAAACGCCTCGGCAACCTTCATCTTGCGCTTCTTGGTGCGCTGGCCGAACAGCCCCGGCAGCACATCCTTCAGGCTCATGTCCGCCTCGTCCTGCCCGGAGGTAGCGATGAACTCAAAGCTCGGCTGGTTGCGGTCGCGCACGTCAAGCTCAACCATCCGCTCATCCAGCTTGCCCTCGCGAAATTGCGCACGCAACTTTTCGCGAGTCCGATCCTGGCTGGTATCCGGTCGGTCGGCCGGCTCGGATGTTTGGCTCTCCGGCTCCGGCGGCGCGTTCGTCGTATCCATGGAGGCCGGCAGTTGAATCACGTTAGTTCCCGGAACCTCGGTCGCCGCCGCCGCATTCGCAGCGGTAGCGGCTGCCGGCGTCGGAGGAAGCAGCAGGTCGAGCAGGCGATCCTCGGCGTGCAGCTCAGCCTTATCCTCTACCTCCTCAAGCTTCTCCTCACGCACCAGGTCGATCGCAATCTCGACCAGGTCGCGCACGATCGACTCCACATCGCGCCCCACATAGCCGACCTCCGTAAACTTGCTCGCCTCCACCTTCAAAAAAGGCGAGTTGGTCAACTTCGCCAGCCGGCGAGCGATCTCCGTCTTGCCCACCCCGGTCGGCCCGATCATAATGATGTTCTTCGGCATAATGTCGTCTGCAAGCTCCGGAGCAAGCTTCTGCCGGCGCATACGATTCCGCAGCGCGATCGCCACGGCGCGCTTCGCCGCATGCTGGCCGACGACATACTTATCAAGCTCCGCTACGATCTCGCGCGGGGTCAAATCATCAAGGGCCAGTGCCTGGTCCTCAGCCGTGCCGGGTAAAAAGATAGCCATGCTATGTCACCTCAAGACCGCCCCAATCGTCCGTCCAGCGGCCATTCACTTTCAATCAGAAACTTCTTCCCGCAACGCGCGGTCAGGCTGCCTGGTGAGGTTTAATCACCTTCAATAAATCGTCTTTTCTCGCCAGACGAAGATCGTAATCGTTCTGAAGATTGAGCCAGAACTGTGGCGGCAAACCGAAAAAGAGGCCCAGCCGAAGCGCAGAATCCGCCGAGATGGAGCGCTTCCCAAGCACGATGTCGTTCACCCGCGGAGCCGGCACAGCAATCTCCTTCGCAAGACGATAAGAGCTCAGACCGAGAGGCTGCATAAACTCCGTCAGCAAAATCTCACCGGGATGAATCGCAAATATTTTCGCCATAATTCATTCCTTTAGTGATAATCCACCACTTCCACGTCATGAGCGTCTCCGGCGAACCATTTAAAACAAATTCGGTACTGATCGTTGATGCGAATGCTGTGTTGGCCCTTGCGCCCTTTTTTGAGAGCTTCCAGGCGATTGCCTAGAGGAACGTTGAGGTTGGCGAGCTCTAGCGCCGCATTCAAAAGAGCCAATTTCTTCCATGCGGTTCTTCGACTATTCGCCGGGATCCGGCGGCTTGTTCCTTTGTCCCAAAGCAGCCTCGTCTCGGGATCGCAAAAGCTGACGATCATGCCAACTAATAACGCATGTCATTCATAACGTAAATCATTCTTACATCCTGCACTTGAATGCGTCTTCTCAAGGCCTTGCCGACTCCGACGTCGCCACCAGCTCTTCAAACGTGATGTGGTCGTTGGTATAAATACAGATCTCGCCCGCAATCCGCATCGCCTTCTCCGCAATTTCGCGCGCCGTCAACGGCGTATTCTCAAGCAGCGCCCGCGCCGCCGCCAGCGCATAGCTGCCGCCAGAGCCGATCGTCATGATGCCGCCGTCACCCGTCACATCCGGTTCAATCACATCACCCGTCCCCGAAAGCATCAGCGTCGTCTGTGGGTCGGCGACGATCAACAGCGCCTCCAACTGGCGCAGCATCTTGTCCGTCCGCCAGTCCTTGGCCAGCTCCACTGCGGCACGATTCAAGTTGCCGGCATACTGCTCGAGCTTGGACTCAAACCGGCTGAACAGAGAAAACGCATCCGCCGTCGAGCCCGCAAACCCCGCAAGCACCTTGTCGTTATACAACCGGCGAATCTTCTTCGCGGAACCCTTCATCACCGTTCCGCCCAGCGAAACCTGGCCATCGGCAGCCATCACCACCCGGTCGCCGCGGCGCACACACAACACAGTCGTCGAGCGGATACGACGGCCGTCGGCAAGATCCAGAGGCTGACCTTGCACCCGTTGATTGAGAGGCAAAACTAAACGTCTGAGCACTCCTCAGTATAAACCGTGGCTGTCGGCAGGCGACCATTAACCGGGCCCCGAATGCACCCAGACGCGTCCAACAGGAGTGGTATCGCACTTTTCTGAGCAAACCTCGATACTGTAGATCGATCCTTAGGGGAAAGCCCCGAATCCGGACTGCAACTAATATGGTGCAAGTTTTTCCAGTAAGCTTCAAAGCAATGCTGCTTTCCTCTCACGTCGCGCGGCACTGGCTGCTGACGAGCACGGTCGCGGCCGCAGCCGCAGCCTTCACGCTGGTCTTCTTGCAAAGAACCATGCGCAGGCAGCAGCCCTCGCCCGAGCAGCAAGAGGCACAACGCCGGCAGCACCTGACCGAATACGGCCGCATCGTCGATGGCTCACTCATCGCCGCCGCTCCTTCAGACTCCGAGCCCCGCGCCGTCATCTACCAGTACCGCATCGGCGGCGTCACCTACGAGCGCTCACAGGATGTCTCCACCCTCGCCTCCCTCATCGGCCATCTTCGCCCCGACTACCCCGTCCAGGTCCGCTACAACCGCGCCAACCCGGCCGACAGCATCGTCGTCTCCGAGACCTGGAACGGCCTCTTCAGCGAGCTCTGGCACAGCAGCGAAGCTCCCCGCGTAAAAAGCAACGCCTGAGACTCCGCGGAAGTGTCAAGCGGGACGTCTCCCGGGCTGCAGAAGCATCCCAAGGGACTGGAGGGTACATGCCAGAGGTACTGGATGGAATCGCGATTGCCGCGGAGATCAAGATTGAGGTTGCAGCCCAGGTGCGCGCGCTGGCCGAGCGTGGAGTGACGCCGGGGCTGGCAGTCATCCTGGTGGGCAACGTCGCCGCAAGCGAGATCTATGTTCGCAGCAAAGTCAAGACCTGTGGGGAGCTCGGCATTTACAGCGAAATGCTGACGCCCCCGGAGAGCATCACGACCGAGAAGCTCCTGGCGATGGTGGCCGAGCTCAACCGGCGCGACGAGATCGACGGCATCCTGATCCAGCTGCCGCTGCCCGCGCACGTAGAAACAAAGCGGCTGCTCCAGGCGGTAGCCCCGGAGAAGGACGTGGATGGCTTCCATCCGGTGAACGTCGGCCGGCTGCAGAGCGGACAGGCCGGCCTGCAGCCATGCACGCCGGCAGGGGTGATGGAGATGCTGCGGCGCCGCGGATTCGACGTAGCGGGCAAAAACGCGGTCGTGCTGGGCCGCAGCGACATCGTCGGCAAGCCGATGGCGATGCTCCTCCTGAATGCATCGGCGACCGTAACCGTCTGCCACAGCAGAACGCCGGACCTGGCAGGCTACACGCAGCGCGCGGAGGTGCTGGTCGCGGCCATTGGTCGCCCAGGATTTGTGACCGAGGACATGGTGCGGCCCGGAGCAGTCGTGATCGACGTGGGGATCAATCGTGTGACGGACGAGCGCAAATTCGTCGAATTCTTCGGCGACGATCCGGCGCGCCGCACAACTTTTGCCAAGCGTGGGAGCGTGGTCGTCGGGGACGTGCATCCGGCGGCCTATCGGGCGTCAAGCGCGTACACGCCGGTGCCGGGAGGAGTCGGAGCACTGACCATCGCCATGCTCATGGCGAATACGGTGAAGGCAGCCGGCATGCGGCGTGGCGCGGCGTGACGTCAGGACGCGGGTTGCGGGTTGGCCTGACAGGTGGGTTGGGCAGCGGAAAATCAACCGTGGCGAACCTCTTCCGCAAGCTCGGGGCAGAGATCCTCTCCGCAGACGAGATCGGGCGCAGGCTAATGCAGCCCAGCGAAGCTGTTTACCGGGCCATCGTAGAGCGCTTCGGGCCGGAGGTGGTCAAGCCGGACGCAACGCTCGACCGTCCGGCGCTGGCCCGAATTGCCTTCGCAGAAGGGCGTGTCGAGGAGCTGAACGCCATCGTCCATCCGGCAACCATTGCACGGCAGGGGGAGCTCGCGGACGCTATCTTCGCACGCCAACCGGACGCCGTCGTGGTCGTCGAATCAGCCCTGATCTTCGAAACCAAGCACAGCAGCCGATGGCGGGAGCGCTTTGACCGATTGGTGCTGGTAACCGCCCCGGAGCAGCTAAAAGTAGCCCGGTTTGTAGCCAGGTTCGGAGGCGGGGACGCACCCCATCTGGAGGCCGAGGCAAAGCGCAGGCTGGCGCAGATGATCCCGGATGAAGACAAGATCAGTCAGGTAGATTTTGTAATCAGCAATGTCGGGTCCCTGGCGGAGCTGCGGGAGCAGGTGGAGGTAGTGTGGGCGGCGCTGCGAACCTGATCGCACCGCCCACACCGCTCCGTGGATTACTGCAGGCGGACGGGTTTCGCGTCGATCTTGAAGCGAAACAGCTGGTACGGCCGCTGGCGGAGGTCCTGGCCGTTGTGCATCGTGGGCTGGCGATGCAGCTGGTTGCTGGTCACATACAGGTAGCCATCGTCCGAAAGGCTCATCGTATCCGGCCACAGCAGGTGCGAGTCATGGATCAGGGTTTCCGTCAGGCCAGTCGCAGGGTTCCAGCGGTGGATCGAGTCGGTCACCGGATCGGTCATGTAGACGTTGCCGGCGGAGTCGGACTCAAGCCCGTCCGAAGGCATCTTGCCAGTGACGATCCGCACCGTCGCGGCCACTTGTGACTCGGACTTCGACCGATCGCGGAGCATGTCGGTCGAGACGGCGTAGAGCTTGGTTCCGTTGATCGGGCAGTAGTAGAGCGTCTTGCCATCGGAGGAGATTGCAATGCCGTCCGCGGCAAAGTTGACCGCCTTGGGCGGATAGCCCGGGGTGGTCTGGTAGACCGGACGGCCTTCAGCAAACATCAGAAACTGGTCTTCGGAGAGCACACTCGAGTGCTGGTTCAGCCGCCGCCAACTCTTGCCGGTGGCCAGGTCGACGACGATGATCGCATTGGGACCTTCAGAAGACGAGTCGGTGATGTAAGCCGTGCCGCGAAGGGTCGCGGAGTTCGGGTCACTGCCGGCAGACCGCGCAGTAGCAGGATGCATCGCGTCTGGCGGAGGGGCACTCGGATTCGGCGCAGGGCGACTGCCGATCATGGTTTGCGGATCCTGCGCGCCGGTCTCGCCCACAGTAAGGTCGAAGCGAACATCGTTCAGATAGGTGTTTGTGCCGGCCGCTTGGGAGGTAACAAGAATCGTTTTGATGACTTTGTTAGTCGCAAGATCGATGCAGACCAGCTTCGGCCCGCCGGGAACAATATTTTTGAGCAGTGGAGCGCCGGTATCGAGCACCCACAAATGGTCAGCCGCGTCGACGACCACGGACTGGACGCTGACAAAGTGGGTCTGGTTGGCGCGCTCGTCCGTAAACGCGTTTGGATTGGGCATCGAGCGTCCGGGCCAGTCATTGATCTCAGCGTTCGGGTAGGCAACCGCCTTGCCGTTCACCACCTCAGCGACGGTGAACGGAATGTCGTCGCCCCAACGGGCGAAGTTGACGAAAATGCGATTCGTGCGGGAGACCGTGACACCCTCAGGCATCGGCCCGGAAAAAGTCGCGACGGTCTCGAGATGGCCAATAGGCTGATCGGTCGCAGATCGGAGCTCGGCTTGGGACGCAGCCGGCTGCGCGAGCACGGCGGCGGCAGGAAGAAGGAGGGCGGCGGCGAACTGCATAAAACGAAGCATCATTCTCGGCTAAGAGGGCGCAAGCGTAGGAGTGGGTTGTTTGTAAAAGCGCACGGCTTCGACCACATCCACGAAGCTGAACTATGGATGGCCCGGGAACTTCCGTTTAGGCTGGAGAGATGGACGACGCGCTGGCGATTGGGCTTGAGGATGTGCTGGCGGCACGGGAGCGGGTACGGAATCACGTCTACTACTCGCCCTGCCCGCGGTCGGAGATGCTCTCGAAATTGACCGGGCAGCAGGTGTTTCTCAAGCTTGACAACCTGCAGATGACGGGAAGCTTCAAGGAGCGCGGAGCACTCAACCGACTCTCGCTGTTGACCGAGTCGGAGGCGCGCCGCGGGGTGGTCGCCGCGAGCGCCGGCAATCACGCGCAGGGGGTGGCCTACCACGCAACGCGGCTGGGAGTGCGCTCGATCATCGTCATGCCGCTCGCAACGCCGCTCGTCAAGGTAACCGCAACCCGGGAGTTTGGCGCGGAGGTCCTGCTCCACGGCGCCAACTACGACGAGGCGTACGACGAGGCGACGCGCTTGTGTGAAAGCGAGGGCATGGTCTTTCTGCATCCCTTCGACGACGCCGCGGTGATGGCGGGACAAGGCACCCTCGGCCTCGAAATGCTGGAGCAGATTGCAGGCCTCGAGGCCGTCATTGTGCCCATCGGCGGCGGTGGCCTCATCGGCGGCATCGCCTGCGCCATCAAGGAGATGGCCGCGCAAAAGGGTGCGCCTCCCGTACGAATCATCGGCGTCCAAACCTCGCGGCTACCCAGCATGGTCGAAGCCATCGAGCAGGGCGGCCCCGTCGCGATCGAAGCCGCCACCACCATCGCCGACGGAATCGCGGTGCGGCGCGCAGGCATGCTCACCTACCCGCTGGTCGCGCGCTACGTCGACGAGATCGTGACCGTCGATGAGGACGAGATCGCATCGGCCATCCTGGTGCTGCTCGAGCGCGAAAAAACCCTGGCCGAGGGCGCAGGCGCAGCAGCCCTGGCCGCTCTGCTGCAGGGAAAAACGTCGCTCGCCAACCGGCGCGGCGTCAAGACGGGAGTGCTCGTGTGCGGAGGAAACATCGACGTCACGCTGCTGGCCCGCATCATCGAGCGCGGCCTGGTGCAGGATGGCCGCATGATTCTGCTGCGCATCCACCTGCTCGACAAGCCCGGCGCGCTCGCGGATCTGACCCAACTCATCGCTAGGCACCGGGTAAATATCGTCAACACGCTTTATAACCGCGCGTACTATGGGGTAAACCTCGGCGATACGGCAATCGATATTACGATGGAAACACGCGGACGGGAGCAGGTAGCAGAGCTGTTGACGGCGCTCACCGCGGCCGGCTACCGGCATAACCGCGTGCAGTGAACACGTGTCCGCGATGGTTCAAGTTTTCAGTAAGGGAGTTGCGCATGCGTTTTGAAAAAGCTGTTCTGGTCCTGGCTGCACTTGGCTCGATCACTCCGACCTTGCCCGGACAGACCGACGCGTCGTCCGCGGCGATGCTCGGCGGCCTGCACTGGCGTGAAGTCGGGCCCATGCGCGGCGGCCGCACCTACGGCGTCAGCGGCAACCCGGCCGAGCCGGACACCTTCTACATGGGCTCCGTCGGCGGCGGTGTCTGGAAGACCGAAAACGCCGGCCGCACCTGGCTACCCATCAGTGACACCGGTATTCCCATCGGCTCCATCGGGGCCATCGCCGTCGCGCCCTCTGACCCGAAAATCGTCTACGTCGGCACGGGAGAACCGGACATCCGCAGCCAGCACTCCTACGGCATCGGCATGTTCAAATCGACTGACGCAGGTAAGACTTGGCGGCCCATCGGCCTCGAGGCAACCCGCCAGATCGGCCGCATCGTCGTCGATCCGCGCGACCCAAACAAGCTCTATGTCGCCGCACTCGGCCACGTCTACCGAGGCAATGCGGAGCGCGGCGTCTATCGCTCGACCGACGGCGGCGCGCACTGGACCAAGGTTCTCGCCAGCAAGGACGACCCGGAGAACGTCGGCGCGGTCGACCTCGCGATGGATCCGCAGCAGCCGGAGACCGTCTACGCCTCGCTGTGGGCCACGCGGCGTCCACCCTGGTCGGTGTACGCGCCCTCGAACATGCCCGGCGGCGGCCTGTACAAATCGACCGATAGCGGCGCACATTGGACGAAGTTGGGCGGCGGTCTGCCCGACGACAACTTCGTCGGCAAGATCGGCATCGCCGTCGCGCCCAGCAATCCCAATCGCCTCTGGGCGGTGGTCGACGATACCGGCGCGGCCATCGCCCGTCCGCTGCGCGCCGCCGAGGGTGCGCCCAAGTCCGAGCCGCCCGCCAGGCCGCTCGGCGGCGTCTACCGCTCCGACGACGCCGGCGCAACCTGGACCCGGACAAACGACGAGCAGCGGCTCTGGGGGCGCGGCTGGTACTTCGAATCCGTCACGGTCGACCCCAAAAATCCCGACAAACTCTTCGTCATCAACACCGGAACCTTCGAAAGCGACGACGCCGGCAAGACCTTCCTCCCCATCAAGGCCGCGCCCGGAGGCGACGACTACCACCAGATGTGGATCAACCCCAACGACGGCAATCGCATGGTCCTCAGCAGCGACCAGGGCACCGTCGTCAGCGTCGATGGCGGCAAAAGCTGGAGCACCTGGTACAACCAGCCGACCGCGCAGATCTACCACATCTCCGCCGACAACCGCTTCCCGTACACGCTCTACGGCGCGCAGCAGGATTCAGGCGCCGTGGCGGCCACCACCTGGTCGCATGATGGGCTGCTGAACTTCCGCAACTGGTACCCCGCCTGCCTCGCGGGAGAAAGCATGACCGTCGTGCCGGACCCCAAAGACGGCAACTTCCTCTTCGGCGGCGGCGCGCAACGCTGCGACCAAAACCTGAACGTCATGGCGTCGCTCGGCGGCACGCTCCCCGCGGCCGATCCCAGCGATCCGGAGCGCAAAACCTGGTCGCTGCCGGAGGTCTTTTCGCCGGCCGACGAGGCCCTCTACTACAGCAACCAGTTCGTCTTCCGCACCCGCGACCGCGGACGCACCTGGGAGAAGATCAGCCCGGACCTCGCGCGCCTTCATCCGGAGGTGCCGAAGACGCTCGACCCGGTCACCGCCAAGGATATCGATCAGCCGATGACAGATCGATTTGGAGTCGTCTATACGCTTTCGCCTTCGCCGCTCGACCCGAAGACCGTCTGGGCGGGCACCGATGATGGGCTCATCCAGGTCACCACCAACGACGGAGCCGAGTGGCGCGACGTCACCCCGAAGGCCATGTCCGCCTGGAGCAAGGTCTCGCAGGTAGAGGCCGGCCACTTCGATCAAGGCACCGCCTACGCCTCGGTCGACCGACACCGACTGGCCGACGATGCGCCCTACATCTACCGCACGCACGATGGCGGCAAGACCTGGAAGCGCGTCACCGCAGGCATCCCCGTGGGCGCGTTCGTCAACTCCGTGAAAGAAGACCCCAAGCAGAAAGGCCTGCTCTACGCCGCCACCGAGCTACGCGTCTACGTCTCGCTCGACGACGGAGACCACTGGCAATCGCTTGAGGAGAACATGCCCGTGACCTCGGTGCGCGACATCCTGGTGCACGGCGATGACCTGGCCGTGGCCACCTATGGACGCGGATTCTGGGTGCTCGACCAGATGACGCCGCTGCGCGAGATGGCCGGCAAGGAAAAGCAGATTGCCGCCGATCGCGCCTATCTCTTTGCGCCCGGACAAACCTACGCGGCCGTCATCGGCGGCCAGAACGGAACGCCGCTGCCGCATGAAGACCCGCAGGAGCTGAACCCTCCGGCCGGTGTGCTGACCTACTACGAACTCAAAGCCGACGCGAAAACGCCGCTCACGGTGGAGCTGCTGGACCCTCAGGGACGGGTGCGGGCGTGTCTGGCCAGCGATGCCCCGCTCACGCCGATCGATACCGAGTCCATCATCGTGCAGCCGATCTGGCTGCAGCCTGCACCTCCTCCCGCGACCACGGCGGGCATGCATCGCGTGGCTCTGAATATCGAGGTTCCACGCAACTTCGGCGGCGGCGGTCCACGCCGGCCGGCGGCCACACCTCCCGCGGACGCCTGCCATGCATCGCAGCCCAAGCCCACTGGATCAGATGTGGCGCAGGCACGTGCCGGCAAAGAGCACGAGCGCGGTCTCGAAGCCGGGAACTACACGGTGCGGCTGACCGTCGACGGCAAGACCTACACGCAGCCTGCGACCGTACTCGCCGACCCCCGCCACCTGCCAGCCAACGCCGAAGCCCCGGACGATGGAGACGACAACCACTAAGGGTTATCGCAAACCCAGGTCTCAAAGGCGAGACCTGGGGCACCCTATCTGTGCGTAGCACTCTAGTTTGTCATTCCCGAAGGGAATCTGCGTCTGCACTTTTGTTGTCCCTTCCCGAAGGGAATCTGCGTCTGCGTCTGCCCTTTGTTGTCATTCCCGAAGCGAATCTGCGTTGTCCTAACAGCCGCGCAGCGAATCAGCCTACCCAATTACCGCCGGCTTCAGCACCTCGTCGCACCACTGGCGGAAGCTGGTAGGTGTCGTCCCTTCCGGCGTACGCGGCTGCAGGCTGTCCATGCCTTCACTCTTGGCCACGAACATATCCACCATGCCCTGCGCCATGCCATCGGTCATGCCGCGGCTGGTCAGCATACCCTTGAACGCGTCCATTGGCATCTCCTGGAAGCGAATGGGCTTGCCCAGCACCTCCGACAGAATCTGAGCCATGTCGTTGCAGGAAAGATCTTCCGGGCCAAGCACGGGCACGCTCTCGACACCGGTCCAGCAAGCATCCAGCAGCAGCTTTGCGGCAATGCTGGCGATGTCGCGCGTCGCACAGGTGGGTGCCTTCAAGTCGGCCGGGGTGGCCGAGAAGAACATGCCCATACTCTTGATCGGTTCTACCTGGCGCAGAACGTTGTCCATAAAGCTGGCGCAGGCGAGCGCGCGATAGCTGACACTCGTAGCGGCAATCAGGTCGTCCATGGCGAGCGTGGCCGAGACGTAGCCCGAGTTCTTCGGCCAGCCGCGCCCAAGTGCGGAGACGCCGACGACGCGCTGAACGCCCTGCTTCTGGAACACCTCGCAAGCCGGCCTGGCGAAGTCCACGTAAGAGACCTCCGGGCTCACCGCGCGAGGGTCCGCCGGCACCAGCCAGAAAACGGTGTCGGCTCCCGCAAACGCCCTTTCGACGACCAAAGCTTCACTGTGCGAGCCCTGGATGACCTCCACGCGCTGACGGACGTCAGCCGGCAGCCGTTCAGGGTTGCGGGCAACGACGCGCACAGGCGCGCCGGCGGCAAGCAGATGCGTAAGGACCTGGCTGCCAATGTTGCTGGTGGGGGCGGTAACAACGATCATGACGCTTCCTCCGTGGGCCGGACATAAAAGTAAACTACACCGTACCGGTTAACAAAGTAAACGCTACTGTACCGTTTTTCTGTTGTCAAGCCCGCGAAAACAGCGACAATACCCTATGGCCCGACGCGGCGACACCTTGCGTGAACATATCCTGTGGGCTGCCAAAGACGTCTTCCTCGAGATGGGCTTTGAGCGGGCGTCGATGGACGTCGTCTCGAGCCGCGCCGAGACCTCGAAGCGTTCGCTCTACGCACACTTTGAGAGCAAGGAGAAGCTCTTCCTGGCCGTCATAGAACTGGTACGCGGGCTCTTCCTGAGCCGGCTCACGCTACCTGAGGACGAGTCAGAGAAGCCGGGCGAGGCCCTGGTCCTGTTCTGCGGACGGTATCTCGAGGCGATGCTCTATCAGCCGCAGATTCGTATGCTGCGCATCAGCATGGCAGAGGCGGAACGCTTTCCCGAGCAGGCCGCGCTTTACTTCGATGTCCTGTTCACCCAGCCGCACGCCCGGCTGAGCACCTATCTGGAAGCCACCTTCAGCTTGGCCCCCGCCAGGAGCGCTGAGGCTGCGCACAAGCTTCTGGGACAGGTCCTGTATCCGCGTCTTTCCAGGGCTTTGCTGGGGTTGGAGCCAGCTATCCAGGAGCTGAGCGGGGATGCGCTCGAGAGGGAGTTTGATCTTGAGCCGATCCGCCAGGCAGTAGTGACTTGGGTGAAGTCCATGCAAACGCCCTGAGCAGACACGGACGTTCGCAGAACCTCCGAAGTCCTACGTCCGAAGTCAGCCCTCTTCGGCAGGCTCCGGACCCCGCGTCGGGCCCGCGAGAGGAGCAATCCTGACCGCCTTGCCGGTGCGGGCAGATTCATAGATGGCGTCCGTGATGCGTTGGTCCTGCAGGCCTTCTTCGCCCGGAGTGTGCGGTCTTCGGTTCTTCTGAATGCAGAGCGCAAAGTGGTCCATCTCGGCCGCGAACTGGTCCTTTTCCTCAAGCTGCGGCTCGTGCGCGATCTCCTGTTTGAGGTCTTGGTTGTAGAAAGAGTAGCGCATCTTGATCCCGTGATACGCAAACGCGGGATTGAGCTCGGCCCACGCGTCAGTGCCTTCCACGCGCAGATACTGCGACTTATGAGCTTCGTACGCGGAGTTGAAGACGGCAGTCAAGCCGGAGGGAAACTTGGCGATCACCTGACAGCTGGCTTCGACCTCGGCAAAGCGCGGATCGTCCTTGGGCTGGTAGATCGTGGCCAGGACCTCGTTCGGCTCTTCGTCCGAGAGGAAGCGCGCGGCGTTCAGGCAGTAGACGCCGACGTCCGGCATGCATCCTCCGCCAGCGAGCGCCAGCTTCTGCCGCCACTGGTTCGGGTCGCCCTGGTTCTGCGAGTTGGTCGCAACAAACTGCCTGAGCTTGCCCAGCTTGCCGCTACGGATCATCTTCACGAGCGCGCGGTCGTAGGGTTCGTACTGGCTCCGGTAGGCGATCATCAACTTGACGTGGGCCGCGTTGCAGGCAGCGATCATGCGCTCGCAGTCGAGCGTGGACGTCGCCATCGGCTTCTCGCAGAGAATGTGCTTGCCGGCCTTGGCGCCGCGCAGGGTAAATTCAGCATGCATGCTGTTCGGCAGGACGATGTAGATGACCTGCACAGCGGGATTCTGCGCAATCTGGTCATAGGTGGTGTAGTCGTAGAGGCCGGAGTCGGGGATGCCGTACTGCGCGGCCACTTTGCGGGCCTTTTCACGGTCGCCGCTGACGAGCGCGACGGGCTTGCAGTATTTGCTTTTACCCATGGCGGGCAGGATCTCGCCCAGGGTGAGGCGCCCAAGGCCAACCACCGCAAAGCCCACGCGCTGCGCCTGATTCTCAAAAGGACCGGGAATCTTCTCCGGCTGCTCGGTAGAGGCATGGTCCTGCGGAAGCTGAACGTCGTCCTGCTGGTTGGGCTTCGGCGACGCGGATTGCTGTGCGGAGGCGGTAAGTCCTGCGGCCGCAACCATGCTTGATGCACCCAGAAGGAAGTTGCGCCGGCTGTAATCGGAATCCATGCGCGCTGGGATGCGAGGCTGGACCGACCAGGATGCCCTGAGCCGGTCCAAGCGGAGCGTGTTACTCGTCGATCTTGAGGTCGAGCGTGAAATCGTTCTTGCTATCAAATGAGCTGATGGATCTCGTCTTGCTCTTCTTGCCTTCGACCTTCGCCCAAAGTTGATAGTCCGTGTTTTGCGAGAGCTGCACGAAACGATAGGAACCGTCGTCGGTCGAAATAGCGCTGCGAACGGAAGCGCTGCGGCTATCCTGCAGGTAGACGACGGCTCCCTTGATCGGCGCTCCGGCCTTATCCTCGACGCGGCCATGCACGACGCGCTGGACCGGACCATGGTCCTGGGCCGCAGGTGCGGCAATCAGTGCGGCGGCGACAGATTCAGCGGCGGCACGTTCCGCGACAAACGCGGCACTTGCCCCACCGGAGACGGAGAGCGAAAGGAGGGTTGCTGCGAGCGTGCCGGCAATCTTCATAGAAGAAGTATACGGATAGCCATCCAGTCTGATCCCCGATCAGGCATCTTCGTCGTCATCGGCATCGCGGGAGAGATCTTCATCGTCGTAACCCTCAGAGTCGACAGGGACGAGCTCAAGCGGTTCAAGAGAGACAATTTCAAGCTCAGTCCCGCACTCATCGCAGGTCACAGTCTCTCCTTCGTCGACCTCATCCACATCGACATGGAGCAAATTGTCGCACTCGGGACACATATTCGGCATCGTTCTTTGACCTCCAGTTCAGTGCGATTCTGGCATAGGATGACGAAAGCGCGCGAACTGTTTCAGCCTCGACGCCAAATTCCTTGCTTCCTTTCCTTGAAATAAATCGTCTCCGGCGCAGGCGGCGGTGCGGTGAAGTTCCTGGGCGGCCGTGAGGTATGATCGCGTGAACATCCACTCCCCCCGAGGCTATGCTGAATCCGATGATCGAGCGACGCTGCTCCCTTTTTAGACTGTTGCTTGTAGGTATGACTTTCCCGGCAGCGCTGGCGGCAGCGAAGGCGCAAGTCCCGGTTGCTCCCATAGACCCGGCCATCGCGAAGGCAATTGCGCAGATCTCTCCGGCCAGGATTGATGACGATATCGCCAAACTGGTCACGTTCGGGAACCGCTCGACGCTCTCGAGCATGGACCGGGATCTGCCGGCAGGCACAGGCGTCACCGCCGCCGCGGACTGGGTCTTCGCAGAGTTTGAGCGGATCTCCCAGGCCTGCGGAGGCTGCCTGGAGGTCAAGCGGGACGACTTCCTCGAGCCGGCAAGTACCGCCGCAGGCTCTAGGATTACCCGCGACACGCGGATCCAGAATATCTACGCCGTGCTGCGGGGCAAGGACCCCGCCCAGGCCTCGCGGCTGGTGCTCGTGACAGGACATTATGACTCGCGGAACTCGGATAACGCCAACACGCACGATCCGGCACCGGGGGCGAACGACGACGCATCGGGGGTAGCGGTGTCGCTCGAATCGGCGCGCGTGCTCTCGCAGCTCAAGTTCCCGGCGACGATCGTCTTCGTCGCCGTGGCCGGAGAAGAGCAGGGCCTGAACGGGAGCCGCCATCTGGCCAAGCTGGGCCGGGCCGAAAACTGGAATCTGGAGGCGGTGCTGAACAACGACATCGTCGGCGGCGATACCACCCCCGGGCAGACAGGGCAAGACAAGACGGCGGTGCGGGTCTTTTCAGAAGGCGTGCCTGGGCCCGCGACCGCTGCCGAGCTGCGTCAGATCCAAACCTACGGATACGAATCGGACTCCGCATCGCGCGAGCTGGCGCGCGCCATTGCGGAGGTGGACCGGACCTACTTTGGCGCGCATGGCAGGCCGGGTGCGTTTCACCCGGTGCTCGAGTTCCGCAGGGATCGCTTCGGCCGTGGCGGAGACCATACCTCCTTCAACGCCGAAGGGTTCCCGGCCGTGCGCTTTACGGAGTGGCAGGAGAACTTCGACCATCAGCACCAGACACCGCGAGTCGCGGAGGGCGTGCTGCAGAACGGAACCAAAGGCCAGGTGGAGTACGGCGACTTCCTGAAATATGTCGATATGGCCTACGTGGCGAACGTGGCGCGGCTCAACGCAGCCTGCCTGGCAACCTTTGCGTCGGCGCCCGGAGAGCCGGTGGAGGTGCACATTCCCGCGGGCTCAACGGACAACAACTCGGTGCTGACGTGGAGGGCTCCGGTGGGCGCGCCGGCCGGGACGCGCTACGAGGTCGTGTGGCGGCCGACCGCGGCACCGGAGTGGACCGAGGTGCGGGCAGCAGGTGCGGCGCTTACCATCACGTTGCCGCTCTCGAAGGACGACCTGGTGTTCGGCGTGCGCAGCGTGGATGCGGCCGGGCATCGGAGCCCAGCCGTGACGCCTACCCCGGCGGGGCGGCCGGCCGCGATGGGCACCCCGGCTCCAGGCATCAGCCCGCAGTAAACGGAATAGGATAGATGTACGATGGCTCGCTCCGGTCCCACCTCGCTGACACTGCCCCCGTTTGAAGGTGCAACGCGCAAACTCGTTCTCTGGAACGTCGTCACGTTCTTCGCATTCGTCCTCATTTCCTTGATCTTCCCTCGGCTGGCGCTGCCGCTGAACGAACATCTGGCGCTGATTCCGGCAGACGTGTTCCATGGCCAGCTTTGGCAGCTCGTAACCTATGCCTTTATGCCGCTTGGGCTGGTGTCGACCTTATTCGCCATGCTGACGCTGTGGTTCTGCGGATCGATGCTCGAAGGGGCGTACGGGTCACGTTGGCTGTATGAGCTGTACTTCGTCTCGGTGGCGGGCGGCGCGCTGCTGGCTTCGGCGATTACCTACACGCGGCTGTTCCACCTGGATCCGGGTCTGGCGATCGAGATGGGGCCCTACGCCGGAATCTTTGGCCTGCTGATTGCCATCGGCACTTACTTCGGCGACCAGGAGTTTCTGCTGTTCTTTGTGCTGCGGCTGAAGGCGCGGTACATGGTAGCGATTTACATCCTGATCGAGGTTGCGCTGCTGCTCACCTCAGCCAGCAAGTTCAGCGCGGCGGTTCAGCTTTCGGGAGCCTTGTGCGCCTTCTTGTTCCTGCGCTTGGCTCCACGCAAGGGTCTGGGATTCTTGTTCACCGAGCGGCTATACGGCCTGCGCAACGACTTCTATCGAGCCAAACGGCGGCGAGCAGCAAAAAAATTCCAGGTATACATGCGCAAGCAGAATCGCGAAGTCCACTTCGACAGCAACGGCAAGTATGTGGATCCGGATGAGCGTGACCCGGGCGATCCGCGCTGGATGAACTAGCAAGCCGGATGAACTAGCCCATGCTGCTGTCCAGGTTTTTGTTGGTCGGGGCGGAGGGATTCGAACCCCCGACCTCTGGTCCCAAAGCATAGCACCGAACGTAAGGGTGGCTTGTACACACTTGCGTAGGGCTGCAGAATGAACGACTTAGTTGAATGTCATGCGATCCCAAACAAGCACATCGAAGCAGGTAGTCGCTACAGTATCCGCTACAGTATCCGCTACACATGCCGGTGTTCAGATAGCCCTAAGCGGCACCGGGCTAGCGTACGCCGTGTCGCTTGACGTAGACTTCTTTATGACACGAAAGCTGTAGCGAACATAAAAGTATAGACCAAATTGGGCGTGCTACCTTTGTATTTCACAAGGGAAGATTCCTGTGGCGTATGAGGAAACCGATGAATGGAATACAGATCGAACACATACTCAACGTCGTGGAGCAGAAGAGTGCTCAGAATCGCCTTCTTGTCCGTCGTGAAGTTTTGAGTTTCCTCGCGCAGAACGAAGCATTGATTCTTGATCAGCTTGCAAAGCTTGGGGAAGTGTCCATTCCGACGAGCTACGGTTCGGTAAAGCTGACAACCGAAGATCTTGCGCTGGCTTCCGTAGCGTAAAGTCTCTTGCTCCCCCTACTTTTAAGCGTCTTGGCGACGGCTTACTTTGTCGTTCCCGAGCTCCTGTCTCGTTTCGTACTTGGAACATTTCTCGTCCGGAAGACGATGAACTCGCCGCGAGGAGAGGAACTCATGAGGGGCGCTCTTTGGGCGCTCCTGCCCCTTTTGCTTGCGTGGTGGATGCGAAACTGGCCGGTGTACGCCATGCCAAGCAACATTCTTGCCAGCGTCAGGATTGTGTCTAGCTCGTTATATAGCGAAAAAAGTTTTGACCAACAGGCAAACACCTTCTTTGCTGCTGCGAAGATCGTCGCTGCAGCAAATATTTGCCTACTATCACGCGCTTATCTGATCGTTACGTTGGTGTCTGCCACGTTAGGGTTGATGGCAAGAGATTTTGGTCGGCTCAGGACTCGCGTTGCCAATCATCGGATTCTTTCAAAGATGCTCCACGCCATTGTGCTGCCGAGGATTTCTGAGTGGCATCTTGCGCTCTCGCCCATGCTCTTAGCAAACCCGAGGCAGTATAGCGTTGGGGTTGACGTAATGACCAAGGGCGGCGTCCTTTATAGAGGGAGTGTAAATGAGAAGGTCATCGGTCAGGACGGAACGCTTCAGACGCTGATTCTTACCTCGGTAGATCGCTTCTTGTATCCCGAATTTACGCGTGCTCGAACAGCATACGAGTCCCTGACGAACAAGAAAGGCGCAAAAAAACCACGCAACGAGGAGTTCTGGCACCACGTTCCCGGCGAACTTTTCGTGATTGTGGGAAGTGAAATTACTAGTGTTAATGTCCGGCACGTCAGTACCGTGTTCTCTGCTAAACCAAACGAGGATGCCGAGCTGTCGAAAATTCTGGTGAGTCTCAATGACAAATTGCAGGCCCGCCTCAGAGATCAGGGAAAGGAACCAGACGTTCATTTTGGGCCGTGATTCGTCAAGCCAGGATGCGCATGACTTGGGACGCGCTCCACTTTGTACCTCGTGCTGTCGGCAGTCCTTTTTGGTTCAAACCGTTCGCAATAGAGCGGAGTGACGATGCGCCGCTCGTACGTAGTTCTTCGATCACCGGCAGCAAATCGACCCGACGCTTTGCTACTGCATCCTGTCTTACGACTGCGCTCTGACGCGCTCCTTTCGCTGCCATGCTTGTCATGCGCTCTACACAGCCCCGTTGCCCCCCCAGCGTAACTCCGCGCGCCTTGGCAGCCATGAGGGCCGCCTTTGTCCGGGCGGAGATCATAGCCGCCTCATGTTCCGCAACAGCGGCCAAGATGTGTACGGTGAGGCGATTCGCCTCCGGGAAGTCGCAGGCCACGAAATCAACCCCCGACTCCATTAGAGACGAGATGAAGTGAACGTTGCGAGCGAGGCGATCCAGCTTGGCAATTACCAAAGTCGCTTTGTGCAAGCGGCAGAGCCGGAGAGCCTCAGCAATCGCTGGGCGGTCATTCCGCTTGCCGCTCTCCACTTCCATCACCTCTTGCACGAGCTTCCAGTTTCCCCCGTTCAGGTAGCGGCTCACGGATTCCCGTTGAGCTTCCAGCCCCAAACCGCTTGCGCCTTGCCGTGCCGTCGAAACTCTAAGGTAGGAGATGAATTTGCCGTTTGCCATTGATTGCTCCGTTACGTTTGCTTCTTCCAGCGTTGAAGCAAATGTAACACACTGCTTTGGATGAAGCTAGACGGAGTTGGAGGGCAGTAGATGACCGCAAGTGGTGCTGCCGAAAATTTTCTCCTTTTATTCGCCTAAGATTAGCGAATGCGAATGCTCACACCTAAAGACGTGCTGGCGATCCTTGCGGAACGTATGGAGAAGCGGGCGGATGCTCTAGAAGGGGTCAAACTGGAGGCTATAGTGCTGCCGTTTGTGAGCTAAGAAGATTTGCCGAGATGATCCGCAAAGCAAGAAAATACCTTTCGGAAGTCTGACTTTCAGCATGCGTAGCGCTTTGCAAATCTTTGGTGACAACTTACTTGGCTAACCCAAGCGATTGCGGGCGGACCAGCGGAGGGCGAAGCCGACCACAACTGCAATCGCAAGGTTGATTAGCAGTGGAACGAAGCCGCCCCCGACCAGTGACCCCGGTAGCATGAAGAGCTTGCCGCGATATACGGCCTGTTCCGTAATACCGGGCT
This sequence comes from uncultured Acidobacteriaceae bacterium, assembly GCA_964252655.1. Taxonomy (GTDB): domain Bacteria; phylum Acidobacteriota; class Terriglobia; order Terriglobales; family Acidobacteriaceae; genus Edaphobacter. Next base: position 31,952 of record CAXUNR010000023.1, read on the forward strand.
CGAAAGAGAAGATGTACTCCCATGCGAGGAAGTCTCTCACGAAGACCAGCGCAGGTAACCAGATCGGAGCGTTGCGTCGGGTGAAGAACCGCCTCATGCCCGCCGTCCTCTCACGGCCACGGCTCACTTTTTGACCGGGCAGGGATAAGACTCCTCCAGTGCCAACAGGAGCGCAGGCCAAGTCGCGCCGTCCAGCAACTTGGGGTGCTGATCGACGTATGCAACGTAGACCCTCGCGAGGGTTGGCAGTTGGGCGTCCGCAACGCAGGCGAGCCCTGGTCTCATACGTAGGCCGTTCACGAAGCCGTCAATGTAGGACACGCAGTGCTGAGCCTTCATCAAAATGCTGCTGTCTGCCGATCCTGTTTCGCTGATACGAATGACCACTTGGCAATCACTGTAGAGTGCCGACGCCGGTTGCGAGGGGAATGCGCCTTGCATTATGGAGAGCGCGAGAACGGATGCAAGCATGGCGTCACGATAACAGAACGGCGTTTTGTTTTGCGGTTGCGGGCGTGGCGAAACTGGCAGACGCGGCTGGCTTCTTAAGGACCATTCAAGTGACCCTTAGAACCCGCTGGGGTGAAAGCTCTGTAGAGGTTCGAGTCCCTCGTCCGTACTATCTTCGATGACTGGTTCTGCAAGAGCCTCTACTCCACTTTCGCCTGAAGCGCCCTGAGCCTCGGTTCCACTGAAGAGTTGATAGTTAGCCGTTACCGCCTCACTCTCCGGTTTAGGGACCTTACCTCCCTTCTCCTAGAGTGCTTTCGCAGTGACTATCCGTCGACACTACCTGCGACCTGTTCAGGCACTGTTCAGCATCTCCGGCCCATTGTTCCTGACATTTCCGACTAGCGGGTTGGCTGGTAGCCTCAGGAACTGCTTGCCTCGACACCCATCCGAACCAGTGTAAACATGACAGGTTCTGCCTCTGCACCGGAGAGCGCCATCTTCTGAGCTACTTTGCCCTCGACGCGATCAAGAACAAGCTTGAGAGCCTTCACATCCCCGTTCGCGGCGTCCGCGATCAGTCTAAATGCGAGCATTTCTGCAAACGTAGCGTCGTCCCCGTAAAGCTCGGTAAAGATCGGCGAGAGCTTCGCTCTCATCGAAGCGGGTATAGGCTTCCCAAGTTGATTGATGAGGTGATCGGTAATTGGCAACGTCTTCGGACGACCACCCGGGTTCCCCGACTGTCCTTTTCTGAACTGGTGAGGAACGAGATTGGAGACGTTACCACTGTTCTTTTCGCTGTTCTGTGTGGACATCTCAACCTCCAGTATCGGGTTATTACGCATACAGGCTAAACACATCGTCTACCTTCATTCCGACTTTGCTGGCAAACGCAGAGGCGGACGAATAGGTGGCGCGTTGGTATTTGTGTTCTAAGCGTCGGGAACGTCGTCTCATGCATTCCTTTTGGTCTGAGTAGGGGGTCAAACAGGCATCCCCAATCACCGCAGCGCTTTCGGATCGCCCAAGCACGAGTGTCCGCCCTCTGGCCGGGCGATTCGCGTTGGCTCGCGTATACCAGCCTGTAGCAAGACCGACAAGCAAAGACCTTACCGCAATACAGGATTGCCACCCGTTTGCCGCAACCTCTCGCCGGGCATATGAACCAAGCGCGGCTGCCTCCATAATGGCAGATTGTCCAGTCCAGAAAGACCGGATAGTTCTGCTCCGTGGCTGGTGAGCCATTGCTGCTGTGGGTGTACGTCAGTGTGACGTGGTCGGACTCCGGTTGAATGCCTACTGAAGCGCAGACCTCGCCGTACCGGGACCATTGCCACATGAACATGTAACGCCGTTCGAGCAGTCCGTCCCGTTGCAATCGCCGCACGTCAAGTTGGCGATAGTCCTCCGTCGTGCTTTTTCCGCTGCCCGAACGGCTCATTGTTGTCTCCAGAATTAGCGAAATCAATAGGTAAATTTACGCACAATATTCAAGTCTATGCACCGAGTACCTCAAACTCATTAGAGTCGCCAAATGGAAGCTCAAGAGTCGTTCCCTTTTTAGGGTGAACCTTATCGACCATCTTCACGAATCGGTTCCAGCCGTAACTTTGCGCGAGCGCCAGGCGTTGAAACATGACCAGCGAGTAGAGGTGCTGTGAAAGCATTGGGTGTCCGATTTCAGCGGTAAACCATTGGGTGTTTTTGGCCGGACGCCTACCCTTTTCATTCTTTGGGTTTTTACGTTGCAACTCGTCCCTTACGCCAGGACCAAGCCGTTCATAAACGAGATCGTTCGTGTAATGAGCTACTACGCTGTATCGGTTCTTGCTCATGCCTGGCCAATCCCAGCCCTTCAACTTGTAGATGTTTTCGTAGAACTCATCAGGAAATGTCTTGATCCATGCCGCGAGCTCCTTACGGATGATCTTCTCCAGGTAAAGCTGGAGGGCATCCTTCGGACGCACCTCCTGGTATCCGGTGGCCTCATCAACGAGTGCTGTTATTCCGACAATCGCCAATCCGCGAACAAGGATTTTCGCACGCTCATAGATATGCTGCTGATTTGCACGCAGTGGAGCTCTGTCCCCCGCTTCCATGATGGCACCACAGGCGCGCGGAAGCAGCTCTGCAAGGTAGCCAACTGACATCGGACCACCCTGCAGAGGTCGAAAAACAACGGGTTTAGCAGCTGCTATCAAGTCCTCTGTTATGAAAGGCTTAAGATTGTCAGCGCTCAAGAATAGGGGCAGTTCGAAGCTGCTAGCTGTGGGGTCTAATGGCACTGCGCTAGTTCGTGCGCGCCCCGTTCTGCCGAGCGCCCTTAAGAACCCTTGCTGCCAGAGAACTCTCCGGCCATCTTCCAAAACGGCACAGGGGATGGAAATATCATCTCCCATGTTCAAACTCCCCGCATGAGTTGCGCGCGGCAAACCTTGCGCTGATCCCCATCGCGTAGCGGCTGCGCGCTTGGCAATTTCACGTCGTTCCGCAGCTGTGAGCTTCTCCGCCCTAGCAACGCCGCCTGCTCGTCCTTGCACTTCTCCGCTAATCTCATCGCTCATGCTTGCACCTCAAATACAAAAGTAATGCTTGCAACCTGCCAGTGCAAGCATTGTTGTCAAAGTTGCAGAAATGCTTGCGAAGGGGAGATGAGACGGACGACACTTACCGAAGCAATCCGCTACTACTCGAACGTCCAGACCTGCATTGTCGCGGTGACTGCTCTCTGCTGGACGAATGGGGGCAGGCCGAACACGGCCTGAGAAGCCTTTTGCGGAGGGACTGATCCCCCGCCCTTGGTGAGTGTCAATGGTAGTGACGCACCCCGACCCGGGCAGGGCCGGTACTCAAAGTCATGCATTGGCGTCGCCGAACTTCTTGTAAGCATCGTCTCTGAAGGCTCCCAGAATCATGCGCTTACCTCTAGCCTTCCTTGCTTGGTAGCTTGTGTGCTTCAATGCTTGGTAACTTCGCTTCGCCCGAACAAGCGAGCGCAAGGATTTCTCTGACGAGGCTGTAGCGGGTCGCCGCCGTATGCAGCTTCCCATCATGCTGGCGCGGCAACACCCAACCCACTCGCACACGGAAGAGCTTGCCGGTAAAGACGCGCGCAGACAGCCTCTGTCGCTTACCCGGTGGATGCCCGTTCGCTATCATCCACTCGCGCCTGTAGCGACTTCTGCGTCCGGGCGGCTTACATCCATCACCAAGATGGATGAAACCGTACAGAGGGGGAAAGCTCTCTTGCATCGGATTTATGAAGCGATAACGGCACTTCCAAACCTTCATCCCCGGATCGCGGTAGGCCCTCGCCTCGATACAGTAAAGCTCGTAATCGCCGGGTTCCACCTGAGGGTATGGATCGTGAGCGCAGTAGAGAAAATGTGGGTCTTCACCGCTCCCGTCGTCACTGCTACGCGCCCTCTGCGGATCACGCCGTGTGCCCGCACGTACGCTCTTGCCCGCGTTGCGGGTCGATGCTACGGTTTCCATAGAACGTCTCCCTGTTACGCGCCCGGCGGCAGCAACCGCCGGGTTTTCTATGCAGCGTTGATTGTGGATGGCACGGGCATCCGCGCCGAAGGACTCTTTCGGCCCTCTCCCTCGCGCGCCAAACGCTCTAGCTCTGACTCGCGAATCATCGTCCGGCTTCCCAGCTTCGTACGCCTCAGTTTGCCCGAACTTAGCCAAGCGTGAATCGTGTACTTGCTCAAGCCGCCAAGCCTTCGGGCGGCCTCGTCAATGGAAAGTAGTGCGTCCATGCCTACACCTCTGTGTGATTTGCGTTGCATTCACAACATAAAGCGACTAAGGTGCCACAAGAAAGACACGAATCATGGCACACATTATTCAGGTTCCAGTCTCTGTTGAATTCGCTCCAGCTTCACGGAAATGGGAAGTCTGCGTAGCTCAGCTCTGCGACTTGCCTGAAGAAAAACTGACCGGTGAAATTCTCCCGCCCATTACCGCACCTGTTCTCTCGCCCACGCCACGAAAAGGTGTTCGACTCCGCCGCGCCGGGGTGCCCGTTATGCTGGCCGCGCTTTACCCTTCGCTCTACACGGCAATGGACTTCATGGGGCAAGATAATTTGTCCGACTTCTTGCAGTCAGCGAATCCGACGGAGGAAGAACCGATGCTGGAGATATTGGTCTCCTTTCCATGCATTCTGAGCCAAATCGCTTTTCCGATCCGTGGAAGATGAGGGAAGATTTTTTGGCGTTAGAGCATTCCAAGAAGACGCTGGCGGTCTTTCTCAACAAATGGGGTAGCTGGGGTGGTGGGGTCCTCCAAGAATATCCTTACAGGCTTGGAACGCCGCTTGGGGAAACCATCGAGTACGTCATTCCGCAACACGCTTGGGATTTGCAGCTCTCGTACAAGTCAGCACTAACAGGCGACGCAGCGAAGTGGCTCTCAGAGAGCGGCAGAATTCCTACTCCAACCCGGCGCTCAAGCCCTCCGTTTCTTGCATCGCGCGACGAGCTGTGTAGACACGCGATTCAAACCACCATCACCATGGACAAACTCTCAGATGTTCCCTATCGGCTTTGCGCGCGGTCTGATTGTGGCGAAGTTTTCAAGATGGAGTCAAATCACTTTCGTACCTATTGCTCCCAATATTGCGCCCACCTCGTATCCGTCCGACGCGGACGGGCAGCCAAGCGGCAAGTCAAAGTAAATGCAGCCAAGGGAAAATAATTATGTCGATTTTCAAACGGGGTTCCGTCTACTGGTATCACTTTCTCTTCAACGGCGAGCATATTCAAAAGAGCACGAAACAAGGCAATCCTCGCACCGCACGGCAGATTGAAGCCGCTCACAAAACGGCTCTTGCCAAGGGCGAAGTGGGATTGGTGGAACGGCAGCCCGTACCAACGCTTGCCAAGTTTCTAGAGAATCGCTTCACGCCTTGGGCGCAATCTACCTTTGAGAAAGCGTCCCCGAAGACTTGGACGGGTTGGTATCGGACGCAACTTCGGAACATCGCCGCCTATGGTCCGCTGGTAAGCCGCAAACTCGGCACCATCACCAGTGAGCACGCCGCAGATTACGCCGCCTACCTCCAGACGAAAGGTTGGAAGCCAACCTCCGTCAACAATTCGCTCCGCGTTCTCCGCCGTGCGCTTCTGTTGGCCGTCGAATGGGGGATTGCAGAGAACGCGCCCAAGATCAAAATGCTGCGGGGAGAGCACCACCGCGAACACGTTGTCACCCCGGAGGAGGAAGCGCGCTACTTGGCAGCCGCCGGAGAGCTTATGGCTGATATTGCCGCTGTTCTCAGCGACACGGGAATGCGCCCGGATGAGAATGCGCGGCTTCGTTGGGAGTCCGTTTCGTGGCACAACGGACAGAATGGAACGCTTCAGGTGACGCACGGCAAGACAGCCGCTGCCCGGAGAATGCTCCTCAGCCCGCGAGTCCGCTCGATTCTTCAGAGGCGCTGGGAGACGGCCAAGATGCCACTTGAAGGATGGGTGTGGTCATCCCCGACGAAGAGCGGCCATATAGAGCCGTCTACGCTCAAGAAACAGCATCACAACGCCGTTCGCCTCAGCGGTGTGCGTCCGTTCGTGCTCTATGCGTTCCGCCATACATTTCTCACCCGCTTAGGCGAGGCCGGGTGCGACGCTTGGACACTGGCCAGGATCGCGGGACATTCCTCGATTGCGATGTCCGCCCGCTACGTCCACCCTAGTCACGATGCTGTGCTCAATGTCTTTGCTCGTCTGGACGCGGCGAAAACTCTGCCCGGCCAAGTTGCGGGAGTGATTCAGTAGCTGAAGCTTCAAGGTTTTATGGGTGTGACACGGGACTCAGAGAAACACAAAACAGGTACCCGCTACAGTTTCCGCTACATCTCTACATCGGAGAACTCGTAGCACAAGGCAAGTGATCGATTCAATTGGTCGGGGCGGAGGGATTCGAACCCCCGACCCTCTGGTCCCAAACCAGATGCGCTACCAGACTGCGCTACGCCCCGACTTCCTCTAGACTACCGCACTCCTCAGTACCAGATCGAGCCCCATCTCAGCGCCCCCTCAAGAGCGCCGGCACGTGCGCCAGCAGGTGCTCCCCAATCCAGCCAAACAGAAGCAGCGGCAGCAGGACCAGGCCGACCAGAGCCAGCAGCGCAGCACTCAAGACAAGCCAGTCCGTCCATGACCGCCGGCGCGTCGCTGCAGCTCCCGGAATGCCCAGAGAATGCGTCATCAGCGCATAGTTGCGGCGGTTGGCGCGGAACCACACGTCGAACATGTCCCCGACCACCGGCAGCGAACCGACCGCGGTCTCAATGCCGACGTTCAGCATCATGCGCGCGATGGTCGCCCGCGGAACTCCGCGCATCCAGGCCGCAAAGATCAGAACACAGGAGGCCAAGCCGCCCATGGCGTCGCCTACGCCCGGCACCAGGCCGACGATGCCATCCAGGCCGAAGCGGATCGAGGTTCCCGGAATGCGAATGAAATCGTCCAGCAGATGCGAGAGCAGGTCCAGGTTGCGGTCCGAGAAGGCGCCGCCGCTCCGCTTTGGTCCCGGTGCGAGGATCTCGGGTTTTTGAGTGACGACCATGCGCGTTTGCCCTCGAGTCCGGTGAAGATAGCTGCCTGCAAGGAAGATGCGTACTTGAGAGCAATCGGTGGAGTATACTAATGCAATACGGCGGCTATAGTTCAGTGGCAGAACGCCGCTCTGTGGCAGCGGATGTCGTGGGTTCGAAACCCACTAGCCGCCCCAATTACCTTCAAGTCTCGTACCTCCAAGGACGTTCATGCGGTCTTCCGGCTTCTGGTTGCGTCTGCTGACAGGAGCGGAAATTACCGTTCTGTCTGCATCTCTGGTTCTCCTCGTTGGATTCTCCGTTCACAACCGGATTCAGAGCAATTCGTAGCGCACTTGCCCCTCGCTCGTTCCATGCGCCTGTTTGTCGGCACCTCCGGTTGGGCTTACTCGACGTGGAAGCCGGAGTTCTACCCAAAAAATGTTTCGGCGAAGAACTTTCTTAGCTTCTACGCCTCCGTGCTCGGCTCGGTCGAGGTCAACTACACCTTTGGCTCCATCCTCAAGCCGGGGCAGCTGCAGGGCTGGCTGGACGACACTCCTCCGCACTTCCGCTTCACCTTCAAAGCACCGCAGCGAATCACGCACTTCAGCCGTCTGCGTGCCTGCGAAGATGCGCTGGACGCCTTCTTTGCCTCGCTTGAGCCCGCGCGCGAGGCTGGCAAACTGGGTTACGTGCTCTTCCAGCTTCCGCCCAGTCTGAGGGTCGATCTTCCCCTCCTGACCGCCTTCCTCGCCGCCCCCGCCATGCAGGCCCCGCAAGCCCCGCGGATTGCCTTCGAGTTCCGGCATCCCTCCTGGTTCAGCGAGCAGACCTACACGCTCTTGCGCGAGCACAGCGCCGCCCTCTGCCTGGCTGAATCGGACGAGCTGCAGACGCCCGAAGTGCACACCGCACCCGCCTTCACCTGTTTCCGCCTGCGCTGGCCCGGAGGCTACACGCCCCAGCAGATTGCCGGGTTTGCGGCGCGCTTTCACCTCCTCGCCCAAAGCCGGGAGGTCTTCGTCTACTTCAAGCACGAAGACGCGCCCACCGGCGGACTCAACGCTCTCGCCCTGCTGCGGAGTCTGGCCGAGTGAGCGCAGCAGGGGAGTTCGCGCCGGTACCCTTCGTTCCTCGCCGCGGTTTTCGCAACGGCCATGTCCAAACCATTCTGGGCAACTTTCTGCCGCGTCCGGACCGGCTACCACCCGCCAGCCCGGAGCTGGTCGAGGTTGCGCCCGCCACGCCCACCCAGCCCGCCAGCCACGTACTCTGCCACTGCCACTGGCAGCCGGAGGACGTACGCGCGGAACGGCTTACGGTGATCCTGCTGCATGGGCTGGAGGGCTCCTCGCGGTCGCAGTACGTGGTCGGAAGCGCGGGCAAGCTATGGCGAGCCAGCTGCAACGTCGTGCGCATGAACATGCGGAACTGCGGTGGCACGGAGTCGCTTTCGCCGACGCTCTACCACTCCGGGCTTTCGAACGATGTGCGCGCCGTGATGGCGGCGATGGTCGAGCGTTTCCGCCTGCGCCGCGTGGCGTTAATCGGGTATTCGATGGGCGGCAATCTGGTCTTGAAGCTGGCCGGAGAGCTCGGGGCCCAGCCGCTTAGTGCACAGCGGCTCAGTGCCCAGCCGCTCGGTGCACAGCCGCTCACCGACGCGGCCTCTGCCGGCCCGCAGCCGGAGCTGTGCGCGGTCGCCGCAGTCTCGCCCGCTCTCGACCTCGCGCAATCCGCCGATGCACTTCACCTCTGGCGGAATCGCATCTACGAGCGCCGCTTCCTCAGGGCGCTCATCCAGCGCTTCCTCCGCAAAGTTGCCCTCTTTCCGCAAATCTACGATCCGACGCGCGCCCGCGGTCTGCGCTCTCTGCGCGACTTCGACGAACGCGTCACAGCCTTCTACGCGGGCTTCGCCGGAGCGTCGGACTACTACTTTCGGGCCTCCGCCGCGCGTGTGCTCGAGACCATCGCCGTACCCACCCTCATCCTGCACGCTCTCGACGATCCCTTCATCCGACTTACCCCAGAGAGCCGTGCCAAAATCGCGGCCAACCCGTGGATCACGTTGATCGAGCCCGGCCATGGCGGCCACTGCGCCTTTCTGGCCACGCCGCACCCGGCTCAGGGCGACGACGGCTACTGGGCAGAGTCGACCGTGCTCGCGTTTCTCAAAGCCCAGCCTCCGCCAGCGGACCCGCACACCCCAACCCGGCAGCCAGCGCATACCCGCTATGATAAAAGTTGATGCGTGGGGAATGGTCGGCTCAATGCGGCGCAGAGGATCCGGTTCTAGTCGTACCGTGGTCTGATCCGGACGATGCACCCGGCAGCTGTCCCTTCATCGATCTGCGGGAAAACCCTTACGATCTCGACCTGATTCCAGAAGCCGAGCTGCATCCTCCGCTGATGCAGGCCTTGCGTGCGCTCAACGGCGGCCGCTCCCCGGTTTTCACCGCAAAATGCGACGCCTGGGCCATGGATGCCGAAGAGCTTGCCGCGCTCACGCTGGAACTCGACCTGCCGCCCACCGACGAGCCGTGCGGCTTCATGAGCTACCTGGACGTCCTGTGGCGGGAGCGTGCCTTGTTCGTCTCTTCGCACCACCAGCAGCACCGGCTCGATCGGCTCGTACGTCTACTCGAACCGCTCGATCAGCCGTATGCCGTGGCAGAGTGTGTCCTGCGTCCCGCGCTGGTCGATCTCGCCGGCCCGCAGGAGGGTTTTGCCGTCACCCTCTACGTAAAAGCTGTGGGGGTCGACGCGGCCGAAGCGTATCTACATTGGTCGCAGGCGCTTGAGGCGGTGGTCGCCACGGTGCGCGGCAAGGATCTCTCCTTCGCCTAAGCCCCGCGGACGATACAATCGAAGGTGCGTCCTGCACGGGCGAGTAGCTCAATTGGATAGAGCACGAGCCTTCTAAGCTCGGGGTTGCAGGTTCGATCCCTGCCTCGCCTACCATCTTCCCGTCATGCACTCCGAAAGCTCAGCCCCTGCCGCACGCCCTTTAATGGACCGGACACACATCCATGCGTTTGTACGAGCGCAGCAACAGAGCCAGATCCCGCTTCATCAGAGAGATGCGGCCGCTCACGTCGCCCAGCATGGCAATGCGGTCGGTCAGGTCTCCGATCGAAGTCTTTATATCCTTTTCGCCGCTCGTGGTAAGGACGACGATCTTCTTCTGCTCCTTCGCGGCGTCGGTCGAATTTAGCCGGCCGGCCATCGCCCACTCGGCCTTCAACTGTTCCAGCCGCGTGCCGTGCCGCGCGGCTTGGCCCGGCGGCACACTCTTCAGGTACTCGAGCACCACAGCGGGATAGTGCGTATTTAGCACCGCCGGCCGATCAAATAAAGGGGCAAGCATGTTCGGAACCTCTCCGACCGCCTGCTCCGGACCATGCGCTTTGCGGACGGCCAGGTAAGCCAGCACGGTCGACGTCGCCCCCGAGCCAATCCCCACACCGTCTCCCACGTTGTTGGTCCGGTTCCCCAGAGAGGTGAACTGGCTTACGCTCACCGCGGCACCGATGCCGGAGCCGGTGATCAGCGCGGCCGCGTTCAACTTGGCAACAGTCTTGTCCCGGCTCATTCTGAGCGAGGTCTGCAGATTCCCCAGCTCCCCGCGTTCATTGTCGATCTCGGCCACCGCGCTCTCCACGTCCAGCTCGGACCCTTCAATCGACTCCAGCAGCGATTGGCGCAACGTCAGTTCCGGCAGCGAAGCCGCGGCATCGCAGGCGCCATGCCCTTGCAGTTCCTGCAACGTTTTCAGGCGTTCGGTCATGCCGAGAATCTCCGCCACCTGCGCGATCTCGGAATGCTGCGTCTCCGGACCCTCCAGAGTGTAGGTCGGCACCTTCGTCTGTGCGGGAGGAACTTGGCTGACCGCACTTTGGCCTGCCGCAGTTTGGTTGACCGCAATTTGGGTGGCCGCAGTTTGGGTGACCGCAGTTTGGGTGACCAGGATCAAAGCGAATAGCAGGAGAAAAACGTGTGCGGAAACAGTCCTCATTCCGCGAAAACATAGGGCGAGGTTAGCCAATCGCATGATTACGGATGCACCCCGCTCGCAGCGGCCGGCAGGCCTTCATCCTGGCGGCGACGAACATCGGCCGCATCGAAGATCGCGCTGATCTGCGGAGACATGGGCTGATCCGCCTGCGCCACCAGGAATGAAACCTGCCACATCTGGTCCTCGCTCAACGTGTGCTGAAACGACGGCATGCCCGTCAGCCGAATGCCGTTGTCCACCTTCCAGTAAGAGACGTTCGCCGGATCGTCGCTGGCGCCCACCACGCCATTCGCGTGCTTGCGCCACAGTTGCGGAGAGGTCGGGTACTCCCACTTGCCGAAGCTGCTGTCGAGATGCGGCGAGCCGTGACAAACCGCGCAGTGCTCGACATACACCTGGGCTCCCGCAACAAGGTCATGCGCCGCCGGCGTCGTCGGAGGAGCAATCAGGTCGCGGCGAATGCGCGCATTCAAAGGTATATGGACGATCGTCTTTTCATCCGGAAAAGGCCGGTCGGCCGTCGCCACCGGAGGATGCCCATACCGGATATACAGGTAAACCGCCCCCGCCATACAGGGAAAAGCGAGAAGAAAGCCGAGCAAACCAAACCATACTGCCCTGTTGGAAGTTCTTGAAGCATTCATAGGTTTTCCTTGTAGGCTAGCGTTGAAATCTAGTCCTTGCTGTTACCCCATCACGCCAGAGCTGCCTGTTGCATCACGGACCGCATCTCTCTTCGCTCCCCACCGCCGCTATGCTCCAAGAAACACATCGGTCGGTGCCGGTTGCAGCAGAGGACGAGCTTTGTCCTTGATTCCCGTTGCATGGCGCAGCGCTGCCAACGCCATAAAGCCGAGAGCCAGCCCGCAGACGCCATCCCAGCCGAAGCGCTCCCAGGCACGGGTTGAAGACCAGGAGCCAAGCGCCGCACCGGAGAAGTAGAGAACCATATACACCGTATTGAGGCGGCTGCGGGCCGAGGCATCAATGCCGAAGATGCGAGTCTGATTCGCGACCTGCGTGAGTTGCGCACCAACATCAAGCAACACAACGCCCACCACCAGCGCGACCATGTGCAGCAGCAACGAGACGCGCATCGCCACCGCGCCCCACAGCAGCATGTACGAAAAAATCATCGTAGACAAGCCCAGCGTCACCACAAAGCGCGACCCGCGCCGATCCGCAAGGCGACCCGCGACCGAGGCCATCAGCGCCCCCGCCGCGCCGACAACGCCAAACGTGCCGGCAGCTCCAGGTCCGAGCCGATACTGCGATTCCAGCAAAAACGCTAGTGTGGTCCAGAAACAACTAAACGAGGCGAACACCAATGCGCCCAGAATCGAAGATTCAAGCAGCAGAGGCTCCGTCCGCACCAGCGTCCACAAGCTGCGCATCGCCGCACCGTACGTGAGCGAGTGGCGAGGAGGCAGCCGCGGCATCTTGCGCCACAGCAGCGGCACGAAGGCTGCGTTGATCACGGCCGCAACCACGTAGACCCAGCGCCAGCCGTCAATCCTGCTCACCCAGCCCGCAAAGGTGCGCGCCAGCAGCACGCCCAGCAGCAACCCGGTCATCACAATGCCGATGGCACGCCCGCGCTGCGCGTTCTCGACCAGATCCGGAGCGATCGGGAGCACCACATGCGTCACCGAGGCAAGCAGCCCCGTCAGCACACTCGCCAGAATCACCATCGGCAGCGAGGGTGCCAACGCCAACAGCAGCAGCGCTACAGAGACGCCGCCGTACATCCGCATCATCAGCGCGCGCCGCTCCAGCACGTCGCCCATCGGCACAAAAAACAGAATTCCGCAGGCATAGCCGATCTGCGTCGCCACCGCCACCAGGCCAATCCGCTCCGGCGTAGCGTGGAAGGTCCGGCCCATCTCACTCAGCAGCGGCTGGTTATAGTAGATAGACGAGACACCGACCGCGCAGGCAAGCCCCAGCAAAGGCAGCGGCGCACGGCGCACCGCAGAGGAGTGCTCAGGTGGTACCGGAGTCGGCGCGCCCGAAGGCACCGCGCCCATTGCGGCAGGATTAGGTTGACTTGCCATGCGAAAAGGTGGCCCCTGCTTTCAGTCTACCGGAGCAAGCCTGCGGCAAGTCCGAGCCGCCCCCAAACGCAAGCCTTTCCGTCCTTCGTTCTGCTTCACGGAAGGAACCCGCGATTGCGCCTGCCGTGCTCGCTCTACCTACCCGAACCCACGACATCCAACCGCTTGCCATCACGCGCAACGATCACCAGCTTCTCCGTCGCCAGAACCCGACGCGCCTGCTGCCGGGCATGCGCGGCCCACGGCCCAATCGGATCGAGCCGAAGATACGCCGTCCAGTGCCGCAGCGCGCGGCGGGGCTGCTCCAGCCGCTCATACGCCAGAGCCAGATTGTAGTGAGCATCGGCATACAGCGGAACGAGCGCAACGGCGCGTCCGTAGGCCTCGATCGCCTCCGGAAGCCGCTGCATCTCGTCCAGCACATTCCCCAGATCAAAGAACGCCAGCGCATACTCAGGGTCGGCCTCGGTTGCGCGGCGATACATCTGCTCGGCGCACACAAAGTCGCGCTGGTTGTACCGAATCGTGCCCAGGTTGATGCAGGCCGGCGCATGGTCCGGCTTCAGATCAAGGATCTGCTCATACAGCGTAATCGCCTGGCCCAGCGTGGCGGCGCTCTCTTCCATCTGCACCGCGCGCACAAACCGCTCCTGCAGCTCAGCAGCTGCGGACAGCGACGCTGCCGCCACACGGCTGCCGTGCGTTCCCGTGGAGAGCATCTGTACCGGTCGCCCTTTGGCGGTAGCGAAATCGAAGGTCAACTGCTGCGTCAGCGCGTCGACCAGCGAGCCTCCGTGGCGAAATGCCAGGCTAGTCCCCCGGCGCACGGCACTGGTCTCAGCCAGCGCATTGCCCATGCCGGCCACACGTTGAATCGCATCCACCTGCACCCGAATGCTGCGCGCGGAGATCCGCTGAGCCCGCATCTCGCGCAGGGCATGCAGGCGTGTCAGATGCTCGAAGGAGTAACCCTCATCCTCTCCCAGCAATGGCAGCAGCCCCTCCCGCTCCCAGGAAGCCAGTTGCCGGGAGTGCAGATGAAGGATGCGAAGTACGTCTTGACGGGAGTAGTGCGTCATGAGAGTTGGGAGAGAGTGCCGGGGTAAATCCGTACGCTTTGGACATCAAGCTCTACGCAGTATCCGACGGACCCTTCAGCCGGAGCAAGAGCCTTTGGCCCGCAAGCTGCACAAACCAGTGGATTTCCTGTACCAAACGTGATTCCGCCGAGATTGTCGTCACGGACGAGTTTCGCGATTGGTATGCGGGGCTCACGATGGCTGCGCAGGAAAGCGTCAGGCGAGTTGTGCGAATGTTGTAAGTTGCGGGCGTCGAGTTGGGGCATCCGCAAAGCTCCGCCATCCAAGGCTCTCAATCGCGCGCTCCGGGAGCTTCGGTTGCAACACAAGGGCGAGCCCTACCGCACGCTCTACGTGTTTGATCCTGCCCGTCAGGCGGTTTTGCTGGTAGGCGGTAACAAAGTCGGCAAGGGCAATCGCTGGTACGAGCCTGCCATCCGTTTGGCAGAAAACCTTTACGCCGATTACCTGAAAAGGCTGGGGGAAGACAGCAAGGTATCGGCGTCGGGGAGCGAAACATAATGGCAACGAAGTGGAAAGGTTTGGCACGTAAGAGTTTGCCGCAGCGCCGGGAGAAGATCGATCGTGAGGCAAGCCAGGAACTGGAGCGGCTGGCTACGGCGCCTTGCGCAAAGCACGTGCCTTGACGCAGGTAGAGCTGGCGGAGCGTCTTGGCATGTCGCAGGGAAGCCTCGCTGCCATCGAAAACCGCAACGACCTGCACCTGAGTACTTTGGCGAAATACATCCGCGCCCTGGGCGGCGAACTCGAGATGCGGGCCGTATTTCCTGAAGCTTCTTTCAACCTACAGCCCTTAGCGATCGTCCAGCATCAGCCCAAGGGGAACGCACGCCCCGCACGACGCCCGAGACGAACAGAGAATGCCGTCTAAACCAAGGTGAGTGGGAATGGAGCCGATGAGCGGAGTTGAACCGCTGACCTACTGATTACGAATCAGTTGCTCTACCAACTGAGCTACATCGGCCTGCCGACCTCTATTCTAAAGCATCCCCGGCCCAATGTCAGGAACCGACGAACGCACTCGAGCCCGGCGTCCTGGTTCGCATCCAACCTGCTGACTCCGTCGTGCTACCGCTTTCGCTAAACACGTCCCTGTCGATCGAGAAGGTGCCCATGTCTGCTCGTTTCCGCTCCATGCTCCTGCTCTGCGCCGCGACGTCCGCGGCCCGCCAACTTCCCGCGCAGCAAGCCCCGGCACCCGCCATCCACCTCAATGTAGCCGTCACGGAAAAGTCCGGAGCCCCGGTTCCTGGCCTCACCCAGCAGGACTTTACCCTCATCGACAACCATGCCGGAACCCCCATCACGGCTTTCCGCGCCGCATCGCCCGCCTCGGAACCCGTGCAGGTTCTCGTGGTGCTCGATGCCGTGAATACGCGCTTCACCGAGGTCGCTTACGAGCAGAATCAGCTGCAAAAGTTCCTGAAATCGAACGAGGGCAAGCTCGCCTATCCCACTAATCTCGCCGTCATCACCGATACCGGAGTACAGAACGAACCCACCTTCACCACCGACGGAAACGCACTCAGCGCCTCACTCGACCATTACTCCGCCGGCTTGCGTATCCTCCGCCGCGACTCGGGATTCTACGGAGCCGATGAGCGCCTAGACCTCTCCCTGAAGGCCGTTCGCCAGCTCACAGACTACGTGGCAAGCCTGCCGCCCGGACGCAAAATCCTTATCTGGCTCTCACCCGGATGGCCGTTGCTTTCCGGCCCGCGCATCCAGCTCACCTCCAAACAGCAACAGCAAATCTTCGCCAACATCGTCTCTTTTTCGACTCAGCTGCGCACGACCAACGTCACCCTCTACAGCATCAACCCGCTGGGCGCGGAAGAGGGGGTGTTCCGCGCCAACTACTACCAGGAGTTCCTCAAGGGCGTCGGCAGCCCACGTAAGGTCGATCTGGGCGATCTCGCGCTGCCGGTGCTCGCGCTTCAGAGCGGAGGCCTGGCGCTCCAGGCCAGCACAGACGTCGCCGGCATGCTGCGGCAATGCTTTCAGGATCTCCAATCCTGGTACGAGATCACCTTCAGCGCGCCAATAGCGGACACGCCCGAAAACTACCATCACGTGGAGCTCAAGGTAGAGAGACCCGGCCTGTCCGTCCGCACCCGCGATGGCTACTACACGCAGCCCGCTCCCTCACCGCTACGGTAGAACGTGGAAGGCCTCGGCTCGCGGAGTGCCGACATACATCCGCCCGTCCCCTGAAGCCTCGGTGAGCGGCGACTGCAGCTCCGGCATCGGAGCCGCCACAAACAGCTTGCGGCACTGCGCGGCCGTCCACCGAGCCGCACGCTTGGACTTCTTGCGCCGCGCACTGTCGGTTGAAATCCCCGTGCCCGCATACATCTGGCGGTAAAGTTTTGAAAGAAACATGAACGCCACCCGCGCTCGCAGCGTCGGCGTACACTCCGACCGCTTCCAGATCGACTTCCAATCGTAGAAACGGTCCCAAACCCGCTGCGTCCGTTCGCGGATCTCCTCCGAGCTCATCGAGGGATGCGGCGTAAACATCTTCGGCCGCACCGCTGTCGGAATCAGCCAGTAGCGCGTGATCGGCACGCCACCCACCAGCGTCGGACTCGCCGCCTGCTCTTTCTCCCAGCGCGCAAAGTCCACCGTGCCCGGAAACGGCGTCATCATCACAAACTGCGCAAACGTGACTCCCGCCTTCAGCGCCATCGCCACCGTTGCGTCGAAGGTCGCCGGCTTGTCCGTCGGCAGCCCGAAGATGAACGACCCCAGCACATGCACGCCATGCTGCTTGAACGTTTGCAGCTGCTTGGCCAGCGCATCGCCGGAGTAATTGAAATCCTTGAACACCGACTTCAGCCCCTCAGGCGTCACCGCCTCCACGCCGACCAGCGCACCCTTGATATTGGCCTTGCGCATGGCGTCCAGATACTCGCCGTCCTCGCCTGCCTCCATGGTGATCTGCGTGAAGAACACCATATCTTTCGGCAGCTTGGCCAGCTCCGCCATCAGCGAGTAGCGCTCCGCCCGCACCCGCATCAGCTCATCCAGCTTCGGCTGGTTGTTCTGTTCGCGCGCCAGCCGCAGATCGGTCAGCGTCACAGGATAAAAATTATCATCCGCCAGCGCGATAAAGCGAAATCCGATCCGCCGCAGGTTCACAATCTCTTCGATAACACTCTGGTACGCGCGCTGCCGAGGTGCCTGACCATCGGTCCGCCACACGCTGCAGAACGAGCAGTGCTTCGGACATCCGCGAATCGTCTGCACCGAAGCCCACATATATTTGTCCCGCGGCATCAGGTCCCAGCGCGCTGCAAGGAACTGCCGTCCCTCAATCCGCCCGCCCTCATAAACCTTGCCCAGCGTTCCGGCCATGCAGTCCCGCACAGCTTTTCCCCACGCAATATCGCCGTCACCCTTCACCACGGCATGCGCCTCGCCGAGTTCGAAGACCTCCTCCGGAAACAGCGTGGCATGGATGCCGCCGTAGACGACCCACGCGCCCCTCGCCCGCGCCATCCGACCCACCGCATAGCCACGCAGCGCATTGCCCGTGTGCACGCTGATCCCGACGAGGTCACCCTCCGCAATCGTCTCCGGATCGATCTGCTCAAGCGACTCATCGATCAGAACCGGATCGCCCGCCTCCGCCGGGGTCGCCGCCGCAAGCACAAACAGCCAACGCGGCGTAATGACCGCCGTGCCAAAAGAGTTGTCACTAGGATTAATAAGCCGAACCTGCACTGGAACCTTCCCGTCTGTACGAGTTCGGTAGGTTCACCGCAACTAAAGCAGCTTGGATCATTCCCTGCCGCAGCCCGTAATACTCCATATCTGACACAACGCCGCGAGCTGCACTGTGTGACCTCGCACATAGCGCGGTCTTTGTCGCCTCTAAGCCAACTTCGCAACCCCTAAGCAGAGGAAAAGGCTGCCCGGCAACAGGGCAGCCCTTTCGTTTGGGAGAATAGTCCGGACAGAGGCAAAGCCATCCGAGCTTTCTGGCGAAATAGTATGAGCGTCAAAATACAGTGTCAAGGCGGAAAAGTGCAGCTTGCAAACAGCTCATATCACTAGACTTAGCACAAGCTCCCGGAGGCAAGAACACCCGCCGCCGCGGGCCGCCGAACAGACCCGCGCAATCAAGACCATCGCCCCTAGACGACGGCCCTGTGGAGAACTCTTCCTTTGGCCCTCAAACTGCACCACTGCCAGTGCAATGACTCCCGCGCCTAGCGCCCCTGCTGACCCGCATCCGAGCCCGGCGGCGATAGCAGCGGAGACGACCGCCCACGCAGGTTGATGGTCAGGAACTCCGGCTCGCTCGCCGCGGGTTTGCCCATCAGCACACGCAGGCCGGCCCGGGCACCCCCTAAAAACAGCCCCAGCAGCACCGCCGCCAGGATCAAAACTCCACACAAAACCGCGATATTCTGCAGCAGGCTGGCCGTCTTCTTCACTTCCGTATGGAACTCCAGCGGCTTCTTTTGGTCGAAGGTAACCTCTTCGTTCAGCCGCAGCCGGCCCACGAGCGCCTCCGCCTGCTCAGCCGTAAACGCACCCGAGGCGATCCCCAACAACGGCCCGATGCGCCGCATCTTCACGGTCGCCCCGAACGTCGCCGGACCGCGATCGTTGATCAGCTTCTCAATCGCCCGCCCGCGCTCCCCGGCAATCTGCGGCGTCGGATACAGCAGCAGCGTCAGCTTGCCTCGGCCGCCCTTGCCGGCGACCTCCGTCGTAGACGCTTCCAGGCTTTTGTCCCAGCCCAAATCGGCCGCCGGAAGCACACCGCCCGTCGCCGCGTAGCCCACCGGCCCCAGCGCATAGTGGAGCGTATCCACCCGCACCCCGGACGCCGTCATGTACGTTGGAAGCAGCGGCGGCAGACTTCGGCGGCCGCCCACCTTTGGCAGCACCGCCCGCCACTGCTCTACATCCTGCTTCGTCAAGGGAGCGTCGACTGTAAGTAACGCGGTCCCCGCCCAGACCAGCGTAGTTTTGCCGCCCCCCGACGCAACCGCACGCCCCGCCCTGTAGTCCATCTCAGGCTCGCGAAGCTCCGCCATCTGGCTGCGCAGGTACGTAAACGCACTGAAGGCTCCGGTCGCATCGCTGAACTGCAGGACACCCACCAGCTGTGCTGGTCCACCCCCCGCATAGCTTCCCACCGCAAACCGCGTCAGCGCATCTTCCTTGAGCAGCTGCCGGCACTCCGACCCACCCGGCCGGGCATCGGCAAGCCTCAACACCAGGCCGCACCCCGCACCGAAACGCTCGTCCATCAGGTCACCTGCCGAACCCGAGACGGACTCTCCCAGCGTAAGCTTGCCCACCTGTCGCGACAGCAACGGCGCAGGAGGCTCCACAATCGTCGTCGTAGCCGTCGGCTTGCCCTGTCCGCGCACCGAGGCGTCGGCCGCGCACAACGCCAGCCAAACCAACCAAACGTGTCTAAAACGTAGCCCCATCAGCTTGAGACTACCATCGGCCTCCACTGGTGAGCGCACCCTGCCGCTCCGGCCCAAAAGTGCGGTTGCGCACAATGAATTACTCGAGCGAAGCCCGCTTCAGCGCCATCGGCCGCGTCCCCGCAAGCCCGCTCTCGTACTTCGCCACGCCGCTGTACAGGCTCTCCGCCACCCGCTCCCGGTACTCCGGCTGCCGCAGCTGATCGGCGTCGCGCGCATTGGTAACAAACGAAATCTCCGCCAGAATCGAAGGCATGTTCGCCCCAATCAGCACCACAAACGGAGCCTTCTTCACCCCGCGATCCTTCAGCCCGGCGTTGCCTCTGGTCAGCCCCGCATAGAGCGAGCTCTCTACGTCCGCCGCAAACTCACGCGACTCCGCAATCTTGTCCTTGAGCGTAATCTTCTTCACCAGGTCGCTCAGCTGGTGGATCGACTGCCCCGAAACTGCATTCTCGCGCGCCGCCACATCGAGCGCCGTCGGATCAGAGGTGAAGTTCAGGTAGTACGTCTCCACCCCGCGCGCCGTCACGTCAGCCGAGCTGTTCGCGTGGATCGACAAAAACAGATCCGCCTGTGCCTTGTTCGCAATCGCCGTCCGCGTCTCTAGAGGAATGAATGTATCGTCCGACCGCGTGTAGATGATCTCCGCGCCCAGCCGCTCATGCAGCAGCTTGCCCAGCCGCAGCGCCACATCGAGCACCACGTCTTTCTCCTCGATGCCGCCCGCGCCAATCGTGCCCGAGTCATGCCCGCCATGGCCGGCATCGATCACAATCCGCCCAATCTTCAGTCCCAGCGCGCGAATCAACGAAGTCTCGCCCTCCGCCGTCTTGTCCGCGGCCCGCACCGGCGCGGCGTCCGCCGCAACTCCCGCATCCGCGGCCTTCGCTCGAGTCTTGCGCGAACCCGAACCCGAACCCAAACTCACCTCCCGCACCGCGATCGGTTTCGACGTCGGCGCATCCGTCGCCTCCACCTTGCCCGGAGCGTCGCTCACCGCAGCCACTTCGGTCGCCGTCTGCGGCTTCGCCACCGCCACCGCATTCGGCACCGGCTTCGCCACCGTCGGCTTCTGCACCACGCTCACCCGCGGAGCCGGAGCGCTCGTACGGATAGGCGCCAGAGCCGCATTCGTCACCGCGCTGGGAGCCCGCACCGCCTCGCCGCCGTCCGTTGGAGCCATTGCCGGCAGGCCTGAGCTGTTCGCCGCCGCACTCGCACGCTTCCCCGCCGCCGGAGCCACCGGCACCTCAGCCGCCGGTTCCGCTTTCAGCTCTGCCTTCCCGCCCGCCGCCGTCGCCGGTTTTTTGCCGTGAATATCGATGATCAGCCGGTACGGATTCGGCAGCAAAAACGCGCTGTACTCGCTCACATCGCTCACATCGAGCACCACCCGCGTCACATCGCCGCCCGCCTGTGCCGCCCGAATCCGCTTCAGAAAACCATCGTCGGTCACATCGAATGTCTTACCCACCAGCGCCGCGTCCAGCTTCGCCCCATGCAGATCGAAGAACAGCCGGTCCGGATCCGGAACTCGCGCCGCCTCAAACGTCACCTCATCCCCAAGATCGATCGCCACGCGCGTATAGGTCGACGTCGACCAGTGGCGAATGCCCGTCACCTGCGCCAGCGGCCCCGTCCGCACCGCCGTAGCCTTTGCCTTCAGTGCAGGCAAAGCGACCAGAGCCGCACTCTTCGATCCAGCAAAACCCACGGGTGCCCCACTCCCAGTCTCTTCGGGATGAACAGGAGATACAGCAATCGAGGCCGTACTCTTCGGACCAGCAGAAGGTTCGGGTGCCTCATTCATCCCGGCCCTATCGGGAGGAATGGGATGTATTCCCTTCCCCGGGCTCGCCTCCGCCGGCTTCTTCAACCCAGCCAGCTCCGTCCGGGCCTCCCTGGCCGCCTCACTTCGCGGAGCCTCCCGCAGCAACTGGCTCCACCTCGCCCGCGCCGCCGCCGCATCGCCCAGGTCTTCGACCTCGATCCTTCCTTCAGCCAGCAGTGCCGGCGCACCCAGCGCGCTCGCCGGATACTGCGTCCGCAAAAACTCGTACTGCCCCACCGCCGCACGCAGGCTCCCCGCATCCTCAAGATCCCGCCCCTGCTCGGCCAGCAGCTCAGCCACCGAGTAGACCGCCTCCGCGGCATGCGTATCTCGCGGATTATCGTGATAAATCGCCCGAAACTGGTCGAGCACCCGAGCATACGCCGCCCGCGTCCGCAGTCCTTCCGCCTGCGCCTCCAACCCCGCCCGGGCCCGCTGCGCCTGCTCCCAGGGCGGCAAGACAACCGCGTGCTTCGTTATATGCGAGCTGGGTGGAGCTGCCGCAATGGCGGGGATGCCGCACAGCAACGCCGCACCCCACACCCCAACCCGAGCTCGAAGCAGAAACTCCATCGCAGCTCAAGTTTAAGGTTCCGGGCAGGCTTATGCAGGGCGAAAAGGCTTCAGGTACACGGAGCGGTACTCCCACAACCAGGGAATGCGCGCCGTGTCTTACAACATTCCTTCCATGATTCCCGCCGCCCTCGCCAGCGCGCCCTCGAGCGCCCCCACGTCCGATCCACCCGCCTCCGCCAGATCCGGCCGCCCACCGCCGCGGCCCCCGACCAGCAGCGCCAGCGCGCCCACCAGCTTGCCCGCCTGCAGCCGGCCCGTCAGGTCCTTGGGCACGCCCACGATCAGCGTCACCTTGCCCTCAGCAGCCGAGCCCAGCACCACCACGCCCGAGCCCAGCTTGCCCCGCAGTTGATCCACCAGGTCCCGCATTTGCGCCTTGTCGACGCCGTCCACGCGC
>CAXUNR010000024.1:0-53694 GCA_964252655.1 uncultured Acidobacteriaceae bacterium
GGGGCCGGGGGGTTATCGGGGGGGGGGGGGATTCTGGCACGGCGCGTGTGGTCCGGCGGCGTGCTGGGCGGGAGGCGCGTCGGGGTTGGTAGATATGGCCATGCGGACCTCGCGGCAGGATGCCCATACGATGGCGCATCTAGGGGCGGTGCGTGCCGATGTGTGGGCGCTCGGCGCTTATCTGGAGGTGGCGGGGCGGCAGATCGACGCGGGCGCGGACCGCGGGACGGACGCGCGGGTAAGGGCGCTCACGGTGCGGCACCTCGTTGAGCAGGCCTGTACGGATGTGCTGCGCCGGCTGCCGCGAGCGCTTGGGCCTGTGCCTCTGGCAATGGATCAGGCCTTTCAGCGGCGGTATGCGGAGCTCGATCTGTATCTGCGCCAAAGCCATGCGGAGCGCGATCTGGAGGCGCTCGGGCGGGGAGTGCAGCAGCCGGAGTAGGACGGTTGGTTACCTACGCTTGCGGGATGGGCCAGAACCGGATCTCTTCTTCCGTTAATTGATCGATCAGTCTCTGGGCCGTTTCCTGATCTCAACATTGAGCCGCTTGATCTTCTGATTGAGCGTGCTCAGGGGCACCTTGAAGTACTCGGCCGCTTCGGTCTGGTTCCAGTGGCAGCGCTCCAGGCGGTCGGCGATGATACGCCGCTCAATCTCTTCCATCACGTCGAACAGCGAAGCGTCGGGGCGGTGGTCGAGCAGCGCCGCCGAATAGGTGCTGCCGGTCAACTGCGCAGGCAGTAGGTCCGGCGTGATGGTGCGTGTAGTCGAGAGCACGACGCCGCGCTCCATGGCATTCTCAAGCTCACGCACATTGCCGGGCCACTCGTAATCCATCAGCACGCGCAGCGCTTCGGGGGTTAGCGTGGGTGGCTCAGTGCCGTTCTCCTCGGCGTAGAAGCGGAGGAAATGATGAGCCAGCAGCGGAACATCGCCGCGGCGTTGACGCAGCGGCGGGAGCTCCAGGTTGATGACGTTGAGGCGGTAGAAAAGGTCTTCCCGGAAGCGGCCATCCTTGACCGCCTGCTGCAGGTTGACGTTGGTGGCGGCAACGATGCGCACGTCCACCTGGATCTCGCTGGTCCCTCCCAGATGCATGAAGCGCCGATCCTGCAGCACGCGGAGGATCTTCGCTTGCATGTCCATAGACATCGTGCCGATCTCGTCCAGGAACAGCGTGCCACCATTGGCCACTTCAAATAGACCCTTTTTGGCCATGATGGCAGAGGTAAAGGCGCCTTTGACGTGGCCGAAGAGAGTGGACTCCAGCAGGTCGGACGGGATGGCGCCGGTGTTGACCGGGACGAACAGGCGATCGCGCCGCGGCGAGTGGGTGTGGATGGCCTTGGCGATGAGCTCCTTGCCCGTGCCGGACTCGCCCTGAATAAGGACAGTCGAGCGCGAAGGCGCGACCTGGGCAACGATGTCGAAGAGCCGGAGCATCGGCTCGGATTTGCCGACGATGTGCTCGAAGTTGTAGCGCTGCTTCAGGGTGCGCTTGAGCTGGATCACCTCGGCTTCGGCCTTGTGGCGCGCGATGGCGGATCGGATATCGGCCAGCAGCTTCTCATTGTCCCAGGGCTTCTGGATAAAGTTTTCGGCGCCGGCGCGGACCGCATCAACCACGTTGCCTACTGTCCCGAAGGCGGTGATCATGATGACGGGCAACTGCGGGTGCAGACCCGTGATGCGCGGCAGAAGGTCGATGCCGGATTCGCCGGGAAGAGCAAGGTCGAGTAGCAGGAGGTCGAACTCACTGCGAGAGAGCAGTTCGAGCCCCTGAGCGCCGTCAGGGGCGAGGGTGACGTCGAAGCCCTCGAGAGTCAGCAGCGTGTCAAGCGACTCGCGGATGGAGGGTTCGTCGTCGATGATGAGCAGGCGCGCGGAAGTAGCAGCGGCTAGGGCGGGTTGGATCGGAACGGTGGCGGTCGACATACGGGTGGGCACCTGGATTGTGCAGCAAGGAAGCAGAGACTAGTGCGTTCTGTTCAGCTATGACGAATGGGTTGCGTTACGAAACGGTCACGGGTTGTGCAACGGCAATAGCGGGAAGTTCAAGGCGGAAGGTGGTCCCGGTGCCGGGCCTGGAGTCGACCGTAATCTTGCCTCCGTGCTCCTGCAGGATGCCGTAGCTGACCGCGAGGCCCAGACCCGTGCCTTTGTGCTGGCCGGGCTGGGGATTTGTTTTGGTGGTGAAGAATGGGTCGAAGATGCGGGCAAGGTTTTCGGGCGCGATGCCCGCACCGCTGTCGCAAAAGTCAACTTCGACGTGGCTGTTAACGGACCGCGTAGCAAGACGGAGCACCGCGTCGGCCCGCCCGTGCATGGCGTCCTTAGCATTGAGCATCAGGTTGAGGACGACCTGTTGCAGCTTGCCTTGGTTGCCGGTGATGGGAGCGAGCGCAGGGTCCAAGTCGGTCTCGATTCGGATGCGCGCGGTCTTATATTGGTGATCGAGCAGCAGCAGCGAGTCGCGCAGAAGCTGGTTCAGATCGATCTGGAGAAACTCGGTCCCAGAGGTGCGGGAAAAATTCAACAGGCCGTTGACGATTTCAGAGGCGCGGAAGGTCTGCTGCGTGATCTTCTGCAGCACCGGGTCGAGGCGACTGGCCATGGCGGGTTCGGCGCGAAGCTGTTT
This sequence comes from uncultured Acidobacteriaceae bacterium, assembly GCA_964252655.1. GTDB lineage: Bacteria > Acidobacteriota > Terriglobia > Terriglobales > Acidobacteriaceae > Edaphobacter. The sequence continues at coordinate 2,640 of CAXUNR010000024.1, forward strand.
CGAGAGCATCTGGGTATAGCTGGAGATAACGGCGAGCGGAGTATTCACCTCGTGCGCAACGCCGGCCGCGAGCAGGCCGATCGAAGAGAGCTTCTCGGACTGGCTGAGCTGCGACTCGAGCTGCAGGCGGTCCGTAATGTCGTCGATCAGGATAATCCGGCCAACCACGTCGAAGTTACGCGTAAGCAAGGGAGCGATAGAGATATTCGCGGTGCGGGTCTCACCCGTCGGCAGGGCGAGGCGGAACTTGTAAAGAGTGTTCGTCCCGTGCGCGGAGCCGTCGCCGCGCAGATCGTTGAAGCGGGAAAGAAACTCCGGAGGCAGCAGTGCGGCCAATGGCTGGTGGAGCGCCTCGGCGCGAGAGCGTGCAAAGAGCACCTCCATCTGCGCGTTCCAGCTCTCAATGCGGTCGTCGAGGTCGACGGCGAAGATGCCGATGTTGATTGATTCAACGATGTTCTGGTTGAAGTCCTTCAGGCGTTCGAACTGGTTGATTTTCGACTCGAGCCGGCGGTAGAGTTGCGCATTCTGGATGGCGATGCCGATGTAGCCCGCGAGGGACTCGAGCACCTCCATATCTTCCGACGAGAGGAAGTCGCCATCATGGGTGCGGCCCAGGCCGATGACGGCGACGGTGCGGGTGCCGCGGCCGGAGTAATTGGCGACGCGGCAGGGCAGATAGTAGTTCAGGTCGAGTCGCGCGGCAGTCAGGCGTTCAGAGTCGGGCAGGCGCAGGACCTGTTGCGGGTTCTCAAGGAAAACGTGTGGATTCGCCGCAGAAGGCTCACATTCACGATCGAAGTTAAGAAAGCGGGTGTCGAGGGAGGCGAACTCGCCGGGCTGGAGATGGAGGCCGTGCGAGGCCGCAAGCTCAAACGCCGTGGCACGTGGCGAACGGAGGTCCGACTCAGAATCAGACTCGGCGGCAAGAAAAACAGCGACGCGGGTAACCAGCAGGGTCTGCGGCAACCGCTCCACAATGGCATCCACCAGCGCGCGAAGGTCGGTCTGCGAGTTGAGGGAGCGGCCGAAGTCGACCAGCGTCTCGCGGTAATCAAAGCGTTTCTGATCGAAAAGGCGATCGACCCAGCCCTGGATCGTGCGCTTCAGCGGGTCGAAGACGACAGCGGTGATGAGAATGATCGACAGTAGACCCCAGAAGCTGAACTTTTCCGGCAGGCGCTGGTGTAGATTGATCGCAAAAACGGCGATGATCGCAAAGTAAACCCCGACTAGCGCGGCAGTGGCGATGGTGTAGGTGACGCCGCGCTTGAAGATCAGGTCCACGTCCATCAGGCGGTAGCGGACGATTGCCCAGGAAAAGGTGAGCGGCAAAAAGACCAGCGAGAGCCGCACGAGATTGGCAAACGGCGTGGGAACAGCCAGATCGAAGAGGAAGGGAAGAACGTACAGGAACGTAAACGGAACGACGGCGACGAGGGTCCCGCGCGTAAGCCACTTAAGCTGCTGGCGTTCCAAAGGAAACTGGCTGCGCCGTGCGCGGAAGAAGAAGATGCCCGCTGCCCACAGGGAATAGACGGCCATGTAAGCGAGGGCGATCTTGTCCAGGCGGTGCCTCAGGATCTCGGTAGCGGACCAGCGCAGAATGGCGGTGACCTGGAGCGCCACGAAGAAGACTCCCGGAAGATAGAGCAGCCCAGCGAAGATGCGGCGGATGCGGCTGGAATGGATCGAGGAGGCCGAACCGGCAAAGCTGAAGGCAAAATGGAGAAAGAGGGCCGGCTGCAAAGCTCCGGCGACAATCGTGGCCCAGTAGACGATCTGATCGGTCACATCGAATTGGCCGGTATACCGACAGGCATACAAAAGGAAGGAAGCCAGGCAGAAAAGGTAGAAATGCGTGGATTTAGGGGCGGTCCAGCGCCGGAACAGAATGTAAAGGCCGATGAGCAGATACACCAGCGCGATGAGCCGCAGACCGTAGTTGATCGAGCGGTCAGTGGGCTCAAGAATGACCTGGATGCTGAGATGGCTGCCAGTTGAGGTCAGATCGCAGACCCGGGCAGGGCGAACGACGCTGTAAGTGGCATGGCTCCAGGAGCCGTCATGGAAGATCTGCCGGACGAACGAGGCAAGGCGAGGAGTCGGCCGATCGTCCACGGCCTCGAGAATGTCTCCACGGCGAATTCCCGCGCGTTTGCCCGCTGACTCCGCAGGAGTTTGCAAAGCGCAAAGACCGCCTGCAGTCTCGGTCCAGAAGATGCCGTCGGTTGGGGCGTTGTAGCTCGCCTCTGACGCCACATTCAGCCCCGCAAGCACGCACGCCGCTAGGGTAAGCGCCGCGAGAACAACGGCTAGAATGCGCGTTTGAAAAGCGTTCTTCATAAAGAGCTCGGCAGCTTCTACTCTATTGCCAGCACGTCAGCTGCCAAACGATCCCTTCGCACAAAGGCAATTATCAGCAAGCTTTATTCCTACCCTACGGAGAATCATAGATCGGGTCTCAAACTGCGGATACGGCTCGAAATAAAAGGAAGTTCATGCGCTCCCACCAAGGTTGCATCTTTCTTGGTTCCAGTCACTTGACCCCGCGCGTCGTAGTGATGTGAACTGAGATTATGGAGCGTTTCGGAGCAAGTCGGGTCGCCAGTGAACTGCTTCAGCGGGACGATCAGCACCTTATTCCGGTGTACGCCAGGTATCCGGTGGTTATGGAGCGCGGCGAGGGATGTCGAGTCTATGACGTAGACGGTCGGCCGTACCTGGATCTTATGGGAGGCCTTGGCGTAAACGCCCTTGGCCATGGACACCCGCGCATGCTGGCGGCAATGGTCGATCAGGCCGCGAAAATGGTGCATGTCTCGCCCCAGTACAGCAATCCCTGGCCGGGGAAGCTGGCAGAGCGGCTGTGTGAGCTCTCCGGAATGGCCGGAGTCTTCTTCTCGACGGGAGGGTCGGAGGCGGTCGAAGGCGCCTTAAAGTTGGCGCGCACCCACGGCAGACAGCATGGAGGAGCGCCCAAGCATGAGCTTGTGGCTCTACGAGGTTCCTATCATGGGCGCACCTTCGGTTCGCTCTCCGTCACCGGACAGGACAAATATTCGATCGACTTCGGTCCCGGACTGCCGGGAGTCCGATTCGTAGACCGGGACGACGTGGACGGGTTGCAGGCGGCTGTCTCGGAGCGAACCTGCGCCATCTTGATTGAGCCGGTCATGGGAGAGGGTGGAGTCAAGATCTGCTCCCGCAAGTTCCTGGAGACCGCCCGCGAACTGGCCGACCGAAGTCAATCTCTGCTGATCTTCGACGAGATTCAATGCGGACTCGGTCGCGTGGGAAGATGGTTCGCATTTGAGACAAGCGGCATACGGCCGGATGTACTGATCCTCGGCAAACCGCTCGGTGGCGGTATCCCGCTCAGCGCGCTGCTCGTCACCGAGAGCCTCTTCCACAGCTTTGGCGTAGCCAAGCATGGCAGTACGCTGGGCGGGACTCCGCTGGCGTGCCGTCTCGGGATGGAGTTCCTCGCCGTCATGGAGGAAGAAGGTGTGCTCGCGCAAGTTCAGCGCGTAGGTAAGCGCCTTCGTGCGCGGCTGGACGCACTCGCGGAGCTGTACGACGAGGTGGTGGAGGTTCGCGGCGAAGGTTTGATGTTCGGTATCGAGCTAAGCGTGCCCGCGCGGCCACTGGTCGAGGATGCGCTGCGCCGGGGCGTCATGCTGAACTGCGTGCAGGGCAACGTGCTGCGTTTTCTGCCTCCGCTGATTCTGACCGAGGCCCAGGTCGATGAGGGGTTGGACGTGCTGGAAGCAGTGATGGCGGAGCACTTCTGCCCGGTCCTAAGCACTGAAGTCCAAATGACTATCGGCGCCTGAATCTCTCTCCAGAAGAAGTTTCACGCCTGCTGAAATAGCCTACGTTTGTTTGTCCGTCTTCGGAGTACGAAGGCCTGCTACAAACTTCATCGCCCAAATTCACATCTCTGTAATAATCAGGCGTGGTTGTTCCACATGTTTGAAGTTGCAGATTTGGGGTTGGGCCAATGAGCCGGACGGTTGTGGTTGAAAACCTTGTCATGGACGTCGATGGGGTGAAGACGCACTATGCGCGGGCGGGCAGTGGCCCGGCTCTGGTGCTGGTCCATGGGTTGGTTGGCTCGGCGCGCAACTGGAATAAGAACATACGGTTTTTGGCACAGTTTCGGACGGTGTACGCGCTTGACCTAGCAAACTCCGGGGCTTCAGAACGGGTGGCTGGATTGGACGCAGCGCTTGAGGCGCATGTAGACCGGGTAGTCCGCTGGATGGATCTGCTGAACATCCAGGTAGCCGATATCGGAGGGCACTCGCACGGCGGAGCCATCTCAATGCTGCTGGCCGCGAGGCATCCACATCGGGTAAAACGTCTGGTGCTCTTTGCCCCAGCCAATCCATTCTGTACCCTGGGACACCCGCAGATGCGGTTCTACGCGACTTACATCGGGAGCTACTTCGCGCGCTGGGTCATTCCACTGATGCCCAGGGTCATGCATCGCCGGGCGCTCGAGCGAATGTACGGGGACAAACGGCGGATTGACGAAGGTGTCCTCAACGGCTACACCGATGGACTGAATCGCTCGGCCATTGAGCACGTGTTGGCCATCATGCTGCGCTGGCGCGAGGACATGGGCGTGCTAGAAGCGGCGCTACCGCAGCTAACAGGTGTGGCGACCTTGATCGTTTGGGGCGATCGCGATCGCGCCGTAGCCCTCCGCTCAGGTCACGAGTTGGCTGCGCGATTGGGGGCAAGACTCGAAATCATTCCGAAGGCAGGACACATCGCTTTTGAGGAGATGCCGGAGCTCTGCAACCCGACCGTAGGCGCATGGCTCTGTAGCTAGAGCGTCAGCGCTCTTCCATCGGTGGTGTTAAGCCGAACGTTTCCGTCAGCCAGGTACTTAGCAAAGAGCGCATCTGGTCAAGCTTGGGCCCTGGGCTGCCGGGGACGCCCTGGAAGAAGTGCTCGGCCCCGGGAAGAATGAAGCTGCTCCAGGGCAGGGAAGCCGAACGGAGAATATTGTCCAGAACCTCTGGAGGGCAAAATTGGTCCTGATCGCCGGAAAGAAAGCACTTGCGCTGAGTGCAGCCACTCAGGAAGTCATACGTATAGTTGCGGCCCGCAGCGCGGACAGGCAGGCCAAGGCCGACCAGACCATGCACCCGTGGGTCGCCGCAGCCGGCGCGCATTGCAACGTTGGCGCCAAAGGAAAATCCGGCAAGCAGGACCGGTTTGCCGAACTCAGCCTTCAGCCAGTCAAGCGCAGCGCGCACATCGTCGACTTCACCCCGGCCTTCGTCATGGACGCCCTCGCTCAATCCGGTTCCGCGGAAGTTGAAGCGCAGCACGGGTAAGCCGAAGGAACTGAACGCCTTCATCACGTGGTAAACGACCTTGGTGTGCATGGTGCCGCCGGAGGGTGGATGCGGGTGCGCGATGAGGGCCGTGTAAGGCGGTTCGTCGCAGCCGGTGTTGAGCAAAGCTTCGAGCCGGCCCGCGGGACCGCGCAAGTCCTCGATCGTGCGCACGTGGGATTGGAAGAGCATTGAGCTATTGTAAAGACGGCCAGAGGCCTCTCAGGATTGAGACGGGAAACGCGCGTCGCCAGGCAAAGGGACGAGTTGCGCTTCCGCTGCGTTGTTATGCTAGTGCCATGGCGATTGATCCTCTAGAACTGACCCGGCTGCTGGTTGAGATTCCGTCGACGACGTATCACGAGCACGATGCCGGTGTGTTTCTGCATGGGTGGCTCGAGCAGCAAGGATGGGCGGTAGAGCGGATGCCGGTGCCCAAGCCGGGCGAGGGAACTCCAGGAGCCAAAGGTGGCGGCGAGCGATTCAACGTATATGCGAGCCAGGCGGGTGCGACGCCGGACGTAGTTTTCTCCACCCACTTCGACACGGTGCCGCCGTATTTCGGCTTGCGTGAGGATGACGCGTATCTCTATGGCCGAGGAACATGCGACGCGAAGGGAATTCTGGCGGCGCAGGTAGCAGCGGCGGAGCGCCTGCGCGCCGAGGGCGTCAAGGTAGCTCTCCTGTTTGTGGTGGGTGAGGAGCGCGACTCAGCCGGGGCCAAGGTAGCAAATCTGCATCCGAAGGGGTCGCGCTTTCTCATCAATGGCGAGCCAACCGACAACCGTCTGGCCCTGGCTTCGAAGGGGTGCTTGCGGGTAGAGTTGTTTGCGGAAGGCAAGATGGCACACTCCGCCTATCCGGAGCTGGGCGAGTCGGCCATCGACAAGCTGGTCGACGCGCTGGCGGACCTCGGCCGGCTAAGTCTGCCGGTGGTCGAGGGCATCGGCGAGTCTACCTTGAATGTCGGGCTGATCTCCGGCGGTCGTGCGCCAAACGTGATCGCCGATCAAGCAGAGGCGCATCTTCTCGTGCGGCTGGTAGGGCTAAGCGACGAGACGCGCCAGGCCATCGTCAATGCCGTCAATGGGAGAGCACGGGTGGAATTCTCGCTCGAACTGCCCTTTGTCCAGATGCGCAAGGTAGGTTCGTTGCCTACCATGGTCGCCAAATTTACGACGGACATTCCAAGCCTGACGGCCTGGGGCGAGCCGTTCCTGTTGGGGCCTGGATCGATCCACGTGGCCCACACGCCGGATGAGCGCATCGCCAAGCAGGAGCTGCTCGAAGCAGTGGAAATGTATGTGCAGCTGGCGAGGGATCTGGTCGCATGAGGGTACGCAAGGGGGTAGGCGAGGCGGTGGCGATCCTGTTTCTGGTGTGGGTGGCCGTCGTAGGTGTCAGCTACGAGACGGTGCCGACGCACACCACTGATGCTACCCACTTCGACACGCTGCTGGTGCTGGGCTCGCCCTCCGACCCGGATGGAAAGCCGTCTCCTGAGCAGCGCGAGCGTGTAATGGAGGCGGTGAGGGAGTTCCAAGCCGGACGCGCAGGACACATCATCGTCAGCGGAGCGGCGGTGCACAATCAGTGGTGCGAGGCCGAGAGCATGGCGCGTACCGCGCGAGCCGCCGGTGTGCCGGCCGAAGACGTGGTCGTAGAATCGCAGGCTCGCAACACCATTGAGAACGTCTTCTACGCGCATCGCATCATGGACCAGCACGGGTGGAAGACGGCGGAAGTGGTCAGCTCACCCAGCCATCTGCCGCGCGCATCGCTCATCCTCGAGCACTACACGTTCGGGTGGCGAACCAAACCGGCGCACTGGCCCCCGGAATACAGCGCCCAGCGTATCGCTCCGTACTACCTGCATGAGGCTATGGGCACCACAGTCTTGCGCTGGTTTGGGTTTAGACACAGCGCGTTCCTGCCCGAAAAGCCATACTAGCGAGACAGGCCCAAGCGGAGCAGGAAAGCTCGTTGTCGGCGAAGCGCAACGTGGTGAACACCCTACTTGGCATGGCTGCAGAATGATCTACAGGCCACGCCATAGAAGTGGGCGAAAAGTCTCAGCTTAGAACGTGAGCTTCAGGGCGAACTGAATATTGAATGGCTCGCCGTAGCCGATGCCAGGTGCTGCAGCACCGTTCCGTGTATTGGTCATAAGGCCGAAGGAACTGCTCGTCGGATTGACGTTTGGGTTTGCAAAATTGTTGAAGTTGAACACGTTGAATATCTCGACGCGAAGCTCTGACATTACCTTCTCGGTCACTGCTGTGTGCTTGAGGATGGAAAAGTCGACGTCCCTGAAGTTCGGGCCAAAGAAGTTGTCGCGTTTTTCGTTGCCGTACACGCCCGTTACTCCAGTCGCGCAGCTTGCAGGGTTAGTCGCCATCCCCGCGCCGCCAGGGCAGGTGAAGGACGGATTGGTCAACGAGTTTTGCAGATAGCGGTAAGAACGCGCAGAAGACGTGCTGGTCGCTAGTTGCACACCGGTAAAGGGATCGACGCCCGTGTAGTTCGGTCTATCCTTCAGCTCGCCCGTACCATCCACGTTAGTCGTGTACTGTGGGCTAATTGGCGTTCCCGAGGTATAGGTGAAAAGCGCATTGAGCTCGAAGCCTTTAGTCACCTTGGGTAGAAAATGACCGAGCTGCGGCGCGCTGTAGATAGCGTAGCCGTTCACCACATTGCGATTGTCGAAGGTGCTTGGGCCGTAATCCTGGTGTAAGTTATAGCTGTTCATCGGCGTAGTGTTCGAGGAAATATCGTCAAGAGACTTGGACCACGTATAGTTCAGGTTTCCGGAAAAACCTTTCCACGGGGCTTGCCTCACGCTCGCCTGCAGCGAGTGGAAGTTGGAGGCGGCCTCAAAATTCAATTGGTTGATAGCGAGTAGCTTGTGTGCGGTGAATGCCGCGTTTTCCCCAGGAAAGCTCAGCTGCTGATAAGGGCGATACGTGGAGTCGGTTGTAGCAAGGTTAGCTGTCGAGCCATTGGCGACGGGCTGGTTAATGTCGTAAAGCACCTCGAGGTGCGAGCCGAACGAGCCGACGTAGCCCACGGAGATCAGCGTGCTCTTGGCGAGCTGTTGCTCCACATTGAAGCTGACCACAGAGGCACGAGGCATCTTGAAGTTCTGATTGACGCCGAACGCCCCAACCGCCGGGGCATTTGTAGCCGCGAAGGGATTGACGTTGGTAGCCCAGCGCACGTTGGTCTGGTTGAAGATAACTGCGGCATCGGCACCGGCAGGATTGTTCTGCGCGTAGTTGGCGCCTCCGTTGGTCGTGGTTCCGGTGACCCAGCTGCTCATCGCGGGGAAGTCGTAAAAAATACCGTACGAGCCGCGGATCACGCTACGCTCATCGTTGAATGGCGCAAAGGAAAAGCCGACGCGCGGCGCAACGCCACCGTAGTACTCGGGGTAGTAGCCCTTCTGGAAGCCGGGAGTCGTTCCAGGAACAAACTGGTAGATATCGTTCGCCGCTGCCTGGATAACTCCGGGAATGGTATAGCGCACGCCATAGTTGAGGCTCAGCTTGCGGGTAGCCTGGAAATCATCCTGCGCCCAGAAGTCCTCCGTATTGAAGGTCCAGACGCGCTGCGCACTGCCCTGCAGAAGACGTGCTCCGGAGGAGTTGCTCGGTGCGCCGATCAGGAAGTCGGATAGGTCGGAGAGCTGGGTTCCGGGGGCGCCCCACGGACCGCGTGAACCATCGAAGGTGAAGGTGCCGCGGGAACTCGTAAAGTAGAGCTGGTTGACGTTGGAGTGGCGGTACTCGCCGCCAAACTTTAGCTCGTGCTTGCCCAGCGTCCAATGGAAGTTATCAGTGACGTGGCCAGTGACGTCGGTACGTCCGGAAGGTTGAGTCGCGCCCGTTTGGTCGAAGCCGGTGACCAGGATGCTCGGCGCACCGGCCGCAATAATGGGATTGGTGATGCCGAGGTTCAGGCCCGCGTTCGCCTGCGGATGGAAGTTCTGGTTGGCGTCGTTGAAGGTCTGCAGAAAGTAGTTGGTCGCAAAGTTAACCGTGTTCAGCAGACGTGGCGTAAAGATATAAGTGTGAACCACGCCGAAGTTATGGATGTGCATGGGTGCGGTCTGAAAGTACTCTGCATAGTCTGACGCTGTGGGCGCGGTCTGCGTTCCTGTCGTTCCGAGATAACGCAGGGAGACCGTTTGCTTCGGGCTGAAGTGATGATCGAGCTTGATAATCCCGTTGTAACTGTTGTAGTTGGAAGTGCCACTGGCAAAGTAGTTATTAACAGTGGCTGCGCTGCTTTTGGAGTTGTTGGGATAGAGCAAGCCGTAGAGGTTCAGGCTGAGTGGATTGGCAACATAAGGCGCTCCCGTAGTTGGGTCCTTGTACTTGGCAATGTTAGCCTCGCCAGCCTGAATCCAGGCTTCCGAGAGTACGGTATCGACAAGGGCAACGTTCGCCTTTGCGATCTGGATCTCGCCCGCGAGAAAGAGAAACGTGTGATCTTTCCAGATCGGTCCGCCGAGAGTGAAGCCTCCCTGGTGATTGCGGATCAGAGTCTTGCGGCTACCGGCAGCGGCTACCGGTGAGAGCGCGGCAAAGAACTCGTTGCGGTCGAAGTAGAAGACGTCACCGTGGATGCTATTGGTGCCGGACTTAATGACCATGTTAGAGTTAGCGCCGGCGTTGCGCCCCTGGTCAGCTTCGCCGCCGGACTGCATGGAGAACTGGTCAATGGCTTCAATGGGAATTAGACCTCCAGGAACAGACGCGATACCGCCCTGGTTGGAGGCCACGATGCCGAGCCAGGGATCTACATTGTCCGCTCCGTCGAGCTGGAAGTTAATGCTTGCTATGCGTGAGCCGTTGACGGAATTGGTAAGGGCGCTGACGCCGGGCGCAAAGTGCGTGAGACGAGTAAAATCGCGGCCATTGAGTGGCATGTCTTCCACCGCCGTGGAATCAATGACCGTAACGAGTGCGGCCGATTGTGAGTCGACCTGTACGCCGTTCGCGACGACCTCGACCTCCGTCGTCTCCGTACCCGGAGCAAGAACAATGGGAAAGTTTTCGACCTTGGTCACGGCCACATCGATAGCGTCGATCTTCTGGCTTTGAAAGCCCGGCGCCACGATGGTTAGGTTGTACTGCCCGACGGGCAGCTCGGTAAAGTTGAACTCTCCGGCGCCGTTCGACGTATCAGTCAACACCGTATCCGTGGCTGGATTGACTAGCTTGAGCGAGGCTCCGAAGATAACCGCGCCGGTTGCGTCCGTGATTCTCCCCGAGACTGCGCCATGGAAGGTCTGCGCAAGGGCGGAAGAACCCGACATGAAGATAGCTGGAAGGGTAATGGCGAGAACGTGACGGCGGTCAAGCTTGAAAAGCATAGGTCTCCTAAAAGGGCATGGAGTGCTTGAGGCCTACATCGATGTATGCGTGCTGGTCCGCTGCGGAACCGGCATGCATTACATAAATGCGGCATGACTTTAGTTTTAAGTAATGTTGCCGATAGTAGGGAGAAACTCATTTCAAGTCAATTTGTTTTGTAACTTCTTCTCTTAAGTTGATGAATAAAGGTGCCTTCTTACAGCAGGCACACCGATGCCGCTTAGTCGCGGAGAATCAACTAGCTGAGAAGCCTAAAACCAATCCAGCAGATAGGCATTGGTGCCAGGACATTGCATCGTAGCGGCAAAGGTGCTTAGATACCGCCATCACGCTTTTTCAGGGAGACAGGAGCGCAATGGCGCATCGGGGAAGAATTGCATTTGGACTACGCATGCTACTCGTTTGCGCATGGGGTCTCGCATCAGCGACCGGCCAGCAAAATACCGCGCCGGGCGGCCCGGCGATTGTCCAGCCCGGTGCGCCCGGGCAGCAAAATAAAGCCTTGACGCCCACATCCGCGAAGCCTGTTCCTCGTCCGCCCTCGAAGGCCGATGTCGATTTTATGCAAGGGATGATCATGCATCACAACCAGGCTGTCGAGATGACGGAGCTGCTGAAGACACGCTCGCAGAACCCTGAAGTGCGTGAGCTGGGCAAAAAAATTGATGTCTCGCAGACCGATGAAATGCGCTGGATGAAACAGTGGCTCACCGACCGCGGCCTGCCAACTTCGGCGTCGATGGACATGGGTGGCATGGACATGTCGAACATGGATATGAGCTCGATGATGCCTTCCATGCCGGGAATGCTCACCTCGGCGCAGATGAATACGTTGCGCAAAGCGAGCGGACCGACGTTCGATCGTCTTTTTCTTACCGGCATGATTCAGCATCACACCGGCGCGCTCACCATGGTGAAGCAGCTCTTTGCCAGTCCCGGAGCCGGCCAGGATCCGCAGTTGTTCGACTTCGCAAGTGACGTCGATAACACCCAACAGGCGGAGATCGATTACATGCAGCACATCTTGAAGGAGAAGCAATGATCTCAGTAACGGTCTCTCGTTTTTCTCGCGGCGTAGCATGGACCGCTCTTACCCTGGCTAGTCTTTCTCCCGCATTTTCGCAAAGCCAGACTGCCGCTATGCATCCGCCGACTCCTCCAAGTGGGCCCGGCTCCTCTACTTCTTCGGTCTACGTGAACCCGCGCTCCGGCCCGGACGATCCGCGCGTCGGCTTGAAAGGTGGCCTGTATGACGCCGCGGTTGCTGCCTCCGGTTTGCAGCTCGTGATGACGACTCCGAAGCCCGCCGGGTTCGCGCCCGACATGGATTCGATCAAGGCTGTGGACGCGACTCCCGCGCCGGCCCCTGTTGATCCGGACGCACCCCACACCGCGGGCATGCGACCTGCCGCCGGTCCTCGAGCTAACTACGGCGGCACCAACTCCGATCTCGCCTTCGATACGAAGTATCTTTTCAACGGCAACTACTCCGGAGTCAACGTCTACTCCCTCGCCGATCCCACCCACCTGAAGCTCATCACGTCGATCGTCTGCCCAGGCGGCCAGGGAGATGTCTCGGTCTACGGTCATCTACTCTTCATGTCGGTTGAAGCTGCAAACGGCCGCGCAGACTGCGGCACGCAGGGCTTTGCCACCTCGAAGCCCGAACCTACACCGCCTCCTGCAGACGCTACTCCGGAGCAGATTGCAGCGTTCCGCGCAGCCATGCGCAAAATGCCCGACCCAAGCCCTGATCGTGTCAAAGGCGTTCGCATCTTTGACATCAGCGACATCACTAACCCGAAGCAGGTAAAAGATGTTCAGACCTGTCGCGGATCGCACACGCATACGCTGGTTGTCGACCCAAAAGACAAAGATAACGTATACATCTATGTGTCCGGGTCGGCCGGTGTGCGGCCGAAAGCCGAGCTCGGCGGTTGCTCGGAGGGTGACCCGAACGTCGATCCCGACACCGCGCTCTACACCATCGTCGTCATCAAGGTTCCCGTTGCACATCCGGAGCTGGCCGCGGTAGTCAACAGCCCGCGTATCTTTCAGGATGAGAAGACCGGAGCCGCGAACGGGCTTTGGAACGGAGGCAACCATGGCAACGGAACTCAGACGACATCGGCCACCCGTGGCTGCCATGACATCACCGTTTACTCAGCCTTTGGCTTGGCGGCGGGCGCATGTTCAGGCAACGGTATCCTGCTTGACATCTCCGATCCCGTGCATCCCAAGCGGCTCGATGCAGTGACGGATGCGAACTATGCCTTTTGGCATTCAGCCAACTTCTCGAACGATGGCAAGACGGTTCTCTTCACGGACGAATGGGGTGGTGGCGGACAGCCACGCTGCCGCGTCAGCGATCCGATGAACTGGGGTGCGGATGCAATCTTCGATATCACCGCGGATAGGAAGCTGAAGCTGAGGGCCTATTACAAGATGCCCGCGCCGCAGACCGACAAAGAGAACTGTGTCGCTCACAATGGATCGATGATTCCCGTGCCGGGCCGAAATATTGAGGTCCAGTCCTGGTACCAGGGTGGCGTCTCCATCATGGACTACACGGATCCTTCACATCCCTTTGAGATCGGCTACTTCGATCGTGGGCCGGTAGATAACTCACGGCCAGCCATGGGTGGTCAGTGGTCGACTTACTATTACAACGGATATATCTACGGTTCGGAAATTGCTCGCGGGACCGATGTCTTCAAGCTAGTTCCAACGAAATACCTAACCCAAAACGAAATTGATGCCGCGGCTCAGGTGCATCTGTCGGAACTTAACGTACAAGATCAGCCAAAGATCACCTGGCCTGAAAACGCAGTAACCGCACGCGCTTATCTTGACCAGTTAGCGCGTGACACAAGCATCACACCGCAGCAGGCAACAGAGCTGAACGCGGCGCTTACCACAAAAAATACAAAAAAATTGAAGCAGATAAGTAAAAAGCTGGATGAGAATGCAGCGGCGGCAAAAACCCCTGAAGATACGATCCGGATGCATGCATTGGCCACTATTATGAGTGGACCGAGCTTATAGCTTGAATCTATCTATGTATTTCTAGCTTTAGTTTATCTAGGTATATAGATACGACCACCGATTCAAGTCGGTGGTCGTATTCTTGCTCTCATCGCATATTCCGTAGTAGTCCGGCAAACAAAGGCACGGCAAGGGCGTTCAACTTTCAACACTTTTACTGTTGCAAAATACTTACGTGTACCTGCCAACATAAAGATATGGCGGAGAGACAGGGATTCGAACCCTGGATACCTTGCGGTATACACGCTTTCCAAGCGTGCGCCTTCAGCCACTCGGCCATCTCTCCACGCATCAACTGAGGACAGCTTACCTAGCCAAATCGCCGGAGCATCCACAGCACTATGTCAGAGTGTACCCGAGAACGCCATTGGCTGCACAACGGAGATCCGTGCCTCAGGACCGAATGGGTGAGCTCCTCGCAGAAGACAATCGCATGCTCGCGCAACTCCCGCAACCAAGCCGGTTCTAAGCTCGGTGAGGGAAACGGGATGCGCACAAAGGCTGTCTTGCTAGCTTCGACTCTGCTTGGCATCTCTGCTCAAGCTCAGCAGGACACCCTCGTGTCTCAGTCTCACCAAACAAGCATTCGGTCCAAGCAGCAGGTTATATCCAATCTCCCCCTGAACCCCCGCGAGCGCGCCGTACAGCTCCTCAATCGCTTCACCTTTGGCCCACGCCCGGGCGATGTCGACCGCATCCTCGCGCAAGGACCAGACCAGTGGTTTGAGCAGCAACTCACACCCGACTCAATCCCCGACGCTGCCCTCACCACCCGCCTCCAAGATTTCCCAACCCTCACCCTGCCCCCCGAACAGGCGCTCCTCCGCTTTCCCGATCGCAGCATGGTCGAGCAGGTCGACGACGGCAAGCGCCCCTATCCCACTGAACCGCTCCTCGCCAGCGTGTACGAGGTCCAGGTGTACAAGCTCCAGCAGGAGCGCGCCGCAAAGCTCGCCAGCATAACCCCGCCGGACGACGCGGCCGCTCAGAACGCCAAAGATGCCCAGAAGAAGCTCGGTCAGGACGCCGCCGCCCGCGTTGCCGGCCAACTTTTCGCCCTGCCCAAGGCACAGCGCATGGCCGCCCTCAACGCCCTGCCCGCGCCCGACCGTATCGCGTTTGTCAACTTCGTTCCCGGCGACCAGCGCACCATCCTCTTCAATGATTTCACCCCGCGCGAGCGCGAAACCATCCTCGCCTTCCGGGGCGGCGTCGGTGCCCAGAACCGCACGCTCGACGATCTGACCCAGGCCAAACTCCTCCGCATCGTGCTTTCCGAGCGCCAGCTTCAGGAGGTCATGACCGACTTCTGGTTCAACCACTTCAACGTCTTCGCTCCCAAAAATTCCGACCAGTGGTACACGACCAGCTACGAGCGCGACGTGATCCGCCCTCACGCGTTGGGCAAGTTCCGCGATCTGCTGCTCGCCACCGCCCAAAGCCCGGCCATGATGGTCTACCTCGATAACTGGCTCTCGATCGGCCCCAACTCGCTTGCCAATGGCATCGACCCCGCCAAGCCCAACGCAAAACCCGGCAAGCGCGGCCTGAACGAAAACTATGGCCGCGAGGTCATGGAGCTCCATACCCTCGGCGTCAAGGGCGGCTACACCCAGGCCGACGTCACCGCGCTCTCTGCCATCCTCACCGGCTGGAGCGTCGATCGCCCCCACCAGGGAGGTCCATTCATCTTCGACCCCAGGAAGCACGAGCCCGGCCCCAAGCGCTGGCTCGGCTACACCATCGATGAAGCCGGTCGCGTCTCCGGCCAGACGATCTCTCCCGCCCTCGCCCAGGTCATCGCCCAAGCTGACGGCCAGCCCGGCATGAAGCAGGGCATCGCCGCACTTATCCTGCTCGCCGCGAGCCCCCAGACCGCCCACTTCCTCGGCTTCAAGCTGGCCCAGCGCTTTCTCGCCGACGATCCTCCGCCGGCGCTCGTCGATCGCCTCGCCTCCGCCTACCTTGCCTCGGACGGCGACATCCGCACCGTCCTGCGCACACTCATACAATCACGCGAGTTCAACTCCCACCGTTATTTCCGCACCAAGGTCAAAACCCCCGAAGAGTTCCTCGCCTCAGCCTTCCGCGCCACGCTCACCGACCCGCAGGACCCCGGCGCCCTCGCCCAACGCCTGAACGACATGGGTCAGCCCCTCTACCGCGCCTTGCCGCCCACGGGCTTTTACGTCACCGCCGACCACTGGATGAACACGCAGTCTCTGCTCGCGCGGCTAAACTTTGCCGACCAGCTCACGCACAATCGCTTCGCCAACCAGAAATTCGACTCTTCCCGTGTCCTCGCGTTGAGTTTAATGACGAACCGCGGCGCTGGCTCGTCCGAGATCCCGCACGCCAGGCCGGTTAATCTCCTCCACACCGCCCCTACCTCCACCTCCGGCCCAGAGATCGCTTTGCGCGTGCTGGAGGCCAGCCTAATTGAGGGTGAAATCTCTTCAGGCACCGCACATTTCATCCACTCTCAACTCAGCCAGCAACCCCCAGCCAACCTCATCGAGACGCTCAACCTCCTTACCGCGCTGCTGCTCGGCAGCCCCGAGTTCCAGCTCCGCTAAATCCTTTGTTGTCATCTCTGAAAGGAATCTGCGTTGCTGCGGTACTTTCCCAACCACAAGTAAAAGGCCCCGAAGCAATGCGCTTCGGGGCCTTCATCATAGCTAAGCAATCGAAAGGCTTAGTACATGCCTTCCATGCCGCCGCCGCCGTGGTTGTGTCCACCAGCGCCCGCTGCTTCCTTCTTCTCCGGAATTTCGGAGATCATGGCCTCGGTGGTCAGCATCAGGCCGGAGATCGACGCCGCATTCTGCAGAGCCGTCCGCGTTACCTTCGTCGGGTCGATCACGCCGGCCGCAACCAGGTCCTCGTAGGCTCCCGTTCCGGCGTTGTAGCCGAAGTTCGGTTCCTTCGAGTCATGGATCTTGCCGATGACCACCGCACCCTCTTCGCCCGCATTCGAGACGATCATCCGCAACGGCTCTTCGATCGCCCGGCGAATGATGTTCGCGCCGATCTTCTCGTCGCCCTCAAGCGTCTTGATCAGCGAGTCCACTGCCTCGGAGCAGCGAATCAACGCCACGCCGCCGCCCGGGACAATGCCTTCCTCAACCGCAGCGCGCGTCGCATGCATCGCATCCTCAACGCGCGCCTTCTTTTCCTTCATCTCGGTCTCGGTCGCCGCGCCTACCTTGATGACTGCAACGCCGCCCACCAGCTTGGCCAGGCGCTCCTGCAGCTTCTCACGGTCGTAATCGGACGTCGTCTTGTCCACCTGCGCGCGGATTTCCTTCACCCGGCCGGCGATCTTGTCATCGCTTCCGCCGCCATCGACGATCGTCGTGTTGTCCTTGTCGATCGTGACGCGCTTCGCGGTGCCCAGGTCCTCTACCTTCACGCCCTCGAGCTTGATGCCGAGATCCTCGGTGATAGCCTTGCCGCCCGTCAGGGTTGCGATGTCCTCGAGCATCGCCTTGCGACGATCGCCAAAGCCAGGAGCCTTGACCGCGGCCACGTTCAACGTGCCACGCAGCTTGTTGACCACTAGGGTCGCCAGCGCCTCACCGTCCACGTCCTCGGCAATGATGACGAGCGGCTTGGCCGTGCGGGCAATCTGCTCAAGCAAGGGGAGCAGGTCCTTCATCGATGAGATCTTCTTCTCGTAGATCAGGATGTAAGGATTCTCAAGCGCCGCTTCCATGCGCTCGGCATCGGTCACGAAGTAAGGCGACAGGTAGCCGCGGTCGAACTGCATGCCCTCGACCACATCCAGCTGCGTCTCCATGGTGCGCGACTCTTCGACCGTGATCACGCCATCCTTGCCGACCTTGTTCATGGCCGCGGCGATGATCGTGCCGATCTGCGCATCCGAGTTCGCCGAGATCGTGCCAACCTGCGCGATCATGTCGCCGGAAACAGGCTTCGAGAACGCCGCAAGCGCCCCGCCCTGCACCGCGCCATGCTCATCGCGCTTGCCGATGATGGCCTCAACCGCCTTATCGATGCCGCGCTTCAGCGCCATCGGGTTCGCGCCGGCCGCAACGGTCTTCACGCCTTCGCGGTAGATCGCCTGCGCGAGAACCGTCGCGGTCGTCGTACCGTCGCCGGCTACGTCCGAGGTCTTCGACGCCACTTCACGCACCATCTGCGCGCCCATGTTTTCGAGCGCATCCGAAAGCTCGATCTCCTTGGCTACCGTCACGCCGTCCTTGGTGATCGTCGGCGAGCCGAACTTCTTCTCAATGACCACGTTCCGGCCCTTCGGACCGAGCGTGACCTTAACAGCGTTCGCCAGAATATTTACGCCGCGCAGGATTGCCTGGCGGGAATCTTCCCCGTGCAAAATCATCTTTGCCATAACAGTTGCTCCATATACCGGTCAGACCGGCGGTAAAAGTTTTGTTGTTCACCCGCAAAGCGGGTCGAGAATGGCACGAAGTGCCTACTTCGAGACGATGCCCAAGACTTCTTCTTCACGCATGATCAGCAGGTCTTCACCGTCGAGCTTGATCTCGGTGCCGGAGTACTTGCCAAACAGGATCGTATCGCCCGACTTCACATCCAGCGGGAAAACCTTGCCTTCGTCGTTCGACTTGCCTTTGCCGACCGAGACAACCTCACCCTGCATAGGCTTTTCCTTTGCGGAATCCGGAATGATGATGCCGCCACGCATCGTCTCACCCTCTTCGGTGCGGCGAACCAGGATGCGATCGTGAAGGGGCGTAAACGTCGTTGTTGCCATAACTTACTTCTCCTTGAGCAAACTTGAATTGCGTGCTTTTGCCGTAACTTCGGGAGCTCAAGCGCGCGATTGGCACTCAGTCCCTTCGATTGCTAACCATAGTCGTCGACCCCCGCGACTGTCAACTGACACAGCGTGAAATGTGAGTGAATCGCGCGCAAGTTTACGCTGGCCCGCTGCACCCCAGCACCCATCCACCCTGCTCTTAGCACGCGTGACGCCCGGGCCTCCGCCGACGTAAAATCAGGCCATGCCGCACCCCTCTAGACTCGTCGTCTCTGCCGTTCTTGGTCTCTCGCTCGGCCTCGCCGCTCCGCTCGCCCGCGCGCAGGACGACTCCGCACCCAAACGCGGACGCAAGTACAAGGCTCCCCCCGAAACCTCGCACATCGAGGTACAGGTCCTCAAAGGTTCGAATGGCAAGCCTATTTTGAACGCCGCAGTCATCTTCCACGCCATTAAGGACGGCAGAGACGAAGGCAATCTTGAGGTAAAGACCAACGAAGAGGGCAAAGCGATCATCGACGTGATCGCCACCGGATCCGATATCCAGGTGCAGGTCATCGCCGACGGTTTCGCCACCTACGCCGGCGACTACCAGGTGAACGATCCCAGTAAATTGATCGAGGTAAAGATGATTCGACCTCGCGCCCAAATCTCCACCTACACCGACAACTCCGGCCAGGCCTCGCAGCGCCCGATGGGTGTGCAGGAGCCTGCCACGCCGGCCACTCTGCCCGGAACTCCGTTGCAGGTTCCTAAGCGAACGATCAATCAAAGTCCAGATCAGCGGCCCGGTCTCACCGTGAACCCGTCAGCACCATCCCCCGGTACCAAGGCCGCCCCCGTCCAGCACAAACCCATCCAGACCGACCCTCCCACCACCTCGCCACTTGACACGCCGAACCCCGTCACCGGCTCACCCATCCAGACCAATCCTCCGCCAAACGAGCTGTAACGCAGTGGAACCTTCCTCACCTTTGAAGCCGCTCACCGGAAAAGTTGCGCTCGTCACCGGAGCATCGAAACGTATCGGCAAGGCAATCGCGCTCGCCCTCGCAGACGCTGGTGCTGAGGTGGCCATCACCTACCGCAACTCCAGCGACGAGGCCGCGGCCACCCTTCGTGAGCTCTCCGGCCTCGGCGTCCGCGCCTCCGGACACCCTTGCGACTTCGACCAGCCCGCCGAGATCGTCCGAACCGTCGGCCTGGCGCTCGCCGCACACGGCCGGCTGGACATACTGGTCAATAATGCCGGCTTCTTCGCCTCCGCAAAACTTGAAGCAATCACACTCGCCGAGTGGGACGCCATGTTCTCCGCCAACACCCGCGGTCCGTTCCTTATGGCGCAGGCTGCCTATCCGCATCTCCGCCAAGTCGGAGGTCGCATCGTCAACATCGGCTCGCTTGGCGGCCTCAAACCGTGGGCCACGCACGGCCACTACTGCGCCTCGAAGGCTGCGCTGCATATGCTTTCCCAGACCATGGCCAAGGCCTGGGCTCCGGAGGTTAGCGTCAACTGCATCGCGCCCGGCATGATTCAGCAGGGCGAGGTCGACGCCGCCTACCAGCACTTCGCCGACCGCACCCCCATGCAGCGCAACGGCACACCCGCCGACGTGGCCGCTGCGGTCCTCTTCTTTGCGACAGGCCCCCACTTCATCACCGGCCAACTACTAGCCGTAGAGGGCGGCCTAGGCCTCTAACCGCAGATCTCGGGGTCCAAGAACCGGTAGGTCTTACAAAGCTTACCTTGAAACGTAGACAAAGGCCGGGTGCCCCATCTCAGACAGTCTCACCGTCCGAGGTGGAATCTAGAGGACCGGAGTCCCCAAGAAACTTTGTTCCCCCTAAGACAGAATCGACCGCATTAATCTCCCGAACCAGCTCTTCTCCCGAAACTCCTCGTATAAATCCTGCGGCTCCTCAACCGGAGAAATAGCCGTCCCCTCAAACACACAACGGGGATTTCCGGTCACCAGACTCTCCGCATATGCCGCTCCATACTTCTTCGCGACCATATCCCGTGCCTCGCTCAGCCGCGCCGGCCGCGAGCTCACATTGTGCGCATCCGTCGCCAGAAAATGCACCCATCGCCGCTCCAGCAGCAGATGCGCCGTACGCTGCGCCACGCGCCCCATCTTGCCCGTCACCGAGTCTCCCGTGACCTGCACCAATACCCCGCCGCGCATCCACTCCGCTACCCGCTCTAGATCGTTCTGTAGCGTAGGGTTGCGCTCCGGATGTGTCAGGATCGGCGTCAGCCCCGCCAGTTGCAGCTCGTAAAACGTCTCCGCTAGTCCCGGGGGCACACCGTAATCCGGAATTTCGACCATCAGGTAGCCAAGCCCGTTCACGCTGAAGCGCGAGGGATCCTCCTTGACCTCCAGGATGTTGTCGTAGGAAAGATGGAAATCGCACCCCAGCCCAAGCCGCAGCGCAACGCCCTCCGTGTCGAGCGCCCCCTGCAGCTCCATGCGCCGCTGCTCGCTCAGCTCCGGTTGAAAAGTAAACTGCCCACTCGCATGCGGCGTACACACAATCTCGGTGATCCCGTCGGCCGCCGCGGCCTTGGCCATCGCAAGAGACATCTCGAAGTTCTTCGCTCCGTCATCGAGGCCCCACAACAGATGATGATGGATGTCTACCATGGAACGATCAGACTACCACCCGCCTCGCCGTCAGCCCGCGGTCACCAGCAACTCCGCCATAGACCGAAAGATCCGCAGCCCATCCGCCGAGCCCAGCAGCTGCTCGCTCGATCGGTCCGGATGCGGCATCATCCCAAGCACATTGCGGCCTTCGTTCAGCACGCCGGCAATGTTTTCAAGCGAGCCGTTCGCATTGTGCGCGGCCGTCGTCTCGCCCGTCGCGCTCGCATACCGGAAGGCCACCCGGTCCTGTCGGTTCAGCTCAGCCAGCGTCTCCGCACCGCAGAAGTAGTTGCCTTCCATGTGGCCGACAGGCATGTGCAGCACCTCGCCGCGCTGAATCCCGCGCGTAAACGGCGAATCCGCCGTCTCGCAGCGCAGATGCAGATGCTTGCACATGTAACGCTGCTGCGCGTTCCGCATCAGCGCGCCGGGCAGCAGGCCGGTCTCGGTCAGGATCTGAAACCCGTTGCAGATCCCCAGCACCAGTCCGCCCGACGCCGCAAATCGCGTCACCGGCTGCATGATGGGCGCGAACTTCGCGAGAGCCCCGGTGCGTAGGTAATCCCCATAGGCAAAGCCCCCAGGAACCAGAATGGCATCGCAGTTCTCGAGATCCGTCGAGGCATGCCATAGCAAGGTCGCCCGCTCGCCCAACACAGCTCCAGCGGCGTGATACGTATCGTGATCGCAGTTCGATCCAGGAAATACCAGTACGCCAAATTTCATAGACCTAAGCCCTGCGTGTTTACTCCTAAAGAGCTGGAGGTCGGCTTTATACGGCTGCTTGAAAGCCGCTGCGTTCCCGTTGACGAAGCCGGATGCAACGCTTCGAGCACGGCCGAGGGATTACGTTGGATCACGGTCAGATATGCCCTAGCCGGCACCTCGGGCGTACGCCGTCCACCTTCCCAATGCTTGACCGTGTCCAAACTGAAGCCGAAGCTATCTGAGAAGGCAGCCTGAGTCATTTTTAATTGTTTGCGGATGCTCTTCACGTCCACCGCGGGCGGCACGGTGACCTTGTAGCCCTCCCGCTCTCCCTCCATGTACTCCTTCGCCTCTTGCAGACCCTGCATGATCTTGCTGAAAGCTTTCTCACTCATACGTTCCCCTCGCTTAGTTTGAAGAGCGTCTTGACGAACTTCGCTATCTCGTTCCGCTCGGCTTCGCTCATATTCGACTTGTCGTTCTTGAAAGAGCCGCGAGCAGAAAGATGGGACGATCCACATCATGCAAATATGTAAACCACTCGCCCACCGCCGCTCTTGCCTCTGCTACCACGACCGATCCTCCTTTTGCGGACACCACCCGTGCTTTGCATCATCTCACCGCACTCCGAGTTATGAGCCACCTTCATTAGGATCGTTTCGCGCTCTTGTAAGGTAAAAATTGCCTCGGCCTGCTTGAGATATCCGGGAGCTTCCACCACGCCGTGCATACTAAATAGAGTACTCCATTGGACACCCTTGGCGAGTAGCTATTTCAGGCATCCGTATCACAATGACGAATAAAGAAAAAGTCGGCTCATCGTTCATTACAGCTGCCCTGCAATCCCTCACCCAACCCGATACCGCGTCTCTGCCAGTCGATACAGCGGCCTCCACACCAGGCGATTCGTCGTCACCACCATCAGCGAGATCAAAATCGTTCCCAGCAGCAAAATCGGGAACTGCCCATGCTCGGTCGCCGAGCTGATCTGCGCTCCCAGCCCCAGCGTCGTCAGCGTGCGATTATCCAGGCGGAAGTACTCCGCAATAATGCTCGCATTCCACGCGCCACCCGAGGCTGTCACCATACCCGTAATCAGGTACGGAAAAATCCCCGGCAGAATCACCTTCCGCCAGCGTTCGAAGCGGCTAAACCGAAACAGCGTCGCAACCTCCTTCAGGTCGGTCGGAATCGCCATCGCGCCCGCGATCACGTTGAACAGGATGTACCATTGCGTCCCTAGCAGCATCAGCACAATCGACCCCAGTCCCAACCCGCCGCCCAGTCGCACCAGCGCCAGTAAAATCACTGGAAATAGTGCCGTCGCCGGCACCGACGCCGCAATCTGCGCCAGTGGTTGAGCAATCCGCGCCAGCCGCGGGTTGAACCCGATCGCCACACCCACCGGGATCGTCCAGCCGGCCGCCAGCAGCAGCGAAAAATTCACCCGCAGGAACGTCGCGCCCGCACCCTTCAGCAGCTCCAGATACTGCGCCCGATCCACCGGACTCAGCAGCACCAGCGCCCGCTGCGCCGCAAACACCACCGCCGCCGCAACCACCAGCATCAGCACCCACGGCACTACCCGGGCCACCGCCGCCCCGGTCTCCCGCGTCGGCGTCGTTGCCAGCTTCTCCACCCTCGCCGTACGCGCCTTCGCCAGTCGCTGGTAGAACGCTTCGCCCAGCGGCACCGTCGTATGCTTCAGGATCGCTTGCACCCCAGCCGACTGCGTAAGCATATGCAGCAGCGGCGAGCTCCCATGCTTCGAGCTCTCCACCTGCTCAAACTTGAATTTATCGCTCCAAGTAATCAGCGGCCGCCATACCAATTGATCCGTCGCCACGATGATCGCGACCATCGTTAGCAGACCATACAAAATGGCGTGGCCGTTCCCCGCATCCGCCGCCGTCTGCAGATACGATCCCAGCCCCGGAAGCCGGAAGTCGCGCGAGCCGAAGTGAAACATCTCGCATGCCATCAGGAAGAACCACCCTCCCGCCACCGACATGATCGAGTTCCACACCAGGCCTATCGCCGCAAACGGCAGCTCCAACTGAAACAAACGCTGCGGCGCGGAGTAGCGGTAAATGCTCGTCGCCTCCAGCAGCTCGCGCGGAATCGACTTCAACGAAGAGTAGAAGCTGAACGCCATGTTCCACACCGCACCGGTAAAGATCAGCACAATCGCCCCAAGCTCGACGCCGATGTGCCGCGTGGGGAACAGGCTGATCATCGCCAGCATCACCGGTGGCAAAAAGCTCAGCACCGGGATCGACTGCATGATGTCGAGCGCCGCAATCATCAGCGGCTCCACCCGCTTGTTATACGCAGCCGTATAGCCGTACGTGATGGCAAACAGCAGGCTCAGCGCATACGCCAGAAAGATCCGCACCACGGAATAAAACGCGTAGAGCGGCAGCGAGCGCGGCGAGAGCGAGACCACCATCTGCTCGCTCGGCGGCCCGGCCCAGAACATGCAAATCCGCACCACCGCATAAAACCCCGCCAGGCCAATCGCCCCCACACACAGGTCCAGCACGAACGGCCAGCTGCGCCGCAGCACCTGCGAGCGAGCCAGGATCTCCCTGCCTGCTGTGTTTGAAAAGGAGGGAACTCCGCCGAATTGGGGAAGTCTCATGGCCACTTACTCGTCGCTCTCCAGGCTTACTTCTTCGTTCTCCAGCTCATGGTGCAGACGCTCCGACTGCAGAAAGCGGCGGCGCGTCGCGTCGAAGTCGAACAGCTCCGCGTACCGCCCCCAGCTGACCGCCGTCTCAAGCTGCCGGACGGTCTCGTCTTCGGTAAACTGCTCGTCCAGAATGTCATGAAAAAATTCCTCCGAGACCGACCCATCGCTCTTGGTCTCGACTGCCCGTACAATCTGCCGCAGCAGCAGCACATGCTCAAGCGCCGCCTTGCGAAACAACTGCTTCTGGCCCAAAATCTCCGAGTTTGCAAAGTCCGTGCCGGTACGCGTAATTTCCGCGTCTCCTTCGTTCACCGTCAGGAAGCCCAGCAGACTCGCCGCATCCACAATCGGCAGCAGATCGTCTATTTCAAACGCCAGGTCGTCCGCCAGCCGATAGATATCGTCCTTGCCATGATGATCGATCAATATTTCAAGAAGCCCAGCGATTCCTCCCGGCCGCGCATGCGGAAGCATCTGGTAGTGCGGCCTCTTCTTCTCGGGCGAAGCAGTGGCTCCCGCCGTCTGCGGAAGCTCCGGCGGCTTCGCATCCGGCTGCGTCAGTACCGTGTACACGTAGTCCACCAGCCGTGTAAACGCCGCCGCCTTACGGTCGCGCGGATGCTGCAGGCCCACCTTGAAGTCCGTCCGCACCCTTCCCGGATTGCGCCCCAGCACGATGATCCGGTCGGCCAGAAGCACCGCCTCTTCAATGTTGTGCGTCACGATGAAAATCGCCTTGGTCGGAATCGTCTTGTTCTGCCACAGCTCCAGCAGCTCGCTGCGCAGGTTTTCGGCCGTCAACACATCGAGCGCCGAGAACGGTTCATCCATAAACAGCACTTCGGGCTCAACCACCAGCGCCCGCGCAAAACCTACGCGCTGCCGCATGCCGCCTGAGAGCTCCTTCGGATACGCGGCCTGAAATCCATCAAGCCCAACCGTATCGAGCATCTTCAGCGCGCGCTTCCTGCGCTCCGCCGGCTCCATGCCCCGCGCCTTCAGCACCGCCTCCACGTTCTCCTCGACCGTCAGCCAAGGAAACAGCGCGAAGCTCTGGAACACGATCGAGACATTCACCTCCGTCGACGCAATCTCCCGTTCATGCCAGAAGACCTTGCCGGCGGAAGGAGCCGAAAGCCCCGTCAGCATCCGCAGCAGTGTCGACTTGCCCGAACCCGATGGCCCCAGCAACGCAACAATCTCGCCCGGAACGATCGACAGATCCGTCGGGGCAATCACCTGGATGCGATTCTCGCTCGGCTGGGCATAGTACTTCTCAACGCGCTCAGCGCGAATAATGGCTTCGGTCATAGGCAATCTTCTGTTCAGGAGTGGAACGGGGTGTCCACGCGGTTGAGGCGCGCGCAGAGAAACCCTCGGTCAGCGTAACACCACTTTCTTGCTATGATGGGAAAGTGTCGCCGGGCTCGTCGTACACCTGCGTTTGCGAGTACGCCAGCCGAGGATTTTCCCAGCCAATTTCAAACACCCTTGGGGACCAGCAATGCCAGAAGCAGTAACCAGCCCGTCGAAACCGCGTGTGCTAGTCGCCGACGATGAACAGGTCATCGCCAATACGCTCGCCATCATTCTTAATCAGGCGGGCTTTGAAGCGCGCGCAGTCTACAGCGGAGAGAAGGCCATCGAGACCCTCGATACCTTCGTGCCGGATATGCTCATCTCGGACGTCATTATGACCGGCATGACCGGCATCGAGACCGCCATCGCCACCCGCGCCAAGCATCCCGGTTGCAAAATCCTGCTCTTCTCCGGCCAGGCTGCGACCGCCGACCTGCTAGAAAAAGCCCGCGCCCAAGGCCATGAGTTTGAGATCCTCGCCAAGCCTGTCCATCCCACCGACCTCCTCGCCAAGCTGCGCCGCCAAGCCTAACGCTCAGCGCGCAGCCGTTCCTTGACTCGCACCGCCGGAGACCCCGCATAGACCGTCCACGGCTCCAGATTCCTGGCCGTCACCGACGCCAGCCCCAACACCGCCCCCTCACCTATCTGTACGCCCGGCCCCACACACCCTCGCGCGCAAATCCACGCGTACGGTCCAATTTCCATCGCATAACTCAGCAAAGGAAACGCCGGGTCGTCGAAGTTATGCGTCGCGCCGCACACATAGGCGCCTTGCGACAAAATGGCATGCGACCCCAGCCGAAGCGGCGCCGGATTGTAGATCTCCACGCCGTCTCCCGCCGTCACCTGATCCGCACACACCAGATTCCACGGAGCATAGACCTTCGACCCTGGATAGAAGTGGCAGTGCGGCCCCATCGTCGCGCCGAACCCTCGCAGCAGCATCGCTCGCCACGCATGCAACGGCCGCGGCGAAGTCCGGTAAAACAGCAGCCAGCATACATTCCAAACCAGCCGTCGCAGCCGGTCGCTGACCGAATACGCTGGACGCAGGTACGGGTCGGCCGCCGTCTCCGGCGAGATATGTTCGGCCGAGTTGTAGAAGCTTTCCTTCGGCATCTTCAGATTTCCACAGCAATCATCGTCCAGCCGAGCCCGCGCCTTCAAACAGTCGGATAATCGTCACCGCATTTCTCCGCATGTCGTAATGCGCGTCGAACGTCTTTACCGCCTGCACGCGCATGGCCTCACGCTGCTCGGCACCCATCTCGATCCAGCGCCCAATCAGGTTGTCCGTTCCTTCCTGCGTATCGAGCTCCATCAATCCCGCGCCTTCCTTCGCAATCTCCTGCGCGATATTAATTTTATCGGCCAGCAGTACCGCGCACCCGCAGGCTAACGCCTCCGCTACCGCAATGCCGAAGTTCTCCTGGTGCGATGGCAGGATAAACGCCTCACTCGCAAAGAAGGCTCCCCACTTCACCTCTCCACGCAGCATCCCCGGCCAGTGCACACGCTCGGTCAAACCCGCCTCCACCACCATCTGTCGCAGCGTCTCGCTCCAGTCCTCAAAGTCGGGCCCGGCCATGATCAGGTGCAGCCCCGGGTCCCGCACTGCCAGCTTCACAAACGACCGAATCAGCAGATCGCAGCCCTTCTTTGGATGAATGCGCCCTAGGTACAGCAGAAACCGCCTGCCCCGCATCTCCGGATACTCGGCCAGGAACGCCTTCCGCAGCACCGCGCCCTCGTTCGGAGGACGGCTCGCTCCATAGGGCACCACAAAGCCCTTCCACCGGTGCAGCCAGAAACTCTGCTCCGCCAGCCTGCTCTCTTCTTCGGTCGTAAACAGCACCCGGTAGGCCCCACGCAGCACCCAGTACTCCGCCGCCAGCCAATACGCCCACTTCTTCAAGTGCTTCCGAGGAAAGCGATGCTTGAAGTAAGGGTCGAGCATTCCATGGGTAAACACCACATACGGCTTGCGTCCCCGCACCGCCAGCCACGCCGCCAGCCCGCAATATTGCCACAGCCCATTCACCACCACACCGTCAAAGCGGTCTCGGTTCGCCATCAGCCACGGCAGCAGCTTGCGCGTAAACCCATACACCGTCGTGATCGGCCCCAGCGCATGCACCGGAAACGGAATGTCGCTCGCATACGCTTGCTTGGGGTCGTCAAGCGTCACCACCTCGCCCGTGTAGCCGATCGGTCCAAAGCTCAGCAGCACACGCACCGACTCCGACGGCCCGCCCGCAGCCGGGTTCAGCGTTCCGATAATGTGCAGAATGCGCATCCGTCTCTAGCCTCGATCCATCCGCGGCGTCCCAGCACTCCCGGTCACAAAAGCGATCGCCTGCTTCAGTCCCTCCACGTCCTGCTCAAAGCCCCAACCCTCAACCCGCGCCCGCGCCCGTCGGCCCATCTCGGCCACCGTCTCGGGCGTCGCCAGCACCTTCCGCAACGCCGCTTCGAGCGCCGCTCCATCGCCCGCCGCAAACACGCATCCCTCCACCCCGTCTGTCACCAGGTCGAACCTCGATCCAACCTCGTCCGACACGATCACCGCACAACCCGCGTTCATCGCCTCGTTCACAATCAAGCCCCAAGGCTCATGCTTGGATGGCAGCACGAACACCGTCGCCAAATCGAAGAAGCGCGGCAGCTCCGACTGGTTCCGAAAGCCGCAAAACCGTATGCTGCCCAGCCCCGTCGCTGCGGCCTGCGCCTCGAGCGCCCCCCGCTCCTCGCCGTCCCCCACAATCACCAGGGCAGGGAAGGGCTCCTCACCCGGCGCCGCAGCGAGCCGCGCATACGCTCCAATCAGATCCGCGCATCGCTTCCGCGCCTGCAGCTTCGAAGCGAACAGAATTACCGGCCGTCCAGCAGCAAGCCCCAGCTCTTCCCTCAGCTCGTCCCGCCGTCCCGCCGCCGCCGCGCTCTGCCGCCGGAACCACGCATTGTCGACCGCATACGGCATCAGGAACATCGGAAACTCTTCGCCGAGCGAATGTTTCCAGTACGCTCCATTCGGCGTCCCCGTGTAAAGCACCGCGTCCACTAGATGTCGCAGTCCCGCGAAGAACACCTTCTTCGCCGCCAGCTTCATTCCTCCCCGCGGACGATCCCCCAGCCAGGACTCCGCCCGCACCAACACCGGAATCCCTAAACTCTTGGCCGCCACAATCGCATGCATCTGGTTCACCGTCGCGTACCCATGCACCCACACCACATCGAACGCCGGCCGCCCATCCCCATCCCGCAGCCGCGCCGAGATCCCCCGGCTGATCGGCGTAAAGGTCCCCTCCGTGCCCGTGTCCCGCAACGCCGGCAGGAATTCATACCTGTAGCCCTCGAGCAGAGGAACGTCCCACCGAACCTCCACCCCGAAGCCGTCATCCCGATAGCCCTTCACCGAAAAATCCGAGCCGAAGAAGACCGTCAGCATAAGATCCGGCTCCTCCGCGATCCTCCGCAGCAGAGGCACCTGGTACTGGATCGGATGGCTCACAAAATACGCCACACGCATCGGCCGGCGCGCCATCCTTGAGCTTCTGTCTCCATCCATGCCGACTCACGCCTTCTGCACCTTACAAGTGGTTTTGCAGCGCAATTACCAAAATATCGATCACGCCCAGCGCAGTGCCGATGCCGCCGCTCTTGATCGCCGCCTTCAAAGCATCCGAAGGTAGAAAGATAATGTCGTCCGCCTGCAAAATTGGATCCGGAGCCTGCCCATTCACAATCGCCTTGATGTCTACCGTGACCACATTTCGGGTCAAGCCGGTCGTGCGAATAATCCGCAAATCCTTGAATTTGCCCTCGTAGCCCACACCCCCGGCGAGCGTCGTCGCCTGCATCAGCGTCAGAGGTGAGGTCTGCTGCAACGGAATGGCGCCCTGCGTCTTGAACGCCCCCAAAATGTACACCACGCCCACCCGCGAGATCAGGATCTTGTCTCCCGGAAGAATCTCAATATCCGCCCGCGCACTTGCCGCCGGATTGGTCCCCAGGTCCACCACAATCGGCTTTTCCTGCCCTAGGCGCAAAATCGTAATCACGTGGCTTGCCGAAGGCGGCAGCGAGCCCGCCACCGCCAGCACATCGAGCAGTCGCCGGCTGCCGTTGATCGGCACAATCGCATGCAGCTCCCCCGCCACCGTTGCAAACTGACTCACCGACTCCGTCACCTGCACCGTCACCTGCGGATTCACAAACATCCCGGCTGCGCTCAGCCGCGCGGCAATCAGGTCTTCGGTCCGATTCAGGGTTAGCCCCCCCACCTGCACCAGCCCGATCAGCGGAAGCTGCAGATTTCCATCCACACTCACGCGCACCGGAGAGAGAAAGTCGGTCGTCCCAAAAACCTTCACCGCCACCAGATCGCCCGGAGCAATCAGCGGGTCCAGCCCTCTCTGCGCCAGGATCGACAGGTCCGTTGTCGGCACCTGCACCCGGTTGGTCTCGGGCGACGCGCTCAGCGCCGGTCCGCTGAACTGCCCCTGCAGACCCGTCGCCGCAAGCATCAGCACGATCGCCGCCAGCCATCTCCCTCTTCGCCTCAGACTCCTCATCGCCGCCCCTTCTTCCTGCGGCTGCCCCGGCCGGAGTCCATGGCCTCGCCACCCTCGCCCGGGCCGTCCTGTGCATCCCAGCTCGCCGGATCCAGGCTCGAGTACGAGTAGCTTGAGTAGCCGTAGTAGCCGTAGTACTCCGGCGTATTCAAATCCACAGCGTTCAGCACAATGCCCGCCATTGTTGCGCCGGAGCGCACCAGCAAATCGCGCCCACGTCGCACAATGTTCTTGCTTGACTTGCCATGCCGCACCACCAGCACCACTGCATCCACCTTGCGCGATAGAATCACGCCGTCCGTCACCGAGAGCACCGGCGGCGAATCCAGCACCACAAATGCGTACTGCTCCCTCGCCTGCTGCAGCAGATCCGTCATCGTCTGCGAGCTCAGCATCTCGGTCGGAAACGGGGGCACCGGACCGCTCGCCAGAATCTCCAGATCCGGCACCTCCGCCACCCGCTGCACAGAGTTCTCCAGCGTTGTCTGCCCGCTCAGAATCGTACTCAGGCCCACCTTGCCGTTCAGGCCAAACCGATGATGTACATTCGGCCGCCGCAGGTCCGCATCGATCAGCAGCACCCGTGTCCCGCGCTGCGCCAGAATCACCGCCAGATTGCTCGCCGCCGTCGTCTTGCCTTCCGATGGCGTCGCGCTCGTACACAAAATCATCCGCGGCTCCCCACCCGGGGTCGAGAGCAGCAGCGCCGTCCGCAGCGAGCGGAATGCCTCCGTGAACTGACTCTTCGGCTGCGTCAGCACATTGATATTGCGCGCCACCGTCGACATCGCCGCGAGCTGCTCCGGCCCCGCCCGCTTCCAGCGCGGAATAATCGCCAGCGAAGGAAGCTCCATTACGCTTTCGATCTCCGCCACGCCGCGCAGCCCGGTATCCAGGCTCTCGAGCACAAACGCCAGCACAGTGCCCAGCACCACTCCCAGCAGGCCATACGACAGCACAATCGTCGACACAGGCTTCAGGATCGGACCTACCGGGGCCACCGCCGGGTCCACAATGTCGATCTCCATCGACTCCAGTCCCGCATCCACACCCGCCGTCGCCAGCTTCTGCAGCAGCCCTTCATACAGCGTTCTGCTGGACTCAAACTCGCGTTGCCGAATCGTATACTCCACCAGGTCGTTGCGCAGCTTGTACGCATCCGTTTTCTGCTGTTCCAGAGCCGCGTTGGTCTGGTTCTCATTTGCCTGCGCCAGGTTGAAGGCCAGCTTCGCCTGCTGCTCCAGGCGCTTCTCTTCGGCGTTCACCTCTTTGGCCAGCTCCTCCATGCGCGCCCGCGCCGCCCGCACCAGTGGATGGTTCGGCCCCAGCGTCGTGGTCTGCTCGGCATAGCTCGCACGAGCCGTCGCCAGCTCAGTCCGTAGCGTCGTCAACTCTGTCTGCGGCGCGCCCGGAATCTCGGACGCCCCCTCGATCGTGTTCGGATCGAGACCGCTGATCTGCCGGAACCGCGCCTCGGCCAGAATCCGATTCAACTTGGCCTGCCCCGCCGCCTTCGCCAGGTCCTCAAGCGGCGACGTCTCCTGGTTCGCTGTCTGCGACGTGTTGAAGCCCACCGTTCCCAGCTTGCGCTGCAGATCCATCATCTTCTGCTGCGAGTCCTCCACCTTCTTCTTTAAATCCTCCAACTGGCTCGACAGCCACGCCGAAACCCGCTGCGTCGAATCGAAGCGCGTCTCATAGCTGCGCTGAATATAGTCCGCAATGACCTTGTTCACCACGTCGGCGGAAAGCCTCGGGTTCAGACTCAGAAAGCTGATCCGGATAATGTCCGTCTTGGGAACCTGCGCCACGTGCAACCCGCTTGCCAGCAGCCCCACCACCGTCTGTCGTACCGCCGGATCGTCCATGCTGCGGTGCGGCTGAGGTCCCTTGACATGTAGAAAGTCGTGATCGTTCGCTAGATCCAGGTCACGCGCCACCTTGGCCAGCAGCGTGTCGCTCATTAAAATTGCTTCCTCGGTCGACATCTTGCGCTGCGGATCGTCGCCGAAGTAAGACGCCGCGCTAATCTTGAACTCGTCGGAGGCTCCCGACCGCACCTCAATCCGTCCAAACGATTCATACAGGTGGATCTGCGTCACCGCCTTATAAAACCCAAACAAGAGTCCCGCCGCGACCAGTACGATCAGCACCACCCGGCGCTTGCGTAACGTGATCACAGCCTCTGAAAGCGTGGTATCCGTCGAAGGTGCAACAAACGGCCGTGCTAAGGGTGCATCCCGGCCGGATGCGTTCGTAGGATTGTCCAGGCTCACCCGGCCAGTCTAAACGAGCCCCCAAAGGTCATAAGAATCCCACCAAAGTATCAGATTATAAAGTGGCTGGAGACCCAAATGGTGCGGTAAACTCCTCGTGACCATGTCCTCTCACAACGTGCCCGATTACTCGAACTCTGGAATTCGCTCCGCAGTACAACCCAGCGCCTCCACCCCGTCGCTCCGTGAGCCCGTCTCCATCGCCGTCGTCGGCTCCGGATACGTCGGGCTGGTCGCTGCCGTCTGCTTTGCGGAGATGGGCCACGAGGTCATCTGCGTAGACAACGACGAGCGCAAGGTCAAGGCTCTGCAGAGCGGGGACACGCTCATCCACGAAATGTACTTGCCTGAGCTGCTGCATCGCCACGGCAACCGGCGGGTGCGTTTCATGACGGACCTGGCCGAAGCCACCCGCGAGTGCAAGGCTATTTTCATCGCCGTTGGTACTCCGCAGTCCGAGACCGGCGACGCCGATCTCTCCTACGTCGAAGCCGTCGCCTCCGAGATCGCCCGTACCTTGACCACCTATAAGGTCATCGTTGAAAAAAGCACCGTCCCGGTCTACACCAACGAGTGGATTCGTCGCGTCATCGAGCGCAACGGCGTCGCCCGTGAGCTCTTCGACGTCGTCTCAAACCCTGAGTTTCTCCGCGAAGGTACCGCCGTCGCCGACTTCCTGCACCCGGACCGCATTGTCGTCGGCTCTGACACTCCGCGTGCCGCTGCCGTCCTCGCTGAAATCTACGCCCCGCTCACCACCGGCGCCTACTATGAGTCGCCCAACGCGATCTCCGGCGTCTGCTCGGTCGAGACCCCGCCGCCTTTGCTCAACACCTCCACCAAATCCTCAGAGATCATCAAGCACGCCTCAAACGCCTTCCTCGCGCTCAAGATCTCCTTCATCAACGCCGTCGCCAATCTCTGCGAGGCCACCGACGCCAACGTCGAGCAGGTCGCCCGCGGCATGGGCCTCGATCGCCGCATCGGCACCCGTTTCCTTCGTCCCGGCATCGGCTATGGCGGCTCCTGCTTCCCGAAAGATGTAGCTGCCTTCCGCTCAGTCGCCGAGCAGCTCGGCACCGACTTCTCCCTCCTCACCGAAGTCGAGAAGATCAACGCCACCCAGAAAAAGCGCTTTCTCGGAAAAGTTCGATCCGCGCTTTGGACGCTCCGCGGCAAAAAGTTAGCCGTCCTCGGGCTCGCCTTCAAAGGGGAGACCGACGACATACGCGAATCGCCTGCCGTAGAGCTCGTGCAGATGCTTCTCAGCGAAGGCTGCACCATCCGCGCCTACGATCCCGCAGCCATGAGCCGCACCGAGCAAATTCTTCCCGCCGGCAGCGGTCTCGCGTATGTTGAGGACTCCTACGCCGCAGCCGCCGACGCCGACGCTCTGCTCATTCTTACGGACTGGAAGGAATTTTCTGAGCTCGACCTCCACCGCCTCAACAAGACCCTCCGTTATCCCATCATTATCGATGGACGCAACCTCTACGATCCCCAGGTCATGCAGCAGCACGGCTTCACTTATCTCAGTGTCGGTCGCCCAGCCGCTTATCCCGTCCGCGATTCTGTCACCAACGCGGCCGTCGCGGTAACGCGCTGAGACGACATAACCTCCGGGCATCGACAGGTCAAGTTCCCGGGTCAACGTACGCGTATCTCATCATCCCGTAACGGCTACCCTATACCCTCGCAACAGATCGAATTTGTACAAAGGAAGACGGATGTTTACACAGAAAGCACTGGTCACCGGCGCTGCGGGCTTTCTCGGATCGCATCTGACTGACGCTCTCCTCGCCGACGGCTACGAGGTTGTCGGAGTCGATAATCTTTCGACCGGGAACTACGCTAACCTCGAACACCTACGCAATGAGCCCCGCTTCACGCTCCTCGAACGCGACATCACCCAGCCCTTCGATTCCGGCCCGGTCGACACCATCTTCAACTTCGCCTCACCCGCCAGCCCCGACGACTATCATCGCCTCGGCGTAGAAACCCTGCTCGTCGGCTCCGCCGGCACCATCAACACGCTCAATCTCGCGCGCAAGTACTCCGCCAGCTATCTCCACGCCTCTACCTCAGAGTGCTACGGCGACCCCGAGGTCCATCCGCAGGTCGAAACCTACTGGGGAAACGTCAATCCAGTCGGCCCGCGCTCGGTCTATGACGAAGCCAAGCGCTTCTCTGAGGCCGCCGTCACCGCCTATCGCCGCTACTACAACGTCAACACCCACCTGGTCCGCATCTTCAACACCTACGGTCCACGCCTCCAGGCCAACGACGGCCGTGTCATCTCGAACCTCATGACCCAGGCCCTGCGGGCTCAGCCGCTCACCATCTATGGCGAAGGCGCGCAGACCCGCTCGTTCTGCTTCGTCTCCGATCTCATCGAAGGCATCCTGCGCCTCTCCCGCTCCGAGCACCACACCCCCATGAACATCGGCAACGACGTCGAGTGGACCATCCTTGAGTGCGCCAAAGAAGTCCTCGCCGTCACCGGAGCCAACGTTCCGATCGTCTTCAAGCCCTTGCCCCAAGACGATCCCATGCGCCGCCGTCCCGATCTCACCCTTGCCCGCTCTCTCCTGGGCTGGCAGCCCAAGGTCATGCTCCGCGAGGGCCTCGAGCTGTCACGAGCCTACTTCCAGGCCTGTGTCGACTCCGAAGCTCCCATCCCCACGCCCTGAAGCCCTCCTTTTGCCTGCAGTTCGCTCCGTGGCTCAGCTTTACAGCCCGTCCTGCAAGTCCGCCTCGCACTAATCTTCATAGCCGTCATTCTGGCGAAGCCAGAATCCCCGTATGGTTCTCCTCCAGCTGTCGCACAGCCTTCGTTGTCCGTCCCAATTTCCACACGAGCGCGCCGCACAAACGCGTCCTCTATGCTCCATTCCTTCTCTCGACAGCCCTACCGGAAACTCTTGTTCCTCAGCCCCGGAAAAAACGTAACCTGCACCGCAGTCGTCGTATTCGTCTGTAACTCCGGCCGGTAGATCGGCGCCTTCCAGCGCTCGTACTGGAACCACGCGTTCAGTTCCACCTCATCGTGCGCAAAGCGCTTTACGACCTGCGCCTTCCACTGGTTCTGCGTCGTCCCGCTCGCAATAAAGTCTTTTTCATTCTTCTTATTCAGGTACTCGGCCTGAATCCACTCGTTTCCAGACAGGTGGTACGTAAACCATGCCTGCCCGCCCTTGGCCTCCCGCCCAATCCAATCGCCCAGAATGTAGCCCTTGTTCGTATACCCCTGCAGTTGCACGATCTCAAAGTAATTGAATTGCCCCGCGTAGCTTCGGGCGACGCCGGGATCAGTCGTCACCCCCTCTGCCCGAAACTCCAGCTTACGCAGTCCAGGTACCTGAGAGACATCGACTCCCGTCCGATACGCCGCCCGCCGCGGCGCACTGATCGGCGTCACGTCGTCATGTGAGATCGAGTCGACATACAGTGTCGCGTATCTCTCGATAAACGGCAGCCGGTAGGAGAAGTTGAACGCGCTGAACCGCGCTCCCGGGTCGGTACGCGAGTACTTCTGCATCCCGTTCGTGTCCCCTCCATCGAAAAATCCATATAGAAATGTATGCAGCGTTACCGGCTCGTGACCCTTGCCTCCGAAGATGATCGTGCGCTCAAACCCAAACTCGAAGTTCTTCGTCGGCCGGAACGAAATCATCTCCGCATGCACCCAGTCATCGTTCGGATCCGTATGCCCTTTCAGGCTTCCATAGAAAAAGTCGTACCGCGTCGGCCCCAGCACCCGTGACAGCAGCGGGATATAGAGCGGCTCCACACGGTTGATACGAAACGAGTAGATGTTCTCCGCGTTGTTGCTCCACGCCACCGCGCCTCCTTGCGCCGGACCCAACCACGCATCCGACTTGCCGCCGGAAAACTCATGCCCCGCCAGATGTACCGAGAGCGTCGCCTCCACCAGCCGAAATGGATTCTGCGCTCCAATCGGCCCCGTCGGAATCGTCGCCTGATTCAGATTTAAGCCCGAGTAGGGAATCTCATCCAGGTTTGATAGCTCCGTTGACAGAGCCTGCGAGTAGCCCGCCGCCGAAGGCGCATGCTGATACTCGCCCCGCACGTACAGCGAAAACCGACCAAACTCCTCGATCGTCGATGCTCCCGCAATCACGTTGAACCCCGGCTGGTACGGCCGGCCGTAGTCGTTCGCCAGCGTCTGTCCCAGGTGGTAGCTGTCCCGCAGCGTCTCCCCTGTAATCGGCATCGCCCGCGCATACTCCGCGTGCGCACCGTACACCAGCCCCCGTGCCTTCAATCCATTCGCCGTATCCTCGGACTTCAGCTCCCGCATCACCGCCGCTAGAATCTCCTGCGCCTCCTCGCTATTCGAGTGCACAATGTCTTCCTCGGAGTCCTCGAGCATATGCAGCAGGCTCTTACGCGTCCACGGCCGCATGCCGAGGAACATCGTATCCACATACCCCAACGAGTAAAGCCGCGTCATCTCCGGATAAATCCAGCTGTCGACCGGAACATACACCGAGCCGTCATTGTCCTTCTTCCGAAACTCGTCTGGAACGCCGTACGGCACATACGGCGGCATCGCCGTATAGGCCGCTGGCGGCGCAGGAGGTGTGGTCACCGTCCCCGGTATCGGAGTCGCCATCTGAGCCGGAGTCGGTCCCGGCTGCTGATACCCAGGCATCGAAGGCATCTGGGTCGCATCCCCCGGCGTCGGAGAAGGCGTTGCGGAAGTCTGCGCTCGGAGCGATCCCATCCACAGAACACACATACCCGCAAAACAAAGCCAAAACCGTCTATCCACAAGCACCCCAAACACCTTCACCGCTCCATACCTTGCCTGCGGGAACCTCTAGAGTGTACCTCCGCAAGCCTGCCACGCTCCGCTCGCACCCCCTACAACAACAGTTGCAGAGCCCGCGCATCCTCTTCTACTTCGTTGATCCAACGCTCCGTGCAAATTCCTTTTTTTCTCATCTGGTCGCCCAGTAACTTCACCGGGTCCGTGCCAAACCGCACACACTCGATCACTGCAACCCCCCCATCTGCGCGCGCCCGGACACATGTCTCCTGCATCACTCGGTAAAGCGCCCCCGCATCCCCCGCATCCACAGGAATCACTGGAATACTTACTCCCGCAATCTTCCTTGCAATCTCCGAAACATCTCCCACTGCCCTGACCCGGATGGAGGGAATCGTCACCACCACTAACGGCAGCGACCCTACATGTGCCACGGCAAGTACACGCTTCCATTCTGTTGCCGTCAGCTCATCGACCCCGACGTACGCCACTACAAGATTTCCGCTTGCCGCCGCGCCCATCGCCGTAGCGTGCCCGACCGCGCAGCAAAACGCATCACTTGCTATGCCCGGAAACGGTCTTGCCGCACTCATCCGCTCAGCTGCCCGCCGAAATTCCACCTTGGTCGCCGCACGATCCGTCTTTCTCGTCCCTACCGCCCGGATATACGCCCCAAGCACTTCCGCCTGCAAACCGCTGACCACGTCCCCTGCTTGCAAGTCGATCGCCGTACCTACCCAGCAAGCCTCCAACCCTCGCGGTAAGCCGAGCTTTTTTCCTGCCCGCTCGGTGAGAGCACGTGTCTCGAACAACGCTCGAAACATGGCGCGCATGCGTGCGTGGCCCAGCAAAGGGTTCTCGTAAGACTTCGAAGCGCTCATCGTAGGACGTCAGGCTCGCGCCGGATCAAGCGCCTCCACATTCAAACCTAGCTCCGCAAGCGCCTTTTGCGCGTCCTTCGTAGCAAAGTTTCCATCCCGCGCCAATCGTGAAAGCGTCGCGCCCACAATGGCCTCCGCCGAAACCTCAAAATGTCGCCGCAAATGCTCGCGGTTGTCGCTTCGCCCAAAACCATCTGTCCCTAGCGAAACCAGCCGCGACCCAAGCCAGGGCGACAAACCATCCGGAAGGCTCTTCATATAGTCGCTCGCAGCGATAATCGGTCCTTTGCTTCCGTCCAGCTTGCCGGCCAAATAACTCCGCCGCTCCGGCTCGGCTGGATGCAGCCGATTCCAGCGTTCAACCGCCAGTGCATCCCGCCGCACTTCCGTGTAGCTGGTCACCGACCACACATCTGCCTGCACACCGTACCGCTCCGCCAATATCGTCTGCGCCTGCAGGACCTCATTTACGATCGGCCCCGACCCGAATAGCTGGACCGTCGCCTCGGATGCGGCAGCCTTGAGCTTGTACATCCCGCGTACGATTCCCTCGGCGATCGACTCACGGGTCTCCACGCCGACCGGCAGCTCCGGCTGAGGATAATCCTCGTTGTACATTGTGATGTAGTAGAACGCCTCTTCACCGACCTCATACATCCGGCGAATCCCATCCTGCACCACCACAGCCAATTCATAGACAAACGCTGGATCGTACGTCCGGCACGTCGGTACCGTGCTCGACAGCACAATCGAGTGGCCGTCCTGGTGCTGCAACCCCTCGCCCAGCATCGTCGTCCGTCCCGCCGTCCCGCCCATCAGAAAACCTTTGCCCCGCGAATCCGCAAACGCCCAGGCCATATCCCCAACCCGCTGGAACCCGAACATGGAGTAGTACATATAAAAGGGAATCGAAGGCACGCCATAGTTCGCATAGGCCGTCCCGGCCGCGGTAAAGGAAGCCATCGATCCCGCTTCCGTAATCCCTTCCTCCAAAATCTGTCCGTCCTTATTCTCTCTATAGCTCAGCAGCATATCCGCATCGTGCGGCACATACTTCTGTCCCTCCGGCGCATAGATCCCCACCTGCCTGATTGAAGATTCGAGCCCAAACGTACGTCCTTCGTCTGGAACGATCGGAACCACCCACTTGCCGGCCGCCTTGTCCTTCATCAGTGCGTTCAGCAGGTTTACAAAGCCCATCGTCGTTGAAATGGAACGGCCCTTCGACCCCGCCAGCCAGCTCTCGAAGAAATCCAGTCCCGGTGCCTTGAACTGGGGTGCCCGCTCCGCCAGCGCCGGGACCTTCCGCTGCGGAAGATATCCACCCAGTTCCTGCCGGCGCGACCGCATGTACTGCATCTCGGGCGCAGACGTCTCCGGCCGGTAGAACGCGCCATCCTTTGCCGCCTGCTCGGGAATCGGGATATCGAACCGTTTTACAAACGCCGCGAGTCCGTCATCTGCCAGCTTTTTCTCGCTATGTGTCGCATTGCGGGCCTGTGCCGAGCCTAACCCGTAGCCTTTCACCGTCTTCGCCAGGATCACCGTCGGGCTGCCCTTGTGCTCCGTCGCGCGCAGGTAGGCGTTGTAGATCTTTACCGGATCGTGGCCGCCCCGATGCAGCATCCCCAGCTCCTGGTCGGACAAGTCCTTCACCAGCTCCAGCAGCTTCGGATACTTGCCGAAGAACTCCCTGCGCAGATATGCACCGTCTTTCGCCTTAAAGTTTTGAAAGTCTCCGTCCACACACTCTTCCATTCGCTTCAACAGCAGGCCAGACTTGTCGCGGGCAAACAGGTCATCCCAGTCTGAACCCCAAATCACCTTGATCACGTTCCAGCCGGCACCACGGAAGATACCTTCCAACTCATCGATGATCCGCTTATTGCCGCGCACCGGCCCGTCCAGTCGCTGCAGATTGCAGTTCACCACGAAGA
Source organism: uncultured Acidobacteriaceae bacterium (assembly GCA_964252655.1). GTDB lineage: Bacteria > Acidobacteriota > Terriglobia > Terriglobales > Acidobacteriaceae > Edaphobacter. The sequence goes on from CAXUNR010000024.1 coordinate 43,046, forward strand.
TCAGATTGTCGAGCCCCTCGCGCGCGCCCAGCGAGATCGCACCCAGTGTGTCCACCTCGTCACACTCGCCGTCGCCCAAAAATCCCCAGACCTTGCGCTCCGTCTTCTGGATCAACCCGCGATTCTCGAGATACCGCATGAACCGCGCCTGATAGATCGCATTCAGCGGTCCGATCCCCATCGACACCGTCGGGAAATTCCAAAAGTCCGGCATCAGCCACGGGTGCGGATAGCTCGATAGCCCCGGCTCTCCACGCAGCTCATGCCGAAAATTCTTCAGCCGTGTCTCGTCCAGTCGCCCTTCAAGAAACGCGCGCGCATACACCCCGGGGGACGCATGTCCCTGAAAGTAAATGAAATCTCCCGGCTCACTCCCGTAGCTCCCGCGGAAGAAATGGTTGAATCCCACCTCCAACAACGTCGCCAGCGACGAATAAGTCGAAATGTGTCCACCAATTCCGGGATCTTTCTTATTCTGCGAGTGCACCATAGCCATTGCATTCCAACGGATCAACGCCTCAACCCGCCGCTCGCAGCTGCGGTCTCCGGGATAGGACTTCTCCTCTACCGGCGCGATCGTGTTCCGATATGCAGTCGTCAGCGCACCCGCAACCTCTACGCCCACCGTGCTCGCGTGCTCACGTAATGCGCCTAACAGCGCCGCAGCCTGCTCGCGGTCGCCGGCAACCAGCTGATCGAATGCCTCCAGCCACTCGGAAACCTCGGCATGAAAATCAGCGCTTGCATTAAGCGGCTGAGCCTGTGTCTGGGGCTGCGTCTGCGCTACGGGTTGATCCAACACCATTGGCATAATGATCCATTCGCTCGGAGGAGTGTAAAAGCCGTCCCCGCTAAGCATAAATCGCCGCAGCAGAATACGTCATGCGATCAGGCCACATGTCGCTCAAGAGCGCTTCCTCAATCAAGATAGACAAACAATTCCTCTGTCTCTTTCATCGGCAAAAGCGGGAAAACCTTTAGCACTTTTCTCAACCGCATCGCGCTTAGCTCATAAGTCAACGCTTTTATCGATCCGGAGAATAACCTGTCCACGCACTCCTCGCCACCGGTCTCGTAGGAGTCGCCGAAACCGCACAACGTCTTTCACCCGCTAGCCACCGATCTACCGCCGCGCCCGCACCCGACCACGGCGGTTACCTTCATTCCTTCAGCTCGAATAATCCGCATTGATCCGCACATACTCTTCCGTCAGATCGCATGTCAGGAAGCTGCACCGCCCCGAACCGTTCCCCAGCGACATGTGAATTGCATATTCCCGCTGGCTCATCACCGCGTGCGCCGCTGCCTTATCAAATCGCGGCGACCGCAGCCCACCCTCAAACACCACCTGGTCCCCGATCGCAATCCGCACTTCCTCCACCGCAAACGGCACCCCGGAATACCCCGCCGCCGCCAGCAGCCGGCCCCAATTCGGGTCCGCGCTCGACCACGCGCACTTGTTAAGCGGACTGTGCGCAAGCGCCCGCGCCACTTGCCGCGCCGCCGCATCCGTCTCCGTGCCGCTTATCTCCAGCCGCACCACATGCGTTACGCCCTCGCCGTCATCCACAATCTGGTACGCCAGCGACGCGCATACCTCCTCAAGCGCCGCCGCAAATGCCGGCCGTGTCTGCTCATCCAGCCGCACTCCGCTCACCCCGCTTGCCAGCAGCAGCACCGTGTCGTTGGTCGACGTATCTCCATCGATCGATATCGCATTGAACGTCCCTTCCGCCGCCGGCTCGAGCAGCCCCCGCAGCTCCGCCGCATTCGACGCCAGATCCGTGAACAGATAGACCAGCATCGTCGCATGAGCCGCCGCCGGACCCGATCCCGCCACCGTCCTTGATCCTCCCGCAACACCCAGCTGCGGATGGATCATCCCCGCACCCTTCGCCGCACCAAACAGCCGTACCTCCACCCCATCCACCGTCACCACCGCGCGCGCGACCTTCATCCGTGTATCCGTCGTCAAAATAGCTGACGCAAATAACTCCGCATGCGCCTCCGTCGAGCCCAGCGCCGGAGCCATCGCCGGCAGCGCCGCAACGATCTTCTCGGCCGGCAGCGGTACGCCGATGATCCCGGTCGACGAAGGAAACACCTCGTCGAACAAGCATCCAAACGTCTCCGCCGCCGCCTTGCACGTTTCAAGACACGCCCGCACCCCCGGCTCGCCGGTCGCGCAGTTCGCGTTCCCCGCATTTACCAGCACCGCCATTACCCGCCCGCCGGTCGCCGCCAGATGCCTTCGTCCCACCACCACCGGAGCCGCCACCACCTGATTGCGCGTAAACAGAGCCGCCGCATGCGACCCCAACGGAGCCGCCGCTACTGCCAAATCAAGCCTTCCACTCGCCTTGATCCCCGCCTTCAGCGCTCCCCAAAGAAACCCTTGGGGCAGGGAATTGACCTTCGTTGCCTCAGACATCGTGCCTTAAACCCCTCCCCTCAACCAGATTGCCCATCCACCCGTACGATGCCTAAACTGCCACCGTCCGGCCCTCATTCGAGCTCTGCCGAGCCAACTCCAGCAGCCGCACCACATTGAATCCCTCCTGCGAAGGCACCATCAACTCCGCCTGCCCCAGCACCGCGTCTCGCACATTAGCGTAAAAACAGCGATAGTCGCCCATCTCCGTCTTGATCGTGCGTGTCACCAGCTTTGTCGGTTCCGCCAGGTTCGGCGCCACCGTCAGCGTGCCCCACATCGACTCTTCCTCCTCCAGCCACTTCACCGCATCCCCCATCGGCGGAACCTTCGCGCCGGCTACAATCTTCGGTTCCTGCGGGTCCAAACCTTTCTTCCGAAAACTCCCCGCCGTCCCATGCAGCAGAAAGCGGGACGAGTTGTCGCACGCCAGCATGCTCGACCGGCACCATACCAGCAATCGGTCATATCCCAGCCGTATATCGAACGCATCTACCACCTGGCCGTTGTCCCGATCCGTCCGCACACTTGCCGTCACCGTCTTGGGCATGCCGAACAGCGCCACCGCCTGATCGATAAGGTGCGGCCCTAGATCCATCAGCAGACCGTTTACCTCCCCGCCCGCCTCCTTCCAGGAGCCTTCGCGCAGCATCGGCCGATAGCGATCGAAGTGCGACTCAAACGTCACCAGCCGCCCCAGCGATCCCTCCGCCAGAATCTTCTTCGCCGTCAAAAAATCCCCGTCCCAGCGCCGGTTATGAAATGGACACACCAGCACCTGCATCCGCGCCGCCACCTCTAGCAACTCGCTCGCCTCCGCGCTCGTCCCGGCAAACGGCTTGTCGATCACCACATGCTTGCCCGCCTCGAGCGCCTGCTTCGCCAGCGCAAAGTGCGTCTGGTTCGGCGTCGCCACGACCACCAGCCGGATCGCCTCGTCCCGCAGCAGGTCCTCGACTGAGCGCACAATCTTGGCCGTTGCATAGGCCTTCGCGGCCTCCTCCCCTGTTCGCTGCACAATCGCCGCCAGCTTCAGCCCCGGAACCGCGGTCACAAACGGCGCATGAAAGACCCGCGTCGCTAACCCGAAGCCGATGATTCCCACCCCAATCTCGTCCGCCATGCCGCTCCTCTGCGCGCACACATCCCGCGTCATTCTCCGAGCAGTGTATCCCCTGCACTCATCCGCAGTCGCCGCCTCTTCCCTCGGCTTCCTAGCCGCCTGCCTGCTCGTCTTCTCAATACGGTCGTGTGCCCTCCGCTCCTCTTGCCCTTAACGTCGCATGCCTTCCAGCGCCGCTCTATCCCGCCGGAGCGAGGTTGTTTTGCCTTGGACCCAAGTTGGCCTGCCTTCGATCCAGCCCCGTCCCTTGAACTCGCAGTCAAAAAGTTTTGAACATCCTCCGCGTCTCCACGCATCAGAACGGCAGAATCAAAAGACCTGTGCCCGTCGCGAACAGCATCTTTCGATCGTCAAGGGCCAAGAGCCAATCCTCAAAGTAGGTACATTTACCATTAGCGTTATGGACGACTTGAAAAGGGTGCATAGAGGATGGCCCGCTAGCCGTCTCCGGCGCGTTTCGTCCCGGAGCGTAACCACAATCGTGGTCTCCTTATGCACGTGCGCTGCCATCTCCTATGCCTCGGGCCAAACCACCACCCAGGCCACGCAGACAGGATCGTCCGCGCAGAGCACCGGCTCTACCAACAACAGCAGCGATCCCTCGGTCGTCAACGCGAATGCCATCGGTGGCGGCCAGAACAATCTCTACAACGCCACGGGCTCCAACGGAGCACAGGGCACCCAGCAGTCCTTTCAGGGCTCCATCGTCACCGGGACCAACACCGGTACGGTCCTCGACCTCAGCCTTGAAGATGCCATCGCGCGCGGCCTTCGACAGAATCTCGGCCTCATCCTTGAGACCAGCTCCATCCAAAACGCCAACGGCCAGCGCCTGCAGCAGCTGCAAAGTCTGCTTCCTACCATCACCGCCGGAGCCAACATCGAGGTCGAGAAGATCGATCTTGCCGCGTACGGTCTGAAGATTGCCGGCATCCCCGCAACCATCGGTCCCTTTCAGGTTGTCGACTTCCGCGCCTATCTCACCCAAAATCTGCTCAACATCGACGCCTTGCAGTCCTACATCGCCTCCCGTCACAACTTCACCGCCGCCGGTCTCACCGCGGAAGATGCCCGCAACCTCGTCGTCCTCACCGTCGGCAACGCCTATCTGGTCTGCGTCGCAGACGGCTCCCGCATCGAAGCTGTCAATGCTGCCTTGAAGACCGCCAAACTCACCTTCGATCAGGCCGTCGCCGCTCACGAAGCTGGCACTAGCCCCCGCCTCGACGTCCTCCGCGCGCAAGTCGACTACCAAAACGAGCAGCAGACCCTCATTTCGACCGCAAACCAGTTCGCCAAAGACAAGCTCACCCTCGCGCGCACCATCGGTCTGCCACTCAACCAGCAATTCCGCGTCAGCGACACCGAGCCCTACAAGCCGCTCGACAACCTCGATCCGGACACCGCCTTCCTCGCCGCGCTCAAGAGCCGCAAAGACCTTCAGGCGGATCAGGAGCAGGTCGAGGCCGCGCGCTCCCAACAAAAAGCCGCTCGCGCCGACCAGTATCCGGTCGTCAGCATCAACGGTGACTTCGGCGACATCGGCGAAACCGTCGGCCACTCCCATGGCACCTACTCCGCCACTGGCCAGGTCTCCGCGCCCATCCTGCAGTTCTATCGCTTCCGCGGGGAACAGCAGGTCGCCGCTGCCTCGCTCGCCCAGTCTCAGGCCCGCCTCTCGGATGCTGCGCAGCAGGTCAACGCCGATGTTCGCTCGAACATCCTCGACATCCAGTCCGCCGCAAAACTCGTCGACGCCGCTCGCTCCAACGTCGATCTAGCCACCGAAGCTCTTAGCGAAGCTCAGCAGCGCTTCCGTGCCGGCGTCGCAGACAATCTCCCTGTCTCGCAGGCGCAAACCACCTTCGAGCAGGCGAACGACCAATACATCAGTGCGCTCTACCAGCACAACGTCGCCAAGCTTTCCCTGGCGCGTGCATTAGGCGTCGCGCAGACTGACTACAAAGACTATCTCGGAGGCAAGTAACCGTGCCAGATCAAGATCAACACGCCCAGGATGGCACCCAGTCTGAACCCCAGACCGCCCAGATCACAGGAACCGTCCAGATCCAACCCCAAGGCTCTGCCGGCAAGGAGCCCGGAGCTCAGGCCGGTGGCCCACCCTCGAACGCCGGCGCACCGGCGAACAAGCCTGACGACAAGCCCAAAGACAAATCGGAAGACAAGCCCGAGCCGCCCGCAAAGAAAACCGGCCGCCGCCTGCTTATCGCCGCCGTTGTCCTTCTGCTCATCGTTGGTGCCGGCTTCTGGTATTGGCGTTCCACCTTCTCTGAAGACACCGACGACGCCCAGGTCGATGGAGACATCTACTCCGTCAGCTCACGCGTCAATGGCCACGTAACCCACGTCTATGTGGAAGACAACACCCAGGTCAAGCAAGGCGATCTGCTCGTTGAAATTGACCCCAAGGACTCCCAGGTCGCGCTCGAGCAGGCCGAGGCCGCTCTCGCCAATGCGCAGGCCCAATACACCCAGGCCAACGTCAACGTGCCCGTCACCTCCGTCAATACCTCCACCACCCTCCAAAACTCCGGTGTGGACGTGCGCTCCTCCGGTTCTAGCGTCACCCAAGCTCAGCAGCAGGCCGCCGCCGCCGCCGCCCGCGTCCAGGAGGCGAAAGCCAATGCCATCAAGGCCACCAAGGACGTCGAACGTTACACGCCGCTCGTCGAGAAGGACGTCATCAGCCGCCAGCAGTACGACGCCGCCATCGCTTCTGCCACCTCCGCCAACGCCAGCGTGATCGAAGCCGAAAACACCCTCGTTGCCTCGCAATCCTCCGTCACCATGGCCCAGGAGCGGCTCGAGTCCTCCCGCAACCAGGCCGCGCAAGCCGCCAAAACCGGCCCTCAGCAGGTAGAAATCCAGCGCGCTCGTGCCAATGCGGCACTTGCCTCCGTCAAGCAGGCTCAGGCTCAGGTCGATCAGGCCCTGCTCAATCTCTCCTACACCCGCGTCCATGCGCCCATCACCGGCATCGTCAACAAGAAAAATGTCGACATCGGCGGCAATCTTTCCGTCGGCCAGGACCTGATGAGCATCGTCCCGCTTAATGACCTTTGGGTCACCGCAAACTTCAAGGAAACGCAGCTCTCCAAGATGCATCGTTGTGAACGCGTCGAGATGAAGGTCGACGCCCTGGGAGGCCGTAAATTCTCTGGACAGGTCTCGCAGATCGGCGGAGCTACCGGCTCCAAGCTCTCTCTCTTCCCGCCGGAAAACGCCACCGGCAACTACGTGAAGGTGGTGCAGCGCATCCCGGTCCGCATCGACTTCACCAATCTCCCGCAAGAGAACGGCGACTACGCCCTGCGCCCCGGCATGTCTGTGACTCCCGACGTCACCATCAAGGGAACCGGCGACGATAAAAGCCAGCAAAACTGCGACAACCAAGCCAAACGCTAAAGTTAGCCCCCACTCCTCGTGACTGGCCCACCAATGTTCGGGTGCTCCATCTCAGGCAGTCTCATCGTCTGAGATGGGCTGGTAAATTTCCCACTCAATTCCTCCGATCGCCCCATTCCTCCACTTGTGACAACAGATTCACAAGCTTCCAGGCAACACCCCGACAATCATTTCGGCATCCTAGATTTAAAGAGGTGGAATCAATGGCAGTTGCAGCAGAAAAACGTGCGAAACAAGACATCGCCCCGCACTGGCACGCACAAGCAAATGAGATTCAAAAGTTCGGCACGGTCATCGAGGACATGCCACATTACCTTGACGCCAAAGTACGCGGCGAGATGTGTGGAATCCTCAATGAGTTGCTAGCCGACACCATTACACTCCGCGACATGTACAAAAAGCATCATTGGCAGGTTTCCGGCCCGACCTTCTACCAGCTCCACCTGCTCTTCGACGCGCACTACGAAAAGCAGGCTAAGCTCGCGGACAAAATCGGTGAACGCATCCAGATGCTTGGCGGTCTTTCAATCGCCATGGGCGGAGACGCCGCAAAGCTCACCAAGATTCCGCTCCCGCCCATGGGCAAGGAAGAGGTTCCGGTCCAGATCTCGCGTCTGCTGGAAGCCCATGAGATCGTCATGAAGCAATGCAAGAAGATTGCCGATGCCGCAGACGACGCCGGCGACGACGGCACCAACGACCTCGCAGTCTCAGACATCCTTCGTCCCAACGAATCGCAATCCTGGTTCATCGGTCAGCACCTGGTCGAGATGCCCCTCATCCTTTCTAAATAGAAGTAACAACGGCACAGAAGTAGCCCCGCCCGCACTCTGCGGCGCGGGGCTTCTTACATTCGGACGCCAACTTGAACCGCAGACCGCAGCCCAATCATCCACTGAATAAGCCTCATGTCCATTGCCTTAGCTTTCTTCGTCCATTATGCGTACGCCATCCTCTTCCTCTGGGTTCTGGTCGAGCAAATCGGCGTGCCCATCCCCTCGGTTCCCGTCCTGCTCACCGCCGGGACCCTCGTCGCCACGCACCAGCTGCGCGGTACACTCGCCGTAGTCTCCGTCCTCGCTGCCTGCGCTCTCGCCGACACCTTCTGGTTCACCCTCGGCCGACGTTACGGCAACGCCGTCCTGCGCCTGCTCTGCCGGCTATCCTTTGAAGCCGACGCCTGCGTCTCGAAAACTGAGGGCTATTTCCACAAACGCGGAGCGGTCACTCTGCTCTTCGCCAAATTCGTCCCCGGCCTCTCCACCGTAGCCGCACCCATCGCCGGACAGACCGGCATGCCCTACACCCGTTTCCTCGCCTACGACCTCTCGGGCTCCCTCGTCTGGACGCTTGCCTACGTCCTCTCCGGTTTCTTCTTCGGCGACGTCGCCAAGCGCAGCGGTCCCTTCTTCGCCATCCTCGGACACTTCGCCGTAGCCATCTTTGTCGTCATGGTCTTCGGCCTGCTCTTCTACCGGATCTGGAAGCAGCGTCGCTTCCTGCTCAGCGTCCGCGAGCTCCGCCTCGAGCCCGCCGAACTCCTCGACATGATCGAAACCGCCGACCGCCAGGGCAACATCCCGCCCTACATCGTCGATCTCCGTCATCCGCTTGACTACCTTCCCGACCCGCGCGTCCTACCCCACACCGTCCGCGTCAGCCCCTCCGAGCTCACCGCCCACCAGGCGCTCATCCCCCGCGACCGGGACGTCATCCTCTACTGCACCTGCCCGTCGGAGGAGACCAGCGCCAAGGTAGCCCTGCAGCTGCACAGCCTGGGCATCAACCGCGTCCGCCCCCTGCGCGGAGGCTTCGAGGGATGGCGCGATGCCGGCTACCCGCTGGTCGAATACGTGCCCTCCCCAGCCGACGCCATCCTCACCGACCCTGCACCGACTGCCGCCTAACGCGCCCAGGTCTTATCTCGGTGACTAGTCTGCCGGCTGCCTCTACTTTTCGGGAACTTCAATCCCACTTTCATGATATTTTCTCAAAACATACGAAATGAAGGACCCTCTGTTCGGAGACTCAATGAAAGCTGTTTCTCCTTTTGCCCTGTTTTCAGCCGTTGCCTTGTCCTGCACCCCCGCCCTCGCCTCCACGATCACCTTTTCAGGCCAGCCAGGCTCTGGTTTCCCCACCTTTGTCTCCGCTAAGCAAGCTGGCTTCACAGTCGTTCCAATCGCCGGTTCGTTCACGGTCGGGGACGGCTTTGGCGATCCAGCTCCCGACCTCTATGTTTACCAAGGCTCAGGAACGCTCAGCGTCACCAGAACAGCGGGAGGCAGCTTCACCTTCTCCGATGTCGATTTCAGCAACTACCTTTCGAGCATGGGCGGAACCTACACGATTGCCGGCCTTTCAGCAGGAACAACCCTGTTCAGCTCCGGTGGCTCCATCACCAGCTTCACCTTCTCCGATGTCAATCCTGGTGATACTGCCTATGCCATCGACACGCTGACGATCACCCTGACCAATCTCACGAGCGAATCGGACCTCGACAATATCACCGTCAACGCGGTCACTTCTGTCACTCCCGAGCCTTCGAGCCTCATCCTTCTCGCAACCGGGCTCAGCGGCTGCGCAGCTGCTGCCCGCCGTCGTTTCCGGCGCGCTCGCTAGCTTCACCCCATCAAGCCTCGCTCCCCCACAGCCTTTACCATCAAGACACAAGGGAGCAGCACATTGGCCTATAAAGATTTACGCGACTGGATCGCCCGCCTCGACCGCGCCGGCGAGCTGACCACCATGACCCAACCCGTCTCGCCCTACCTCGAGATGGCCGAGATCGCCGACCGCGCCGCCAAACTCCCCGCCACCGCCAAACGTGGCCCCGGCGGCCCCGCACTCCTCTTTGAAAACGTCACCGGCCACCCCGGAGCCCGCGTCCTCATGAACCAGTTCGGCTCCGAGCGCCGCATGAAGCTGGCCCTCGAAGCCGACTCGCTGGACGAGATCGCCGACCGCATCCGCACCCTGCTCCACCCGCCCACGCCCGTCAGCCTCATGGACAAGTTGAAGCTTCTGCCCACCCTCGCCGAGGTCGGCAGCTTCTTCCCCAAGGTGATCGAGCGCTCGGAAGCCCCCTGTAAAGACATCATCCTCAAGGGCGACGACATCGACCTCCGCAAGCTCCCCGTCCTCACCACCTGGCCGCAGGACGGCGGACCCTTCATCACCCTGCCCTGCGTCATCACCAAGGACCAAAAATCCGGCAAGCGCAACGTCGGCATGTACCGCATGCAGGTCTACGACCGCAACACCACCGGCATGCACTGGCAGCGGCAGAAGAACGCCGCCGAGCAGCTCCGCGACCGCCTCCGCTCCTCTACCTCGGACTCCAGCGCCGCCGTCGACCTCATGGCCCTCACCGCTGGAGGCACTACCCCCGCTGCCTCCCTACAATCCCTCTCCACCCAGACCCTCACCGCCATCCGCGGCGACCGCATGGAGGTCGCCGTCGCCATCGGCACCGACCCCGCCACCACCTTCTCAGCCATCGTCCCCGCGCCTCCCGAGATCGAGGAATACCTCATCGCCGGCTTCCTCCGCCGCAAGCCCGTAGAGCTCGTCCGCGGCGAGACCGTCTCGCTCGAAGTTCCCGCCCACGCCGAGTACATCCTAGAAGGTTTCGTCAACCTGGCCGAACTCCGCACCGAGGGCCCCTTC
>CAXUNR010000025.1:0-49845 GCA_964252655.1 uncultured Acidobacteriaceae bacterium
GGGCGGGCGAAGAGACGTGGCCTTGTCGGCTGGGGGTGGCGCAGGCGTGGGCTTCGGGGCGACTGAACGGCTTTACGCAGTCGGCGGCGAACCGGTGGATTCCTCGGGGACTGCGGTTGACGGAGACGGATGCGCTGATGCTGGACGCGATGCTGTTTGGTGATCGCGCCGGGCTGACGCATGGGCTGCGCGTGGGTTTTGAGCGGACTGGGACGTTCCACCTGTTCGTGGTTTCGGGGCTGCACCTGGCGCTGCTGGCGGGGGCTTTGTTCTGGCTGCTGCGACGGCTGCGCACGCCGGCGTGGATGGCCACGCTGCTAACTCTGGCCGCAGCGACGGCGTATGCGGCGCTGACCGGGTTCGGCCAGCCTGCACAGCGTGCGCTGGTGATGACGTCGGTGTACCTGCTGGCGTGCCTGCTTTCGCGCGACCGCGACAGTCTAAACGCGCTGGGAGCCGCCGTGCTGGCGCTGCTGGTCTGGTCGCCGAGGAGTCTGTTTGAGGCGAGCTTCCAGATGACAGTGCTGGTGATTGTGGCGATCGCCGGGATCGCCGTTCCGCTGACGCATCGGAGTTTTCTGCGCTACGGCCGCTGGACGCGTGAAGTGTTCCGGGAAGGCGGAGTTCGAGGCGAGCCGCGGGAGGCGCAGTTCGTCATGATGCTGGAGCTGTGGGGCGAGTCCTTTGCGGCGCTGCTGGGCAACTGGGCGAAGAAGCTTCCCGCAAGGGTGCTGGGTATGCTGTTCTGGGCTTTGGAGCTGGCCATGGTGGGCGTGGTGGTGGAGCTGGTGATGGTGCTGCCGATGGCGACCTACTTCCACCGCGCGGCGATCTTTGGCTTGCCGGCGAACATGGTGGCTTTGCCGGTGGTGGGGCTGCTGGCGGGAAGCGCGGTGACGACGTTCGCGTGCTCGCTTGTGAGTCCGTGGCTGGCGGTGATTCCGGGCGTAATGACGGCGGGGCTGCTGCATGGAGTGACGTGGGTGATCGGCCGAATCAGCCATTTGGCGGCCGCAGATGTGCGGGTTCCGGGGCCGGTATGGTGGGTGGCTGGGCTGGCGCTGGTGGGCTGGGCGGGATGCTGCTGGGCGGTGCGGCAATCGAACTGGGGCGCAGCGGCGGCGGGCCTGGCGCTGCCGGCGCTGGCAGTGCTGGTATTGTGGCCGGAGCCGATGGTGCGGACGCCGGGGACGCTCGAAGTTTCGGCGATCGATGTCGGACAGGGGGACAGTGTGCTGGTGGTCAACCCCGATGGGCGAACGATGCTGATCGATGCGGGCGGCCCGATCGGGCACCATGGCGCGGGGCTGTATGGCTCGGGCGAGGTGGTGGCAAGTTTCGACGTAGGCGAGGAGGTAGTCGCGCCGTACTTGTGGTCGCGTCGGGCGCGGCGGCTGGACGTGGTGGTGTTGACGCACGCGCATACCGACCACATGGGAGGCATGCCGGCGGTGCTGGCTGATCTGCGTCCGCGCGAGCTTTGGGTGGGGATCGATCCGCGTTCGCGGTTGTATAACCAGCTGCTGGACGAGGCGCATCGGCTGGGAATCACGGTGCGGCATGTGCATGCAGGGGACCAGGTGTCTTGGGGACCGGTGCGGGTCTCGGTGATCTCGCCGGCCGTGGGATACCGCAATCCGGGCGCGCCGAAGAATGACGATTCGGTGGTGCTGCGGATGGACTACGGCAGGGCGTCGGCGCTGCTCGAAGGCGATGCGGAGAAGCCGAGTGAGGCGACGATGCTGGCCGATGGCTGGGTGCATCCCGTCACGCTGCTGAAGGTGGGCCACCACGGCAGCCGGACATCCTCGACAGAGGAGTTTCTGGCGGCGGCGGCGCCACAGGTCGCGGTGGTGAGCGTGGGCATGCACAATACGTTCGGGCATCCGCGGCGCGAGGTGATCGACCGGTTGGCGGCGCGCGGAACAAAGCTGGCGCGTACGGACGAGTTTGGGCTTTCGACCTATCTGCTGAGCCCGGATGGGAGCGTCGCGGACGGTGTGCGGGGAGGAGGTCTGGGCGCTCCCGACTGATACGATGGAGCGCAGAATCGCATGCAAATCGTTCAAGCCGTACTGGGAGTATTCCACCACTTCGAGTTGGCGCACCAGCTGCATCGCCGCGGGCATCTGCGCAAAATTTACTCGACCTGGCCCTGGGCGCGGCTGAAGCGGGAAGGTCTGCCGCGCGCGCTGGTGGGGACGTTTCCGTGGGTGCATCTGCCGGACTACCTGCTGGACCTCAGGAGCTTTTATCCTCCGACGATCTCGCGTGCGATGAAGCGGATCAATCCCTTGGCCTTCGACCAGTGGACGCGGCTGGTAATCCCGCCGTGCGATGCGTTCATCGGCATCTCGGGTGCGGGTCTGTTGACCAGCCAGAAGGTGCAGCGGAGCGGCGGGAAGTACGTCTGTGACCGAGGGTCGACGCACCAGCGGTTCATGGATCGGGTGCTGCGGGAGGAGTTTGCGCGTTGGGGTTTGCCGCTGCCGGTCGAGGTCCCGTATGTGGTTGGGCGCGAGGAGGCCTGTTACGCGGCGGCTGACCGGATTACGGTGCCATCGAGGGTGGCACGACGATCGTTCCTAGAGCTGGGCGTGGCTCCGGAGAAGGTAACGGTGATTCCGTACGGGGTGCGGCTCGATCGCTTCCGCAAACGAGCTGAGCCCGCAAAGGACACGTTCGAGGTGCTGTTTGCGGGGCAGGTGAGTCTGCGCAAAGGCGTTCCGTATTTGTTGCAGGCGTTTGCGCGGGTACGCCATCCGCGCAAGCACCTGACGGTGGTCGGCGCTGTGCAGGCGCACATGAGGGAACTCTTGCCGCGCCTACCAACCGGGCAGGTGACGTTTGCCGGGGCAGTCTCGCAGGCGGAGCTGGTGGATCGCATGAGCCGCAGCCACTGCCTGGTGCTGCCATCCGTGGAGGAGGGACTGGCGCTGGTGCAGGCACAGGCGATGGCCTGCGAGTGCCCGGTGATTGCGACCGTGGCGACCGGCGCGGAGGACCTGTTCACAGATGAGATGGAAGGCTTTATCGTGGGCGATCGGGATGTGGAGGCGCTCGCCCTGCGTATGCAACAGCTGGTGGAGGATGGTGAGCTGCGCGCGTGCATGGCGGCGTCCGCGGGGATGCGGGTTCGGTCGGTGGGAGGATGGGACGAGTACGGTCGCCGCTGGGATGACCTGCTGCATGAGCTTACAGGCGCTGCGAAACTTTCCGGAGAGGCGCCGGGATGAACCGGGTGTGAATCGCGCTTTCCTTTTTCCAAATCAAACTGCAAGAATCAATTCGATTGAGCTGGAGGACACATGGCAGAGACGACCGAAACAAAATTATCTGAGACGAATGCCCACGATTCTGCGCAAGAGCAGAAGCTGATCCGGCGGATGCAAATGATGATGAACATGGTGATGCAGGTGATCGCGCAGGATGGATCGTTGACGATCGACGAAGCGTCGCAGATGATTGCGGACGCGAAGAAAGCCGCGATGGCGATGTTCCCGGATAAGGAACTGGCGTACGAGATTATCTGGCGACCACGGTTTCAACGCCTGCTGCGGGAAAGATTTCGCATTATGTAAAACACTTGATTGCAAAGGGACCTGCCCTTGCTGCGTTTGCATCCTAACCGCTGGTAACTCAATTCCATTGAACTCCGGCAGCGGAGTGTAGCGCAGAGGCAGCATGGCAATCAAAACGGCACAGGATTTCTTTGTCGATGAGTTGAAGGATATTTATTCCGCGGAAAAGCAGGCCGTCCGGGCGTACCCGAAGCTGGCCAAGGCCGTGAAGTCCGCGCAATTGAAAGAGGCGCTGCAGGCGCACCTTGAAGAGACTAAGAGTCAGATCGAGCGTTTAGACCAGGTGTTTGAGATTTTGGAGAAGCGCGCCTCCGGCAAGACGTGCGAGGCGATGAAGGGCCTCGTTGAGGAGACCGCCGAGGCGCTTGAAGAGATTGAGAAAGGGCCGATCCTTGATGCGGCGCTGATTGCGTGCGGGCAGCGGATGGAGCACTACGAAATTGCGGCCTATGGCACGGTGCTGGCCTTGGCAAGGGCAATGAATCATAACGACATTGCGGAGCTCTTGAGCCAGACGCTTGAAGAGGAGAAGGCAACCGATCAAAAGCTGACGCAGGTTTCAGAAGGTGTGAACAAGGAAGCCATCGGCGGCGAAGAAGAGGACGACGAAGAAGAGGACGACGAGGACGAGGAAGAAGAGAAGGCTCCTCCTGCAAAGAAAGCGGCAGGGAAGTCTGCTGGTAAGGTAAAGAAATAATTAGAAGTGTGCAGGTGCATTCCGGTGCGTCTGCACACCTCTAACCTTGTTCTTGGCGCATCGGGCACGAACCTGATTTCACGAATACGAGATCGGCGTAGCATCCGGCCAGCGTTGGTCGGATGCTACGCCGGCGATTGATCCGCCAGAACGCTAGCTGCGAAACGGATAGCTTGATGCCGCCAGCAGCTTCGGGAATGGTGAGCTGAGTTCACGGCGAGTCTCAAAGAAGCACTCAACGGCAGCCAGGACGGAGGTACCGTCTTTGGACTCAAAGATCTGCCGGCGCAAGGTGGCTCCGCCGGGAATGCCGTGCGTGAACCAGCTGGCGAATTGTTTCATTTTGCCAATGGTCTCGCGCTGGGCGGACTCACGGTTTCGCTGGAGGCGCTTCTCTTCGTCGGTCAGCTCGACGCCGGGGACGCCGGAGAGGATGGGGTGCTCCTCAAGCTCGTGGATCAGCATGCCGAAGTAGGCTTTGATCATCCGGTAACGGTCTTCGTCGGTGGCGCGATCGTAGTGGCCGGTGGCGGTGTATTGCGCGATTTGGCGAAAGATCCAGGGGTTGGCGGGGGCGGCACGGCCAATCATCACGGCGTCGCAGCCGGTCTGGGCGACCATGGCGGCGGCGTCTTCGGGGGTGAGGATGTCGCCGTTGCCGATGACGGGGATGCGTACGGCATCTTTGACAGCAGCGATGTATTGCCAGCGCGCCTGGCCGGAGTAGCCGTCTTCGCGGGTGCGGGCGTGGAGTGCGACGGCGTTCAGGCCGCAGTCTTCGGCCAGCTTCGCGAGTGGCACGCAGACGATATTGGCGTCGTTCCAGCCCATGCGGAACTTGACGGTGAAGGGAATGGAGAGGGTGGCGCGGACGCGCTTGAAGATGACCTCGATGAGCGGCAGGTCGCGCAGAAGGCCTGAGCCGCCGTTGCAGCTGACGACGCGTTTGGCGGGGCAGCCGAGGTTGAGATCGACGATATCAAAGCCGGCGTCCTGGCAGATGCGGGCACTCTCGGCGAGGGTTTCGGGGTTGGAGCCGAAGATCTGGGCGGAGATGGGGTGTTCATCGTCGTAAAAGGTCAGGTAGCGCTTGCGTTTGGTTTCGCGCATGCGGGAGAGGCCATCGGCGGAGGTGAACTCGGTCATAATGAGGCCGCAGCCGGATTGCTGGTTTGAGGTGAGTGTGGCGACGTCGGTGTCGGATGCGCCTGGGGTAAATTTGCTGGCGTTTTTGATGAAGCGGCGGAAGACGGTGTCAGTGACACCGGCCATGGGGGCGAGAACGGTGGCGGGGGCGATGGCGACGTTGCCGATTCGTAGCGTGGCGGGGACGCGTGCCTGGGCGGGCATGATGTTTTGAAGCGGATTGTCCCAGTGTTTTTGCATGGTTGGTGTAGCGTGAAGTTTAGGCTCGGATCTCCCAATCGGCGCTGTGTTGTGCAACGTACTCATCCGCCAGTTTGCCTACAAAAGCGCGAAAGCGCTCCGGTTTTAGTTCGACACGCACACGATCTTCTTTCTGGGCAGAAAGGTCAATGAGTACGACGCCGAGTCTACCGATGCCATCCGGTGCAAAAGTAGCCTCCAAAAAAAGATTAGGCCATCTCCAGTCTTCACCTCCCGGCTGCGGTACCGTTCTTAGACGGCAGATCCTTTGTACTGAGCTGAAATACCTTGGCACGTCTGTACTGAGCTGAAATACCTTGGCACGTCTCGAGCAGTTCGTATTCTTTATGCATTTTTTCGACGCGATTTACTTCGCCAGTCAGGTAGCTTTCCGGAAAAGAAGCGCTGTATGCACATCCCCGACACCATCACGGTCAATGGCTAAGACATCGACTCGCTTTCCAGACCATTCCGCATCGAAGTAGACCTTTGGTATATACAGGCGCTTTTCAAAAAATCTTAACAATTCGTTCTTAGCTCGCCCTAACTGGACTTCTTCAGCGATCGGCATTCGTCCACCCTTCCAGTTTGAGTTGTTTACCGACACCATTGACCCAGGATGCAAACCGTTCGGCCTTGGTCATAATCAGTCGCTGTGTATTAGGAGCGGCTCTCTTTGTGCCATAAGAGGTGGAACTCTTCAACGAAATCAAGAAGCGTAACTGCGTTAACCCAGTCAGGTATGAGAAGTGCCTTACGGCAAGCAGCGCCTCAAGATTGCTGATTGCAGCGTGGTGGTGTTCCGCTAAGAGCTGATTTTCGCCGAGGCTGACTCTAAGAGCGTCGGAGTCTGAATCTGCATAAAGTTCGTCCCCTCGTGTTAGCTCCCCCTGCATAGAAGTCTGCCGCTCGTCTGATGTAATGCTCGATTAGCAGAACGTCCACGCTCTATTCTTCCACACGTTCAAGCCAAGAAAGCCCCCGCCGCAGCGGAGGCCTTTGGTCAGCTTTCCTCAGCTTACTTTGTAGCAGTGGCGGCGGCGGCTTTCGATGCGTCGGACTGGGCGAACTTGCGGCGGAAGCGGTCGACGCGGCCTGCGGTGTCAATCAGCTTTTGCTTGCCGGTGAAGAAGGGGTGGCAGGCGGCGCAGATTTCTAGCACGATGTCGCCCTTGTGGGTGGAACGCGTCTGGAAAGAGTTGCCGCAGGCGCACCTGACGGTGGTGTCGTTATAGTTCGGGTGTACTCCAGATTTCGGCATTGCGTATCCTTTGTGGCCTTGGCCGGCTTGCGGATCGCTTGCGAACGGGAGTGGTCACCGTCACATCGAAGAGCCTGTCGCGCTACCGGCTTGCCATGAGAGTGGTCGCTGCCGCATAGAGCGGAACGACGCACGATCCTCAGTTTACCTTTGATTCGCACATGCGGCAATTGGATTCAGCCGGGCGCGGTTCCTGCGTCGAACTGAGATACTGGAGCAATGAACGAGGCATGTGAACTCTGCGGCGGGGCCGGCATGCAGCTGATGGAGCGACCCGATGGCTCGCGGGCAGTGCGGGAGTGTGGGTGCCGGGTCCGCAGCCGGCAACAACGCGCACTAGCCGCAGCGAACATTCCGCGGCTCTACCGAGCCAGCACGCTCGACAACTACGAAACCGCCGACCGGGATAACCAAGGCTATACGCTCAACAACGCCAAATATACGGCGGAAAAGTTTGTGCGGTCGTACCCGCTTGAGACCAACGGCATGGGTTTGTTGCTGACAGGTTCGATTGGCACGGGGAAGACGCACCTTGCGGTCGGCGTGCTGAAAGCGCTGATTGAAGAGCGCGGCGCGACCGGAATATTCTTTCACTTTCATGACCTGATCAAGAGGGTGCAGAACAGCTTCAATCGCAGCGTAGCCGCCACCGAGCACGAGATCATGGAGCCGATCTTCCGGGCGGAGGTGCTGGTGCTGGACGAACTAGGCGCGTCCAAGCCGAGCGACTGGGTCTTCGATACGCTCGCGCACATACTGAATACCCGCTACAACGAGCGGTTGACGACTATTTTGACGACCAATTACGCGAATCGCGAGCCGGTACTGGGCGGGGGCCGGACGCTTAGTGCGATGGAAGAGGCGCGCGAGGCGCTGCGCAACGAGACACTAGGCGATCGGATTGGGGAGCGTATGCGTAGCCGGCTGCAGGAGATGTGCATGCCGGTGGAGATGGCGGGGCCAGACTACCGGCAAACGGCGAAACGAGCTCATTTCGGCTAGACGAAGCCGTCCGGGCGGATTACAGAAGACTGCAGCAGAAGGCCGCTGCCAGCGCGAGCGCCAGGAGGAAAAGCCGGTTTGCGGTTCGGGATTTTGACCATGGCTCCAGCGTAGGTGTTTGCCCCTTCGCTACCAGGAAGAGAGCGCTTTGACCGCGCGGATCGGTCGATACCCTGCGCCGGCGCGAGGACAAAGAGCTTTGGCGGTCAGCGGCAAGGCGAGGCGAGGTCAAAGTGGTGAACCGGTGGGACCGTGGCCGTGGGGCTTGTACGTTGCGATGGGTCATTGTTTGCCCCGTATCCGTGGAGTGTTGCAGGGAAGCTTAGGTTGGACGCATCTGACGGTTGTTCAGCGAGCGCGCGTGGGGCATCTGTGACTGGGAGACCATAGCATATCGTACGCATGGTGTTCTGTCGGGTCTGTAACGCCGAGAGCGCCGGTCAGACTCGGTATGAGCTGAAGCCGGCAGGTTCTGGATTCTTGCATAATCCGCGCTGTTACGCGGTGACGTCCCTTTCTCCGCACTTTTTACTGAGTTGGGAAAATGTAGAGTTTGGGTCTCGGCTGTAAGTGGTTCAAAAGACGTGGTTTCTTCGCAATATAAGTTTGGCACGTGACTTGCACTCACAACGGATAAGTGGCCTAGACGTTTGGCTGTTCGAGCTTTCGCGGCAACAAAGGAAGCCGAACGAGGAGGGGCGGATGGATACCCGGAAGATTGCAGGTTTTACCAGCTTGCTGTTTGTGAGTGTGCTTGGCTCGGCGGGAGCTCAAACGGCCTCTTCGTCGCAGGTGCAGGCTGCGCCCGCAACGGTGGGTCAGGCGGCGAGTGCGGACGGTTCGCAGAGCTCTGCGACGGGAAAGCCGCTTGAGGAGCAATCAAAAGAAGGATTCTGGGGCCATATGAATCCGCTGGCCCGGAAGAAGTGGGTGCAGCGGCAGGTCGAGCCGATCCGCGACCGGGCGAACGAGCTTGATGAGCTGCAGGCCAAGAATGCGAATGACATTCACGACGTCGATGCACGTGCAACAGCCGGCATCAGCAAAGCGATGACGACGGCCAACACTGCGGATGCCCATGCGGCGGATGCGGCCAGCAGTGCCAACCGGGCGAACTCGCTGGCGGTTTCGGCAAATGGAAGGACGGCTGCGCTGAACGGGACGGTTTCAAACTTGGATCAGTATCAGAAGGTAAAGGCCGCGGAGCTTTCCTTTGCAGCAGGGCATACGGCGCTGAGCGCACGCGGGAAGGCCAGCCTAGATGAGGTGGCGACCAGCCTTGCTTCCGAGAAGGGGTACATTGTCGAGGTAGAGGGGTATAGCCGCGCGGGTGTGGCTTCTTCGCAGGCGATGGCCGATTCTGTCGTCCGTTATCTGGTTGAGGCCCACCAAGTTCCCGTGTATCGCATCTATAAGACTGGTCTGGGAAGACAGGCCACCTCTTCCGATGCGACTCATGAGAAGCCGCTCAGCAATGGTGTTCGAGTGACGGTGCTCCATAACAGCCTAAGTACGATGGGCGGCGAAACGCAGACGACGGGTGTTTCTACCGCGCCGGGAAACTAGACCGTTGAACAACAAGTTCGCGAGATGCAGCCGACAGGCACGAGCGCATCCGCTCCGAGCTCTCCTAACCAGAGAGAACCAAGGCAGATTGGCCCCTCTTACGAGGGGCCTTTTTTTCCCTCGATCAGAGAGTTTTCAGGCAACGGCGGTGTGAACGCGCTGCAGTTGCTCGAGAAGCTCCTTGAGGCGGCTGAGCGGGAGGGCGTTGGCCCCGTCGGATTTGGCCTCGCGGGGGTTGTCGTGAACTTCGAGGAAGACGCCGTCGACTCCGGCGGCCACGGCAGCGCGGGCGAGCACGGGAATGAACTCGGGCTGGCCTCCGCTGACGGCGTGACCTCCTGCGGCGCTGGCGGCTGAGGGTGTCTGGACGGAGTGGGTGGCGTCGAAGACGACGGGGGCGAAGGTGCGCAGGATGGGCAGGGCGCGCATGTCGACGACGAGGTTGTTGTAGCCGAAGCTGGCGCCGCGCTCGCAGAGGCTGACGCGCTGATTGCCGGAGTCACGGACTTTGGCGACGGCGTGGCGCATGTCGGGCGGGGCGACGAATTGGCCTTTTTTGATGTTGATGGCGCGGCCGGTCTGGGCGGCGGCGATGAGGAGGTCGGTTTGGCGACAGAGGAAGGCAGGAATCTGAAGGACGGCTTCGACGTCACCGAGCGCGTCCGAGAGCCGGGGGCAATCCTCGGGGGTGTGGACGTCGGTGAGGATGGGGATGTGGAGATCGCGGGCGATGGCGCGGAGGATGCGTGCGCCCTCGACGAGGCCGGGGCCGCGGAAACTGCGGATGCTGGTGCGATTAGCTTTGTCGTAGCTGGCCTTGAAGATCCAGGGGAGGTGGAGGCCGGAGGTGATGCGGAGGATGGCCTCGGCGAGGGTGCGGGCGTGGGCTTCGGATTCTAGGACGCAGGGGCCGGCGATGAGGAAGACCTCGCCGCGGCCGATAGGGATGGAAGCCAGGTCGAAGGGGTGGTGGGCGGTTTGGGTCACTGAGGTATTGGAACAGAGATGCAGGTCGCGCGTCATGGCTTGCTGCGCTTCAGGTTCGCATTGCAACGTTACGAGGCTGACGACCGTTTGAGATGCTCTCTGCCCCACGTGCAAAGAACGTCCAGCACTGGGACCAGCGTCAAGCCGTAGGGCGTCGGCGAGTATCGGACGCACAGAGGCAGGCCCTGCTCCTGGTGACGAAGGAGGATGCCGCAGTCTGTCATCTCCCGCAGATGACGAAGAAGCATGCGCTCTGTGATCCCGGGAATACTCTTCCGCAGTTCGCTCGTTCTCATCGGTCTGTCGAGCAATCGCCAGAGAATGGTGCCCTTCCATCTTCCGTCGATGACGCTTAGCGTGACATCGATTGGACATGGAGAGAATTCCTTTTTAGAGACACCCATTGATTTCGCCCCTCTACTGACAACTTTGTCAGCGCTACTTTCTGCATCAGTGACAGTTTAGCGGCGTCTGAAGGCAGGAAGTGAAGAGGAGCCGCAGATGCATGGGTTGAATATAGTCACCATCTGTCTCGTTGCTACGCTTGTGGGTGTGGAGTTTTCGGTGTCGGCCTTCGTCAATCCCGCTGCGTGGCGATTGGATCCTGAGCCGCAGCTAAAGATGCTTGGCCGTTTGGCTTTCATTTTGGGAAAGGTGATGCCGGTCTGGTATCCAGCCTGCGCCGTGCTGCTCGGGGTGGAGACCTGGCTGCGTTGGCATGGGCCGGAGATAAGGGCTTTGCTGGCCGCCGATGGAATCTGGCTTCTGGCTTCTCTGGCCTCTATTTCCTTTCTGGTTCCCTTGAATGATTGCGTCGCGCAAGGGGAGGCCGATTGGCAGCGCATTCATCGGGTCTGGGATAAGAGGAATTGGGTGCGGATTGCGGCCTTGGCGATGGCAGCTGTGCTGCTTGCGGATGCGGTGGTGCGTTGAAGCGGGTGCGGTGTCAACCTGTATTCCCGAAAGCGAGGTACTGGAAAAGAGATGCGGGAACAGCTCCTAAGATCGTCACCGTTGGAACTCGCTTGTCTGTTCATAACTCGATCTTCAGCTTCTGACCGTGTGTCGCCGTAGAGAGGGAGGGAGTGCTTAGGGCGGCGTGAGAGTGAGGGTCATTGTTCGCAGGTCGAGTGTCCATGCAGGAAAGCTGTTGAGTGTTTCCGCGCCGACAACCCCGTAAAAGTGCTCCGTCTCACCCCCCGTGGGCTGGGCAAGTATATGGTTCCCTCTGAGAACCATAATGGCTTTGCCGGCAACAAGCGGGATGGCATCGGCAACAAAGGCGGGAATCTCATGAAGACCATCAAGACCTACAAGTTTTGCGGTTGATGGTGGCTTTCCATGAAAGAGTGCTTTGTTTGCTTCCAGGTAGTGGTCTGTCAGATAAGTGCTTCCGGAGCCGGTATCGAGGACGAACAGGCGTGGGTCCGCTGCACCCGTTATTTTGCCTGCCGTGACATTCATCTTTATGCCGAGTTCAACCAGAAGGCCGTGAGCTGAAAGCCAGAGTGGAGTTGCCTCGGCGCCGGGAGCTGAAGAATGTGGAGAGATCGTTACGCTTCCGTCTCTACTAAACCTGAGACGACCAAGCGCGGCGATGACGGGATATCCGAGCAGGGCATGGGTCTGATGTTGAATTTGGGGGATGTAGAGGTTTTCGTCGGCGGCCACGTAGATGGCCACGTTGTATAAGCGCGCGGTACCGATATCGAGCTCTGGAAGAAACCCCGGCTGTGCTGTGAACACACCGCCACTGTACCCATGCAGGGTAGCCGTACCCTCAAGCAGGTGAACACCCCAGGCCTTCGCCGTGGTTGCAGAGAGAACGGAGAGTTCAGCACCTGTGTCAAATTGGGCGACCAGCGCCTGCTGAGATGGAGGCTGACCTGGGACGCTGACGGTGTACTCCGCTCCGAATTGCGTGGAGCTTTGCGCAGGGTGGAGCGTGAACTCAGTCGAGAAATCCCAGCTTTGCGGTGGAACATGCTGGAGGAGCGCTGCGAGATGTCGACTGTCGCGGATGTTCTTACGCCCAGCTTCGTCTAGAGTCCAGACCTTGTCGATGATGTCGTAATCGTTCGCCGCATCGCCGTAGTGGCCCACTTTCATGTTTATCTCGGCGACGGTCTCGATGGCCATGGCGACCTGTTGCGTGGCGAGCGTGTGGTCGCTGTTGCCGTTGGCTGCGCTGATGAGGGCGGTCGCTGCATCGTCTAGCCTGCCAAGGTGATACGCAAGCATTCCGAGATAGTAACGTCGCTGGTTTTCTGAGAGTTTGCCGGCATCCACCTCGCGTGCCGCGACGGCATAGGCCAGGTAGTTATCCCGGTCCAGCAGATCCTGCAGATGTAGAGCTTCGGGCGATTGCGGGCGGGGTGCTTGTGCGGGGCTTTGCGGCGCTTTCGTCGCGGTTGGAGAGACGCGCGACTGGGCCAATAAAGGGCTGATCGCAGTCAGGTAGAGAAAGAAAGCAGCTTGACCTAGCAGGCACATTACGGACCTGATCTCCGGCTTTCCCTGCAAGGGAAATGTAGGACCAGAATACTGCGGGTGGGGGTGTCAAGCTGCTGTTGGTTCAGATAGTTCAAGATTTTCTGCGTAGGAAGAGGAAAAGCGCGGAGCCTAGGCAGGCTGTCGCGGCGAGGAGGATGGGCGCGGAGCTGGTGACGGGGGTGACAGCTTCGCGGAATGGGTCTTTGTGGTCCTGTGGGGTGTTGTCGTTGCGGCCGATGCCACCGAGGATGAGGGTGAGCAGGGAGAGGCCGCGGCGGCTGTCCTCGCTGGTGGCGCGAAGGGCGAGCTGCCAGAGGGAGGGCGCGCGCTGCTCATTTTTGTGCTGGCCGGTCGCGGTGACGAGGCCCCTGGTAACTTGGTCGAGGGTTTCGGGATCGATCGCCATGAGGATCTTGCCGGCTGCGAGTAGATTGCGGATGGCGGCAATGCCTCCGGGGAGCTTGGCATATTCAGCGAGCTTGCCGGCGATGATGTCGCGGCCGCCGACCAGCCCGTTGATGAGATCGAGGGTGCCGTTGGCGTGAGAGGTCCGGAGAATGTCGTAGACGATGAGCAGCTCTTCGGCATGGGCGGCAGGAGCGGCTTTTAGTTGCCGCTCCTGCTCCTGCTTGGGGTCTACTTTGGGCTTGAAAGTGATGGGGTTGGCCAACGAGCGTTCTCCTTAGAGGGTGATGGACTTGATCTGAACGAGTTCGTCGCCGGGCTGCGTGCCGGGGAGGTGGTAACTGGGAAGCGCCCATTTGCGCTCGACCTCGACACCCGGCTGCGGGGTGCGATGACCGTGGCGGAAGTTGCCGGGCGGAAGGGGGTTGGGTCCCTGTTCGGGCAGGATGACCATTTCAACGGAGGTTTCCTTGAAGGCGGGCGTGTGGGTGATGCGGTCCGTGTGGCTACTGGTAAGACGATTGACGGGTTCGTCGACCGAGTTGAGCGACATGTAAAGCTGCTTGCCGGAGACGCGATCGGAGACGACGACCTGGACCCGGACACGGCCGTAGGGAGAGCGAAGCTGCACGTGGCGGCCGGTCGTAATGCCGCGCTCGGCGGCGAGCTCAGGCGAGACTTCGACGAAGGTCGAGGGGGTCATAGCTTCGATGCCGGCCGTACGCCGGGTCATCGAGCCCTGCTCAAAGTGCTCGAGCAGGCGGCCATTGTTGAGGTGGAGATCGAATACATCCGTGCTTTCTTCTGAAGGCGCGAGGTATTCGATGGGGAAGAAGCGGGCTTTGCCGTCGGGGAAAGGGAACTTGTCGACAAACAGGAGCGGCGTGTCGGTGCCGTCGGCGTGCACGGGCCACTGCTGGCTGGCATAGCCCTCGAGGCGGTCGTAGTGGACTCCGGCGAAGATCGGGGTGAGGCTGGCGGCCTCGTGCATGATGTCTGACGGATGTTTATAGGTCCACTTGGCACCGAGGCGGTTAGCGATGAGCTGCAGGATTTCCCAATCGGCTTTGGATTCGCCGAGAGGCTCGAATGCCTTGTAGATGCGTTGGATCCGACGCTCGGTGTTGGTGAAAGTTCCTTCTTTCTCGAGTGAAGCAGCGGCCGGCAGAACTAGATCGGCGTAGCGGGCGGTCTCTGAAAAGTTGATGTCCTGGACGACGAGAAACTCGAGCTGGCGAAGCGCGTCGCCCACGTAGTGGGCGTTCGAGTCTGAGGTGATGGTGTCTTCGCCCTTGATGTAGAGCGATTTGAGCGAGCCCTCGTAGATGGCTTCGATTATCTGGTGATTGTCTTTGCCGGTCGAGGTGGGCAGGGTGACGCCCCAGCCGGCCTCGAACTTGCCGCGGACTTCAGCGTCGTTGACGTGTTGGTAGCCGGGGTAGACGTCCGGCATGGCGCCGAAGTCACTGGCACCCTGGACATTGTTGTGGCCGCGAAGAGGGTAGGCGCCGGCACCGGGGCGCATGTAGTTGCCGGTGAGCAGAAGCAGATTTGAGAGCGCGGTTGCTGTGTCGGAGCCGCCGCAGTGCTGGGTTACGCCCATGGCGAACAGGATGCAGACGCCATCGGCGGAGACAATCTCATGGGCGATCTGGATGAGCGTGTCTATGGGAATGCCGGTGATCTGCTCGGTGTGCTCGAGGGTGTAGGGCTCGAGCGAGGCTTTGTACTCATCGAAGTGGTGGACCCACTGCTCGATGAATTTGGGCTGGTGAAGGTTCTGGTCGACGATATACTTGGCCACGCCGCAGAGCCAAGCGGCGTCGGTGGAGGGTTTGGGGCGGAAGAAGAGGTCGGCGCGCTGGGCCATCTCGTTTTTGCGGAGGTCGGCGACGAGGAGGCGCTGGCCGCGGAACTTGTGCGAGCGCTTGATGCGGGTGGCGAGCACGGGATGGTTTTCGGCAGGGTTGGCGCCAATGATCAGCACGAGGCCGGCTTTTTCGATGTCGGCGATCGAGCCGGTGTCTCCACCGTAGCCGACGGTGCGCTGCAAGCCCTTGGTGGCTGGATTCTGGCAGTAGCGGGCGCAGTTGTCCACGTTGTTGGTGCCGATAACGGCGCGCGCGAGCTTCTGCATCAGGTACGCCTCTTCGTTGCTGGTCTTTGAGGAGGCGATGAAGGCGAGGGCGTCCGAGCCGTGCTTCTGCTTGATGGAGGTGAACTTTTCCTCGATAAGATCGAGCGCCTGCTCCCACGGGATAGCTTTGAAGGTGTCGCCGTCGCGGAGCAGCGGGGTGGTCAGGCGGTCGTCGGAGTTGATGTGACCCCAGGCGAATTTGCCCTTGATGCAGGTGGAGATCCCGTTGGCGGGACCGTGTGCCGGCTCCATTTTGAGGATATGCCGGTCGCGGGTCCAGACGTCGAAGCTGCAGCCGACGGCGCAATAGACGCAGACGGTCTTGGTCTGCTTAACGCGCTGCTTGCGCATCTCCGCTTCCATTTCGCTAAGGGCGAGGATGGGGCCGTAGCCGATCGGGGGCTCGATGCCTTTAACGACTTCGATCATGTCGTCGAGCACCGGAGCGGGGATGTTGGTGAGATAGCCGGTGTGGCCGATCATGGACTTTTCCATGAGCGCGTTGCAGGGGCAGACGGTGATGCAGTGGCCGCAACTGACGCAGGAGGAGCCGTCGATGGTGTGGCCGCCATCCCAGAGGACGCGCGGATGAGCGTCTTCCCAATTAATGGTGAGAGTCTCGTTAACCTGCACGTTCTGGCAGGCTTCGACGCAGCGGCCGCAGAGGATGCACTGGTCGGGGTCGTAGCGGTAGAAGGCGTTGGTCTCGTCCTTGGCGTACGGCTTTTTAAGGTACGGACGGGCCTGATGCTTTACTTCGAGATCCTTGGTGACGTTATGCACAGTGCAATTCTGGTTGTTGTTATCGCAGACCGTGCAGTAGAGCATGTGGTTCTGGAGGATGCGGTCAAAGGCCTCGCGCTGGGCGACATCGACCTGATGGCCCTCGGTGGCGACCGTCATGTGCGCGGTGACGGGGGTGGCGCAGGCGCGGACGAGCTCGCCGGGCGCACTACCTTCGGCTCCTACCTTGACCATGCAGGTGTCGCAGGACTGGATGGGGCCCATCTGCTGCAGGTAGCAGACCTGCGGAAGCTCTTTGTCGTGGCGGTGCGCGGTGTCGCGGTTGAGCGCTTCAATCAGGTGCTCCCCGAGGTGCGCTTCGACGGTACGCCCGTTGACGGTGATGAAGGTGTTGGGCGTGGTGTCCAGGGGAGTGTTGAGCAAAGCTTTGGTAACCGACATATTTGTCCTGAAATGCTGGTTCAACATGGGCAGGGTATCCCTGTCTACATTTCCATTTTAGCGCGATCCATCAACGCAGGACGTAAATGCGATAGCTTGCCGAGCGTTCTTCGCGGCTCCACCAGCGCATAGGATGGGTGGGGGACCAGGCGGTGTTCAGGTGGTAGCGCTGAGCGAGCAACTTTTTCAACTCAGGCCATCGGTCCAGCTTCTGGAAGTCATTGAGCCCGTCGAGATAGAGGTAGCTGCTGATGACGATGATCTGCGGTGGATTTGTACGGATGGCCTCCTCTAAGGTTGCGCGCGATTGCCGAACGGCAAGTGCGGATTCCCGGCCGAAGAGCAAGAAGTCCGAGAGCACCCCTGTTGCTGACACAAGGCGCATTTGATAGAGCGTCGCTCCGCAGCCGGAGATGGTGTCGACGCACTGGATGTGTCCGGAAAGCCTGGCCCCTCCGAGGCGGTTGAGGTTTTGTTCGAGGGAGGAAAGGAAATCGGTCTCCTGCCAGCGGATGCGATGGATGAGAACGGCGGACTGTGGGGCGATCCATAAGGCGCCGACGGCGAGGGCGAGGACGGCCAAGGCTTTGGCTGAGCGCAGCCGCAGGTTGTTTCCGTGTGGGAGGGGAAGTATTAAGGTCAGGTCAAGCGCCATGAGCGGCAGCAGGAAGGCGAGCAGGGGATAGCGGTAGTAGGGCAGTCCGCGTGCCTGGACGAGGTAAGAGACAAGGCCGAAGAAGGCGCCGATAAGGAGCAGGGCTCGCTCGAGGGTGAGCGGCGGCCGGGCCAGGACAAGGGTAGCCAGCCAAAGCAGAACCAAGGCAAGCAGAGGCGAAAGACTGTGCAGAAGGAGATAGCCGAAGGGCCGATGGCCGAGGCTGGCGTAGTAGGGGATGAGGGTGCGCAGGCCTTCAAGGAAGGCGGCGAGTGCGTGCTGCTGGAGCAGGAAGGCCAAGGCGAGGAGAGGGAAGAGCGTCATCGTGAGCAGGCTTGTAGCCATCTGTGGGTGCCAGGGCTGGCCGCGGCGGCGCAGAACCCAGCACGCGATGGCTAATTGAGTGAGGGTGAGCGGCAGGGCGGTGGGCTTGATGGTAAGGGCAAGGCCGGAGAGCAGGCCGGAGAGGGCCATCGGCCAGAGAGCTCGCGTGCGCAGGGCAAGCAGGAGCAAGGCGGTGGCGGCGATCAGGGCGACGGCCATGGTGAGGTCTCGCTGACCGCCTTCGGCGAGGCCGTCGCGGGCATGGACGAGGGCGAACAGACTGGCGGCGAACAGGCCGGCGAGGCGACGACGGCGACCGGTGATGAGGAAGAAGGCGCAGGCGGCCAGAGCGAGGAGTGTGAAATCAAAGCAGCGCCAGGCGAGCGCGCCCGGGCCGAAGAGCTGCATGGCGGCGCCCTCAACAAGGAAGGAGCCGGGCATATTCATGTCGCCAAGGACGCGGTAGGGCGCCATGCCATGCCGGGTGAGGAAGACGATGTAGTGGATGAGGGCGGCGTCGCCGACCAGCGGCCAGTGGATGGTCCAGACGATCGACAGGGAGGCCGAGATGAGCAGGCTGGCGGCGATCGCGAGCTGGAAGAGCGAGGGGCGGGGAAATTGGAGCGGCATCGCTTGCTCAGGATAGCGGTTCAGTCGCCAAGAACCTGTTTGGCGGCGCGCAGGCCGGAGCGCAGGGCGGCATGGACGGTGCCCCAGTGGCCGGTGGTGTCCGTATGCTCGCCGGCGAAGAAGAGGGTGTCTTCAACGGGCTGGCTGAGGAGGTGGGACGCATCCAGACCGCCGACCGGCACCCAGGAGTAGGCGCCTAGGGAGTATGGGTCGGAGTGCCAGGGATGGAGGTGAGTCGAGAGAAGGGCCTGCTTTACTGCGGTGGGCTCGAGATGGAGAGCCTGGGCGAGCGCCTGGATGAGGCGGGCGGTTCGCTCCTCCGGCGTGAGGGCGAGCAGAGGCAGGGCGCGCGGGCCGCCGCTCCAGGCGGTGAGGGTCAGGCTCTGGGTGGGGTGGGCGCTCCACCAGACGGAGGGGGAAGCGTCTCGCGCGATGAGGAAGCTCATGGACTCGGGCCAGAGACGGCGGCGAAAGACCATGGTGGCGCGGAAGACCTGGCCCATCCGTATGCGACGGGCCGCGGCCAGGATAACTTCGGGTGGAGGGTCAAAGGAGACGGACCCGCCGTGTAGTACGCCTAGCGGGAGGGTGAGGATGGCGCGACGGGCGCGAAAGACCTGGCCGCTGGCTGCCGTGAGCTGAACGCTGCCGTGTTGCCAGGCGACGGAGACGATAGGGCAGCCGAGAACGAGTGTGCCTCCCGCAGCTTCAAAGCGGCGGCAGACAAATGCGGGAAGCTGGTCGTAGCCATGGGTGAGTCGCCAGAGTCGGTGGCCCTCAATCTGGTCTTCGGCGCGTTGCTGTCGGCCGAGAGCGAGCGCTGACGCCTGATGCGCATCGGCGGCGTTGAAACCTTCTATGTAGCCGAGCTGCTCGGCTTGCTGATCCTTGGGGAGATGCAGGCGCTCCAGCCAGGTGGCGAAGGAGCAGTCGGGACCGGCAAAAGCTTTTAGCTGCTCGAGAGGATCTGCGGGCTCGATGGAATCCGGATGACCATTTGCGTCACTGTTTGGGACGGTTTTGAGGAGGTCCCCAATACGCTCATAGGTGGCGAGGCTGGCCTCTGCGAACAGTTGCCAGAGTTCGGGTGCGCGACCGTGGACGAACTCCGCACCTAACTCGATGGTTTCTGCGCCCTGCCGGCAGGTAAGGATGCGTCCACCGATGCGCGGCTGAGCCTCAACTAGGACGACCGATTGTCCGGCCTCAGCCAGCGCGCGTGCCGCGCTCAGTCCGGCGACGCCGGCACCAAGGACCACGCTGTCAACAGGGAGTGGAGTCATGAAAAGGTAAGCGGGAGTAGTAGATGCATTCACTAAAGCTGATTAGCCGAAGATCAGGAGGGACGAGGCTACCGCAGATTCCTGTGGAGATGACAACAGAGGGCAACGGGCTCAACACTATCAGCTAAAGGATTAACCCACCCACTCCATAATCGGGAATGGATGGGTCTTGTGGCTAGATGTACGGATCTAGGTTGAGACGATGTTGCCGTTGAGTCCGTTGGGGAAGTAGCCGCCCTTGGTCACGCCGATGGCTCCTGGCGCAGCGTAGAGGATCTGGAGAACCTGCGACGGGGTGCGTACAGCGTTGAGTCCATTGGCATTCGTGTTGAAGACGGTCGTGGCCGTGGGCGGGATGTCCTGTGAATCGACGGCGCCGGAGGTCACCCCGAGAGCGATACAAAGCTCGCGTAGAAAGCCTTCATGCTGAGCCTCGGTATCAAGAATCTGCGCGGCGTAGGTGAGGCCGGGGAGCGTAGAAACGAGATACTGGGCACCTCCCGCGTACGCGCTGATACCGACCGTCTCGAACTGACGTGCGGCGGCTAGGAACGTTGCATCCGTGGTAACAGCCGTCGTCCCTGCAGGAGCAAGGTTGATGGTGGGCATGCTGATCGGAGTTCCGCCGACGGCCGTGATGGTGCTGCGCAAAAAGGTCACATGTTCCTGCTCGTCGAGCGCCAGCTGCAGTGCGGCTCCGCCAACAAAACCGTTGACGAAGCTGACCTTTGCGCCACCGCTAATGGTTCCTGGAGTGGAACCTTGTGAG
This sequence comes from uncultured Acidobacteriaceae bacterium, assembly GCA_964252655.1. Taxonomy (GTDB): domain Bacteria; phylum Acidobacteriota; class Terriglobia; order Terriglobales; family Acidobacteriaceae; genus Edaphobacter. The sequence goes on from CAXUNR010000025.1 coordinate 20,362, forward strand.
GCGCTTGGCAGGCCGGCACCGGTCGTCACAAAGGCATAGAAGTTTGCTTCGAAGTACTCGAGATTTAAGGCGAAGTTGAGAACATCGACAACAGAGGGAGTGGTGGCGCTGGTAGCTACAGGAACGGTGCCGGTGCTGCAACCGAGAGTGCCAACGGTAGCGAGTGTTCCTGCAGCGGCAAGGGAAGTAGCAAAAGCGCGACGATTGAGCAACGTTGCGGAGCGCCGGCGTGTGAGATCAACCATGTCGGTTGCCATGGGATCGATATTTGATTCAGTGTACGGATGAGACATGAACTGCTCCTTGAAGATCGGTGTCGGCGATGAATGGAGAGGAGAGGTGGGATCGTGTACCAACCGCGTCTAGGTGGACTTGATGTTGCCGTTGACGCCATTTGGGAAGAAGCCTCCCATGGTGGTTCCGACTGCCGGCGCGGTGGTAGCGGCTGTTGACTTGCCGTACACGACGCCGAGGACCTGTGACGTGGAACGTGACGGCGAGAGCGCATTCGTCGCGGCAACCGTAAAGTAGTTCGAGGAGGAAGGAGGCACATCCTGCGCGTCGATGGGAGGGCTTGTGATGTTCTGGTTGACGCAGAGGAAGGAGATTACGCCGGCATGCTGGCCTTCTGCACCTAGGATCTGGGCAGCTGCGGTGAGCACCGCGGGATTGCTGACGAGAAACTGAGCTGAGCCGACATACGCCGAACCGCCGAGAGCGGTGAACTGCCGAGCAGCTGCAAGGAACATGGCCTGCGTGGTGATGGCTCCGTTGGCGGCGTAGTTGATCAGCGGCTGTGCGATGGGAGTTCCACCAAGTGTAGTAATAGTAGAACGCAAAAGCTCTACGTGGTGCGTTTCATCTGCGGCCAGCCCTTGTGCTACGGCGAGTGTGGCGGCGTCGAGGGTCAGCTTGCCAGGAAGACCGGTAGCGGCAACGGCACCAGAACCCATGTCGGCCGCGGAGAGAGTCGTGCCGGCGGACACATTGAGATAAAAATTAGCTTCAAGGTACTCAAGATTGAGGGCAAAGTTGAGCACGTCCGTGATGGCCGGAGTGGTCGCTTGAGCGCGGGCCATCTTTGGATCGGCCATGGCTGCAACAGCGGCCGCGGCGGCGAAAGCGGAGAGGAAGCCACGCCGGGTGAGATGGCTCATAGTCTTTTCGAAGTCGAACATGCGGCGCTCAACTTGCTGCTGCTCCCGGTTGACGGTTTCAGTGGAGCAGAGAAGCGATTGGAGAGGGAACTTTGACACTAAAGCCTCCGAAGAAAGGTACAGCAGCAAAGAGCCGCTTACACCTGTAAGAAATCTGTGGGAAGTGAACTCATAGGGAAGCAGCTCACCGAACTGTGCATCGGCGACGTCCGCACGTGCTTCAAGTGTAGAAGCCAAGGAGCGGTCCTCTGGTTGCATGCACCGGGAAGACAGGTGGGAGCCGTTGAAGTGACATCGCAAGAGAAGCCTCGAAAAAGACCGTTTAGCGTGAGCTAGGAGGTCCGAAGAGGCTGGCGATACGTTCCAACCCCTGCTCGCGAGTGGTGAGTTCGCCTTCGAGTTGGGCGTCCTCGGCGGCTTCGAGCATGAATTTAAAGCGGGGGCCGGGACGGTAGCCGGCGGCGATGAGGTCGCGGCCGGTGACGAGCAGCGTCGGGCGAAGGTGCTCGGGCTCCTGGTACTCAATGGCTTCGCGGGCGAAGTCGTAGAGGCGCAGGTCGCCGTGGGAGCTGAGGCAGTCGGCGCGGTGGAGGGCGAGGTGCTCATCGAAGCGCGGGATGCGGAGGAAGCGCTTGAGCGTGCTGGTCTTCATGGACTTGATGTCGCCGAACTGCATGTGGTGACGGATGAGGGCGAGGATCTGGGTGCAGTCGTCGTTGGAGAAACGGAGCCGGTTGAGGATGACTTCGGCGATGCGGACGCCAGCCTCAACATGGCCATTGAAGCGAATGCGGTCGCCGGGCCGCTGCGGGTTGGGCGGCTGGTAGGTGGCGGGCTTGCCGATATCGTGCAGCAGCATGCCCCAGGCGAGGGTGGGCGAGGCGCCGGGGGCCAGGTGGTCGAGCAACATGAGAGTGTGGACCCAGACGTCGCCCTCGGGGTGGTACTGCGGCGGCTGCTCGACGCCGCGCATACGCTCGACCTCGGGTAGGACGACGGGCAGCAGGCCGGTGGCGTGGAGGAGCTCGATGGCACGCGAGACGTGGCCCTCGGTGAGCATGCGGGTGAGCTCGTCGCGGATGCGCTCGTTTGAGACCTGGGTGAGCGCGGGGGCGTGCTGCTGAATGGCGGCGAAGGTTGCGGGGTCAAGCGTGAGGTCGAGCCGGGCGGCGAAGCGGATGCCGCGCAGCATGCGCAGCTTGTCTTCCTCGAAGCGTAGGCTAGGGAAGCCGATCGTGCGGAGGATGCGGGCGGTGAGGTCTGCCTGGCCGCCGACAAAGTCAAGCAGGGCTTCAGGGGCGATGTGGGCGTGGGTGCCATCGTCGGTGAAGGCGGCGGGGTCGAGCAGCATGCCGTTGATGGTGAAGTCGCGCCGGAGGACGTCTTCGCGAGGATCGGTCGAGAAGCGGACGGCATCGGGGCGGCGCCCGTCCAGGTAGGCCCCATCGTGACGGAAGGTGGCGACTTCGGTGGCGATGGACTGGCAGTCGATTTCGTCGAGGACGAGGATGACGCCGAAGTGCGCGCCGACGGACTGGGTGCGCGGGAAGAGAGCAGTGATGCGGTCCGGCGTGGCGTTGGTGGCTACGTCGAAGTCCTTAGGGTCAAGGCCGAGGAGGAGATCGCGGACGCAGCCTCCAGCGAAATACGCCTCCGCGCCGACCGACCGCAGCGTCGCGGTGATGGAGCGCGCGGCGGAGAGTGCGGGGGTGCGGGTGAGGCTTAGAACCATGCTGGTTCCAAGCTTAGACGATCCACCCCGCCCTTGTTTTACCGGGTCTGGTGCGAGAGCAGAAGCGTGTGCAAGCACCAAACGACGGGCGCGGTAAGGATCGCTCCAAAGCAGGCGGCGAGTTTCATCCGGATGCTTTCGGCCGAACGTGCTGGAAGGGTGTCGGCGGGTTCCGGAACTCCGGCCTTGCGACCGATGGCAAGGATCGGGCCACCCGCCGAAGCAGTCCGGGCAGGGACGGCTATCGGCCGGTTTGTCCGGCTGACCAGGTGGAGGCCGTTGTAGGCGGGCTTGCGCGTTTCCTGTTCTCTGCTGGTCTGGCTCGGGGAGATGGTTCTTGTGTTGTTCATCGCACCTTCAAAGTAAACAGGCCAATGGTTCGTCGCTATCCCACAAACGTGGTTGCGCTCTCCCCTATTATCGGCAGATGCGGGAGAAACTTGAGGGTGGACGGGGCTTAGTTCTGGGGATCGAGACAAGCTGCGACGAGACAGCGGCGGCGGTGGTGCGCGGGGGCCGGGAGGTTCTGGCGAATGTGGTGGCCACGCAGATTGCGCTGCATGCGCAGTATGGCGGCGTGGTGCCGGAGCTGGCCTCGCGTGAACATCTGCGTAACCTGGTGCCGGTCGTCCGGGCGGCGCTGGCGGAGGCTGGGGCTGAGTTCAGCGATCTGGATGCGGTGGCGGTCACGGAAGGCCCGGGGCTCGCCGGCGCGCTGCTGGTGGGGATCCTGTATGCGAAGGCGCTGGCGTTCGGGTTGGAGAAGCCGCTGATCGCGGTAAACCACCTGGAAGGGCATATTCATGCGGTGTTGCTGGAGTCGCGGGCCAACGATGCGCTACCGGAGGAGTATCCGCTGCTGGCGCTGGTAGTCTCCGGCGGGCACACGCACCTGTACCTGGCGGAGGCTTCGGCAGCCGGCGTGTGGAGCTATCGCAACGTGGGGCGGACGGTAGACGATGCGGCCGGTGAGGCATACGACAAGGTTGCGAAGCTGCTGGGGCTGGGTTATCCGGGTGGGCCGTGGATGGATCGGCTGGCGGCGTTCGGGGATCCGGGTGCCGTGCCGTTTCACTTCGGGCCGATCAAGCCGAAGGAGGACGCGGGGCTGCGCTTCGATTTTTCGTTCAGCGGCATCAAGACGGCGGTTCTGCGTTACGTGCAGGCCCAGGGAATGGCTCCCGGGATTCAGGCCCGACGGGCGGAACTTCAGGCGCAGCCCGGGATAAAGCCCGAGGAGGCAGCCCCGCTGTGCGATGCACAGACGCTGGGGCTGATTGCATCCTTTCAGTTCGCAGTGGTGGGCAATCTGCTGCGCCAAACGATGCGGGCGGCGGAGGCGTTCGGGGCGCGTGGGCTGCTGGTCTCGGGCGGCGTGGCGGCCAACGGCGAGCTGCGGAGGAGATTTCGCGCGGAGGCGGAGCGGGTCGGGTTGCCGGTCGCGTTCCCTTCGGTGGCGCTCTCGACCGACAACGCGGCGATGATTGCGGCGGCGGCCTGGCCGAAGTACCTGGCCGGGGAGTTTGCTCCGGAGGCGATGGGGGCGCAGCCGCAGCTTCGGCTGGGGAGCGTCGGCTAGAATCGAGCTTGGCCGAAGCGGCTCACTCAACACGCACCCCGACAGGCAGAGGCAGACACGATTGACCATGCAACTCTTCAACACCATGAGCGGGCGCCTTGAGCCGCTGGCTCCGAGTGACGGTGCGGCGCTGCGCATGTACGCCTGCGGTCCGACGGTCTACGACTACGGCCATATCGGCAATTTCCGCACCTTCATCCACGTGGACGTGCTGCGGCGCTATCTGAAGCAGTGCGGCATGGCCGTGCGGCATGTGATGAATGTGACCGACGTCGACGACAAGATCATCCGCAATGCGGCGGTCGCGAAGGTGGGGATCGACGCGTACACGAAGAAGTTTGAGCAGGCGTTCTTTGAGGATATGGATGCGCTGGGCGTGGAGCGGCCCGAGGTGGTGCCGCATGCGACGGACAACATTGCCGAGATGGTGACGCTGATTGAAGAGCTGAGCGCGCAGGGCATCGCTTACCAGGCCGAGGATGGCAGCTGGTACTTTCGCATCGCGAAGTTTCCGGAGTACGGCAAGCTCTCGAAGAAGGACTTCGAAGGCATGGAGGACGGCGCACGAATTGATGTAGACGAGTACGACAAGGATGCGGCGCGGGACTTTGCGCTGTGGAAGGCCGTGAAGACGGATGCGAACGGAGTGCGCGAGCCGGCGTGGGAGACGGCGCTGGGCGCGGGCCGGCCGGGATGGCACATCGAGTGCTCAGCCATGGCGACGAAGTTTCTGGGCGCGAGCTTCGACCTGCATGCGGGTGGCGAAGACCTGATGTTTCCTCACCATGAGAACGAGATTGCGCAGTCCGAGGCGGCAAGCCACCAGACGTTTGCGCGGCACTGGATGCATGTGCGCTTCTTGCTGGTTGAGGGGCGGAAGATGTCGAAGAGCGAGGGGAACTTTTATACCTTGCGCGACCTGTTGCTCAAGGGCCATCGGGCTTCGGCGATCCGGCTGCTGCTGATGAGTGTGCCGTACCGGCATCAGCTGAACTTTACGTTTGACGGGCTGGCGGAGTCGACCCACGCGGTGGAGCGGCTGCGGACGTTTGCGGAGCGGATGCGCGGGACGTTCGCCGAGGGGCTCGATGTGGAGATGGCGCAGGCGACGGAGAAGGCGCGGGCTGGGTACGATGCCGCGCTCTCAAACGACCTGAACACGGCGGAGGCGAAGGCGGCGATCTTCGACCTGGTGCGTGCGGGGAACTCGGCCGTCGATGCGGGTACGCTGCGGGCGAGCAATGCTGCCGCGATCCTTAATGTGCTGGAGCGGTTTGACGGCGTGTTCGCGGTGCTGGTGGATCGCGATGCGGAGATTACCCGTGCGGCGCTGGCTTGGGCGGAGCGCGAGGGGCGCTTAGAAGAGGCGGCGCCGGAGGTGGTGGCAATGCTGTCGCTGACGGATGCGGCGATCGAGGCGATGGTGGCCGAGCGTACGCAGGCCAAGAAGATTCGGAATTTTGCGCGGGCGGACGGGCTGCGCAAGGAACTGCTGGAGCAGGGCATTGTGCTCGAGGACTCGAAAGATGGTGTGCGCTGGAAGCGGAAGTAGCCGATGACGAATGTGCTAACGCTTGAGATGGATGAGGCTTCGCAGGCGTGGTTTGAGGGTTTGCGGCAAGCGCATTATCCGGCGAACCTGAACCAGATTGCGGCGCACCTGACGCTGTTCCATACACTGCCGGATACAGCCGAGGTGGATGAGGCTTTGCGGGCTGCGACGGGGCGGGCACCGTTTGCGATGCAGGTGACGGGGCTGCGTTTGCTGGGGCGTGGGGTGGCGCTGCAGATGGGGTCGCGCGCGCTGCTCGATCTGCATGCGGAGCTTTCGGAGGCATTTCGCGATGACCTGAGTGCGCAGGATAAGCAGCGGTTTGTGCCGCATGTGGTGGTGCAGAACAAGGCGACACCGGAGCGGGCGAAGCTATTGCTGGCGCAGTTGCAGGCGGGCTTTCGGACGCGGCAGGTGGAGGCGGTTGGACTGCAGTTGTGGAATTATCTGGGTGGGCCTTGGAAGCTGGCGGAAAGGTTTGTGTTTCGGGCGGATGAGCCGGCAGTGTAGATAGGCAACAGCAAAAGTAAGCGGAGATTTCTCTTCGGGTGATAGCAGGCGGCCACTTCATGCGTTCTCACCTCAGACGGTGAGGCTGTCTGAGATGGGGCACCCGGGGGGTTGAGGGACGATTAATGCCTGTTGTATCGCGTCTGTTTATGGCTCGCTGAGGCTGACTACGATGGGCGTGTGGTCTGAAGGCTTTTCGAAGGTGCGTGGTTCGCGGTCTACCTCACAGCGTTCGAGCCGCGAGGCCAGGTCCGGGGAGAGCAGGAAGTGGTCGATGCGGACGCCGCGGTTGTGCTCGAAGGACTGGCGGAAGTAATCCCAAAAAGTGAACTGCCCGAGTTCGCCCGGGTGCAGCGAGCGAAAGGCATCGGTGTAGCCCAGGGCGAGCATGGCCCGATAGCGGGCGCGGGTCTCGGGCTGGAAGAGGGCATCGCGCACCCAGGAGGCGGGCTTGTGGCAATCGATGTCTTCGGGGATCACGTTGAAATCGCCACCGATGACGGTGGGCACACCGCTGGCAAGCCACAGCTGCATCTGCTGCGTGAGCCGGTCCATCCAGGCCAGCTTGTACTCGAACTTGGGTGTTCCCACGGGGTTGCCGTTCGGCAGATAGATGTCGACTACGCGGATGCCTCGGACGAGGACCTCGAGAAAGCGCGCGTGGCTGTCGGTCTCATCGCCGAGCAGAGTCGTGTTGAGGACTTCGAGGGGACTCCGAGAGAGGATGGCGACGCCGTTGTAGGTCTTCTGGGTGACGGCCGCGGAGTCATAGCCCTGCTCCTTGAACCAGGCCTCCGGGAACTCTGTTCCCTTGAGTTCCTGCAGCAGCAGGACATCGGGCTGCCGCGCCGCCAGCCAGGTTTTTACGTGGTCAGCCCGGGCGCGGATCGAGTTCACATTCCAGCTGGCTATTTCGATGATTTCCTCCCGGATTTCGACTTTACGGAAGCTTGTTTGCGAACCGGCGCGGACGCTGTTCTCTTCTTCACGGCGGTGCGTGCGGCCCGGGATGCATCCGCGAGGAGACCGGTCACTGCCTCCAGGTCGTGGACGTAATCCTGAGCGGGAAGCTTCTTCAGCAGCGCGTCGAGAGCAGCCTTGGTCTCCTCTGAAAAGCTGCCCGACTGCTTGACGTCATGGGACAGTTCGCACAGGGCATCCTCATGCTGAGCGATACACCGCACGGTGTGCAGCAGCGTGTGCAAGCGGCCATACGGAGAGGACGGCTCGTCTGGAGCGGTTCGCGTTCGGGCTTTAACGGGGAGGGTCTTCTTCATCTTAATTGGGATGCTGAGACTGCCTCAAGGTCGGTTTTATTTGCATGGAAAGGTGTGCAAATCGACGGCAGTAAATGCACGCGCGGGCAGCTGTTTGGGTGAGTTGTCAGGTCAAAGTGGGGGTGGAGGTTGCGGCTTGGCGGGCGGCTGCGCGGGCGTCTCGGATCAGGTCCGGCAGGCCGACACCACGATAAGCGTTGCCAAGCAGCCAGAGGTTGGGCTGAGCCTGACGCAGGCGCTCAAGCTCGGCCATGCGCTCCAGGTGGCCGACGGCATACTGCGGCAGACTGAGCGGCCAGCGGCGGACGACGTGGAAGTCGGGTGAGGGGAGTGGGCCGAGGACGGCCTCTAGCTCATGCAGGGCGAGCGCGGCGACGGCCTCGTCGGATTGATCGGCGAGCGCTGCGGCGGAGGCTCCGCCGAAGAAGGCGCGCAACAGGCGGCTGCCTGCGGGGACGCGGTCGGAGTACTTCTGGTCGACGAAGGTGACGGCGAGCAGGCGGTTCGCTTCGCCGGCGGGGACGAGAAAGCCGAAGCCGCGCGGAAGGGGAAAGTCGTGCGAGAAGGCGAACGCCGCGATGAGGGCGGAGGTGGCTTCGAGTTCGTGGAGCTCGGCCATGCGGGCGGAGATGGGGGCGAGCAGGCCGCGGGTGATGTGTGCCGGGGTGGCGATGAGTACGGCGTCAAAGGCGTCTGTCATTTGCCCGGAAGCGACGATCCATTGCTCGCCTTTGCGGGACAGCGCAGTGACGGGCGTCGAGAGCCGAACGCGGTCGCGGCGAAGCTCGGAGGCCATGCGGTCGATGAGGACCTCCGTGCCGCCTTCGAGGCTGGTAAAGATAGAGTGAGCGGCTTCGCGCTTGGCTTGCGCCTGGAAGCCCCGGATGAGTGAGCCGTGTTCCTGCTCCATGCGCACGAAGGCCGGCATGACCGCGCGCACGCTGAGCGTGGCGACATCGCCGCCGAAGACGCCGCTAAGCAGCGGTGCGGCGACCTTGGCGAGGACCTCCGGGCCGAAGTGCCGCAGGACGAAGCTGGCGATGCTTTCGTCGGTGGGCGGGGCGGTGCGGCGAAGCTCGTCCGCGCGGGCGGGTTCGGCGGCATAGGCGGCGCGGGCGGCAGAGCTGAAGAGAGGCGAGTGGTCGAGCGCGGCGAGGTCGGTGGGCACCATCAGCCGCATGCCGTCTGGCATGGGCAGCAGTTTGCCGCCGGAGAGGATGTAGGTGACGCGCTCGGCGTCGAGCGAGCCGAAAAGTTTGTCTTCGAGCAGGAGTTCGCGGGCGAGTTCGCGCGCCCAGGGCTTCTCGGTGACCCAGCCGTCGGGTCCGCACTCGAGGACGAAGCCGTCCTGGTAGACGGTTTCGACCGTGCCTCCGAGGCGGGGCGAGGCTTCAAAGAGCGTGGCTTCGAGGCCGCCCTGGACGCGGTCGAGTTGCGCGAGCTGCCAGGCGGCGGTGACGCCGGCGATGCCTCCTCCGACGATGGCGATGCGCCGCGGCTGGCTCATGCGAGCGCGGGTTGCGCTTCTGCCTGAGGTTGAGCTGCCGGTTCGTCTACCTGCGCGGCAAACGCGCCGGTGGCGACCTCGGCAAGCGCACGGATGAGGGTGGAGCTGGCGTTGAGGCTTTGCGCGCGCCAAAGCTGCATGCCAAGCTCGCGCGCGGTCTCGGTGAAGGCGATGTCGATGTCGTAGAGGATCTCGACGTGGTCGCAAAGAAAGCCGACCGGCTGCAGCACAACGCCTTTGTGGCCTTCAGCGGCGAGCGCTTTGAGCGTGTCTTCGACGCTGGGGCCGATCCACGGGGCGCCGGCGACGCCCTGGCTTTGGAAGGCGAAGTACCAGTCGCGCTCGGTCATGCCGACGGGACGGAGCGCGTCGGCGATGGCGGCGGCGGTGCGCTTGCACTCGACCGGGTAGGGGTCGGGCGTGGGATCGGCGCCGTAGTTCTGGATGCCGTCGGCAGGGACCGGCGCGCCAGGCCGGGCGGAGGGGCTGACCGGGTTGCTGGGCGTACCGACCATGATCGTCCGGCAGGGAACCGAGTGCGCGGTGAAGAGCACAGGGACGCGGGTGCGGAGCGCGGCGCAGGCCTCCGCCCAGGCCGGCCAAAGCTCGAGCGCGAAGGCCTGCGCGAGCAGCGGATGCTCGCTCCAACCGGCGACAAACTCCATCTGCATGCCCTGGCTGGCGCGCTTTGCCGCAGACCGGTACAGGCCCACGCTGGTGCGGGAGTTCTGCGGCGCGAGGCAGATGGCCTTGAAGCGGGTGACGCCATCGGCGCGCATTTGGGCGAGCACGTCCGCGATGTAGGGGTGCCAGTTACGCATGCCGACGTACACCGGAACCCCGAGGGACTGGGCCAGCAGGCGGCCCTGCAAGAGGGTCCAGCGGGTCAGCGGCGGGCCTTCAGGCAAAGGCTCTTCGCGCAGGCCGATCTCGGCGTAGCGATGCTGCAGCTCCTCGACGACGTGCTGCGGCATGGCTCGTCCGCCGGTGACCTTGCCGAGGTATTCGGCCATCTCGCCGAGCGTGTCGGGCGTGCCATGGGCGAGGAGCAGGATGGGCAATTGTTCATTCATCATTGGCTAAACTCCTTCACCCACTCGACCACGCGGATCACGTTTTCGACCGGGGTTCCGGGCACGATGCCGTGGCCGAGATTGAAGATATGGCCGGGACGTCCGGCGGCCTGCTCGAGGATCTCGGTGACCCGCGCATGCAGAACGGTCTCCGGCGCGAAGAGGGTGATGGGGTCGAGGTTGCCCTGCACGGCGCAGCCCGGGCCGACGGCCTTCCAGCCTTCGTCGAGCGGCGTGCGCCAGTCGAGTCCGAGAACGTCGGCACCGGTCTCGCGCATGGCCGGCAGGAGCGACGCGGTGTCTACGCCGAAGTAGATGACGGGGACGCCGAAGTCGCGGATGCGGCGGATGAGCTCGGTCGTTGGCGCGAGACAAAAGGCGCGGTAATCGGTGACGGAGAGCGCGCCGGCCCAGCTGTCGAAGACCTGAATGACATCGGCGCCAGCTTCGACCTGCTGCTGCGCGTAGCCGACGAGGACCGCGATAAGTTTCTCCATGAGCAGAGGCCAGGCCGCGCCGTCCTGAGCCCCGTTACCGCCGGAGCTGTACATCATCTTCTTGGTCTCGATGTAGTTGCGCGAGCTGCCGCCTTCGATCATGTAGCTGGCCAGGGTAAACGGCGCGCCGCAGAAGCCGATGATGCCGAGCTGGTCGCCCGCTGCTTGTCCCGCTTCCGGTGGTCTGGGTGCAGTGAAATGTTTCGCGACGAGCTCGATGGACCGCGCGACGTAGTTGAGTTCTTCGACGCGATCGATGCGCAGCGCCTGCACCTGAGCCAGGGTGCGGATGGGCGTGTGCACCTGCGGGCCTTCTCCGGCGACGAACTCGAAGTCGACGCCCATGGGGGTAAACGGCAGCAGCAGATCGGCGAAGATGATGGCCGCATCGACGCCCAGGCGCTCGGCGGCGGTGATGGTCACCTCCGCGGCCACCTGCGGCGTGCGGCAGATCTCGAGCAGCGTGTGGTGCTTGCGGATGGCCATGTACTCCGGCATGTAGCGTCCGGCCTGACGCAGAAACCAGACCGGGGTGCGATCTACGGGCTGGCGGAGGCAGGCGCGCACGAAGCGGCTGCCGGCGCTCGGTAGGGCGAGTTCGTGTGTTTGCAGGTCGCTCAAAAGCTGGGTAAACCCTCAGACCTGAGCGTAGCATTTGCCGTGCGGGCGGGGCGCATAGAGGATGGTGTACTTTGCGCCCGATGGAAGAGCAAGGCTAAGGTCCGAAGACGCTTAGCCTTCCAGGCGGAAGCTGTACTCTTCGATCACGGGGTTTACCAGCACCTCGCGGGCGATGCGCTCTACCTCGCTGCGGGCCTCGGTTTCGCTGGCCTGGCTGTCGAGTGACAGCACGAAGTACTTGCCTTGACGCACATCCGCGATGCTCTTGTAACTCATGCGCCGCAGCGCGTCGGCGATCGTCTGGCCTTGCGCGTCGAGCACGGTCCGCTTCAACGTGACATAAACATGGGCTTTCATCGGATTCGATTATAGACTTGCAACGTGCTTCCCCTGGACTGGGGTCGCTGCTGCCTTTGAGTCTTTCTGCGGAGCGGCCTGTATTTAGTCTGGAAGGAAGAGAGCGTTTCTAAAACGAGAGAAGATGCCAAACTTTATGCCTAATTATATGGAGTTGCCGGTCGGCGCCAAGAGTCCCGAAGTGATCAATATCGTCGTTGAGATTCCAGGCGACGGGACCAACAAGTACGAGTACGACAAAGACCTGCATGTCTTCCGACTGGACAGGAACCTCTACTCGCCGGTGCATTACCCGGGAGATTACGGCTTTATTCCTTCGACGCTGGGCGACGATGGCGACCCGCTGGATGTGCTGGTGCTGGTCGATTCGCCCAGCTTTACCGGCTGCCTGATGGAGGTGCGGCCGATCGGGCTGCTCGAGATGATTGACCAGGGCCTTGGCGATGAGAAGGTGCTGTGCGTCGGCATGGGCAATCCGCGTTACAAGGATGTGTGGAACTTCTCCGAGATCTATCCGCATATGCTGCGCGAAATCACGCACTTTTTCGCGATCTATAAGGATCTTGAAGGCAAGCGCGTCGAGGTAAAGGAATGGCGCGATGCGGCGTTCGCTCGCAGCAAGGTGGTCGAGGCGCAGGAGCGCTTCATCAAGAACAAAGCCAATCCGGAACCGAAGCCGGTACCGCACAGCTAAGCGTTTCCCTGGGTCTCACTCAACGTACTTGGCGGCGCTGAGTGGGACATCCTGGCTTCGCCGTTGGAAGAGTTTTGCCGCTCCGTAGAGGACAGGGCCACATGCCGCGATGAGGGCGGCAAAGGCGAGCGCGGGCATGCCGGCCATGCGCTCCTCGCGTGCGGCCCAGGCAGCATAGACGATCAGTACGGCGGGGAAGACGCCGACAAACACTGCTCCTGCCAGGCCACCCGGCACGCGAAACGGCCTGGCCAGCGCAGGCTCGCGGATCCGCAGCGCGACAAGCGCTATGAATTCAAGCAGCAGGCTCGCGCCGTAGAGCACGAGATCAATCGAGATGAGGCGCTCGAAGGACATGCGCACCGCCAGCCCCCAGCCTAGGGCGCAAAGCAGAATGCTGAGCCAGGGCGCGCCCGCAGGTGTGAGGTGGGTCAAGGCGCGCGGCAGCAGGCCTTCTTTGGCAAGTGCATACGGCAGGCGCGTGTAGCTCATCATCAGCGCATTGAACATGCCGACGCCGCTGAACGTTCCTCCCGCGACCACAGCGAAGGCCAGGACCACGCCGCCGAGACCTGCGCCGCCGAGTTGGCGTGCCGCGTCGGCCCAGGCGCCGGTCGAGAACTGCTCAGCCGGAATACCCGCGATGGCGACGGCGGCGAGCGGCAGAAGGTACGTTGCGGCAACCAGCGCGGCCGCGAGCAGCATGGCCTTCGGGTAGGTTCGCTGGGGATCTTCGACCTCCTGTGCGATGGTTGAGGCGTTGTCCCAGCCCATGTAGTTCCACAGGCAGACGGAGAGGGCTCCGGCCATGTCGGGTGCGGCCGTTTGGGCGGTGAGAGCGTGCCATCCTCCGCCCGCGGCATGCTGGCCCAGCCCACGCCAGAGGCCGATCGCAATCAGTCCGGCAAAGGGCGCGAGCATGGCCGCGAAGAGCCACAGCGAGCCTCCGCCGACGGCTTTCGCCCCGCGCAGGTTCCACGCCGAGCAGCCGACGACTACGGCGAGCGCCCATAGTGTGCCGCGTCCGCCCGCGGTCCAGGTCGGTGCGATCTTGCCCAGGTAGAGTACGAACGTGACGGGATAGAGCGCCATGTCGAAGACGCTCGCTGCAAGCGAGAGCCAGGCCTCCTGGAAGCCCCAAAAGCCTCCCAGCGCGCGCCGCACCCACACATAGAAACCGCCCTCTTCCGGCAGCGCGCTTGCGAGTTCGCCGACCATTAGGCTGGTGGGTAAACTCCAGACAATCGGGACGATGAGCAGCAACAGCAATGCGCGGCCGTAGCCGGCTTTGCCTAGGATGTCCTCGAGGCCATAGGGGCCGCCGGCGACCATGAAGTAGGTTGCGCCGACCAACGGCAGCAGCCGCATTTTTCTGCTCAATCCATTTGCCTCCGCGTCCCTGCAGAATGTTTGCAGCCCTAGTGTAGAGTCCAGGCCGCGCGGTACGCATCGAAGCAGGTATCCTGACGACAGAGGGATCGGCATGCCGAACAACGTTCTTCCCATCGCCATCTATTACGAGCAGCCGAACTGGTTCAAGCCGCTGTTTGCCGAGCTTGATCGCCGCGGTACGTCCTACGTGAAGCTCTTCGCTCCGGAGCACACCTGGTCGCCTGCCGATCATCCGGAAGAGCTGTACTCGCTTGTGTTCAACCGCATGAGCCCGTCTGCGTGGAATCGCGACCATGGCGATCAGATCTTCTATACGCTCGGCTTTCTCGAGCACTGCCAGGCGCGCGGCCTTAAAGTCCTCAACGGCTTCAAAGCGTTTCAGTCCGAGCTGTCGAAGGCCGGCCAGCTCACCTTGATGGATACCCTTGGCATCCCTTACCCAAAGGCCCGCGTCATCCACCGCGCGTCGCAAGCTCCGGCTGCGACCGAAGGCCTGCGTTTTCCGGTCGTGGTCAAGCCGAATATCGGAGGCTCCGGTGCCGGAGTCAAGCGTTTCGACCACATTTCGCAGCTCGAAGCCGCGGCGCAGTTGCCGGCCGGCGATCCAGACGCGCTCGCTTTGGGCATGGATTCCACCGCGCTCGTGCAGGAGTTCATCCCGGCGCGCGAAGCCCACATCGTGCGCGTCGAGGTGCTCAACGGCAAGTTCCTCTACGCCATCAAGGTCCACATCACCGGCGAGACCTTCGACCTCTGCCCGGCGGATATCTGCCGGACCACCTCGGGCGTCGATCTGGACCGCGCCGCCTGCGCCATCGACGCACCGAAATCCGGCATCACGGTCGAAGCGTACACGCCGCCGCCTGAGGCCATTGCCGACGTCGAGGAGATCATGAAGCACTCTAGCATCGACATCGGCGGGGTCGAGTACATCACCGACGATCGCGACGGCCAGCGCTACTTCTACGACACCAACGCACTGAGCAACTTCGTTGCGGACGGCAAGAACGTCCTCGGCTTCGATCCGTTTATAAAGCTGGTCGACTGGCTTGAAAATGAGGCCGGACTTGAGGTTTCGGTGTTCACCGGCAAGTCGCCCGAAGAGCAGCAGGCAATGGCCGCCGAGCTCACAGCCTAGTTCCACCCCTGAGAAAACACCGTCATGCGCTATGGCTTCTGGCTTCCCGTCTTCGGCGGTTGGCTTCGTAATCTCGACGACGAACAGATGGAGACCAGCTGGGCCTACACCAGCCGGCTCTCTCGCCGCGCCGAGCAACTCGGCTACGACCTTACGCTGATCGCCGAGCTCAACCTGAACGACATCAAGGGCGTCGAAGCGCCGTCGCTCGACGCCTGGTCGACCGCCGCCGCGCTCGCCGCCGTGACCGAGCGCCTGGAGCTGATGGTTGCCGTGCGCCCGACATTTCACAATCCGGCGCTGCTGGCCAAGCAGGCCGCCAACATCGACCAGATCAGCGGTGGCCGGCTGACGCTCAACGTCGTCTCCAGCTGGTGGAAGGATGAGGCGACCAAGTACGGCATCGCCTTTGACGAACACGAGCAGCGCTATGCGCGCACATCGGAGTGGCTGGACGTGCTCGATGGCTGCTGGCGGCAGCAGCACTTTACGCACCGAGGCGCGCTCTACCGGGTGGAAGACAACGTGCTCTCCCCGAAACCCGCACCCGCGCGGCGCTTTACCGGCAGCCCCGCCGCGCCGCTTACGCCCGGCGGCCGCCCAACCCTTTACGCGGGCGGCGAAAGTGATACGGCCAAGAACCTGATCGTCGCCAAATGCGACGCGTACCTGATGCATGGCGATCCGCCGGAGATCATCGGCGTCAAGATCACCGACATGCGCCGTCGCCGCGAGGCGCTGGGCCTGCCGCCGATGACCTTTGGTGTCTCCGGTTATGCCATCGTGCGTGACTCGGATGCTGAGGCGACGCGTGAGGTGGCGCGGATTACGGACGTGAAACAGTCCGCGCGCGGCTACGAAAATTACCAGCAGTGGATCAGCGGCTCGAAGCTTGAGCAGAAGATTTCGCTTGAGGATTATTCGGTCTCGAACCGCGGCCTGCGCTCCGGATTTGTCGGCACGCCGGAAGCGGTGCAGGAGCGGCTGGCCGAGTTTGCGGCCGTGGGCGTGGACCTGGTTTTGCTGCAGTCAAGCCCGCAGGCTGAGGAGATGGAACGCTTTTCCGCGCAGGTCATGCAGCCTGGCACCATCTCCACGCTATAATTGCGAAGCAACAGATGTGGCACAGCCGGAGAGTTGGCCGAGAGGCTGAAGGCGGCGGTTTGCTAAACCGTTATAGGGTCAAAAGCTCTATCGAGGGTTCGAATCCCTCACTCTCCGCCAGTTCTTCTTGTTTTGTGTTCTGCCAAGTCGGCTCTTCGGAGATGGAACCATCCTGCTGACTGACTCAACTCAGGCAATTTGTGACCCCTTATTGGACCTCACTACAGTCAAGCACACGATAAAGACTGGGCCACTTACTGTCTAAATCAGTGTCGGTCGCCGCCAGGGGCAACGTCCAAACCCAACTTCGCTGATCCTTCCACGCTGGGTCCTCGTGATACGCGGCCAGATAATGCGCTCCCCAAGCTTCGCAGGCCTGCCGGGCATGGCCAGAGGTTTGCCCCGTCGTTGAGAAAAGCGTTTGAATCTGCTGCTCAATCTTTGCGCATGGCGCTGGATCTCCACCGAAGACCGTGCCGCAATCAGGAGCCGCATCGACGATCGTGGCGCGTTCGCTGTAGAGCATATTGACCAGATGCAGATAGAGATTGTCTCCCGCGGTATTTGCCTGGATTGGCCCGTCGAAGCTCGTCTTTGTGCTGAACGCCAGCTTGCCGTACGCCTTGCGTGCGGCGTAGGCCGCTTCCGGCAGCCCGGCTACCGCTGGTTGATGCGCAGCCGTCTGAAGGGGCAAGAACAGACGCAGTTCAAAGGCCTGATATGCAGTTCCGGCGACCCCCAGCAGCAGCAGCCTGCGGCTAAGAGCAAGAGCGAAGGGAGCTCTACCGCGTGCGGATTTCGGTGGAGCTCCCTTGCTGCTCGCACGCACTTCGAGCAGGAGGTCAGTGCCAAGCAGCAGCAGAAAAAGGTAGGGAAGCATCGCCGCCCGATACCCAAAATCGTTATTTTCGATGACTCCAGAGCGGATGAAGGAGATTATGAGCAGGCCTGAGACACAAAAGAAGACGGCGGTTCTTCGCGGCAGATCAAGCGTGTGCCGTCTGCTCCAAAACAGCACGAGAACGATTCCGTAGAAGCCCAACTCGAGAGCATACCCGGGCACCAGAAAAAGCAGCCGGATTCCTTGCAGAAAGAGAAGAGGATGAGCCGTGCGGAGACCAGCGAAGTGGGGTGACTGGAAGAAGAACGAGGGCGCTGCAAATTCGCGGACGCCCAAGGACAGCAGGTGGGCCGGCCCGGTGCTTGTGCCTGTCTGAGTGCCAGAGTGGGCGTGAATGACTTCGTGCAGATACGGAGTGAGCAGCAGTACGGCAAGCGCAGCGGAGAGTGCGGTACGCCGGGCGAGCGCTGCCTCGTGCTCCCAGAGGAGCAGACGAAGCATCCATGCCAGCATCAGCATGGCAAAGCCGGCGGCCACGTAAATGGACAAGCCGAACGAGCTTGCGGCGGCCAGTGCTGCGAGGCAAATTACGGCGGCACGCTGCTGTGTGGAGGTGCCCTCCCGGGTGCGCCACAGCAGCAGAAATGCAGTCATGCAGCTGATGAGGGCGGCTGTATGATTTGGTACCCAGAGAATGCAGTCCATCCACGAGGCGATCTGATCGGTGGACCACCACTCAAGCTCGCCCGTAAACCGGTGTCGGACAAGCGTAAAGAAGAGCACGGGAAGCAGATCGGCCCCCGTCACGGTTAGCAGCAGAACCGCCGCGAGAATGCGTCGGTGGACTTGATCCCGCACACCGAGAAAGTGCCGGATGAGCAGCGCTAACAGAGCCGTCAACCCCCAACCCGCCCAGACGCTGCTCGCAATCAGCGCCTGCCGCGCCGTAACGTGAGCGAGCTTCATGCATATGGCGCAAAGGGCATACCAGAAGTAGTAGTAGCGCAGGGGTTCCGCGCGCCCAGGATGATAGAAGGGGTTCATGGGAGGCACTACGCCGGAGGTTAGAGAGTTTGTGAAACCGACCCGATAGGCTTGGTCGACCACGGTGACGCTCAGGTAGATTCTGTTTCCAAGCTGGAGATCGACCAGTTCAACGATGACCAGTACGCCACCGAGAACCATAAAAATCAGAATCGCCGCCAGGTATTGATCGATAGCGATGCGCGGTTTTCTTTCTTCGACGATCAGGATGACCAGATATACTGCTGCCAGGCTGCAAAGAACCAGGGCCAGTGGGTTTGGTCCGGCAAGATGACTGGCGAGCGAGAGCAGAATCGGCGACAGCGCGAAGGAGAGCGTCACGGCCCAGGCTGCACGGGCGGGCAGCGATTGCTCTCTAAAGCGAAAGAGATCGAGCGCCCAAGCAGCTACATAGCCGGGAACAAACAGCAGGAGTGAAAATCCGGCAATGCCCCGGATTGCCCCCGCGATGTCTTGAATCGTGTAGTTATCCGGCAAGCTTGTCCTCGTGCACGCACGAGTTTAGAGCAAAGCTTTGGATGGACTTACTCTCTTCGGTGGTATTGCGGCTGCCGGCTTTCTATGTCAGAGGGAGCTTGAAGGAAAAATAGCAGCGGCATCGGCGGACGATACTCCGGAACATGCGGCTCGAACCAGCGTTACTTCTTCTCTTCGTGGTACTCCTGCTCGGTGTTGATGTCCCATAGCGAGGGTTTGTCGACGTGACCGGCGACGAGTCCATCAACGACGGCCATGGCGGTCAGCATGGAGTGATCCTGGTTGTTGTACTTGTGCATGCCGTTGCGACCGACCAGGAACAAGTTCTCGAAGGAGTCGGTATAGGTCTTCAGCTCGGAGAAACGGTCGTAGGTGCCGAAGTACGCCGGGTACGTCTTGGGTACGCGCACGACGTGGCTGTCGGAGACAGCGTCGGCTTCTAAAATACCGATCTTGGCGACCTCCGCGATGGCGAAGCGCTTTAGGTCTTCGTCGTCCATCTTCCAGAGATCGTCGGTGTCATAGCAGAAGTACTCGAGCCCGATCCAGACCTTGGAGGGGTCGCTGACGAGGTAGGGGCTCCAGTTGTTGAAGATCTGCAGACGTCCGAGGAGCACGTCCGGCTCCTGCACGTAGATCCAGGTGTCCTTGAGCAGGCCGCCGTCCGGTTCCTTGACCTTGAGCCGGTCGGCGAGCAGGCCAACGGTGATGAAGTCGCGGTACTGTAGGCCGGAGCTGACCTCGCGCACGTTGGCTGGGACGGGCGCGTCCATGGCGTCGATAAGTTCACGCATCGGCATGGTGGAGAAGAACAAGTCGCCTTCAAAGGTTTGGCGCTCGCCGACCTCGTCGACGGCGGTGACGGAGCGGACGGAGTTGCCTTCGCAGTGGATGGATTCGACCTTCCAGCCCATGTTGATTTCACCGCCGGAGTGCACGATGGTGTCGGCGACGTGCTCCCATAGCTGGCCGGGGCCGAATTTGGGATACATGAAACGCTCGATCAGGCTTGTGTCGGTGCCCTTCTGGGCGATGTCGCCGGGCTGCTTGGCACCAGAGGGCAGGGCCTTCTTGATGAAGTGTTTGACGGCGGTCGTCAGGCTGAGGCCCTTGATGCGCTGGGCACCCCACTCGGCGGAGATCTGCTCGCAGGGCGTACCCCACACCTTCTCGGTGTAGCTTTTGAAGAAGGTCAGGTAGAGCTCGCGGCCGAAGCGATTGATCAGGAAATCTTCAAGGCTTTTCTCGGGCGCGATCTGGTGCAGGCGCGAGTACACGTAGCTGACGCCCACCTTCATGGTGCGGCTGACGCCGAGATTACTCAGTGTGCTGCCGGTCAGCTTAATGGGGTAGTCGAAGAACTTGCGAAGATAGTAGATGCGGCTTTGACGAGGCCGAATCAGCATGACCAGATCGGGGTCTGCGGGGACGGTATAGACGATTGTGTCGGTGTGCCCGGTCTGCTCGGCGTGTAAATCCCCCGTCGGTCCTGTTTCGTCAGTTTCGGTGAGGATCTCGACAGCGAGGCTGGTGGCCGTGTTTACTTCTGCGTGCGGCGGACCTGCTCCGCGCAAGACGGGTTCCTGAGCTGGGCGGGCGGGCAGAGGCCGGTTCTGACCGTGATAGCTGATGGTGGCCGCGGGAGCGCTTTCGTGATCGTCCGACAGCTCGGGCGGCATCATGTCCATCCACCACCGCATCACGCGGTCAGATTTTGAAAAGAAGCGGTGGCCGCCGATGTCCATGCGATTGCCTTTGTAGCGGATCGTACGGGAGATGCCGCCAATTTCCTGTGAAGCCTCAAGCAGAATCGGCTTAACATCGGTGCGCCGCAAAAGCTCGAGCCCTGCTGTCAAACCGGCAGGGCCAGCTCCAATGATGATGGCGCGACGACTCATAATCCTTCACTCCTACGGCAAACGGCGGACTGGGTCAGTATACCCGCTGCTCACGCATGAACCGGGAGAGCCCGTGCAGCAGCATGCCTGGACACACGCAGAAGAGAGTTGCTGCAACCGGTCCATAGCCTCTCGCATCCGTTGATCTTAATGCTGGCCTCGAGCGGATTGCGTTTATGCTTCTAGCCAGAGCCTGTGCATTGCTCTGATCTCATTGCTTGACTGTCCGGCTCCGGCAGGTATGTCGTCTAAAGCGAGCCGGATGCACCATGAAAGGGCACTGGCATGGAATTTCATATCTCTGGCGCCATCCGCAAGCGGCTGGACCTGGGCGACCTGCTGTTCAGCTTTACAGGCAACGTGGTGTTTGCAAATGTTGCAGCCAGCCGCAAGCTTGCTCAGCGTCTGAGTGAACTCAGCCAGGAGGAGAAACCAGACGGCCTCACGCAAGAGCCCATTCACGCGGGCGCGCTTTTCGCCATGGGCATGATCGACGAGCTGAGCCACGCGCTGGTGGCGCGCTATCGGAAGGAGGTCGATCCTAACTTTCTGTCTGAGGCCTTGCACTGGCTTGCCGGGCAGTTCACGCCTGCGGAGATCGACCGTTTACTGCTTGATTTTACAGAGCAGTTTCCAAATGTAACCGTCTTTGGCGGTGAAGAAACGGCATCGCAATGGCTGGCCGGCCGCAGCGAGGGCCGATCCAACCACGAGGTCGCGCTCGAAGAGATGATGCTGCTTTGGCTTGCCAATCTGAATCCGGCCATTCAGCCATTCCAGGTGCTGTTTGCCGATGGTCCATTACGGCAGCAGACCGTCTACGCCTCTGCCACCTCGGTGCTGCCGGAGTTTTTTACCGAGCGGCCGCCGCTCATGCCAGGGCTGGGCAGCCTACTCGATGTGTTGCGTGCCCCGATGCTTGCCTCGCCGGACTCTTTGACCGGACAGTTGGAGTACATTCGCGAGAGGTGGTCGCCGCTTCTCGGTGCAGACTTGGGTCGTGTCCTGCTGGCCATGGATGTGCTGCAGGAGGAGCAAGTCGCAATCTGGAGACGCTTTCATCCTCCTGCGCCAGGCCGCGAGCGCAACGCCGACGGAAGCTGGAGCAGCGAAGGCTTCGAAGGCGACGAGTTCACCGGTTTTGATTCGGACGGCGACGGATACGTGACGGGCGCGGACGGAGTGCGCCGCCGCCGCCAATATGCTGCGGATTACCAGGCACCGCTAGTCGAGTATGAGGCGTTCAGCGCGGACCAGGCCTGGATGCCGACGGTCGTCTTATTAGCAAAAAATACCTACGTGTGGCTGGAGCAGCTGTCGAAAAAGTATGGACGGCACATTTCTCGGCTCGATCAGATTCCGGACGAAGAGCTCCAGCTGCTTGCCTCCCGCGGCATGAACGGGCTGTGGCTGATTGGCTTGTGGGAACGCAGCCAGGCGTCGAAGACGATCAAGCGCCTGTGCGGCAATGCGGACGCGGTGGCTTCGGCGTACTCGCTTCAGGACTACGCCATTGCGGAAGATCTGGGCGGTGAAGCGGCCTATCGCGACCTGCGCGAGCGTGCCGCCCGAGCCGGACTGCGGCTCGCCAGCGACATGGTGCCGAACCACATGGGCATCGATTCGGAGTGGGTGATCGAACACCCGGAGTGGTTCCTTGCGCGCGCGGAAAGTCCTTTTCCCTCCTACGAATTCAAAGGTCCCAATCTCTCCACCGACTCGCGCGTTGAAATCAAAATCGAGGACCACTATTACAACCAGACCGACGCCGCCGTGATCTTCCGCATCCGCCACCAGCGTGACGGCGCCACGCGCTATATGTACCACGGCAATGACGGCACCACGTTTGCCTGGAACGATACCGCGCAGCTGGATTACTCGAAGGCGAGTGTCCGCGAACACGTCATCCAAGTTATTTTGGACGTCGCGCGCCGCTTCCCGATCATCCGCTTCGACGCCGCGATGGTGCTCGCCAGGCGCCATGTGCAGCGGCTCTGGTTCCCTCTGCCGGGCGCGGGAGGATCGATTCCCTCGCGTGCTGAGGACGCGCTCTCGCAAGAGGACTTCGATGCTCTCATGCCGCATGAGTTCTGGCGCGAGGTCGTCGACCGCGTCGCTGTTGAGGTCCCCGGCACGTTGCTGCTGGCCGAAGCCTTTTGGCTGCTAGAAGGCTACTTCGTCCGCACGCTAGGCATGCACCGCGTTTACAACAGCGCCTTTATGAACATGCTGCGCGACGAGGAGAACGCCAAGTACCGCTCCTACCTGAAGAAGACGGTTGAGTTCGACCCCGACATCCTGAAGCGCTACGTCAACTTCATGTCCAACCCCGATGAGCGTACGGCCGCCGACCAATTCGGAACCGGGGACAAGTACTTCGGAACTTCGGTGCTGCTCGCCACGCTTCCCGGCCTGCCTATGTTCGGCCACGGCCAGGTAGAGGGCTTCACGGAGCGTTATGGCATGGACTTCAAGCAGGCCCGCGTGGACGAGCGCGCGAACGAGTCCCTGGTCGCGCGCCACCAGTCTCTCATCGCGCCTCTGCTCAAAAATCGTCACATTTTCGCTGAGAGCACGCATTTTGCTTTCTACGACTTTTGGACCGGGAACGGCACGGTGGATGAGAACGTCTTCGCCTATTCCAATCGCTCCGGCGGTGAGCGCGCCATCGTTTTCTATAACAATGTCTACGGCTCCACGCACGGGACGATCCATCTTTCCGTCGGCTTCCTAGATAAGGGCACCGGCGCGCTGGAGCAAAAGAGCCTGGTCGAGGGACTCGATTTGCCTGGAGACGGTGCGATCCTAGCGTATCGCGATCACGTCACCAGCCTCGAACATTTGCGTCGGGCGAGCGATCTGCGCGACCACGGCCTCAGCATCGGCCTCCACGGATACCAGCATGTGGTGCTGCTGAACTGGCGCGTTCTTCAGCCGTCTGCGACCCATCCGTGGGACCGCCTGTGCGACGCGCTCGGTAGCGCGGGGGTCTACAGTGTGGACGAGGCGCTCTCGCAACTTCGTCTGCGGCCGCTGCACGAAGCTTTGCGCCAGGCGCTTACCGGCGATAGCCTCCAGGCCTTCGTTTCACTCGCCAGCAAAGCCGCCGCCAAGCATGAGGGCGCCATCTTCGCCCAAGAGCTGCTGGATACACCGCCACGGCCGAAGAAGAAGGTCGCTTCGCGACGTGTCCAAATGCCGGCGTCGTTTGACCCTGGACTGCAGATCTTTGTGGATCATGCGCGTGCCTTTGCAGCGTTGGCCTCCAGCGAACTGGGCCACGCTGCTGCTTCGCCGGAGTCTCTCTCTGCTTATGGGTTGCCGGGGATGGCGGTCGCGGCTGTCTCCCTCCCGCAGCGGGTTGAGGCCTTGCCGGGCGAGTTCCAACAGGCGCTTGGCAAAGTGTTTCCCAATCTGCGGAATGGCGTTCCGTCGGATATCCAGTGGGCTCCGGTGCTGGCGTGGCTCACGCTGCAAGAGCTGCCCGGGCAGAGACTGAGCGTTGGGCGCTTTGATGATCTGTTCTTGCGCCCGGCGCTCGCCGAGGCGTTTTCCTCCCTCGGCCTGAAGGGTGAGGACGCCTGGCGCGCTGCGGCTCGCGTACGAATTCTGCTGAAAGACCGGGAGCTGGACCAATCCGAGGTTGCGGTGCACACGGAAGCTTTTTGGGCCGACCCCGATGTTCGCTGGCTCACCGGACTGCATGAGCACTCCGGCCATCTGTACTTCAATCGAGAACAGTTTGAAGAGATCCTCTGGTGGCTGCAACTCCCGGCCCTGCTTGCTTCCTCATCGATGGAGTCATCCTTGGCTACGGTCGAGCACCTGGTGCGAGCTGCCGCAAAGGCTGACTTCACCCTGCAAGCATTTCTCGTCCTGGCTCGCGCGGAGCCGCCGCAGGAGGAGGCCGACCCGGTCGCGCAGGCGGTACAAGCAAGCGCAGGGCCACAGTCAACAGCAACTTCTGACCCGATCGAGGCAGAGACTGTACCCATCTCCAGAAGCTAGACTTGGAGGATGATCCACTGTCCCCGGTTCCGGCGGCAGGAGAGACCGTGTCTGAGAGGGTGTAGCGGTTGGTGCGTAAGCGAACACAAAGCAGATTGAGGCAAGCGCTCACCCTGGCCTTCGGACTTCTCCTGGTTGCCCTGCCGGCTTTTGTTCTGGCTCAGGCACCGGGCCAGAATGCTTCCTATTTTGAGTTTGGCAAAGTCATCGTTCTGGGCAAGGGTACCGTTGAGGTACAAACCTACGAGGCGCACACACACCAGTTTGCGAAGCACACCTATCTGTTCGCGAAGGAGACGCGGGCGGAGATCGTCCATCTGAACGACTTCGTTGAAGTCATCTACACTGCCACGGGTGGTCAGCGGACGTTGCGTCGCTTGCTGCTGCTTGCAGACGGCATTCCAGCTGCCGGGCCGCCATCCCTCGCTTACGCTGCCGGTCCGAGCGGTGCATCGGCAGCTGTCACGAAACCGTCTGCGGTCTTGTTCAACGCTCAAATTGCGGCCCCGCCTGCGACTCCAGGCACATCGGTCAACCTCGGTGGTGCAAGTCCACTGAAAACAGCGCCGATCATTGCCGTGCCGCTCGGTGAGGCAGAGGCGATTGCCCGAGTCCGCGCACCAGGCAAGAAGGCGATCGCTCACGACACGCCCAGCGAGGAGTGCAACCGATCCAGCGCTGATTGGCCGCGGGAGCCCGTTCGCCTCGCCGTGCTGGACTTCCGCTATCCGACCGACCGCGAAGAGGCGCACGACCAGGGGACCACCGGTGGAGGCTCCGGAACCGCCGTCGCCGACCTCGTCTTCGGACGGCTCGAAGGTCTGCCCGACTTTGCCTTGAGCCGTGGTGACCGCGATCGCCTGTACCGCGGCGACTTTGCCGGAGCCGCGCGTGTCGGGCGTCAGCTCGGAGCCGATGCTGTTCTGGCTGGCACCTTTGAGCCAGTCGGAGTGGTGGAAGAGGGTGCTCTGCCTACGGCTTACGAGCTTCGCGCCGGCATCGTCGACACCTGCACCGGACAGCTGCTGATGCGGCTGAGCTCGGCGGTCTGTCCCGGAGGCCTCGACCCCGGGCCTCAGGAGGCAACCCTCAAGGGCAGCTCAGCCGCGGGCGCCTGCACCCGCTACTCGGTCTCTCCGGCGCAGGCCGCGGACCCGCAGGCGGCTGCGAGCTCGTACAAGGCCGCACTCGACTCATTGGTCAAGCCGCTCGAAAACAATGGTCCGCCGCCGCATGTCGAAGGCACGGCCGGCGTCATTTCGCAGGTAGAGGGCCGCCGGGTGACCATCCGCCTGCATTCCGGCGCTCATCTACAGCCCGGCGATCAGGTAGGCGTGCACGCCTGGGGCCTGAGCAAAGATCCGTCAACCTACACCCTGCGCAACCTGCATGACGAGGAGATCGGGCGCGTGACCATCGCCAGCGTGCAGGGCGGCACCGCCGTGGGCCAGTACGTGGGCGACATTGCTGCGCAACCGGGCGAGACCGCTGACCTGATTCAGCCCTGACCGCGGGTCCGGCACGATCTTGCTTTTGCGTTATGCCCTACGCTCAGAGCGCTTTGACCGCATCCAAGCCCTTGTTCCGAAATCTGTGCGTACCTGGAGGTGAAGCCGGTAGCATCGGCTCAGGAATTCCACCTTATGAGCGCTCCTCTTAATGTAGTGTTGTTTTCGTGCGCGGTCCTCGGCTTCCGCCACGGCTTCGATTACGACCACATCGCGGCCATTACCGACATCGCAGGTGTGCAGGCAGGGCCCGTGAGAACTATGCGGCTGGGCCTGATGTACGCCCTTGGGCACGCTGCCACGGTAGCCGCGTTGGGCGCGGTGGTCATTGGCTTTCAGCTCGCGCTTCCGAGCGGTATAAATCGCTGGGCCGAGCGCCTGGTTGGTTTGACTCTGATCATCCTTGCGATTTACGTGCTCAGCACGCTGATCCGGCGCAAAGGCACGGTAATGCCCAAATCACGGGCCGTCCTGCTCATCGGCTCCGTCCGCTGGCTGCATAGCCGCTTCCACAGTTGGAGGACCGGCGAACCGCATACGCAACTCGCAACTCCAGTTGATCTCAACGAGGGCACCTGTTTCGGCATCGGCGTGATTCACGGCCTGGGCGCAGAGACACCGAGTCAGCTTGCACTCTTCCTCCTCGCCGCCAATCTCGGTGGAGTGAGCCACGGGCTGCTCGGACTGACGGTCTTCCTGCTTGGCCTGATCATCATGAACACCCTGATGACCGCTTCGGCCGCCGAGCTCTTCCGCGCCGGACGTACCTGGGCGGGCTGGACGCCGCTGCTCACCGGCCTGACCGCGGTCTACAGCTTCTGCATCGGCGTGATTTTTCTGCTGGGTTCGTCGGGCATGCTCCCCAATATCGCAGGCTAGGCCCGTACAACTCCCAGACTCTGCTTGCTTTTCGACGGAAGGCAGTAGGGAAATCGCGTTTCTGGGGTGAGCTTCACGTTTCGTGTGCCTGTCGCGCCGGCGGGCAGCAGCGTTCAGGTCCTGGAGCGTCCACTCAGCGACGGAGATTTTTAGTAGCATAGTCAACGCGCCTCAAGGAGCTTCATGAAATTCGTCCAACTCACCCTGTTCCTGCTTGCCGGCGCTTTGACGACTACCGCTGCCCAGACTGCCGCCGCCCAGACTCATGTCACCAAGGCGCCGTTTGGCAAGCTTCCCGACGGCTCCCAGGCTGAGGTGTATACCTTGACCGACGCGCAGCTGCAGGTGCGCATCACGACCTATGGCGCTCATCTTGTATCGGTGGACGCGCCGGACAAAAATGGCAAACGCGCCGATGTGGTCCTCGGCTATGACTCCCTGGCCGGCTACCTGGCCGATACCTCGACGCACATGGGCGCGGTCGTCGGCCGCTACGGCAATCGCATCGCGCTCGCCAGCTTCAACCTGAACGGGCATGTCTATCAGCTGAGCCCCAATAATCAAGGCAATACGCTGCATGGGGGAGAGATCGGCTTTGACCGCAAGAACTGGTCGGTGCAAGAGATTCCCAACGGCGTTGAGCTTTCACTCGTCAGCCCGGATCAGGACATGGGTTTTCCGGGAACCCTGACCGCGCATGTACGCTACACGCTCTCCGGCGATAAGCTGCGTCTCGACTACACCGCCACCACCGACAAGCCGACGGTGATCAATCTCACCAATCACAGTTACTTCAACCTGGCAGGGCTTCAGCCGGGAGGACGCGACATCCTCAACGAGGTCCTACAAGTCAACGCCGACCGCTACACCCCTGTGGATGCCAAGCTGATTCCCACCGGCCAGCTAGCTCCGGTGGCGGGTACCCCGTTTGATTTCCGTCAGCCCACGGCGATCGGCGCTCGCATCCAGTCTCCTAACGATCAGCTTATGATCGGCGGCGGGTACGACGAGAATTTTGTGCTAAGTGCGCCGCATACGCTTGCCAAAGCGGCTGCGATTGTGACCGACCCTGTCTCCGGACGGCAACTGAGGGTCTATACCACCGAGCCTGGAGTGCAGCTCTATACAGGCAATCACCTTGACGGCTCGTTTCAAGGTCCCGATGGCACTACCTATGCAAAGAACGACGGCTTCTGCCTCGAGACGCAGCATTTTCCAAACTCGCCCAACCAAGGCAGTTTTCCGAGCACCACACTGCGCCCCGGACAGATGTATCGCACCACCACCATCTTTGAGTTCACGACAGCGAAGTAGCCGCTAGGCGGCTAAGGCATCTGGTCATCAAACCGTCTGCGCAACCAACAGCTTTGACCGTAGAGAATCGGCAATCAGCTTGCCGTGAAAACGCCCATTTTCGATAAAGATCTCGTTGGTCCGCTCGCCGGCCACGATGACGCCAGCCAGGTAAATTCCCGGCACGTTTGACTCAAGCGAGCCGGAGTCAACGATGGGGCAGCGATCGTTTAGCTCGTCTAGGTGCACACCCAGACGCTCGATGAAGGCGAAGTCCGGATGGTAGCCGGTCAGCGCGAAGACGAAATCGTTGGCCAGGGTAACGGAGCCATCGGGCGTAGCCAGTGTCACGGAGTCTTCTTCAATCTTCTCCACCGTCGACGAAAAGTAAGCCGCGATCTCCCCATTCTTTACCCGGTTGTTGATGTCCGGCAGAATCCAGTACTTCACGTGTTTGTGCATCTCTGTTCCGCGGTGCACCAGGGTGACCCTGGCCCCATGCCGCCATAGATCAAGCGCCGCGATGGCTGCCGAGTTCTTGCCGCCAATTACCAGCACCTTCAACCCGAAGTATGGATGCGGCTCATGATAGTAGTGCTTGACCTTCGAGAGCTCTTCTCCAGGCAAGCCAAGATAGTTCGGCAAATCGTAGTAGCCGGTTGCGACAATGAATTTGCGGGCGCGGAGGGAGACCGCACGTCCGAAGCGGTCTATCGTGCTGACGGTGAAATCGCCATCGAACCCGTCGACTGAATCCACCGTGTGGTACTGCATTACGTTCAGCCGGTAGTGCTCGCTCACCTTGCGGTAGTACTCGAGCGCCTCGTTCCGGTTCGGCTTCTGGTTCGGACTCGAAAACGGCATTCCGCCGATCTCCAGCAGTTCGGGCGTCGTGAAAAACGTCATGTGCGCCGGATAGTGGAAGAGCGAGTTGCACAAGCAGCCCTTGTCAACGATGACTACTGAGAATCCCGCTTCTTGCGCGTCGATCGCACATGCCAGCCCCGTCGGTCCTGCGCCGATCACCAGCACATCATAGATTTCGTTGCGGGTCTCAAGATTTGCCATAGCAATAGTTTAGATGTCTCAACCCACTCCGCCGACCCACCCGCAAAATTTTCGGACCAACCTAAACAGCTTCCTCATTCAGAAACCTTCCGAGTGCCCCATCTCAAACAGCTTTACCGTTTGAGTTGGGAGCTGCCCATCTCTCCCGCACTCTCCCCGCTACACTGAAGCTGTGCCTTACACGCCCAGCCAGCGCCTCACCCTAGTGATCGTCCCGCGCTTGGCTGCGCTGCTGATCCGCCTGCTCGGGGCAACGCTGCGCTATAAGGACGTGTTCG
>CAXUNR010000026.1:0-49475 GCA_964252655.1 uncultured Acidobacteriaceae bacterium
GAGATTGGGGTCGCCGTATCCGTTGGGCCACCAGAGCTTGGGATGGAGAAGATGCAGCGCGGGGGTGGACGCTGCGTTGAGCAAAACCTCCTCCGTTGCGTTCGGCCCGAGAGTCACTTGCTTGACGAAGTCGAGGGCGCGGCCATCGCCCGTAATCGTGCCGACTAGTTTGCCGGTGACGCTGCCTGCTGTGCGGTTTTCGAGGCTGGTTGAGAAGGCGAGGTCGGCGCTGTCAAAGCCCGGCGAGAGCACGCTGGTCATGTCCGGATTGCGCAGGACAACCGGGCCGCTCGCCGAGAGCGTGACCGGGAGCCAGATGCCGGTATCGCGGTCGCGCACGGCGGGAATCCAGTCCCAGCCGATGGTGGAGAGAAAGGTAGGGCCGTCGATGGCCGTCTCGCCGCCGTTCGATCCCATGCCCAGCTTCGCGGTGTGCTCGTGCGGAGTGCCGGGATGCGGCTGCGGAGTGACGAGCACTGCGACCACCGCGCGGCTGCCAGGCTTGACGAAGCGGGTGATGTCGAAGTCGCCACGTAGAAATGCACCACGCAGGCTGCCGGTCTGCCGGCCATTCACCCAGATCTGCGCGGAGTAGTTGATGCCGCCAAAGTGCAGCCAAATGTGCCTGCCGCGATCGCTGGAAGGGATGGTCAGCGTAGTCCGATACCAGTAACTCGTCTTATTGAGGCTTTCGGGAATGGCGCGCATGTTTTCGCCGTAGAGCGGCTCCGGATACACCTTGTTGTCGACGAGCGTGGTGAGCACGGTTCCGGGTACCGTGGCCTTGTACCAACCGGCGGTCGCGTAGCCGAGGCCGGCAACGGTGCTTGCAGGCACGCTCACTCTGGCGACATCCTGCATCTGCCAGCCGTCGATCGTCAGGGGAGTCTCCTGGGCGAAACAAGGAAGCGAACACAGGACTGCGAGCAGTGTGAGCAAGAACTTCATGGGTGGGGATCTCCGGCACTTGCGGTGGGCGGTTGCTACCAGATGCGTCGGACTCCGAAGCCGTCCAGCTTGGGGTCGGCGCTGATGACGGGAATATCGAGTTGCAGGGCCTGGGCGGCGATCATGCGGTCGAAGGAGTCGCCATGAACTCCCACTAATCTTCCTGCCCGAAGTGCAGTTTCAGGCTCAATGGAAAGGAGCACGAAGCCAGTTCGTTGCGTCAGCTCTAGGAACTCTCGCTCCAGTGTTTCTGCCTCCGGAAGCTTACCAAGGCGAACCATGGTTGCCAACTCCCAGGCGGACGCGCCGGAGACGAAAATTTTATTCCTATTGTTGGTCACCGCTTTTCGGGCAGCCGTGCTTGGTCTCTCCGGCGTCTGTGTTGCCCACAGGAGCGTGTGGGTGTCGAGCAACAGGGTCATAGAATTCCGTCGTCTTTCAGGCCGCACTCCTCATCGGACATAGGCTCCCAGAAAGCATCCGTAAGCTCGAAGTTCGGATTTTCCCACGCGCCTCAGCGCTTTGGTTTTGTTTGCTGGATCGACTGGATGCGGGCGACGGGCTTTTTCTCGCGACCAAAGGTAATCACGACCTCTTCGCCGGCCTGAGCCTTTTTGACCAGCTCGGAAAGATTCGTCTTGGCTTCAAAGATGGTGGCTGTGATCATGACCCCTCCGTTATCCTGCTAACGTAGCATAGCAGGATAGACTCTCGTTCCAGCCACAAACGTTCCTTGTACCTGGCCGAGCATCGCCGCGCCATCGAACGGAGTATTTCGTGAGCGGGAGAGCGAGGCAGAGGCTTCAAAGGTCCACTCGCGGGTGGGATCGAAGATCGTGAGGTCTGCCCAAGAGCCCGGAGCGAGGGTGCCGGCGTGCGGCAAGTGGACGATGCGGGCGGGATTGGTGCTCATCAGCTCGACGATGCGGGTCATCGGAATCGCATGTTCGCGGTAAAGCACACGAAGCGCGAGCCCGAGCGCGGTTTCAAGGCCGATGATACCGTTGGGCGCACGCTCAAACTCGACCTCTTTTTCGTAGCGCGCGTGGGGGGCGTGGTCGGTCGCAAGACAGTCGACGGTGCCGTCGCTGAGGCCCAGAATCAAAGCCTGGCGGTCAGCCTCCGAGCGTAGAGGCGGGTTCATTTTGGCGTTCGTGTCGAAGTGACCGATCGCCTGATCGGTGAGGGTAAAGTGGTGCGGCGCGACCTCACAGGTGACGTGTAGTCCGTCGGCTTTGGCGCGGCGGATCGCATCCAGCGCGAGCGCGGTGGAGACATGCTGGACATGGAGATGCGCGTGCACGCCCTCTGTGGGAAGGATGTCGCGAAGCAGTCGCAGATCGCGCTCGACGATGCTGGCCTCGGCCTCGGCCGGGTACCCACGCAGTCCGAGCCGGAAAGCCATGGGGCCAGCGTTCATCACAGCACCGTTTGAGAGGCGGGGGTCTTCGGCGTGCTGCGAAACCGGCAGGCCCAGGCGACCGGCGCGCACGAGGGCCGCGCGCATCAGAGCGGAATCGAGAATGGGCTTGCCGTCGTCAGTAAAGCCAAGCGCGCCTCCGGTGGCGAGAGCGTCAAAGTCGGTAAGCTCCACACCGAGGCTGCCGAGCGTGGCGGCCGTCATCGCAAACATCCGCACCCTGGGCTGCCGCGCGGGGTCGAGCATCCAGCCCAGGGTTGCCGGGCAATCGTTCACCGGAAGCGTGTTGGGCATGGCGACGATGGAGGTAAAGCCTCCGGCGGCGGCGGCGCGGGTACCGGTCGCGATGGTCTCCTTAAAGGTCTGTCCGGGTTCGCGCAGATGCACGTGCAGGTCGATCAGGCCGGGCGCGACGATCAGGCCCGTGGCGTCGAAGACTGGAAGTGCACCGGCTTGCGTTCCGCTGGCTTGAGGTCCGCCGAGCTTGGCAAACGCGCCAGGTTGTTCTACGGCAGCGATGAGACCGTTGCGGACAAGGACATCCCGTGGCTGATCGATGCCGGAGGCTGGGTCGACCACATGGCCTCCGGTGATGAGAAGATCGCTCAAAGCTCCACCCCCAGAGCCTGCAGCAGCAGCGCCTCGCGAAGGGCGATACCGTTGGTGACCTGCTGCTCGATCGCCGATTGCGGGCCATCGGCGACCTCATCTTCAATCTCCAAGCCGCGGATCATCGGTCCGGGATGGAGGACCACCGCGTGCGGAGCCAGACGCGCCAGGCGTTCCGCGGTGAGTTGGTAGCGGTCGATGTAAGCCGCCAGATCCAGCTCCAGTCCGGCGAGGCGCTCGCGCTGAATCCGCAGCGTCATGACTACCTGCGCGCGCGCCAGCGCAGACTCAAAGTCACGCACGATCTCCACCCCCTGGCCGAGGCTGACGGCCTCTTCGGGCAGCAGTTCCGTCGGGCCGCACAGCAGCACCTTGGCCCCCAGCCGCGGCAGCAGCATGCCATTGGAGCGGGCGACGCGGCTGTGGCGGATGTCCCCGATAATGGCTACGGTGACCCCGGTCAGCAGATTTGCATCTACGGGTCTGCCCACCAGATGCAGCCGCTGCAGGATCGTGCGCAGATCCAGCAGCGCCTGCGATGGATGCTGGTGCATTCCGTCTCCGGCGTTGAGCACCGGTAACCCGCAGGCGCGTTCCAGCACAAAAGGCGCACCGCTCGCAGGATGGCGCAGGATGATGCATTCCGCTCCGAGCGCCCGCAGTGTCAGCCCGGTGTCCTTGAGGCTTTCACCCTTTTCAATAGAGGAGGATTTGTCGCTGACCAGCGTTGTGGTGGCGCCGAGCGATTTCGCAGCCAGCTCAAAGGAAGTACGCGTCCGGGTGCTCGATTCGTAGAAGAGCAGCGCGACCTTGCGGCTCGCGAGCAACCTGGACTTTGCGGTCGGCGGAACAGTCTCCAGACGATCCGCCAGGGACAAAACGCTGGCGACTTCCTGCACCGGCATCGCTTCGATCGTAATCAGGGAGCCGCGCGAACCGGAGTGAGAGGCCATCAGTCGGTGAGTTCCACCAGCAGCACCTGCTCGTCGCCATCGACCTCGCGCAATTTCACCTCGATGATCTCGCGCGACGAAGTAGGAATATTGCGGCCGGTAAAGGTAGCCTGAATGGGCAGCTCGCGATGACCGCGATCGATCAGCACCAGCAGCTGCACACTCTTTGGCCGGCCGTGATCGAACAGAGCATCGAGCGCCGCGCGGATCGTCCGTCCGGTGTACAGCACATCATCCATCAGCACAATGTCGCGGCCGTTGACGTCGAAGCCGATGTCGCTCTTGTTTACCGTGGGGCGCGGCCCGGAGGTGGTCAGGTCATCGCGGTAGAAGCTGATGTCCAGCACGCCGGTGTCAACTGAATGCTTCTCGATCGTCTCAATCAGCAAGGCCAATCGCAGAGCCAGTGGAACGCCGCGCCGCTTGATGCCGATCAGCCCTAGATTTTGCGCGCCTTCATTCTTTTCGACAATCTCATGGGCGAGCCGGACAAGGGTTCGCTCGATTTCGGACGCGGACATCAAACGCCCTTTGACGCGCAGACTGGGTGTGCTTCGAGATGCCTCTTCGCTCATGGGCTCCATGCTTCCGACTGCCATAATAGCAGTCGTCAGGATCTGGATTCGGGGCAGTTACTCGCCTTCGCTTAGATTGCGCCGCAACGAACCGTGCCGGCGAAGCATTCCGGCGAAGCCACCGCTGCCCGTCGCGACGAGCAGGATGAAGCTCGCCTGCATGCCGACACCGAGAAGCATGATGCCGGTGCGTGCTTCAGGTGTGTTGAGAAACGTGACGAACTCGCCCAGGTTCTGCTCGGCATCGGTGGGTGCATGCTGCTGGGCTGCGGAGACCTTCAGTTGCTGCTCAAAGAGCGTCATCTGCTTGGTCAGCTGCCTGTCAAAGCCGGCCATGCCATGTACTTCAAAGCGGCTTACGAGCCCGGACAAAGCAAAAGCTACGCCCAAAAATGCAATCAGCACCAGACCGGTGACGCTGCCGATGCGCAGACCGACGCCGGCATCCATCCGCGCCTGCGGTCGCCACCTGGCGTAAAAGCCAAGTGCAATGATCGCGCCGCCAATGGTCCACATCAAATAGGCGGGATAGAGGAAGCTGAAGTGCAGGCTGGCCACACCTAGTCCAGCGCTGACCCCGGCGACGATCGCAGACGACCGCAGCGCTGCGTGCCAATCAATGCGATGCGCAGCAAAGACGGCTGTGCGAGGCGGCGGCAGGCTTCCGGTTGTCACTTTTCCCGGCTCGGTGTTTGGCTCAAGACGCAGGTGTTCCGGCAGGCTTAGCTGGGGCGCACCGCAGTGCGGACAGAAGAGCAAAACCTCTCCGTTTTGGGAGAGAGAAGCCGCCGATCCGGTGAGTTCGGCTTGGCAGCGATGGCAGAGTGCCTGCATGTCTCTATTGTAGAGGGCGTCGCTTCTAGTGGGCTTTGTTGGTCTGGACCGACGTGCCGCCGAACGGGGTGACGATTCGTACATTGTCGCCATCCCCGATTGCTTTTCTGCGAGGCGCACACGCCGAGACCGCTTGAAACCGAATACGATAAAAGGCGACAACAATCCGAAATCGGGACAGCACAGATGCAGGTAGCCTTCCATGACTGTCCCAGAAGCAAGATTGAGAGAGCACAATTCGGATCGCGCGAAATATGCTGTTCAGATTAGTTGCGCATCTAGCGTGATGTCGGCGGCCTTTAGAAGACGCGAGATCGGACAGCCCTCCTTGGCTTTCTTAGCCAATTCGTCGAACTTCTCTTTTTCGGCATTGGGCACCCGGGCCCGCGTGGTCAGATGAATCTTCGTAACCGACGGCCCGTCATCAGTTTTTTCCATCGTGACGACTGCGGTAGTCTCAAGGGTATCCGGAGCCAGGTCAGCAGAGGACAACTGGCCGCTCAGCGCCATGGTGAAGCAGCCGGCATGGGCTGCCGCAATCAACTCTTCGGGGTTGGTACCCACTCCGTTTTCAAAGCGGGTGTTAAAGCTATACTGCACGTCTTTCAAGGTGCTACTTTGGGTGGAGAGGGTACCTTTGCCATCCTTCAAGCCACCATGCCAGACTGCACTTGCACTGCGATCCATAGTTGCTCCTTGTGACTGTCTTTGCCGATGAGATGCGCCTGCATCTACTTTCGACCGTGAATTTTGTGGGTATAAAGGTTTGGGCGTCTCCGGACCGCTGACCGACAGCAGATCGACCCGCTGCAATATCTTACGTGCAAGGCCGGTAAGAGGAAGCTCCCCGAGCCGAACCACCAGTTCCCAGGAGAGGTCTTCTTCCGCGGCGGGAATGCTTTTTCGCAGCGTTCGGTCCCTGGTCCCGCTTTGCGCGTAGACCCCGACATAATAGTTCGTGTTGGTGATCGAGTGACGCAGGCGCAGGATCGGCTCGTGGGAAGCGACGGCATCAGGAGGCAGCGGCGGAAGCTCGAACATGCCCGGCATCAGGCTCAGCTCAGCGCTGCGGCGCTCGAGCAGCACCTGGGTGGCGGTGCCTTGCTTGCGCGTCGCCAGCAGAAAAGCAGCGGGAAGGCTCTTCTGTTTGGCGCGGGGCTGCGTAGGGTGCTCTCCACGGGTGCGGCACAGCTCGAAGACCGGGCACTGCAGACACAAGGGTGCACGAGGCAGACAGATGGTGGCCCCAAGTTCCATCATTGCCTGGTTGTGATCGCCGGCCGCGTTGGCGTGGTCGGTCAGGTGCTTTGCGGGAACCAGCGCCGCTGCCTGGCCGCTCACGAAGGCGCGCGTTCCTGCAGAGGAAGCGGTGGCGTACGCAGTGACGCGCAGCAGGACGCGTTCCACGTTTCCGTCGACTACGGCCTGGCTCTCGCCGAAGGCGATGCTGGCGATCGCCGCACAAGTATATTCGCCGATGCCGGGCAGCGTTCTAAGCTCCGCGGCGGTCTCCGGAATATGGCCGGCATGCTCTTTCATCAGGAACTGCGCCGCTTTGTGAAGCATTCGTGCACGCCGGTAGTAACCCAGGCCGGACCAGGCTGCCAGCACCTCGGCTTCTGCCGCGAGTGCCAGCGCGATAACGGTCGGGAACAGGCGCAGGAACCGCGTGTAGTGCTCAAGCACCGCGGCAACCCGCGTCTGCTGCAGCATTACCTCCGACACCCAGGTCCGATAAGGGTCTCGCCCCTCGCGCCATGGCAGCCGTCGCGCATGCTCACGGTACCAGCGCACCAGCAAACGTCGAAAGACGGGAACCTGTTCCGGCGTCAGCCCGCACTCGGGTGGGACCATTGTTCGATTGTAGCGGTGGCAGGCGCCTACATGAAAGCCTGCGTTCTAACCCCATTTTCCTTTGGGTGTAGCTGGCTACATAAGCCTACGGCGGCATGTTTCTTCAAGAAACGCTGCCGTACGCCGGATGCGGGAATTCCCCGTTGCAAGCGAAATGGTCTATGTGGTGTCGCCGGGTGTCCCAATCGCGTGAGGATCCACCTTTTGTTGCGTCGCCGGGTAAGGCATTCCTTTGGAGAGCACGTCGTCAAGCTGCTTGTCGTAGCCATAGATGTCGTCGAAGAAGTCAGTCCGGCCGTCATCGCCAACATGTGCGGTTAGATAAAAGATCACAATCGGGATCGGCTGCTTGAGGCTGACGGTGTGGTTGTCGGGTCCGCTGTTCATGGCGTCCTGCACCTTCTGGAGATCCCACGCACCGTCTGCGCCGCCGGTGACTCCTCCGCGGTTCAGCACCCAAACAGCGAGGTCGTCCGGATGCTGGACACGCACACAACCATGGGAGAAGTCGCGGCGGCTTCGGTCAAACAGCTCCGGCTGCGGCGTGGAGTGGAGATAGATGTCATAGTCGTTGGGGAACATGAACTTGACCAGTCCAAGCGAGTTCTTCGGACCGGGCTTCTCGCGAACATTTACGCTCCCGTGTTCCACCTCAGCAGCCGTCGCTTTAACCTCTTTTCCGCCGCTGTCAACGGTCTCGAAGTTTTTCGAGGCGAGGTAACCTACGCCTGATTTTTCGATGTGCGAAGTCAGCTCCTTCTTGATGATGCTGACGGGAACATTCCAAAACGGACGAAAGATCAGATACTTCATCATGTGAGTAAACACCGGCGTGTTGTGGTCGCCAAGCATCTTGCCCACGACGACCTTCATCGTAAAATCCCGGGAGTGGTCGTCTTTATAGCCGCGCAGCACAAACTCCGGCAGGTTCACAACCAGCGGAGCGTTGACGTAATCGTTAGGAAGCCAGCGCCATCGCTCCAACGAGTCGTCCAGCTGCTGGACACGCGCACTGAGCGGAACATTCAGGGCTGCCACGGTTTGGGGCGTGAGCTTGCCGTCGGGAGTCAGACCGTGACGACTCTGGAAAGATTTGACGCCGCCCGAGAGTTCAGCTGTGTAGGAGGTCGAACCCGGACGTGCGGCGGTGGGTGAAGTCTTCGGGCCACTGTTTGTCGCGGCCGGAGTAGAGCCATGGGCTACCCGGTGAAGCCGTCCACTTACCTGACCGGCAACTTTGCCGAGCGCTCCACTCACCTGGCTCTTGGGAGCTGAAGGATCGGCAGGAGTTGCGCCGGCTTCCGCGGTCGAGGCATCGCCGTCTGCCTGCGCTTGCGGAGCCGCAGCCTCCCCCTGCGCGGAGAGGTCGCCCTCAAGCTGCAGGCGAGCTTCCAGCGCACCCGCGGCCGGGTAGCTGCCTCCAGCTGCAACGGATTTGGTGATATCCGGCAGAGGCTGCGCAAGCTGCGGAGAGGCAACCTGTTGCTTGGCTAGGTCAAGGTAGTGCACCAGCGCGTCTTCGGTCTTGCGGTACTGCTCGGAATCCGGTTCTACCGAATCGATCAGTTTGGGAACGTTCTCGGCATCGACCGCATTGTCGGAAACGAATTCCGGTAGGTTGTACTTCTTGTC
Organism: uncultured Acidobacteriaceae bacterium; assembly: GCA_964252655.1. GTDB lineage: Bacteria > Acidobacteriota > Terriglobia > Terriglobales > Acidobacteriaceae > Edaphobacter. The sequence goes on from CAXUNR010000026.1 coordinate 8,826, forward strand.
TGCGGTGTGAATGTCGAAATTGAAGTGGGTTGGATTGACCCGGCCAACTCTCAGGTCAGAAATGTAGCGCATGACGCTCACCGTCATCGCTGCGTCGAACGACGCAATATCGTCATCCTTGCCGCTCGACAGCTTCTGGGTCAGGTCAGCCCAACGGGAGGCGTTGTAGTCTTCCGGAATAAGCCCTTTTTTGTCGGCGTCACGGAACGCCTGAATAAAGGCTATTGCCTGTGCGGTCGGTTTGTTACCGTCTACCCACGCGACCTCGTAGTTGCGGTCTTCATAAAACGTTTGCACGAGCGGTTCATAGTCCGAGAAGTTCGGCCAATGCAGTACCTGCAACTGCTTCGATTCGACAATGGGCTTCAGCTTATCGGCGTACTGCTCCGACTTGGGCGCAGACCGTGTTTTGCGCTTCGGATGACAGCCGCTTTCGACCAGAACCAGACCTAAAACTGGCAATACTGCCCACTTGCGCCAACTCCCACTCATCATCGTTGCCTAACCTGCTCTCTCATCTTCTTATAGCGGATTTACGGGCGATAGACTGTAGCACTTCCGCTATCCCGCACCCACTTTTGTGGAGTTACCTTCTGTTCCTTACTTAAATCGTTTCTTATGAATAATTTACGCCTTAGATGCGTAGGTTTACGAAAGTCGAGCGCCCGGGGGCGTTCCTCCGTCGCTACCCCCGCGCCAGCATGGGCAGTGCCGCCAGGCAGGCAAGCGCCTCCGACGAGAGCAGCAGTGCGCCGGTCGCGAAAAACAGTGTGCGGTACTTCGTTTCAATCACATCGGCAAAAACCCCGCCGATGAACGTAAACAAAAACGGCAAGGCCCAGGTTACAGGCGAAGAAAACACCTGCGTACTGACCAGAAAACACGTAAACAGAACGGTCAGCAGCGGCGCCGTGTTGCCGAAATAGCGGCTCCGGCGAAAAATGAAGAAGAGCAGTAGAGCTACGCCCGAGCTTAACAAAATCGGCCACTCCGTCTGATCCGCTACAAAGGTTTTCACTCCATCGAGTGAAAACCAGAAGCGTCCCGCGCCCCCGGTCAAGACGTACGTGAAGGCCGCGGGACGGAAGCTGAAGCATGCGAAGTCGAGGATGAGGCCGCCGAGCGCCGTATACGTGAGCACCAGAAGCACAGCACTGCGCCGGCGCTCCGCCAAGTACAACATGAATCCCAGCGAGACCACAAAGCCCAGCATGGCAGCCAGAAGATGCGCAGCCGCGGTTAGGCCAAGCGCCGCGGTGAGCAGAAGGATCCGCGGCTTCCATCGGCGACTGGGGCCCTGCATCGCGTGGGCGACACCGATTGCCGTGTACACCATTCCGTACAAACCCCACATGGCCAGGACTTCGTTGTTGGGTACGACCGCAGAACGAATGATCTGTGGAGACAAAATATAGAGAGCAAGCGCAAAAAAACCGCCTTCATTGCCGAACAGCCGCCTGGCGACCCACCATAATCCTCCTCCAAGCCACATGGCGAACAGCACGAACGGTACGTGCATCAGGTACTTGACGTAAGAGATCTCATGGCGCGCCTCCCAGGTCGAGCCGTTGAGCGTGCCTTCTGCGTAGAGCCGGTCGGCGGGTTTGCGAAGCTTATCCACGCCGAGCAGCAGCAGGCGCTGCGCGGTAAGCGGAAAACCGGCGACCCGGTACGCCAGAACGCCGTCGCCGTGCAGGTTGCCGCAGGTGGTGAAGTAGCCGGCAAGCGGCGAGGGTCGCTCCCACATCTCGCGTCCACAGCGCGCGTATCGGTAGTCCGTCGTAGTCACGCTCTGATGATGGATGACCCAGAGGCACTCTGCGAGGAACAGCAGCAGCAGCAGTCCGGCCAGGCGTTGCGGACCCCCCACGCGAAAGCTGGGCACGGTGGGATAGCGGGGAAAGTTCATGCGACTCCGAGTGTATCGTGCGGTGGAGTCACTTACAGACGACACAATCGCGGAGCGTCTTTCGTTCGCGGCCTGTACAAAAGCTCAGAGGACATCCATTTTCTTCGCGTATGCGGTCAGCAGTGCGAGCACTCCATTGTCTTACGCCATCCACGGTCAGATTAGTCCCTTCTTTCGCCAGACTCGGCGAGGTGTTGCTCCAGCAGCACAGCCGCCTCACTCTGTATATCGGCAGCATCCCCCATTCCCTTTAGCAAAAAAACGTCGTGCTGCGCAGATTCCTGCTTGAACCAGGTCCGCTGCCGCTTCGCATAGCGACGATGGCCCGCCTGCGCGGCGCGGATGGCCTCCTCTTCAGAGAGCTCTCCTCGCAAAACCGCCGCTGCCTGCGAGTAGCCGAGCGCGCCCAGAGCCCGACACTCCGGCCCAAATCGCTCGATCAAGCCACGCGTCTCCTCCACCAGCCCCGCCTGAAACATATGCCTTGCCCGCGCATCGATCCGCGCTGCGAGCTGGGCACGGTCAGGCTCCAGCCCGAGGCGCAAAACCCGGTAGCCCGTCAGCCCGTTGCGCCCTGCCTCCCACTGCTCGGTCATGGGGGTACGCGCGGCCAGCGAAACCTCAATCGCGCGAATCACCTTGGGTAGATCGTTCGCATGGATCCGCGCCGCCGCCCGGGGGTCCAGTCTCGCCAGGGAGCGATGCAGATGCGCAGGTCCGCGACGCTCCGCCCGGTTCCGCAAAAGCTGCCGCAAACGCTCGTCGCGCGCCGCCCCGGCAAATAGCCCATCGAGCAGCGCCCGCAGGTAGAGCCCCGTGCCTCCACTGAGGATGGGAAGCTTGTTGCGTTCGGCGAGCGCTTCGAGGGTTATACGTGCCTGCCGCGCCCAGTCGCCCGCCGTGCAAGCCTGGTACGGTTCGTATAAATCCAGGAGATGGTGAGCAGTTCGCGCCCGCTCCGCCGTGGACGGCTTGGCTGTGCCGAGCTCCATACCGCGATAGACCGCCACGGAATCGCAGGACAAAATCTCTCCGCGAAAGCGTTGAGCCAGCGCGAGTGATAAGGCAGTTTTGCCCGAAGCCGTAGCTCCGAAGATTACGACGAGCGGTTTCATCGGGACGCGCTAAAGCCGCCACCAGCCCGGGTGGAACAGCTGCAGAGGCCGCGCACGCAGCAGTAAAAAGACCAGCACGGCCGCCGCGATCCAAAGCAGTCCACGGAGCTGGCTGCGCCGTTCGCGTCCGAGCGCCTGCTGTGACTCCTCCTGCCGGCGCGCGAGCATGGTTTGTTTTGGCGGCATCGCTATCTTCCTGGTGTCGGAGCGGGCTTCGATACAGCCGGCGTTGGAGGCTCAGACACCGGAACATAGGGTGCAGGAGGCGTTCGTCCCGCGGCGACCAGCGCACCATCGACCATGCGGAAGACATCCTCAATCGGGTATGCGCCTTCGAGCTTCTCGCCGTTGATGAACAGGACCGGCGTCGCCTCAATGCCTAGATCCTCACCGACCTTCAGCGAGGCGCGAATGGCAGTCTCATCCTGTTTTTTGACACAGGCTTCCACCGGTTCGAGCTTGAGGTGATTTTTCTTTGCCTCGTCGATGGCAAGCTGGTCGAGCGAAGCGTTTGCCTTTTCGAGACTCTTCTCGGCCCCGCCGTACTCTGCGGCGTGGGCGTGGATCGAGTCGACCATCTCCCAGTAGGCCTGGCCGTTCTGGGCAGCCACGCAGTTCACATCCACCGCGGCGCGCATGGCCCAGGGATGGATGGACAAGGGGAAGTCGCGGTAGACGATCCGCACCTGATTGCCGTAGCGCTCGGTCAGCGCAGGAAACAGCTGTGCATGCATTTTGGTGCAGAAAGGGCACTCCAGATCGTCGAAACCGACGACCTCGACCGGCGCACCTTCAGGACCACCGCGCGCCGGCCGCGCCGCTCCGGAGACAATCGTCCTGGGATCCTGACTGATGTCGAACTTGCTGAACTGCGCAACCGTCTTGCCGTCCTTCGAGACGAGAAAGTACGCCGGGCTTGAAGTTTTGCCCTCCTGGGTAAAGGTCACCAGGATCTGGTCGTACCCCGGGATATCGGAGTGGGTACGCCCGCCGATGCTCATGATGACGTTCGGAGGCATGCTGGTCCGTTTGCGGATTAAAATTTCCACCCGCCTCGCCAAGTCAGGCGATAGTGCCTCGCCGGCAGCGGCAGAAGTTGTTCCGGACCCAGCCGGGATCTGAGCATGGCAGCCAAACGATGCCGCCAGAAGGAGCGAACAGAGAGCCTGAGGGTAGAAACGCACAGCTTATTATCGCATCCAGGTGCGGGGAGACAGGCGGACGCATGGGGACAAGCGGACGCCGATCTACTAGAAAAGCCGATTCGACTAGAAGAGCCGCTCTGCCCGCCGCAGATTGCCCGCGGCACCGATGTTCGCCAGCGTGAAGTTGAAGCGGTACGTGCCCTCATTGCGCACCGACCCCAGCTCAAACTTGCGGTACTCCACCGTCAACCCGCAGCAGTTCCAGTTGTACGCGCCCTGCAGCGACGCATACTGCAGCAGCGGCGGATACACGGTGGTGGTAGGAATCAGAGCGCCGGCGACGTTGCTGTTCTGCGTGGTGGCTCCATAAAAGTGCTTCAGATCCAGTCCCACGTTGCCCGCAAGCGAGAGACCCGCCTTGGTGGGGCTGCCCGAACCTGCCAGGAAGCGCAGCTGGTTGAAGTCCGAGATCGCCGAGGTGACCCCGGTCGTGCCACCGGTCGCGGTCGGGGTCGAGCTTTGCGTGAAGAAGCGTCCCGGCGCGTCCAGCCGGGCATAGCTCACCGCAGTGAAAGCATTGCCCTGATGCACATCCAGGTACACGTTGTTGCCTGTGAATTTGTTTGCTCCAGTGTCGTAGTCGAAGTCCCACTCGAAGTCCGTGTGGGCTGAGCTGCGCACGCGAAGACGCGAGATCAGCGGAGAGATGGCGCGGGGTTCGGTCAGGAAGGCTACCCCCGAGAGGTCGAGCGTGGTGGTGAAGATATTGCGGCGGCCGTTGACGACCGCTCCACCGAAGGTCTCATCGAAGAAGTATTTTTGCGCTAGCCGCCAGGAGATGAACTCCTCATTGGCGCAGCCTCCGGCATATGGGACGGCCGCAAGGGGCAGATCGTCATTCTCGTCTTCGTCCGCGCCAAAGCCGGGCTCCTTCTCTACGACCTCGGTCTGGCACGGCTTCCCATTCGCCGCTTTCAGGTTCGAGCCTCGCCGGTAGATCCGCTGCATCACGCCGTACTCCACCTCGTCGGTGTTTGAGACCACGTCGGTCGCGTCGAAGCGCAGGGTGCGCGCGAAGTTATCCACACCGTCCACAAGCCGGTAGGTGATCTCCGGCTCGATCGTGTGCCGGAACTCTGTGCCCAGAAGCCGTTGCAAATGGCGCGGCTGAAAGGTCCGCTCAAGCACGGGAGGCCGAATGCCGAAGCTGAACTCGAAGTCTAGCCGGTTGAGGTCTGCCTCACTCTCGCTGGCCGTCTGTGCGGGAGCCCCCAGCTGGCGTGAGCGGCTGTAGATGGTCTCGCGTCCAGCAATTGCCGGAAGAAAATGCCACTGCGCCAGCGTGATTGGATAGCTGGCTTGCGGATGCAGGTCAAATCGCTCAATGACGCCTCCGGTCACCAGCCCCGGCTGCGATCGCTTCAATCCGGAGGCCGTCGCATCCAGCGCGAGCTGCAATCCCGTGCTACCCAGTGGATGATCGGTGCTGAAAAACGAGAACGTAGGCACATGAAAGATACGCACCTGCTGCTGCGGCGTCGTGCCTTGCGCGATAAGCTTGATTCCCTGGTAGCGGTCGGCCAGCAAGCCCAGCTCCAGCCCGTCGCTCACATGCGAGACGTAAGCCGTCGACACGATGTCCGACGTGACCGCCAGGTTGAAGCTGTCAGAGAACGCCTCCCGATAGGTGTAGCTCGACAGATAGTCGATATTCGTCGCCATCCGCGTGCGGTCGGTTAGGTTGTACCGTCCGGCGAGCAGAACCTCTTCGCCGCCCTGGTTCTCGGCGGCCGGCCGACGGTCCAGCACCTGCGAGTAGTGAGCGGTCGCAAAATCAGTCCCCGGTCCGCGGAAGTGGAAGGTCGCGTTTTCGGCAAATCCGATACTCGAGTAGTACTCCGTACCTACCGTCAGGTCGGCCGAGCGATTCAGCACCACGTAGACCTCTTCTCCGATCACGATGCCTTTGGTGCTCGACTCGCCGAAGGTCGGGATCAGCAGCCCCGACTGGCGCTCGTCCGCATCCGCCGGGTGCGTGACATAAGGAAGAAAGAGCACGGGAACATTGAGCAGGCGGAAGGTCGAGTTGCGGCCTCGCGCCTTATCATCGTCGATCGAGAAATGTGCTCCCGAGAGCTGCCAGTCCGGCTTTGGCAGCTGGCAGGAGGTGACCGTGCCGTCGTAGATCTCGTAGTTCCGCGGACCCGTCTTGACCACCATGCGGCCCGTAAACAGAAACGGATTGCCGTTGCTGTACACCGGATGCAGGGTCGACTTCGCGAGCTTGATGCCCACCGACCCAGTCACGTCGAAGAAGCGCCCGGTCTGCGTCTTCAGGTTGAAGGTCCCGTGCGAGGCCTGCATACGCTCGTCGTTGTGGCCATTCTGGGTCAGCTGCAGATGTCCCGTTGCCGTCACGTCCCCGGTGTTCGAGTCGTACACGATGTGATCGGCCTGCACCCGGCGCTCCCCCCAAACGATCACCACGTTTCGGTCGAGCGTATAGATCCCGTCCTGGTAGGTCTGCGGATCGTCACTTTCGATCGTTACCGTCTCCTCCCCCGCGTCCGAGACGAAGGGCGCGGCCGCCGGGTAAACCCCCTGCGATGGATCGTCCGGAAGAGGCAGCGCGGACGTGCCTTGCGGAGCCTTGCCGGGAGGAGGTGCCTGAGTGGTCATCTGCTGGGCTTGAAGATGCGGATGACTGCCCACAAAGAGCATGATAGTTATAAGAAAGTCACGGCAGATTCCTTGTGCCACAGTCCAACGCTTCCGGGTTAAGCGGTGTCCCGACTTGCGGCCCGCGCAGGGTCTGGAGGGCTCGGAGCTGCGGGGGCACGACACAGTTTCAAGGCTAAACGATTTCTTCACCGCGGCGGATACCAGATTCGCACCGGTCGCACCAAGGTACTGAGGCAGCTATGACAGGCGCAGCACAACTCGACTTCCTTTCCAGCGATCGGGCAGACTTTCCCCTGCCCACGGCCGGACCTGCGTCCGATCTCCGCCGCCAGGCCGCCGCCCGGCTGGCCGCTCACCGCCAGCGCCGCGGCCGGAGCGCCGCCGAGGCCGAGAGCAGCCGCGAGGCCGGAGCCTCGCAACGCAGCTCCATCGCCGCCACGGTGGCCGAGCGCTACGCCCAGACGCCGAGCTATCGCGCCTTCCTCGCCGACCACGCCAAACGCTCGATGGAAGAGGCCGCCGCAGCCGCCGAAGTGGCGCTGCGCAACGCCGAGGCCGTGGTGGCCGCCCAGCAGCAACTGCTCGGCGAGCTGGAGCTTTGGAACGCCCCACAAGAGTTCTTGCCAGAAACCGCCCGGATCCAGAACAATCCAAACCAGAGCAGCCCGGCCCCGAGCGAACCTCAGTCATCCGCGCCTGCCGCCGGCGTCGCCGGTCCTCTTACCGTCCGGCTGTACGAAGCGCTCGCTCCCACTCCCGTCGCTCCCGTCCCGATCTCCGGTGCCGCTCTCGACAGCGAAGAGACGCACGTCCTCGATGAGGAGATCGCCTTCCGTCAATCGCCCGTTTTTGAGGACTACAAGGCCTACCTGCAGCGTGAGGCCGAGCCCCCCATTCCGCTTCCCGCCAACCTGCTCGAGTTTCCCCGTCAGCTGGTCGCCCCCCGCAAGGCCCGCCCGCGGCTGGCCGAAGGTCCGCTGCGCGAAGATGCTGTTCCCGTTGTGCGCCAGCTGCGCATCTTCGAGGTAGAGGCCGGCCAGATGTCCGCCTCACCCGCCACGCCCTCCGCCACACCGGAGTGGACCTCCATCCACCTGGACGCACCGGTGCTGGACGACTTCGATGCGGTGCCCGCTTCCCCGCAGCTGCCGTCTCTGCTTCCTCCCCATCCCGCGCCTCTGCAGCTTCGCTCGATGGCCTTGCTGTGCGACGCCGGCCTGGTACTTGCCGCGCTCGTCGTCTTCGCCGGCATCTTCGCCAAGGTCGCCGGACAGGTTCCGGGAGGCTGGTCGGGCCTTGCCGCGCTTGCCGTGGCCGCGCTTGTCCTGCATGTCTGCTACGGGCTGCTGTTCTTCTGTTTTGGAGACCAGACCCCCGGCATGCGCTACGCCCGTATCGGCTTTTGCACTTTCACAGACGAGAATCCCTCCCGCGCCGCGCTCCGCAAGCGTGTGCTGCTTCAACTGCTTGCCTTGGCGCCCTTCGGCATGGGCGTGCTGTGGGCCTTGCTCGACGAAGACGGCCTGGGCTGGCATGACCGGCTCTCCCGTATGTATCAGCGCGCCTACTAACCGCTTCCCTGCACCAAGAGGCTCGGCGTTCGAGCGTGCTCAGCTTCCGTAGCGTAAGCTCGCTCCAGAGGGCCTCTCAGCCGCTTCTTCCATGAACGACTCGCCCCAGCTCATGTCTTCTCTGCCGTCGCCTGCTCCCCTCGCCCCCGGGACCGCCGAGCGGTTAGCCCGCATTGTCGACACTCTGCCTGAAGGCGTGATGTGCCTGGACCGCACCTGGCGTATCACCTACGCCAACGCCGAAGCCATCCGCATCTCGCACCTCGATCCTGCCCTCTTTGCCTCCAAAACTCACTGGGAGCTCTTCCCCGACCTCGTCGGCACCGAGCTCGAGACCCGCTACCGCGGCGTCATGGACACCCGCCAGGCCGACCGCTGTGACTTTTACTACCCACCCTTCGACCTCCGCATCGACCTCCACATCCTGCCTACCGATGAGGGCATCGCGCTCCACTACCGCGACTGTAGCGCGCAACGCCGAGCCGAGACGCGCGAGCTTGCCGCGGACCGCGAGCGCCGCCAGATTCTCGAAACCATTCCCGACGCCATCGTCATTGTCGACCGCGACTGGAGGTTCACCTTCGCCAACCAGCGCGCGCTGCAACTGGTCAACGAAACGGACGTCCTCGGCCACAACATCTTCGAGCTCTTTCCCGGCAACCTCGAAGAGCCGTTTCATTCCTGCTATCGCAAAACCATGGCCGAGCGCGTCCCTACGGAGTTTGAAGCCTACTACGGCGGAGCTCTCGACCTCTGGCTGAAGGTCCAGGCCCGGCCCCACGAAGACGGCATCGTCGTCTTCTTCTCCAACATCACGGAGCGCAAACACTCCGAACTCCGCGAGCAGCAAACTGCTCAGCGCCTCGCGCAGGTCATGGACGTTACCAGCGACGCCATCTTTACGCTCGACCGCGAGTGGCGGATCACCTACATGAATCCCAACGCGACCGAACGGCTCGCCATCGAAAAAGGACTTCTCGGCCGCACCCTCTGGGAGGCCTTTCCCCACGTTGCCAATAGTCCAGTCGGAGAGATGTATCACCGCAGTATGCATCTCGGGCTTCCTGAGCAGAAGGTGATGTACTATCCCGAACCTCTCAATGCCTGGTTCGACATCCAGTCCGAACCCGCCCCGGACGGCATCGTCGTGTTCTTCCGCGATATCACGGAACGCAAACGCAGCGAGGCCGCCCTGCGCGCCAGTGAAGAACGCTATCGCGTCCTCGCCGACCTGAACCCGATGGCCATCTGGATGGGAAATGCCGCCGGACAGATCACTTATGCCAATCAGGGATTTCTGGCCTATCTTGGGGTGACTGTTGAAGACCTCAGCGGCATGGGATGGCTGGACGGCTTTGCCCCGGAAGATCGAGACCGCGTCGTTGCCGCCTGGACGCGTTCAGTCACGACGGGCGTTGACTACGAGACGGAAGCCCGCCTGCGCAGCGCTGCCAGCGGCGAGCTCCGCTGGTGGCATCTCAAGGCCGCGCCCGTCCGTGACACCTCCGGCACCATCCTCCATTGGCTAGGCGTCGCCTCCGACATCGACGACGCAAAGACCAGTGCCGAGACGCTTCGAGCTCAGCAGGCCGAAGCCGAACGTCGCCGCTCCGAGCTCGAGACCGTCTACCGCACCAGCCCCGTCGGCCTCGCCCTGCTCGACCCCGTACACTTTACCTTCCTCAACCTGAACGATCTCAAAGCCGACATGCTCGGCTTGCCGAAAGACCGGATCCTCGGCCGTCAACTCAGCGAGATCGCCCCGCCGGACAAAGTGTCCGACATCCTCGAACTCCTGCGCAAGGTCGCCGCCGGCGGGCACGTGCGCGATCATCTGCTTGAGGGCGAGCTCGCCGCCCCGCCCGGCGACCTCCGCGCCTGGAACGTCAACTACTCTCCCGTCTTCAACGAGGACGGCTCCATCCGCGCCATCTCGTCGGCGGCGATTGAGGTCACCAATCAGAAGAAGGCGGAGGCCGCCCTCATCCAGAGCGAGAAGCTCGCCGCCGTCGGCCGCCTCGCCAGCTCCATCTCTCACGAGATCAACAACCCTCTCGAAGCCATCACCAATCTGCTCTATCTGCTCGCGCTCGACCCCCAGCTTCCGGACGCGCTCAAGCTCTACGTCCACATGGCGCAGTCCGAGCTCTCGCGCGTCTCGCAGATCGCCACGCAAACCCTTCGTTTTCATCGTCAGGCTGTGGCCGCTACCCTCGTCACCCCGCGTGATCTGGTAGGTGCCGTCGTCCAGCTTTACGCGGGGCGCCTCGCCAACTCAGGCATCCGGGTGGAAGAACACTACCGCACCGAAACCCAGATCCTCTGTTTTGAGAACGACATCCGCCAGGTCCTCAACAACCTCATCGCCAACGCCATCGACGCCATGCGCACCGGCGGCCGCCTGCTCATCCGCGCACACGCCAGCCGGGACTATGGCGTCCCCGAAGGTCGCACCGGCGTTCGCATCACCATCGCCGACACCGGCCATGGCATGAGCCACGCCACGCTGGTTCGCGTCTTCGAGCCCTTCTTCACCACCAAAGACTTGCAAGGCACCGGCCTTGGCCTCTGGATCTCAAAGGGCATTGTCGAGCGGCACCAAGGCAGACTGATTGTCCGCTCGTCTGAAGAGGAGCGCCGCCACGGCACCCTCTTCACCCTCTTCCTGCCTTGCCGGGAAAGTCCTCCCGCCGCCTCCTAGTACGCCAAGAAACGTTCCAGGACCAAGGTGTCAGCGAACTTTCAGGTCAAGCGAACTGGATCTTTCAAGGTCAAGCGAACTGCTCGAGGAAGCGCAAGTCCCCGGAGTAGAAGAGACCGATGTCGGAGACGCCATGGAGGATCATGGCGATGCGCTCGACGCCCATGCCGAAGGCAAAGCCGCTCACCCGATCGGGATCGTACGGTGTGGGGTCGAGACCCAGGCGGAGGCGTTCCGCGGTGACGGCTTCAAAGACGGCAGGGTCGACCATGCCGCAGCCGAGCAGCTCAATCCAGCCGGAGTGCTTGCACTTGCGGCAGCCGGAGCCGCTGCAGAAGATGCAAGAGATCTGGACATCGGCGGAGGGCTCGGTAAACGGGAAGAAACTGGGGAAGAACCGTGTCTTTACGGAGGAGCCGAAGAGGGCGCGCATGGCGTGGTCGAGCGTGCCTTTGAGATCCGAGAACGTGATGTTGGTGTCAACGCAAAGGCCTTCGACCTGGTGGAAGATGGGCGAGTGGGTGGCGTCGGCGGCGTCGTTGCGGTGTACTTTGCCCGGGATGACGAGGCGTAAAGGCGGTGGCCCGGCCAGCATGGAGCGGATCTGCACGGGGCTGGTGTGGGTGCGCATTAGCAGTCGGTCGCGGCTGGGTTTGGCAGCCTGGCCGGCGATCTGGAGCGTATCCTGGGTGTCACGGGCGGGGTGGTTTTCGGGGAAGTTGAGCGCTTCGAAGTTGAAGAAGTCAGTCTCCACCTGGGGGCCAAGCGAGGTGGAGTAGCCGAGGTGCTGGAAAACCTCGACGATGCGGTCCATGGTGGTGAGCAGAGGGTGCGGGATGCCGGGGCGACGAACGAGGCCGGGAAGGGTGATATCGAGCGGCAGGGCTGTCGAGGTCGTCTGGGCGGGGGTGCTGAGGGCAGCTTCGATCTGCTGCTTGAGTTGGTTGAAGCGAAGGCCAAGCGGTTTGCGGGCCTCGAGCGGGGCGGATCTGAGCCAGGCGTCCGAGATGAGCTTGAGCCGGCCCTGCTTGCGTCCAAGCCAGTGCAGGCGGAAGGCTTCCGGGTCGAGCGAGGCGCTGGTGGTACGAACCTCTTCGGATAGGGAGGCGAAGGCCTGGTCGAGGGCGGGCTCGTCGTAGTTGGGTAGATCGGGGATGGTGTCGGTCATATATGAGTGCCACGATCAATCGCTCGAACCGAGCACTCTTAGATCGAAGAAACAACCACCGCCAGCACCAAAGCACCCAGCAGCAGCGACCGCTTGTCGGTAATGGCAAAGACCACGGGATCTTCATTCAGCTCGCCGCGCGACGCGAGTAGCCAAAGCTGTGAGACCCAAAGCAGCAGGATCGGCAGCAACAACCACAGATGAAGAGGGTGGCGATAGAGGTGTTGGTCAAGGTTCGAGATATAGAGGGTCAGCACGAACACCGAGACGTACGCGGAAGAGGTGCCGAAGGCGCGAAGCTGCTCGATGTCCGAGATGAGATAGCCGCGGCCGTTTGAGGGTGCGGCCCCGCGCAGGCGCAAGGCTTCGAGCTCCGCAAAGCGCTTGATGAAGGCGAGTGAGAGGAAGAAGAAGATCGAGAAGCTGGCCAGCCAGGTCGAGACGAAGACCCCGGTAGCGGCAGAGCCGGCAAGGATGCGGATCGTGTACAGCCCGGAGAGGACAAGCACGTCCACCAGCACGATGCGCTTGAGCGCGAAAGAATACGCCGTCGTGGTCACGGCGTAGAACAGCAGCCAGGCGGCAAAGCTGTACGGCTTGACGAGCGGTGCCCCAAGCAGAGTCGAGACGCGAGGCAGCAAAAGCGCTAAGGCAGCCGAGGCAAGCAGGAACAAAACGACGACGAGAGCGCCACGCAACGCGGAGAGATTACCGGCGGCAAAAGGACGACGAGACTTGGTGGGATGGCGGCGGTCGGCCTCGATATCCAGCAGATCATTGACGATGTAGGTGGCCGAGGCACAAAGACCGAAGGAGACAAAGGCAAAGACTGCCCCCACGGCGATCCCCAACGCATGCGGATCCTTCCACGCATGCGCAAGCAGCAAAGGCAGAAAGATCAGGACGTTCTTGGCCCATTGGTGGAGACGGATGGCCTTGAGCCAGGCGCGCAGCGGTGGGCTGCCGTCGCGAAAAATGTGGTGCGGAGTCACGTGGGCCGAGCGCAAGCCGCCCATCAGCGCACCGTCTGGATTTGCCACCATCGGCTCGCGGCAGACGGAGAGAATGGACAGGTCGGGGCGAGCGTTGCCAATGTACGAGAACTCTTCGCCGAATTGCTCGCGAAACGCAGCCAGCTTCTTCCCTCCGGCGAGATTCTGTGCGCCGTCCGATGCGAGCACGCCGGCAAAAATACCGAAGTGTGCGGCAATGCGATCGGCCAAGGTACGGTCGGCAGCGGTGGCGAGATAGAGTTTGCGGCCCTGCGCATGCTGATGAAAAAGAAACTCGAGCAGCGGCTTGTTATAGGGCAGGTGCTCGACGTTCAGCGACACGCGCTCGGTCACGCGCTGCTTAAAAGCCGCTTTTCCCTGGGCAATCCAGCCGGGAATCGCAAACAAGGAGGGCGGATGCTGACGCGCCAGCACCAACACACCATCTACCAGGGTGTCGCTTTTCACCAGCGTGCCGTCGAGGTCAATACACAGCGGTAGCGTACTGACGGGGCTGTGCAAGGGAAAGGGAGCGGCTCCGGGCGTCGAACTTCGAAACTCAGGCCCGGGCTCGGGCGCGAACTGGGTAGGGCTTTGCGCAGCCATGATGAGCGGGCTCCGAAGACGGGTCGAGCGGCGTTCTGAATTGGCACATGCTCGAAGCGACCCACGGTCCGCCTCAACAAAGCGCCTTCGCCTACGGACAGATTACACCGGAAAGCGCGAAACTCTGCGGCGACGCCTGACGTCTTCCGCCTGTATCATCAAGCCTAACCCGCCTTCTTTCCTTTGCCTGCGTGTAGCGCATGAGATGGCTTTAGACCTGATTTCGGTGACACGTTCTTATGTCCGCTACGGTTCATTCCGCTGAAAATCCCCTGACCCCCTCCGGGGCGCTGCCTCCGGGGGATCCTCCCCGGCGCTCCAGTGCCAACGTCGGGGGCCTTCTTCGACGGGTCGCTTTGCTTGTCTTGCTGGTCTTGGCAGCGGTCTTCATCTATCTCCGCGTCAAGAGCAACAAGCGAGAAGCGGCGCAGACAGAAGCAAAATCGGTACGCGCGGCGAACCGGCCGATCCCGGTGACGGTGGCGCCGGTGCAGGCGCGCACCATGCCCATCTATTACTCGGCGCTGGGAACGGTGACCGCCTACAACACGGTGACCATCAAGAGCCGAGTAGACGGTCAGTTGCTGAGCGTAAACGTGCGCGAAGGACAGCAGGTAAAGCAGGGACAGCTGCTGGCGCAGATCGATCCGAGGCCCTATGACGCGGCAGTGGCGCAGGCTGAAGGACAGTTGACCAAAGATGCGGCCTCGGCCGACTACGCAAAAGCCGAAGCAGGGCGATATACGGCGCTGTATCAGGCGGGCGTAGTCTCGAAGGAAAGCGAGCAGACGCAGACCTCGAACGCGGGAGCTTCAGCCGGAACGCTCAGCGCGGATCGGGCGGCGATCCAGGCGGCAAAGGTGAACACGACCTATACCAGGATCCTTTCACCGATCAACGGCGTGGTCGGCCTGCGGCAGGTGGATGCCGGCAATATCGTCCATGCGGCGGATACGACCGGGCTGCTGGTGGTGACGCAGCTACAGCCGATCGCTGTGATCTTTACGCTTCCGGAGGACCAGCTGCCGGAGGTGCTACGGCTGGTGCGCAGCGGCCGCAAGCTGGTAGCAGAGGCGTACGACCGCTCGCAGGCGACCAAGCTGGCGACCGGTACGCTGCTGACCGTCGACAACGAAATCGACACGACGACGGGCACCGTGAAGGCCAAGGCAGTGTTCGACAACCGGGATGGCGCGCTCTTTCCAAACCAGTTCGTCAACATACGGCTGGTACTCGAGGAGCGCGCGGGCTCGCTGACCATTCCAGCATCCGGCCTGCAAAGCGGCAGCAGCGGCAACTTCGTCTATGTGGTCAAGCCTTGTCCAGCGACGGGCTGCCCGAAGGCGACCGACGACGCAAGTGATACCGACGGGTCCGGCAAGCCGGCGGATCCCGCTTTAGCCGCCAACGATCCGGATGCGGAGCCGGCGCAGAAGGGACCGAAGTACTACGTCGACGTGCGGAACGTGACGGTGGACCTCACGGAGGGCTCGACCGTCATCTTGAAGAGCGGTGTGCAGGCGGGCGAGCAGATCGTGATCGACGGGCAGGAGAAGCTGAAGCGACTGAGCAAGGTGCAGCCGCGCAAGAATCCCGGCACACCCGCCGCAGGGCTCGGGACAGGCCTGGTCGGAACGGACGGAACCGGCTCGGGTTCGGGAGCAGGCACGCCGGCTTCGGTAACGCGCACGGACAACGGACAGCCCGCGCATGCGCCTACCACGGCGCCCCCGCATGACGGGCTGGATACGGTAGAGCACGGGCACCAGGGCTCGCACGGGAGGGTGATGGACGGGAGCAAGCCATGAGCATCTCGCGGCCGTTTATTCTGCGGCCGGTCGCCACCTCCTTGCTGATGGTGGCGATTTTGCTTGCGGGCGCGGTAGCGTTTTTACAGCTGCCGGTCTCGGCCCTGCCGCAGGTCGACTACCCGATCATCCAGGTGCAGACGTTCTACCCGGGAGCCAGCCCGGAGGTGATGGTCAGCTCGGTGACGGCGCCGCTCGAGCGCCAGTTCGGCCAGATCCCGGGCCTCGCGCAAATGACCTCGACCAGCTCCGGCGGCGCAAGCATCATCACGCTTGAGTTCTCACTCAACGAGAGCATCGATATTGCGCAGCAGGACGTGCAATCGGCCATCAATGCGGGCTTTACCTATCTTCCGAAGGACCTGCCCAACCCGCCGGTGTACAGCAAGGTCAACCCGGCCGATGCGCCGATTCTGACGTTGGCGCTGACGAGCAAAACGCTTCCGCTGAACAAGGTCGAGGACCTGGCGGATACGATCCTGGCGCAGAAGATCTCGCAGCTCTCGGGCGTGGGGCTGGTCTCAATCAACGGCGGACAGAAGCCGGCGGTGCGCATCCAGGCGAACCCGATGGCGCTGGCCGGCTATGGCCTGAGCCTCGAGGACATTCGCGCGGCGCTGGGCACGGCCAACGTGGACCAGGCCAAGGGCAGCCTGAGCGGGGCGCGGCAATCGTTCACGATCGGGGCGAACGATCAGCTGCTGACGAGCGCAGACTACGCCAAGGTGATCATCGCCTATCGCAACGGCTCGCCGGTGCGGCTGTCCGATGTGGCGGACTCGATCGACAGCGCGGAGAACCTCTACCAGGCGGCGTGGGTCGGCTATGCAGGCAGGCCGGCGTCCGGCAAGCAGCCGGCCATGGACGCAACGCAGAATCCCGCGGTGATCCTGAACATCCAGCGGCAGCCCGGCGCGAACATTATCGGCGTCGTGAACCAGGTGCAGAAGATCCTGCCGCAGCTCAGGCAGAGCCTGCCGGCGAGCGTGTCGCTCGAGGTGCTGACCGACCGAACGAACACGATCCGGGCCTCGGTGAAGGATGTCGAGTTTGAGCTGGTGCTGACCATCGGTCTGGTCGTCATGGTCATCTTCCTGTTCCTGCGCTCGCTGCGCGCGACCATCATTCCTGCGATTGCCGTGCCGCTGTCGATTGTGGGCACGTTTGGCGTGATGTATCTGCTGGGCTACTCGCTCAACAACCTGAGCCTGATGGCGCTGACCATCTCGACGGGCTTCGTGGTCGATGACGCGATCGTGATGGTCGAGAACATCTCGCGCTATCTCGAGGAGGGCGATGGGCCGCTCGATGCGGCGCTCAAGGGCTCGGACCAGATTGGCTTCACGATCCTTTCGCTGACGATCTCGCTGATCGCGGTCCTAATCCCGCTGCTGTTCATGGGCGACATCGTCGGGCGGCTCTTCCGCGAGTTTGCAGTGACGCTGGCAGTGACGATCCTGGTGTCGGCGGTGGTCTCGCTGACGCTGACGCCGATGATGGCGGCGAAGCTGCTGAAGCATACTCCGGAGAGCGAGCAAAGCGCGTTCTACCACTCTTCGGAGCGGTTCTTCGAGTCGGTGATCGCGCGCTACGGCGTAGGCGTGCGCTGGGTGCTGCGGCACCAGGTGCTGACGCTGCTGGTGACCGCGGCGACCTTTGGCTTGACGCTCTACCTCTACATCATCGTGCCCAAAGGATTTTTTCCCGTGCAGGATACGGGCGTGCTGCTCGCGATCACGGAGGCTCCGCAGTCGATCAGCTTCGGCGCCATGGCGGAGCGGCAGCAGCTGGTTGCGAACCTGATCCTGCAGGACCCGGAAGTGGAAAGCCTGTCGTCATTCATCGGGATCGATGCGCAGAACTCGACGCTGAATGAAGGCCGCATCCAGATCAACCTGAAGGACAAGGAGGTCCGCAGTGCGTCGGCGCTCGATGTGATTCGGCGGCTGCAGCCGCAGGTGGCGCAGATCGATGGCATGCAGACGTTCCTGCAGCCGCTGCAGGACCTCACGGTCGAGGACCGGGTAAGCCGCACGCAGTACCAGTACTCGGTCGAGGACGCGAATGCGAAGGAGCTGGCGGAGTGGTCCGATAAGCTGGTGGCCGAGTTCCAGAAGCACAAGGATGTACTCATCGATGTCGCGAGCGACCAGCAGCTGAGCGGCATGGAGGCGCACCTGGTGATCGACCGCGATACGGCTTCGCGGCTGGGCGTTACGCCGCAAAACATTGATGACACGCTCGACGATGCGTTTGGCCAGCGGCAGGTGTCGACGATGTTTACGCAGCAGAATCAGTACCACGTGGTGCTCGAGGTATCGCCGCGCTTCCAGCGCAATCCGCAGTCGCTCGACAATATTTACGTCAAGAGCTCGAACGGAACGCAGGTTCCGCTCTCGACTTTTACTCACTTTGAGCCGCAGCGCGGATCGCTCGCGATCAACCATCAGGGCCAGTTCCCTTCGACGGTCATCTCGTTCAACATTGCGCCGGGCAAGTCGATCGGCGATGCGGTGGCGGTGGTAAACCAGGTGAAGAAAGACCTGGAGCTGCCGGCCAGCGTCAACGCAGAGTTCCAGGGCTCGGCCGCCGCGTTTGAGGCTTCGCTGTCAAATGAGCCGCTGCTGATCCTGGCCGCGCTGATCGTGGTGTACATCGTGCTGGGCGTGCTGTACGAAAGCTACATCCACCCCATCACGATTCTGTCCACGCTGCCCTCGGCCGGCGTAGGCGCGATTCTTTCGCTCATGCTCTTCCACGTCGACCTGAGCGTGATTGCGCTGATCGGCATCATCCTGCTGATCGGCATCGTGAAGAAGAACGCCATCATGATGATCGACTTTGCGCTTGAGGCCGAGCGCGAGGGCGGCATGACGCCGGAAGAAGCGATCTACCAGGCTTGCCTCCTGCGCTTCCGGCCCATCATGATGACCACCATGGCCGCGCTGCTGGGCGGTGTGCCTCTGGCGCTCGGCACCGGCACGGGCAGCGAACTGCGGCGGCCGCTGGGCATCACGATCGTCGGCGGCCTGATCGTTTCGCAGATCCTGACGCTTTTTACGACGCCGGTCGTCTACCTCTTCTTCGACCGCATCGGCCGAAGATACCTGCACACCAAGGAAGCCGACGACGAGTTTCGGCGGCACGGGCAGGACGCGCATACGCCGGTGCATGCAGCGGGAGACTGAACAAAACAACGACAGAACCAGATTCCCTTCGGGAATGACAGCTAGATAGCATGCGCGATGACTTATTCCAACCCGGCGACAAGGCCCACCCGGACGGCGAACGGCCGGGCGACGCGCAACTGTTGGCGGCCACGGAGATCCGCGCCGGAGATCATGCGCCCGAAGACCACGAAGCACCGGGCGACGCCGAGCACCTCAACCAGGCCTTCCGCGAAGAGCAGGAGCCGCTCGGAGGCATCGCCGGCATCCACTTCTCAGCGCCCTTCATCCGCCGGCCCGTGGCGACCTTCCTGCTCTCGTTTGCGATCCTGCTGGCGGGCGCGGGAGCTTACCTGCTCCTGCCGGTGTCGAGCCTGCCGCAGGTGGAGTTCCCGGTCATCAGCGTGGGCGCATCGTTCCCGGGCGCCGATCCGGAGACGATGGCCTCTGCAATCGCGACGCCGCTCGAGCGCCAGTTCAGCCGCATCGCCGGCGTGAACCAGATGACGTCGAGCTCATCGATGGGCTCCACCTCCATCACGCTGCAGTTCGACCTGGACCGCGACGTGAACGGCGCGGCGCGCGATGTGCAGGCGGCCATCAACGCGGCGCGCAGCCAGCTGCCCTCAAACCTGCCGCAAAACCCGAGCTATCGCAAGATCAATCCAGCGGAAAGTCCGATCGTGATGCTGGCCATGACGTCGGACACCATGACCGTGCCGCAGATGTACGACGAGGCGGACTCGGTGCTGGCGCAGAAGGTGTCGCAGGTGGCGGGCGTAGGCCAGGTCTTCGTGGGCGGCAGCGCGAAGCCCGCGGTGCGCATTGAAGCGAACCCGACGCAGCTGGCGAGCTACGGCCTGGGTCTCGAGGCGCTGCGCGCGGCGATCGCCTCGGTCAACGTGAATCAGCCGACCGGCTACCTGAGCGGCGCGGGCCAGCGCACGGCGATCACGACGACGGACCAGCTCTTCGGCGCGGCCGCCTATGCGCCGCTGGTGGTGGCGACGGACAAGGGTCCGGTAAGCTCGGCGGGCGCATCGAACGGGCTGCCCGCAAGCGTAGCCTCAGCGGTGGCGGCGAATCCGTCCGCGTCCGCCTCGACGGCGACCACAACTGGAAGCCCGGCCACAGCAGCGACGGCTCCGGCCTCCACGGCATCTGCGCCTGCGACCCCGGTTGCCGCTCCCATCGCTCCAGCCTCAACGGGCACGGCTTCCGGCGCGATGACGGCCCATGGCATTGTGCGCATCCGCGATGTGGCCGAGGTGATCGACGACGTTGAGAACATCCAGACGGGCGGCCGCTACAACGGAAAGCCGGGGATCCTGCTCATCGTCTTCAAGTCTCCGGGCGCGAACGTGATCAGCACGGTGGATGCCGTGCTGGCGATGCTGCCGCGTCTGCGCGCATCCATTCCTCCGGCCATGCACCTTACCGTGGCGCTCGACCGCACGCTGACGATTCGCGCCGCGGTGCAGGACGTGACGCGGACGCTAATCCTGTCGATCGTGCTGGTAATTATCGTCGTCTTCTTCTTCCTGCGCGAGGTGCGCTCAACGCTGATTCCGAGCGTGTCGGTTCCGCTCAGCCTGCTGGGTACGTTCGGCATCATGTACCTGCTGGGCTACACGCTGGACAATCTTTCGCTGATGGCCTTGACCATCTCGACGGGCTTCGTGGTCGATGACGCGATTGTGGTAATCGAGAACATCAGCCGCCACCTGGAGCAGGGCATGTCGCCGTATGACGCGGCGATGCTGGGCTCGCGCGAGATCGGCTTCACGGTCATCTCGATGAGCACGTCGCTCATTGCGGTGTTCATTCCGATTCTGCTGATGGGAGGCATCGTCGGGAGGCTGTTTCGCGAGTTTGCGGTGACGCTTTCGGCGGCGATCCTGGTCTCGCTCGTCGTCAGCCTAACGACGACCCCCATGCTGAGCGCACGCTTTCTGAAAGCGCACGGAACCGACCAGCATGGCTGGTTTTACCGCGCGGGAGACAGGGGCTTAGCCTGGCTGACGGGCGAGTACGAGCGCCTGCTGCGCGCAGTGCTGCGTCGTCAACCGCTGATGCTGGGAGTTACGGTCGCGACCTTCTTCCTGACGGTGTACCTGTTCGCGATTGTGCCCAAGGGCTTCTTTCCGCAGCAGGATACAGGCCGTCTGCAAGGCTCGATTCGCGGGCAGCAGGATGTAAGCTTCGACGCGCTCAAAGCCAAGGCCGAGTCGATGGTCAGCATCATCCGCAACGAGCCCGGCGTCGAGAACGTGATGATGTTTCTGGGAGGCGGAGGCCCGGGTGGCGGCGGCTCGAACTCCGCAAACATGTTCATGGCGCTGAAGCCGAACGACGAACGCGAGAAGACCGGACAGACCGCCGAAAAGATCATCCAGGATCTGCGCAAAAAGACCGCCGGAACGCCGGGGGTCACGGTCTATCTGCAGGCCTCGCAGGACCTGAACATCGGCGGACGCGGCACGGTGACGCAGTACCAGTACACGCTGACGAGCGACAGCCTGAAGGAGCTGGAAGACTGGACGCCGCAGCTGCTGCTAGCCATGCAGAAGCTGCCGGCGCTCAAGGATGTGGCGACCGACCAGCTGGACAACGGCCTGCGCGAGCAGCTGGTGATTGATCGCGACACGGCAAGCCGGCTGGGAGTTTCGGCGCTGGCCATCGACTCGACGCTGTCCGACGCCTTCGGCCAGGCGCAGGTGTCCACCACCTACGAGCCGCTGAACCAGTATCACGTGGTGATGGAGGTGGCGCAGCGATTTCAGCGCGACCCGGATGCGCTCAAGAATATTTACGTCAAGAGCACGACCGGAGCCATGGTGCCGCTGACGGCGGTGACGCACTTTGAGCTGCAGCGGATTCCGCTGGCGGTCAACCACCAGTCGCAGTCCCCGGCGGCGACACTGAGCTTCAATCTGACGCCCGGTTCCAGCCTCAGCCAGGCCACGGAGGAGATCGAACAGGCGCGCGTCGATTTGGGAGTTCCGGCCACGGTGCACGGCGGCTTTCAAGGCACGGCCCAGGCCTTCCAGCAATCGCTTTCGAGCGAGCCGCTGCTGATCCTGCTGGCGCTGGTGGCGGTGTACATCGTGCTGGGCATCCTGTACGAAAGCTTCATTCACCCGCTGACGATTCTCTCCACGCTGCCCTCTGCCGGCGTGGGAGCGCTGCTATTTCTGCTGCTGTTCAAGGTGGACCTGAGCGTCATTGCCATGATCGGCATCATCCTGCTCATCGGCATCGTGAAGAAGAACGCCATCATGATGATTGACTTCGCGCTGGTCGCGGAGCGCGAGCATGGCAGGAGCCCGGAGGAGGCCATCTTCGAGGCGTGCCTGCTGCGCTTCCGGCCCATCATGATGACGACCATGGCGGCGCTGCTGGGTGGCTTGCCGCTGGCGCTCGGCACCGGGACAGGCAGCGAGCTGCGGCGGCCGCTCGGGATCACCATCGTGGGCGGGCTGATCGTCTCGCAAGCGTTGACGCTGTTTACAACGCCGGTGGTGTATCTCTTCTTCGATCGCCTGCGCGGCAGGGTGGAGCGGGTGACGACGCGCCGAAGCCATGCCAAAGCGGGCATGATCGGGCAGGTTCAGCCGGTGGCAGGAGATTGATGCTGCCGGCGGACGATTGCTCGCAGGTGTCCGAGAAAACTGCCGGCGCAGGGGCGTCGCGTGCGTTTGCTGAGCCGCCCCTGCTCACTGGACGTCACGTATCTCTGGTAACACTTGCGATGGAGCACGTTCCAGGCCTAATCGCGGCGGTAAGCGACGGTGAGCTCTCGAGGCTCTGGTATACGAGTGCGCCGGAGCCCGATGCAATGGAAGCAGAAGTCAAGCGGCGGCTGGCCCTGCAGGCCGTGGGCTCCATGATGCCGTTCACCGTGCCATCGAGCGGCTGGGCGCTAAGCTGGATGGCGTCCTGCGGAACCACTCGGTCGCAAGAAACGGAACGCTGCGCGACACACGCGTCTACAGCGTTCTGGCTTCGGAGTGGCCGGCGGTGCGCGGACATCTGGAGTGGCTGATGACCAAGCCACGTTGAACGCGCAAAGATCCACCGCCTGTGATTTGGCCCAGCAGGCGCACCCTCTTAGGCGACGCTGGCGGTTTCGGCCACAGCTTCCTCCGCAGGGGTCGCGTCGGTAGCCGGCGCCTGCGGAAAGTAGGCGTTGGCGAAATACTGGCCGAGCATGCGATCGGTGTTGAAGAAGCTTCCGTTCATGGCGATGCAGTGCTGCTGCATGCGCGCCCAGGCATTCGGCCGGGCGAACATGGGAGCGATGCGGCCCTCGAGCTTGTCGTAGAGGCTGGCAGCTTCGGCAGCATCGGAATCGCCGTCGTCGATCGCCCAGCCGGTAACATCCTCGGCGCAACCTTCAATCCACCAGCCGTCGAGGATAGAGAGCGACGGGACGCCGTTGAGCGCGGCCTTCATGCCGGAGGTTCCGGATGCTTCGTAGGGCCGCCGCGGCGTGTTGACCCAGACGTCGACGCCCTGGGTAAGAATGCCGCCGAGCTCCCAGTCATAGTTCTCGAGGTAGACAATGCGCAGCGAACCGGCGCTGCCGATCTTGCCAGCGAGCTCGAAAACTTCCTTGATCAGACCCTTGCCGGCAGTGTCTGCGGGGTGCGCCTTGCCGGCGAAGACGATCTGCAGCCCGCCGAGCTTCTTGGCAATCTTGGCCAGGCGCTTGGGGTCTTCGAGCAGCAGGCTGGCGCGCTTGTAGGTGGCGACCCGACGGGCAAAGCCAAGCGTCAGCACGCTTTCATTCAACGCTTCGCCGGTGCGTTCGGCGATGGTCTCGATGAGCTTATGCTTGGCAACCCGATGGGCGTTGGCGATGCGGCTCGGCTTGATGCCGTAGACCGAGCGGAAGTACTGATTGTCATGGCGCCAGCGCGGCATCTCATCGTCGAACAGGCGCTGCAGCGGTGCGGCAATCCAGGTAGCGGCGTGTACGCCGTTGGTGACGGACTCGACGTGGTAGTCCGGGAACATCTGCTGCGACACTTTCCCGTGCTGCATGGCAACGCCGTTAACCCAGCGCGAGAAGCGCAGCGCCACGTAGGTCATGTTCAGCAGGTTGTTATGCAGGCCGCCGAAGCGCTCCAGCGTCTTGCCGCGGTCCTCGCCAAGTACGGTGTACATCTGGTCCAGGCCAAACTGGTCGTGACCCGCGGGAACCGGGGTGTGCGTCGTGAAGACGCACTGCTGCGCGACGGCAAGTCGGTCCTCTTCGGTGGCGTCCGCCAGGCTCTGTCCCGGGCTGAGGCGATCCTCAAGCAGGCCAACTGTCAGCAGCGCCGCGTGACCCTCGTTCATGTGGTACACCGCGGGCAGGCAGCCTAGCTGATGCAGCAATTGCACGCCGCCGAGCCCGAGAACGGTCTCCTGGCAGAGACGGTAGTAGGTGTCGCCGCCGTAGAGAGTGTCGGTCAGCCGGCGGTCGTAGGGATCGTTGCCTTCGATGTCGGTATCCAGCAGGAAGACCGGGATCACGTGACCGGCGACGCCGACCACATCAAAGCGCCAGGCGCAGATCTTGATCGTGCGGTTCTGCATGGTAAGCGAGACGACCTCTCCCGCGGAGGGCAAACGCTCCGGCGTCCAGGGAACGGCGGTCTCGGTCTGCTGCCCGGAGGCGTCGAGCTTTTGCCGAAAGTATCCGCAGCGATGCACAAGCGAGACCGCGACCATAGGCGCACCGGTGTCGGCCGCCGAGCGCAGCGTGTCGCCGGCCAGCATGCCCAGGCCTCCGGAATACGTGGGCAGGCTCGGATCGAGCGCGATCTCCATCGAAAAGTAGGCGATGGTGCGCGCGCTCAGGTCAACGCTTTCGACAGACGGGTGGCGGGTGGAGCCGAGCTCGATCTTCATGGTACGGTCCTTTGCTTTGCCGGCCAGAATAGAAACGCGGAGACTGGAGGCGACGGAATCTTCGTTGCGTGCGGAGGAGGGAGTGTGGATCCCGAAGTGCCACGGCAGGTGCAATCTACTGATGCGTACAGACTACCAAACTCAAAATGGACCGCAAGCAACTTTCGGGGGATGGATTGGGCCTATAAAGACGAGAACAGGACGAACACCTCCGGCCAGGATCTCCCCTGCTTCAGCGAAGGTCGTGCGTGGCGAATCCGAACTTTCCAATCAAACCGACGACGAGCGCCAGAAAATAGACGATTGTGGTCCAAAGCCCAGCGGTCCGCACCTTGCGCGCCGCGGCCTCCACAAGGAACACGAGGCAGTAAACGCCCGACATCAGAATCAGGCCGGTGGGGACGAAGAAACGGACCACTCCCGGAGCCGGATGCGTCAGAAACCATTGCATCGGAAACGGATCGCGATGCAGCACGCCGAGAAAGCTGCCGAAGAAAAAAATGGCAGTGAAGAGACCGAACAGAATGACTTGCCCGAGACCGAAGAAGAACCTTTTCATGTGCGCTCGTGACGAGTGTAGAGCAATCCGCGATGGCGCGGGGCCGGTCTGTGCGCGCGCAGAGTGGCTTTGCAGGATCAACGCGCGAAGCCAGACTCGAAGACCCGGTAGCGACGTTCGAGCTCCCACTGCTGGGCGGCGCGAAGATTGTTGCTGAGGAACTCTGCACAGGATCGAGGCGCGGGCTCGACGCCGGGCGGCTGCGATGCGCATTGGCTGACGACGCGCGTGAAATCGTCGGGCTGCTGCCACAGATCGGCCCCGGGAAGAAATGCATGCTCGAGCGAAGTGCGCGCACTGCGTTTCAGGTCCTGGTAATTAAGCTTATAGTCCAGCGCGGCGCGCGTGTACTCGTGCGTCAAATCGATGCGCGAGACGCCTTCGTCATCGGTAGAGAGCGCGAGCGGCACGTGCGCCCGCAGGTACTCCGGCAGAGGATGGGTGGCGGCGCGGCGGCCGAGGATCACGTCGTTGGAAGTAAGGTTCATCTCGATCATGATGTGGCGCGCGGCCAGATCCCGAAGCAGCAGGCCGGCGTCCGTCTCCTCCATCACGTCGACGCCGTGCCCGATGCGCTCCGCATGGCCCAGATCGATCGCCTCGCGGATGTGGAAGCGCAGACCCGCCGGCGGAACCAGGCCGAGCGCCAGCTCCCCGGCATGCAAGGTAATGTGCACGCGCGGATACACGCTGTGCAGGTAGTCGAGCATCAGCATCTGCCGGTGGTACTCGCTCATCGCGAGGTAGGCGTCCTCGGGCTGGACGAAGTTGATGCCCACCACGTCGGGATCGGCGGAAGCAACTTCAAAGGCGAGCAGCGTCTGCGCGAAGACCTGCTGCGGCGGGAACGCTCGCAGCACTTGGTAGAGGACGCGCACCTCCACCGAGCAGGCCGGAGCAGGGATCGCCCTGCCGCAGCGCTCGATACGCTTACGGTCGGCAAGGTTCCCGTCGATCTGTTCACGATCGGTTGCGATTTCGTCGCGCAGGCCGCCGGCGAGCAGCTTTTCGCGCAGCGCAGCAAGCTCCTCCCACGACGCTCCCATCGCAGCAGCAGGAGCCGAGCTTGCAGCCAGGGCCGCGATCGGAGAAGACGCAGGCCATCCGAGTTTGTAACCGAGCGTCGCCGCCCGCATAAACGGCGGCGTAATCATGACCTCGAGGTACTGCTCATTCTGTGCCGCGGCGCGCGTGGCAAGTTCGTCCAGCCACTCGCCTCCGTGAGCCTTGTTGTCCAGCGCTCCAAAGCGATCGAAGGTAGCGAAGAACTGGTCGTGTCCGCTCACGCCCGTGGAAGGAACGAAGGAGCGCATTGAGAACGCATCAATCATCGCGTCATAAAGCTTGCCGTCGCGAAAGGCAGCAGAGGCAAACACGGCTCCTTGCGGACACACAGGCGCATCGCTTCCCTGCCCTGTGCTCTTCAGCAGGCTTCGCGTCGCGGGATCAACGCACAGCCGGTCCTCGGCTGCATCCTTCAAAAACGTCTCGGCGTACACGGCCCCAACCAGATGCGTGTGCAGGTCTGCCCCCTTCGGCATACGCACGACAAAAGCCGTCAAGGCGAGCTGTCCCTGGGCGTAGGCAAGGTCAAACGCGGCAGAAGTGCGTCGTTCCTGACTGGTGTCGGACGCCGTTGAGTGACGTCGCGGCAGGGCCGGACTAGCCACGCAGAAGACCGCAAAAGCAAGAAGAATCAAGCTGGCACGCATAGCTTCATTATGCTGTCTGGGATCGTTTCGCCGTCCAGTCGAGGGACATCGTGCGAGCCGGTTGCACAGAGCGCGTCCCTTGCTATACTGAGCAAGCGCGAAGCTGCGGTCTGGCAGAAACATGACCGACGCTTCTGCTGCAGTACGGCGGATCTCGCGCGTAGCGTACACTTGGCGGCATTGCTCCGCGACTTGCAATCTCACTGCTTTATGGCAGTTTGCACAGACAAGTCCCTGCCAAGGCCAGATAGCTCAGTGGTAGAGCGCGGCCCTGAAAAGGCCGGCGTCGGCGGTTCGATCCCGTCTCTGGCCACCACTTCTCCAAAAGTTATCTTTGATGAAAGTTTCCAGCCGCTCCAGCTCGAAAGATCAGCGGAGCGGCGCGAAAGCTCGTCACATCACACCAGGCTTTCTACAATGCCCCGTCCGCACGGTAGGTGCCGCCGGTCATCGCAGACGACAAGCCTGAACAAAGATAGACCACCAGATTGGTGACCTCTTCCACCGTGTAACTTGTCCGTCGATAGATTGGGTACCGTTGTTTCACGGCAGCAGCGCCGAAGCGATACAGAACGGTGTCCGGGTGGGCAACATCGCTCTCAGTAAGCTTTCTGTGCCCTCCGTCATCGTCACCCCGATGAGCACAGCGTTTACGGTCACGCCAGAATCGCCGGCAATTCGAGCCAAACCTCGGGAGAGATTGAGCACCGCGGCTCGCGTAAAAGCGTAATCAAGGGAATCCGGATTTACGTGAACTGCTTCGACAGAGCCCAGGAAGAGAACACGCCCCCATCCTCGATCCATCCTCTGCCGCAGATAGCCTCGTGTGCAGCGGACACCCGGCATGACGCTTGCCTGAAACGATGTATCCCACTCCTCATCCGCAGTGTCGAAAAAGTTCTTGGGAGTCCAATTCTTCGCGAGGCTGTTCATTTACCTTCCCTTTCGCAAAAGCTCGCATTCCCCAGGCGCCTCTGCCTGGAGCCAGGAACCTACTTTTGGCCCTGTCGAGGGTGGTCACCACAAGCTCTCCGCCCTCGCTGTGAGAAGGCTAGGCGAGAGAAAAGAGGGTGTCTTGGAGATGCTTGCGCCGGGGCGCAGACATAAGCCGGCCCGGCGTCACACCGCAAATCTGCCGGATCCAGCGCTGCAGATGGCTCTGATCGCTGAAGCCGGTAAGGACCGCAATGCGGCCAGGGTATGCATACCGCCAGCGATCAACGTTTGAGCACGCTCAACGCGCCTGCGAGCTACACATCTGTGCGGGGTTACGCCGACGCTTTTGCCAAGGCACGGGCAAAGCGGAATCTTTCACATCCGGCGACGCTCGCCATATCAGCAACATCGAACGGCTCAGCCATGTGTTCTGCAACATATCTATTCAGGCGCTGCAGCGCTTCGGAACTGAGCGTGCCATAGGAACCGGATTGCGCCTGAACCATCGCAAAGCATTCAGTGTTGACCTCAAGCACAATTCCGCTCACCGGCCCAAGGAACTCAACACTGTAATCCACGCCGGCAGGTCTAATGCAAACCGATCCAGGGCCCGTCAGGTGCTCAAGATGCTCTCCCGCCATCATGTGCTGCGTAAGGACAGGCTGCAAGTACATCCCGCCGATCAAATGATTCTTGGACGTCCCCTTCAGGAGCACTGGATCAGAATAGGAAGCACGAAGAAGGGTCACACCATAGCATCCAGTCGGACGTGTCCAAAGAGGAAGATGCGGGTGGATGCGCTGCTGGACATCGCTCGTAAAGTTGAGCAGACTCGGCGGGAGGCTGAACTCTTGCCCTACTTTTGCGTCGTAGTCGGCCATATCCTCCATTGTCAATCAACTTGACCCTGGAGTATTCCCTGGCTGCGCTCAGTGGTGAACTGCGTGTGCCATTAGAATCGCCTGCAGATGCCTGGAAATAATCTGCGCTCGTTTATCAGGTTGGTTGCGGGGGTAGGATTTGAACCTACGACCTTTGGGTTATGAGCCCAACGAGCTACCGGGCTGCTCCACCCCGCATTCCCAGTGTAAAGCCGCAACGCCGTGAGGTCAATCGAGCGATCTCCCAAACAGCAACGCATCGATCCCAGCAAGGAACCGTAACTTTCCTGCCGAGACCGCGTCTTCATCTATGTGACGAGCGGCTGGAGAGATCTGCAGGCACGCGGCACGATGGAGGATCGCAATGGATTTCAAGATTTCTGATCTGCCCGGTAGAAGTTTCCAGCACCCGACCACAGCTGAAGCTCTACGCATCGCCGGGTGTACGGCTCTGATTGCAGGCGTACTGACAGCCGCAGGAGCAGCGCAGATGCTCGCCCCCGACGCGCAGGTTGAGGCGAGCGTGCTCAAGGCGTTCGCAGGAGCCCCGGAGCTGGCTACTGAGCAGATCACCGCGCATACCACCAATGGCACGGTAACCCTAACTGGTGCGGTCAGCAGTGAACAGGCGCGAAACCGCGCTGAGCAACTTGCGGCGAATACGGGCGGAGTAGTCAAGGTCGTGGACGAACTGCGACTGGGGAACACGGCACCTCCCGCGTCCGGGCCAAGCTCGCTCGTTCTCCTGTCGGATGGCACCTACGGCCCTGCTCCCGAGAACAACGGCCAGGTTGTGTCTGCTCCAAATGGTGCGCCCCCCCCGGCAGTTGCTGCCGGAAACGCCCCCGCTCCGCAGCGCAACAACCCTGACGCTGATCAGCAGTTAGACCTCGAGATCGAGCAGCAGCAAGCGGCCGCGACCGGACAGGGGCCCGCCGCTGCGGGAGCGCAGCCAAATAGCCAAGGCGCGCCCAACCCGTACCCTAATCCCTATCCCGGTCAGTACCCCACGCAGTCCTCCTCACAATATCCGAGCCAGACCGCAGGTATTCCCAATCAAAGTCAGTACCCCAATCAAGGTCAGTACCCCAATCAAGGTCAATACCCCAATCAAGGTCAATACCCCGCAACATCCTATCCGCCAGCTCAGTACCCGGGGCAGCAGTATCCGCAATCTCCCGCAGGTCAGCCGCAGAGTGGCAGCGCGCAGATGGCTCCCCCCTCTGCCTATCCGTATCCCCGCCAACCCATGAACTATCCCGCCTATCCGCAGCCTTATGCCGCCATGCCCGGACAAAATGTGCAGCAGGGTGGCCAGCTTGCCGGCCAACAGGTTGTGGTTCCAGAGGGCAGCTTGCTGAGGGTGCGTGTCAACCGCACCTTGCGGAGTGACAAAACGGCACCCGGCACCACCTTCGATGGAATCGTGGTCAATGATGTTGTGGCGAACGGGCTGATCGCGATTCCGCGTGGCGCCACTGTCCAGGGAACCGTGGTCGACGCGAAGAGTTCGGGAGCACTGACGGGCCGCGGAGAAATGTCCATTCAGCTTACTTCGGTGACATTGGCGGGCCAGATTTACCCGCTGACTACAAATCTTTGGGCTCACAATGGCGGAGACAAAACCATTGAAACGGTAAATAAAACAGCTGGATTCGGCGCGGCAGGCGCACTCATCGGTGCATTGGCCGGCGGCGGTGTTGGCGCCGCCATCGGTGGAGGAGTAGGCGCCGCCGCCGGTCTCGGGTCTTCCGCCGCTTCCGGCCGTGGACAGGTCATCGTTCCGTCTGAGGCTATTGTGACCTTCCACACAGTCCAGCCAACGACGGTCGCAACGGTCTCCCAACAGGAGATGCAAAGACTGGCCTACGGTGTCCCCCCAGGCGCAGATGGTCGTCCCGTTCCTCGGGCCTACCCTCCAGTCTATGCGGCTCCCGGCTACTACCCGGGATACTACCCCTATCGTCCATAACCGCAGTTCGAAGTTTCTCCTCTGTACTTAGGATAAAGATGGGCAGCGACGAGCATACGTCGCTGCCCATCTTCCACGAAAGTCTAAAAGCTCTAGCCTCCGCAACAGAACGGTCACCCTCCGTAACCTCTGTCGTTAGCCCGGCGAGTAATATTGTTTGAAGTCCGGCAAGAAACGGCATCAAAGCGTAGATGGGTGATAAGCATGTTTAACAAACTTTGGGATCCAAGGACCGCACGAGTCCTGATGACGGCCCTGGTATTCGTCGTAGTGCTCGCCTTTCTTCACGGCGCGCAAGAGACCCTTACTCTCTTCCTCTTTGCTATCTTGTTCGCCTACTTCGTCGCTCCGCCCATCGCCATGCTGCAGAAGCCGCTCCGGGGACGGATGAAAGCCATCGGAGTCATCTATCTCGTGCTGATCGGCTTACTCATCGGGCTCGGATTTCTTGTTGGTCCAAGAATCGCAGAAGAAGGAAAGTCGCTCGCTGCGACACTTCCTTCCCTCATCGCCCGGATGAGTTCCGGTCAGTTAGTCGCACAGGTCGGTACCAATCATGGCTGGACACAGACACGTCAGATTCAAATTCAACAGTTTTTTGTAAGTCACAAAGATCAGTTCTTGGGTTATACCAGTGTTCTAGGCTCAAAGCTAGCTGCGCCCGCATCGCATCTATGGTGGCTTATCTTAATTCCGATCCTCAGCCTCTTCTTTCTCAAAGACGGTGAGAATATCGCGACGAATCTGATCGCCCTTGGCCGGGACTCACAAGAGAAAGCTACGCTGTCAGGTGTCGTCAGCGACGTCAACATCATGCTGGGTAGTTACATTCGCTCTCAGATCATTCTCGCCGGATTGACCTTGATCGCTTATACCCTCGTGCTGAGCATCATGGGTGTTCCCTATGCCTTTATTCTAGGACCTCTCGCGGGGATCTTCGAATTTGTTCCAGTCGTAGGTCCAGCAGTAGCGGCAATCTCGGTCTTTGTCATCGCCATCCTGGCCAGTTACCCTCATCTACTTTGGCTTTTCATCTTCCTCGGAGCCTGGCGTCTTATCCAGGACTATGTTAATGCTCCCCGCATCATGGGTAAATCCATTGAGATTGCTCCGCTCGCTCAGATTTTTGCCGTGTTGGCTGGCGGCGAAATCGGAGGCGTCGTTGGGGCTCTAATCTCAGTTCCGGTGCTCGCCATTCTCCGCATTCTGTGGCGCCGCATGAGTAGTCCACAAAGTGCAGATCTACCCGCAGTCCCATCCGTCCCGGTGCCTCGCTCCGAGGCGGCATAACCTGATCGATCAGGTCGCCGCCCGCGAAGAACGAGGTTATTCAACCTACTTATTCGCTTTTCGGAAAGTCCGCACTGAGCGAAGTATCCTTCCATGCATCCAGATCTTGCTTAACTGTCTCAAGCTTTTTGTAAGCTAGATCCAGCGCCATCTTTCCTAGAACCAAGTGCAACGGTGGGTCCTTAGATTCAACCGCTTTAATAATCGCCTCACCGGCACGAATAGGATCACCCGCCTGCTTGCCGCTTCCTTCATGCGTCTTCTTACGGCGCTCACCGGCTGTCTCGTCATAATCATGGATCACCGTCTTTGACTCGAGGATCGATCTTCCCGACCAGTCCGTGCGAAATGGTCCCGGCTCCACGACAATCACCTTGATTCCTAATGGCTTTACTTCAATCGCCAGCGACTCCGAGATCCCTTCCACGGCATACTTCGTCGCATGGTAGTAGCCCGTCGCCCCAAAGCTGACTAGGCCGCCAATGGAAGAAAAGTTCACGATATGCCCTTGTTTGCGCTCCCGCATTCCCGGAAGCACCTGTTTGGTAAGATTGATCAAACCAAAGAAATTAGTCTCGAACATCTTCCGTACCGCCTCATCTTCGCCTTCTTCAACTGCCGCCAAATATCCATATCCAGCGTTGTTGACCAGCACATCGATGCGTCCAAACTTCTTCTCCGCCTGCTCCACGGCCGTTCTAACCTGCCCCGCATCGGTAACGTCCAGCGTTACAGCCAAGGCATTGTCGTCCTGGCCGGCGACGAGTTCCTGTACTTCCTCAAGCTTGCGCGCTGTTACAACCGCACGCCATCCACGTGCCAACACCAGCTTTGCAAGCTCCTTGCCGAACCCCGTTGAACATCCAGTGATAAACCAAACCGGTGATTGTTGCTGTGTCATCTCAATCTCCGAATCTTGAGATGCAGCACGGCAAGTTAGGATCTATCTGTTGCTCTTCAACGCATGTCGGCACCAGGCGCGTCTAGGCCAGACAAAGAGTTCGGCTCGCCGTAGAGTCTTAAGGGCAGATAAACTAGGAACATGATTCCCACCCTGGAATGGCTTCCGCAAGGCGTCTCCTTTCTCGATCAAACCAAGCTTCCTCTGGAAGAGACCTACGTTCTTGCTACCGATTATGAGCAGGTCGCCGCAGTCATTCGCGACATGGTCGTGCGCGGTGCCATGGCGATCGGCGTTTCGGGAGCCATGGGCGTTGCGATCGGCATCGATCGCAGCACGGCCACATCACTCGCCGATCTCGACCCTGAAGTAGCGCACATCTGCGACACGCTCGCCCGGACGCGTCCTACCGCCGTCAACCTGTTTTGGGGAATCGGGCAAATTCGCGAACTCTACGACTCCCTCGCCGCCGCACACACGCCCATCACGCAGATCAAGGCCGCGGTGGTCGCGCGTGCACGCCAGATGTACGACGAAGACATCGCCGCATGCCGGCAGCTAGGCCAGTTCGGTGCGGAGTTGATGCCGCAAAAAGGCACCATCCTCACCCACTGCAACGCGGGAGCACTCGCCGCCTGTGGCTACGGCTCCGCGCTAGGCGTAATTCGTGCCGCGGTCGAGCGCGGGCAACAGCTTGACGTCCTCGCCGATGAAACTCGGCCCTACCTGCAAGGTGCCCGCCTCACTGCCTGGGAGTTGATGAAGGACGACATCCCCACCACCGTCTTGTGCGACAACATGTCCGCACACCTGATGAGTAAGGGTCGTATCCAGGCCGTCATCGTGGGTGCCGACCGCATCGCCGCCAATGGCGACACCGCGAATAAAATCGGCACCTATGCCGTCTCCATCCTGGCCAAAGAGCATGGAATCCCGTTTTATGTCGCCGCGCCCTGGACCACGATTGACCTCGCAACTTCAACCGGCGAAGGCATTCCCATCGAGCAGCGCGACCGGCGTGAAGTCACCCACTCCAATGGCAAGCAGATGACTCCCGATGGAGTCGGCATTGAAAATCCCGCGTTCGATGTAACTCCTGCAAAATACATTACGGCCATCATTACGGAGCGGGGTGTGCTCCGCGCTCCATTTGGCGAGTCCATCGCCGCGGCTGCAGGCACGCGGCCTGCAAAAGGGCATGAAGCTTGAGCCACCACGATCGGCATAAGCTCGCAGGGTGCGCTTCCATTCCGTCAAAAGCAGACCGGACTGGAAAGAGAAAGCTCTGCCGAACTCGCTTATCCTTGAGCAGTGAGTGACAGGCAAGATGCGCAGAATGCAAATCGATCTTTCCACCTTATTTGATCTTCGCCGCCACTCCCTAATTCGTGCGAACGCGCTTGTCTTTACAAGCCTGATGATTGCGGTTTTCCTGTCAGACTTTCCCCACAACCGAGCCACGCTCCTGCTGATCTTACCGGCCGGCGCAGCTCTCGCCGGAACCGCCGAAACCGTACGTTGCCTGCAACGCAGATGGAGTTTCTATCACGCAGGCGTCATGCTGTGCGTGTACATGGATCTCATGGCGGTATCGATCATCGCCTTTCTGTTGGTCTATCCCTACTGGCGCTTTCTTTCAAGTATCAATTAATGTGTGTTCCCAAACGTTTCCCGGTTATGCTAGATTAAGCGTCCAGAGATCAGGAAAAATAGCCGAAGCTCACAATCCATTTCTTCCAGGAACACACAAGCATGTCTAAAGGTTTTCGGGATTTTCTCCTGCGCGGTAACGTAGTTGACCTCGCAGTCGCAGTCATTATTGGAGCCGCGTTTGGAGCGATCACCTCGTCGCTCACCACGGACATCATCACTCCGCTCATCTCTGCTTTAGTGGGTGCGCCAGACTTCTCCAGCCTAGTCATTCATCTACCGGTCCTGCACACAGTTATTCCGCCCAATCCGCTGCCGGCCAATTATGTTCCGCCCGGTGAGATGCACATTGGCAAATTCCTCAATGCCGTCATTAATTTTCTTGTCGTAGCCTCAGTCGTTTACTTCCTCGTTGTCCTTCCTATCTCCAAACTGCTGCTTCGCATGGGAATGGGACCAAAGACACCGGCACCGGTAAAGTCCTGCACACAGTGCCTTTCAGAGATTCCTTTCGCGGCGACACGTTGTAAGTTCTGCGCGCAGCCGGTCTAACCCGAGCGTGCCCTATCCAATTCAGTCCGAGCATTAAGCCGGACTTTCACTTGCATTCTGCTCATCCTTCTTCGGTACGAACTTCCCAGATGAATCAAGCAGAAGCCTATGAGGGGAATTCCTTGGTCCACGACATTATTCTTGCTCTGTCGTTTCTCGTCATCATCACCGCACCGGCCTTTATCGTCATGCGTGTCGATCGCGGTCAGCACGACCTTTAGGCTACTTTCCTGCTAGGAAGTATCAACCTACGACGTTATCTGCATTTCCTAAAAGGCTGCCCCTCCACACCTCCGCAGAAAGCTCAGGGGGAGTAAAGGAGCAGCCTAAGATCTGCAGCGTCTTTCTTAGCCGCGTAGAGCCATCTGCTCGGTCAAAATTTGCGTAAGGTCCGGCTTCTTCAGCCCGAACTCCGTCTCATTGAACTTATCCACCTTACTCGACCAATTCATGGAGCAAAACTTCGGTCCGCACATCGAGCAAAATGCCGCTTCCTTGTAGTAATCATCCGGAAGCGTCTCGTCATGCATGCCGCGCGCTGTCTCTGGATCAAGTGACAGTGCAAACTGCTTGTCCCAATCAAACGTGTAGCGTGCATGCGAGATCGCATCGTCACGGTCACGCGCGCCGGGCCGATGCCGTGCCACATCCGCTGCATGCGCCGCAATCTTGTACGCGATGATGCCGTCTTTCACATCCTTCTCGTTAGGCAAACCGAGATGCTCCTTGGGTGTCACGTAGCAGAGCATCGCTGCGCCGTGCCAGCCGATCATCGCCGCCCCAATCGCGCTGGTGATGTGGTCGTAGCCGGGAGCAATATCGGTCACCAGTGGCCCCAGAACATAGAACGGAGCGCCGTCGCAGAGCTCTACTTCCTTCTCGACCTGCAGCTTGATCTGGTCCATCGGCACATGGCCCGGACCCTCAATCATCACCTGCACATCACTCTTCCAGGCCTGCCGGGTCAGCTCCCCAAGCGTCTTCAACTCGGCAAACTGCGCCTCATCGCTTGCATCCGCCAACGAGCCCGGGCGCAGTCCGTCGCCAAGCGAGTAGCTCACGTCGTACTTGGCCATAATGGCCGTGATGCGGTCGAAGTTCTCGTATAGAAAATTCTGTTTATGGTGGTGCGTCATCCACTGCGCCAGGATCGCGCCGCCGCGGCTGACAATGCCCGTAATCCGCTTCGCCACCAAAGGAATGTACTGCACCAGCACGCCCGCATGGATCGTAAAGTAGTCCACACCCTGCTGCGCCTGCTCCTCGATCACCTCAAGGTAGAGGTCAATGTTCAGATCCTCAAGCCGCTTCACACGGTTAAGCGCCTCATAGAGCGGCACCGTTCCAATCGGCACCGGCGAGTGCCGCAAAATCGCCTCGCGGATCATCGGAATATCTCCGCCCGTCGAGAGATCCATCACCGTATCCGCGCCGTAGTGAACCGCCGTATGCAACTTGCGCAGCTCCTCATCCACATTCGAGCTAAGCGCCGAGTTACCAATATTGGCATTGATCTTGCACAGCGATTCAACCCCGATCGCCATCGGCTCCAGCTCAGGATGATTGATATTCGCCGGAATAATCATCGTCCCGCGCGCGACTTCACTGCGCACCAGCTCGGCGGCGATCTTCTCGCGCTGCGCCACGTACGCCATCTCCTCGGTAATCATGCCCTTGCGCGCAAAGTGCATCTGCGACATGTTCGTGTCGCCCGTGCGCGCAGCCTCCACTTTGCGTTTCACAATCCACTCGGCCCGGCCCATCGGAACCGCGTAGGCGTTGCCTGCTCCATGGCCATGCAAAAGAGGCCCACCGTTCCCGTTCTCAGTTCCATTCAAGCTCACGCGGCGTTCCTCCCAAAGACAAAATCCCGTCCTTTGTTCGCCCAAGTATACGCCGCACCGCCACGGCCGAGACCGGACCCACCAGGGTCTTCGCGCCCTGCTAAACTTAAGGAAGCATGTTCAAGGTAGAGAAGAGTCAGATCAAGATCATCGTCGCGAGCCTCATCGTCCTCGTCACCGTGGGCTGGCTGGCTATCTCCGGCGCGTCGGACGCAGCAAACAAAAGCTATTACGTCACCATCTCCGAGCTGCAGGGCATGGGCAACAAAGCCTACACGCGCCATCTTCGCGTGGCCGGAAACGTCGCGCCGGGAAGCATCCATCGCGCCGGCTCGAGCGCCAACTTCGCTCTGCTCGAGCTGGGCAAGCGCCTCGACGTGGTCTACAGCGGCACCGAGCCACCGCCCGACACCTTCAAGGACGACGCCCAGGCTTTGGCCATCGGCACTTACGGCCGCGACGGCGTCTTCCATGCCACGCAACTGCAAGCCAAGTGCGCGTCCAAGTATGCCCCGGCCCCAGGCTCCCGCCCCGGTCAGCCGGCCACGGCGAAGACCATCGGCAAGACCGCCGCAATCATCGCCCCAGCCTTGCGCTAGCAGAAGCTGGACCGTAGCGCAGACCTACTTATGTCCGCCCAGACTCCACCAGCCGCGCAGCTAACCGGAGCCGCCAAGCTCTACGGCAGCTTCGCCGCCCTGCGCCCCACAACGCTGTCGCTCGCCGCAGGCACATCCACCGTGATCCTCGGCGAGAACGGCGCCGGAAAATCCACCTTACTTCGCCTGCTCGCCGGCCTCGCCGAGCCTTCTCAAGGAACCCTGCATATCCTCGGCGCACCCCCCTCTCAGCGCCGAGGCCGCGTCGCCTACATGTCGCACACCTCCATGCTCTACGACGAGCTCTCAGCCATGGAGAACCTCAACTACTTCGCCTCCCTGCACAGCGCCTGCAACTGCGTCGGCTCGCCGGAGATGGCGCTGCGCGCCGTCGGACTCGACCCCAAGCTGACCCGGCCCGTCGGGCAATACTCGCAAGGCATGCGCCAACGCGCCTCGCTCGCCCGCGTCCTCCAAACCGACCCCGAGCTGCTTCTGCTCGACGAACCGTTCTCCAACCTCGACGTCGGCAGCGCCCACCAGATGGTCGAGCTGCTGGCCGACTTCCTCACCTGGCCGGTCGCGACCGGCGCCTACCGACGAACCATCGTCCTGACCACCCACCAGGCGCATCTTGCGGAGCCGCTCGCCCATCTCACCCTGACCATGGATCGCGGCGAGATCGTCTTCTCCGTCCCTCGCGGAACCGCCGCATGAAGCAGCCTGCCCCGGCGAAAACAAACGCCGCGCGCCTGCTCGATTCACTCGGCATCGCCTACGAGCTCCGCGCTTACACCGTCGACCCGGACGACCTGAGCGCCCCTAGCGTCGCCGCAAAAATCGGCCTGCCGCCGGAACAGGTCTTCAAAACGCTCCTCACCACCTCCACCTCCGGCGACCACACCTTCGCCGTCATCCCCGGCGACCAGGAACTCGACCTCAAGAAGCTCGCCTACGTCTCCGGATCCAAAAAGCTAGACCTCGCCGCTCTCAAAGAAGTCGAGCCGCTTACCGGCTACGTCCGCGGAGGCGTCACCGTCCTTGCCGCGCGCAAGCCTTTCCCCGCCTTCGCCGACGAAACCATCGAGCTCTTTGACCAGATCAGCGTCTCCGCTGGCCAACGCGGCCTCCAACTCCTGCTCGCCCCCGCAGACTACCTATGCGCCTCCGCCGCCCGCCTCGCCGACCTCACCCGGAGCCCGGCGTGAACTTCGCCCGGCACGTCCTCACGCATCTCCGCAAAGATCTTCGCCTGGAATGGCGCTCGCGCGACGCCATCACCGGCATGCTCTTCTTCTCGCTGCTGGTCGTCGTCGTCTTCTCGCTCGCCTTCGACCCCACCGCGGCCGTCTCGCGGCAGATCGCCGGAGGCATCCTCTGGATCGTCATCCTCTTCGCCGCCACCACCACGCTCAACCAGTCCTGGAACCGCGAGCAGCGCAACCAGGTCCTCGACGTCCAGCGCATGGCGCCCTCCTCGCCGGCCGCCCTCTTCCTCGGCAAAGCCCTCGCCAACATGCTCTTCGTCACCGCCGTCGAGCTCGTCCTCGCCCCGCTGTTCACTGTCTTCTACAACCTGCGCGCCCTCGGCCAGGCCTGGCTGCTCCTACTTGTCCTACCGCTCGGCACCTGGGCGCTGGTCGCCAATGGAACCTTCTTCGCCGCGCTCGGCCTGCGCACCCGCAACCGCGAGCTGATGCTGCCGCTCGTGCTGTTCCCCATCTCCCTGCCCGCGCTGCTCGCCATGGTCCAGGCCTCCACCAACATCCTCACCGGCGAGTACGAGCCCGCCATCTGGATCAAGCTCCTCGCCGGCTACGACATCGTCTTCACCACCGCCTGCCTCCTCCTCTTTGAGCTCACCATCGGCGCTGAATAAACACGAGACAGTCTCCTGTCCCCTCAAAAACCGTCTCGTGGCCCACCTTCGAGGGAGGGCTTCGGGCAAGCGTCTACGCTAAAATAAAGCATGGCGCAGCCCATTCACTCTAAGCCGCAAGCCACCTTGATCCTGGGCTTCCTTTGGCTCGCGGCCTCCGTTCTCGTCCTTGCCTACAGCTTCCATCTGGCGCTCTTCGTCGCTCCCACCGAAGCCACGATGGGCAACGTGCAGCGCATCTTCTACTGGCACGTGCCCTCCTCGACCATGGGCCTCGTCTTCCCCTACGTCAACTTCGCCGCCTCGGTCGCCTTCCTCGCCCTGCGCCGGCGCAATCCCGCTGCTGCGCTTACCGCGGACGCCCTCGCCGTAGCCTCCGCCGAACTCACCCTCGTCTTCCTCACCATCTGCCTCGCTACCGGCATGCTCTGGGGCAAGGCCTCCTGGGGCATCTGGTGGGCCTGGGATGCGCGCCTCACCTCGCTGCTGCTTCTCTGGCTGCTTTACGTCGCCTACCTGATGACGCGCCGCCTCTCCTCCACCGGCCAGACCTCCACCGTCGGCGCTATCATCTCGGTCTTTGCGGCCATCGACGTTCCCATCGTCTTCTACTCCATCCAGTGGTGGCGCACCCAGCATCCCGCCCCCGTCTTGCGCGGCGAGGGTTCGCTCGACCCATCCATGAAGCCCGCTCTCTATTGGAGCTTCCTCGGCTGGCTCATGTGGGGCATCTTCGCCTGCGCCTTCCGCTTCGCCATCGAGCGTCGCCGCCAGCACGTCGAGCAAGCCGCCACCCGCCTCGCCATGCAATCCGCGCTCACCCCGCGCGAGAGCTTCCCCCACCACGCCCACCCGGAGACCCACAATGCATTTTGACGGCTGGAACACCATCGAGGGCCGCCACCTGGTCTTCGCCTACACCGCCATCTTCCTCATCCAGGGTGGCTACTTCCTCTGGATGATCCGCAGCTGGCTCAGCCTCGGGAACCAGCAGAAAAAAAGCCAAGACTCGTAGCCGCCAACACCTTCACTCACTCGAAGGCCGTAATCGTCAAACCTCCCCAAACCACCACCCACCCCCCGGGTGCCCCCAAAAACACACACCCCCCGCGG
>CAXUNR010000027.1:0-48006 GCA_964252655.1 uncultured Acidobacteriaceae bacterium
CCGCCTGCCAAGCCTCGAGCATCCCCGCCGTCGCCCCCGCAAGCACCTGAAAGCCAACCCGCCTGGTTCGTGTCTTGAGCGCTGGACCCGTCGGCGCAACGGCCAGACTCACCCTGCCACGCAGGCTCTCCGCTGCAACGAAACTGCCATCCACCGCCGATCTCCGCAGCATGCGTCCCGTCACCGCGGCAAAAGTTGAGGTTACAGTCACCTCCCTCGACACCTGTACCGTCAATGACCGCACAGCCTGCATTCGTGCGGGGTTGGCCTCCGCATCAATCCAGCCCAGGATCTGCGGATGATCCGCAAGTTCCCCGATAACCGCCAAATCCATCGTGTCTCCGCGCTCACCGGCCACAACCACCGGCAGCGGCGACCGATCTGCAATCACCCGAAAGTACGTCAGCAACTCCGCCCGCAAGCGAACATCTCCGGCAAACGCCGGCGCTTGCACCGCAACCGCATCGTATCCAGCTCCCGCCGCCGTCTCCGCAAGGGCCAATGTTCCGTTGAGGCTAGGTCGTCCAATGCACGCGATCATAACTTTCTTATCGGCAGCAGCATCGATTCCCTTTAACAAAATCTGCAAATATTCTTCATCGCGCAGACTCTCGCCCTCGCCCGCACTCCCACTCACCAGCATCCCTGCAGCCGGGGTAAGCGAGTAACGCTCCACATTCGCTTCCAGTTTCGGCAGGTTCAGCCGTCCATCCGGGTGAAACGGCGTCGTCAGCGGAAGAAAGATTCCCTCAAGCAGCATCTCTCTATTGTAAGAGCGGCCCTCACCCGACACCGCGTCTCCCACGATTAGGGGATGGTCCCATCTTGCGCCTTCTCGTACCATCTAAGAAATGGTTGATCATTTCGACGCACCTCAAGGGAAGAGCGCGGCGGTCGTGACCCGCGAGGCCGTCTCCTTCGTGGGTCACACCTTGATCGCCATCCTCATCTTGTTTGCAATCGTGCTGGTCTTCTCGCTGGCACACACCGACCCTGATGCGGTTGATCCCAAACTCCTTGCAACCGGTCTGGCCTTCTTTCTTCCCCTGCTTGGCGGCTTTCTCATCGCAAAGTCCCGTCATGATAAAACTGCGCGGTACGTCTGGATCTCCGGCTTGCTCACCTTCTCGATCGTCTGTGTCTGGGTGCTTGATCTACCTACCGGCAGCGGCCTCTGCGAACGATGCGGCGCCATTGAGAAACTGACCCGGACCTTCTTCGACATTCACCACGGCTCCGGCCTTATGAGCGGCGATGGTCTCCTCATCGGCACCTGGATGCCACTCTCCATGATCGGCTACGCTCTCGGAGCCAGATACGGCCTGGGGTAAGCCCAATCAAGCCCGCTCCTCTTCACAGAGCCAGCGCCTCCCGCCTGGCGTGCAGCGTCTGCAACGCGACCACGCTCAAAATCCCCTCACGCAGTGAAGAGATACCTTCCGCCGCCATGCGCGCCGCAGCCAGCGTCGTGATCGTGGGAATCCGTGCCAGCACTGCCGCCCGCCGGATGGCTTTCTCGTCGAAGAACGTATCCTGACCGCGCGGTGTATTGATGATTAACTGAATCCGGTCGCCCTTGATCAGGTCGACCACGTTCGGACGCCCTTCCTTGACCTTATAGACCCGCTCCGGCTGCAGACCCGCCTCTTCGAGCACCATCGCCGTTCCATGCGTCGCCACTAGGTGGAAGCCCATCTCGACAAAGCGCCGCGCCAGCTCGACCGCGCCCTCCTTATCGTGATCGTTCACCGAAAGGAAGACAGTTCCCTGCATCGGGAGGACTTGGCCCGCGGCAATCTGAGCTTTCGCAAACGCCTCGCCAAACGTGTTCGCGACCCCCATCACTTCGCCCGTAGACTTCATCTCCGGCCCCAGCACCGTGTCCACCCCGGGGAACTTGCCCCACGGGAACACCGGTGACTTCACAAAGAAATGCGAGCCCGTATCCAGATCCCGTCCGCTGGTCACGTATTCCGGCAAGAGTTCCGTAAGCTTGCGCCCCACCATCAGCCGCGCAGCAATCTTCGCAAGCGGCACGCCCGTCGCCTTCGACACATACGGCACCGTACGCGAGGCGCGCGGATTGACCTCGATCACAAACACCTTCCCGCGCTGAATCGCGAACTGGATGTTCACCAGCCCAATCACGTCGAGCGACTTGGCCAGCGCCCGCGTGTAAGTCCGAATCGTAGCCTTCACCTCGTCCGTCAGGTCGACCGACGGCAGCACGCAGGACGAATCACCCGAGTGGATTCCGGCCTCCTCAATGTGCTGCATAATGCCGGCAATCACGACGTCCTGCCCATCGCACAGCGCATCCACGTCGCATTCCGTCGCGTCCTCGAGAAAGTGGTCGATCAGCACCGGCCGCTCCTGCGAGTACTCAATCGCCGTGCTCATGTAGCGCAGCACCGCCTCATCGTCGTACGCAATCACCATCGCGCGTCCGCCCAGCACGTAGCTCGGCCGCAGCAGCACCGGGTAGCCGACCTGGTTCGCTCCCGCAACCGCCTGCTCCACACTCGTCGCCAGCACGCCCGCCGGCTGCGGAATGCCCAGATCGGTGATCAGCTTGCCAAAGCGCTTGCGGTCTTCCGCCAGATCAATCGATTCAGGAGAAGTCCCAATGATCGGCACGCCGGCCGTCTTGAGCGGCAGCGAAAGATTCAGCGGCGTCTGCCCGCCAAACTGCACGATCATCCCAAGGTCCGCGCCCGAAGAAGACTCGTGCTCATACACACCCAGCACATCCTCCAGCGTCAGCGGCTCGAAATATAGCCGA
Source organism: uncultured Acidobacteriaceae bacterium (assembly GCA_964252655.1). Classification (GTDB taxonomy): domain Bacteria; phylum Acidobacteriota; class Terriglobia; order Terriglobales; family Acidobacteriaceae; genus Edaphobacter. The sequence continues at coordinate 2,783 of CAXUNR010000027.1, forward strand.
TCGCTCGTGTCGTAGTCCGTCGAGACCGTCTCCGGATTACAGTTCACCATGATCGTCTCGTAGCCATCCTCCCGCAGCGCGAACGCCGCATGGCAACAGCAATAATCAAACTCAATTCCCTGCCCAATGCGGTTTGGCCCGGAGCCCAAAATGATGATCTTGCGGCTCGCCGTCGGCGCTGCCTCGTCCTCCTCGTCGTAGCAGCTGTAGAGATACGGCGTAAAACTCTCAAACTCACCCGCGCACGTATCCACCATCTTGTACACCGGCATCACGCCAAGCTTCTTGCGCAGCGCACGCACCGCCGCAGTTCCCTCCGCTCCACTCAAACCCCAGCCCGCCGCCAGCCGCTCGTCCGAGATCCCCATCCGCTTCGCTTTCCGCAAATCTTCCGCCGTTACACTCCCTATCGGCACTTCCGCCACAAACTTTATCTCGTCCGTAATCTGCTTCATCTGGTTCAGGAACCAGGGGTCCATCCCGGTCCGGTGCGCCACCTCGCGCACCGTCATGCCCCGCTCAAAGGCGTAGCGGACATAGCTCAGCCGCTCCGGATGCGGCGTGACCAGACGCTGCGTCAGCCGCCGCGGCTCGATGTCGTCCGCCGTCGCCTTCTTGCCCGTCTCGAGCGACCGCACCGCCTTCATCATCGCTTCCTTGAACGTTCGCCCGATCGCCATCACCTCGCCGACCGACTTCATCTGCGGCCCCAGATTCTCATCGGCGCCAGGAAACTTCTCAAACTGCCACTTCGGAATCTTGACCACCACGTAATCGATCGTCGGCTCGAAACACGCCGGCGTCGCCTTGGTAATGTCATTCTGCAGCTCGTCGAGCGTGTACCCGACCGCCAGCCGCGCCGCAATCTTGGCAATCGGAAATCCCGTCGCCTTGCTCGCCAGGGCCGACGAGCGCGACACCCGCGGGTTCATCTCAATCACCGTCATGCGCCCGTTCTGCGGATTCACCGCGAACTGCACATTCGAGCCGCCCGTCTCGACACCAATCTCGCGAATGACCGCAATCGCCGCATCGCGCATCGCCTGGTACTCGCGATCGGTCAGCGTCTGCGCCGGAGCCACCGTAATCGAATCCCCCGTATGCACCCCCATGGGATCGAAGTTCTCGATCGAGCAGACGATGATGACATTGTCGTTCAGGTCGCGCACCACCTCGAGCTCGTACTCCTTCCAGCCGAGCACGCTCTCCTCGATCAGGCACTCCGAAACGGGCGAGAGATCGATCCCGCGGGATAAAATCTCCGTCATCTCGTCACGGTTATACGCAATCCCGCCGCCCGAGCCACCCAGCGTAAACGACGGTCGAATCACGGTCGGAAACCCAATCTTGCCCGCAAACGCCAGCCCATCCGACACGTTGTTCACCAGCTGCGACCGCGGCATGTCGAGGCCGATCTTGGTCATCGCATCCTTAAACAGCAGCCGGTCCTCCGCCTTCTTGATCGCCTCGAGCTTGGCCCCGATCAGCTCCACGCCAAAGCGATCCAGCACGCCCGAGTCCGCCAGGTCGACCGCCAGGTTCAGTGCCGTCTGCCCGCCCACCGTCGGCAGCACCGCAAAGACGCCGTCGCCCGGCTTGAGCATGGCCGACTCAACCCGCAGAATCTCCTCCACATACGCAGCCGTCAGTGGCTCGATGTACGTCCGGTCCGCCACCTCCGGGTCGGTCATGATGGACGCCGGATTCGAGTTCACCAGCACCACCTCGTACCCCTCTGCCTTCAGCGCCTTGCACGCCTGCGTCCCCGAGTAATCGAACTCCGCCGACTGCCCAATCACGATCGGCCCGGAGCCAATCACCAATATCTTTGCAATGTCATTCCTGCGCGGCATCTACTGCTCACCCTCTCACTTGCTGTCGTGCTACTGCACCTTCGTCGAAATCACCTGCAAAGACTGCGAACTGTAGTCCGTCAGGTAAAGCGTCAGCCCATCGCTGCCCACAGTCACCTCACGGGGAAACGTTCCGGTAGCCACCGTCTGCACCACACTCGCCGCTGCCGGGACAGCTATCGAAAGCACGGTCGCGTTGGCGGTCCCGGTATTGAAGCGGTTCGAATTTGCCACGGCCAGCAGCTTGCCATTGTCAAACAGCCGCAGGCCGACCGGCGCCGTTCCGCCCGTATCCGCATAGCCCAGCAGCGCGTTCCCGGCATTGGCCTCAAGCATCCCCGTACTGAACGCGAGTACCCGGTTATCTCCGCGCGCCGCCACCCACACCGTCGAACCGTCCGCCGTCTCGACTGCGCGCACCGGAGAGCAGCCCGCATTCACGCTCGCGAGAATCGCCGCCGCACCCGGGCTCGCCTCCGCCTTGGCCACGTTGATCACACTCAGCAACCCGTTGGCCGCCGGAGCACTTCCCGCCTGCTGCACACAGTTGCTCTTCGTCAGCACCGGATTGCTCGCGCCCGCCGCGTTGCTGCCGCTGCCGGCGATCTCGCTCGTCACATACAGCCGGCTTCCATCGGGCGAGATCGTCACTCCGGCGATGGCCTGGCCGCCAGTCGGGATCTGTCCCACCAGCGTGCCCCCGTTCACAATCCCGCTCGCATCGTACTGCAACGCCACCACGCCGATATTGCCCTGGCTCGTTGCGCCCGAAGCTATCCCGTACTCATTGGCCACAAACGCATATTTGCCGTCCGGCGTCATCACAACGTCGAAGCTGCCCTCGTTGGCCGCGACGGCACCCTGGCTCACCTGCAGGCCGGTCGAAGTGCAGGTCTCAAGCGTGCTCAGGTTATAAAAGATGGCTCCGTCGACCCCGAGCGTCGCCGCCAGGCCAAGCCCGTTCGGAAGCAGGTTCATGCCCAGGTCCGAGGCTCCATCCTGCACAAACTGCGGACGGACATAGTTGAAGCACGAGAGCTGCAGGCCGCCTCCGCTGGCCGGAGTAAACACCACTATCCCCGAGGTCGCCGCCGTCACCGAGACCAGCACATCGCCCGAAGCAAGCGGCAGCGCCCGGAACGGACTTCCATAGGCGGCGGTCGAGTAGGCCGTGCTGCTGGCCGTAACCACAGGCGCGGCCGCTCCGGAAGCCGCCACCGCAAGGCTTGCCGTGCCCGTCGCACTGTTGTACGTCGCGGGGGTCGCTGGGGTAAAGCTCGCTGTCAGCGTGTCCGCACCGATCGCAAGCAAACCTGCAGGTACACTGATCGCCGCCTGCCCACTGCTAAGACTCACCGGAAACGAGGCATAGCTCCCGCTGCTCAGCACCACCGACCCTGCCGGCACGCCGGCAGACGAGGCGACGCCTACCGTGACGCTCAACGTTTGCGCCGTCGTGATGCTGCCCGCGGGGGAGGCCGTCACCGTAACCGCCGGAGTTACCGCCGCCACGACCGGCGAAGTGCTGCCAGCGGTCGAGGAAGAGCTGCCTCCCCCGCAGCCCGTCACATCCCACGAAGCAAGAAACGTAGACAGAAGCAAAACCGCAGGCCGATACGCGCAACGTGATGTCTTCATCCAACCGCCCTCCCGCTCTTCGAGCCGTCCTACGCATTGCTCCTGACGTCTTCTACCATCGGCCAAAACTACTTCTTCCACTCATCCATCATCTTTCGGAAATCCCGGAATAGGTAGTGCGAGTCATGCGGCCCGGGGCTCGCCTCCGGATGGTACTGCACGCTGAACATCGGGTGCGTCTTGTGCCGCAAACCGGCCATCGTCTGATCGTTCAGATTGGTATGCGTCTGCTCGACATCCGCCGGCAGACTCGCCGGATCGACATTATAGTTATGGTTCTGCGCCGTAATCTCGACCTTGCCCGTGTCGTGGTTCAGGATCGGGTGGTTGCCGCCATGATGCCCGAACTTCAGCTTGTACGTCTTGCCGCCGAGCGCCAGCCCGAAGATCTGGTGCCCCAGGCAGATCCCGAACAGCGGCGTCTTGCCTTGCAGCTTCTGCACATTCTCGATCGCGTACCCCAGCGGCTCCGGATCGCCCGGCCCGTTCGAGAAGAAAACCCCATCGGGCGACATTGCCAGTACCTCTTCAGCCGAGGTCGCCGCAGGCACCACCGTCACCCGGCAGCCCTCCCGCGTCAGCATGCGCAGAATATTTTCCTTGATGCCGAAGTCATACGCCACCACGTGCTTCTCCGGCCCGGCGCCTTCAGCGGCGGGAAGCAGCTTATCCCCGGTCTGGTTCTTTGGCTCGCTTGAAGTCCACTCGTAGATCGTCCGCGTCGAGACCACCGACGCCAGATCGGTGCCATCCATCTTCCGTATCGCGCGTGCCTTGGCCACCAACCCGGCCTCGTCCAGGCCAGCGCCCGAAGCGATCACCCCACGCATCACGCCGTTTGCGCGAAGATGCCGCACCACCGCCCGCGTGTCCACCTCCGCAATCACCGGAATCCCGTTGCGCTCGAGGTACTCATCCGCCACCTCGGTCGATCGCCAGTTCGAGCTCGTCGTCGAAAACTCGCGTGTGACCAGGCCCTCGATCATCGGCCGCGCCGACTCCGCATCGCTCGGCGAAGTCCCATAGTTCCCGATGTGCGGGTTGGTCAGGACAACGATCTGCCCCGCATAGGAGGGATCGGTGAAGATCTCCTGGTACCCCGAAAGCGAAGTGTTGAACACCACCTCGCCCGACCGCTCAACGAGAGCACCAAAACCCCGTCCGCGGAAGATGCGTCCGTCCTCCAAAGCGAGGATCGCCTCAACTGCCTGGCTCATCTGCCCTGCTTCCTGACTCAGCGCTGGATGTGCGGAATCACTTTATTCTATCAGGATTCGTTGGGCGCCTGATCGCAACTCTGTACCGCCGAACGCAGACAAGCCCGCCGGAGCGGGCTTGTCACATTCAGACGAAATGCATCCGTCCTTCTAGTTAGCGACCGTAATGATGATGGTGGTGGTGACGATGATGACGGTGAAATTGCGCATTGGCCGGTGTGGCCATGCCTGCCAACAAAATAAAACCAAACACAGCGATAACAGCGTTCCTAAGCTTCATATACTCCTCGTTTCCTTTTCTGGTCCAAAGCAAATCACGGACCCTAAGCGTGGTGATGATGCCGATGATGGTGAGGACGCGTAGCGGCGCTGGCCGGAACAGCCATGGCTCCAAGCAGTGCTAAGGCAAATACACCTGCAATCAACCTACGAAAGTTCATGCCAACTCTCCCTGCGAGCCACCAGTCGATTTCCCGCCGATTTCCGCTGCCCTCCATACTAGCCCAGCCTGCGGAGGATATCTGGTCATTCCTGCTCCAGGTTGGAACCCTCTCCGGAACTTGCCGGTACGTCCATCTCGACCACGATCTCGTCGCCCTCCGCCCTCACAGGAAATACCGCAACGTTTGCGTTGCCCGGGAAGACAGACAGTCCCGAGCACACGTCAAAGCTCCACGCATGCCACGGACACACAACCGTACTCCCCTCCACCCATCCTTGCCCCAGCGGCCCCTGCCGGTGTGGGCACCAGTTATCAAGCGCTGAGAGCTCACCGTTCACCCGCGCCAGGCAAAAGGACTTGCCCATTGCCTCCAGCTCCAGCACACTCCCTTCCGCGGGAGCCTCATCCATCCCGCATAAACGAACCCACTCCGCCATGCACCACCCTCAAGCCATCGTAACCCGTTGCTCCAGCCGTCCTTCTACCACGTCCACCTGGACTGCAGGTGTACCCTCGCAGAAGGGACCTTATGGCAAAGTCGACACCGTACCGCAACAGGCAGGTTCCGTCGCCGCTCACCAAAATCGCACCCGAAGTCGTCGACCCGCGCTGGCTCCTCAAGGTTCTCGGACTGGTGATCGCCGTCGCCGCTGTCATGGCCTACCTTTCCCTCTGTTTCCTGCTCTACCAGGGCGCTTGGCAGCTGTTCCTGCATCCGTCGTCCAAGGTGGACCGTACCCCGGCGGCGCTGTCACTTCCCTTCGAAGCGGTCCGATTCGACGCCGGAACCACCGGCCGGCCGCGCATCTCCGCCTGGTGGATTCCAGCCATCGCCTCGGATGCCCCCACTCTGCTCTATCTACATGACGGCAAAGGCTCACTTGCCGATACAGTCGATCAGCTCGCCCGGCTCCATCAAGCCGGAACCAACCTCCTTGCCCTCGACTATCGCGGCTTCGGCACCAGTCAGCCCACGCATCCCAATCAAGCCCGTATGACCGAAGACGCCAACGCCGCGCTCGACTACCTGACCGACACGCGGCATCTCGCCCCACCTACCATCATCCCCTACGGAGTCGGTCTCGGCGCCGCCCTTGCCACCTCGCTCGCCGTCAGCCATCCCGATCTCCCAGCCCTCATTCTCGACAACCCCGACCCAGACGCCGCCGCACGCATCCTTCAGGACAATCGCTCCCGCCTGATGCCCGTACGTCTCTTATTACGCGACCGCTTCGACCTTGAAACCCCCTTGCGAACCTTTCATAGGCCCAAACTCCTGCTGGTCGGCGGCCTCGGAGACGTCGCTCCGCGTCTGGACCTCCGCACCGGTACCTTCTTCCGAAGCCTTCCCGACCCAAAGTACATCCTCACCTTGCCTCCCCGCCTAACCCCAGGTCAAACTCCCTCGGAACCGAATCAGGATCCATATACCGAAGCAATTCGACGCTTTCTCGATGAGAGCTTCCTGGGCACGCAGAAGAAGTGAAGGCGCCCGGTGTTCAGGGCGCCTTACGTAGAGGTAGGGATTGGCCTTGCGGATAGGGGAAGCCGGAACCGAGGGAATTGAAAGCCCGACTGACAACTGCGTACACAGAGTATGACGCAGGTATAGAGAATTAGTTGTCCTACTTTTGGGTCTTCAACTACCACTAACGTTCGCATCAATCCACAGTAAAAAAAGACTGTAAAAAGATGTAGGTGAGTACACCGCTTTCCTCAGGCAGACCGCGACATCACGTACAGTCGTCATTCTGGTGAAACCAAAATCCCGTGTTGGCTTTGCTGCTGCTTGGCTACCTCGTTTGACGACGGTGCATCCTCTCATCGTCATTCCCGCAGCAAATCTGCATTCCGCGTGCGCCGATGACCAAGGGCAGCAGCATGAGCATACCTTCCTTACACAAAATTTAGAAAGCTTCCCGGAACCAGCTGGGCACCCGGGAAAACCATCTCCATATTGCGCGTACCTAAGGTCTTGTATGCGGCCTCCCCAAGAACCCGCCGAAAGTCTGTCGTCACCGCCAAATCCCGGTTCTCGTTCAGCTGTCCGTCTCCGATCCCCGGCCACCTTCCATACACCTTCCCACCCTTCACCTGGCCGCCCAGCAAAAACATGCAATTGGCATGCCCATGATCCGTTCCTCCGGTGCCATTCTGCCGGGCAGTGCGGCCAAACTCAGACATCGTGACCAGCGTAATATTCTCCGCGCCGTCCCCCATATCGTTCCAGAAAGCGCTAATCCCGTTCGCAAACTCAGTCAACCGGTTCGCCAGCTGTCCGGTAGCCGCACCCTGGTTCTGGTGCGTATCCCAACCGCCAATATCGCTGAATGCAGCCTCCACCCCCAGATCAGCCTTCATCAACTGAGCAATCTGTTTCAGACTGTTGCCAAACGGCGTATTCGGATACCTGACGCCCACCGCAGGCTGATACTTCGCCGGGTCCGCGGACTTCAGCATCTTCACCGCTTCAAAGGTCTCCTGGCCCGTACCGTGCAGTACAGCATCTGAGCTCTGGTCGTACATGGCTTGGAAAGCATTCGAAATCGAAGACGTCTGAGCACCCTTCTCCCCGACGGAAAAGTCCGCCAAGTTCGACACCGCAATCGCCGGCAGCTTGCCCTGTAACGTCCGCGGCACCTGCGTCCCCAGCGCCACCGCGCGAAACGCCGACGGCCTGCCGTCTGGTCTTGCCGGAGCCGGACCGGCTTGCAGCGCGCGGTTCAGCCAACCGTCCCCGGTCGACTTCACCCCTGGCGTCCCACTTTCCATGTAGTCCTGCGCGTCGAAGTGCGAACGCGTCGCGTCGGTCGACCCGGTCGCATGAACGATCGCCAGATGGCCTCCCGCAAACAGCGGCTTGAAAGCCGCCAGCGCCGGATGCAGACCAAACTGCCCGTCCAGATCCAGCACATCCTTCTGCCGGATCGCAATGTTCGGCCGCATCGCGTAATAGTTCTTCTCGGTATACGGAACAACCATGTTCAGCCCGTCCGCCGCACCGCGCTGAAACAGCACCACCAGCTTTTTGTTCTTTGCCGCTGCCGTGGTCGCCTCCGCCATCACGGAGCGCACTAAGAAACTCGGAATCACCGAGGTGCCGACCAGCGCGAGCGCGCCACCTTTCAAAAATGCTCGCCGCGAGGGGCCACCGTTCAGCCCGCGCCGAGCTAGATCACGGCCCTGCAGGTCGCAGCCCCAGTCCGTCTGGTCCACCAACGCCCTGCGAGTCACCCTCATCTTCGCTCTCCTCCACCTGCCGGCTAACCCTTCGCCTGCACCTGCGCAGATAAACCCCATTCCTCCGGGAAGTTGCCTCTCCCGGGACTATCGCCGCTGAAACTCCGCTCAGCGAAAAAGCAAAGTTCATCCGGCTCCCCAACGCCCCTGTACTCACCCAGCGATCCTGCTTACAGCTACAGTCGGAGACTTGCGAGTACAAGCGCAACAACGTAGCTCAGACATCGATTTGCAAGAGATACAAAGAGCCTAGAGCCTAAGCAACAACCCCGGAGATGACTCTCTTCCGGCTCTCCTTGCCTGCACTTACCCTAAAACCTGTCGTCATTCCGTCGATCCCACGAACCGGTCGTTGACCAACACGAATAGGGCGCCCCTTTTAGAACGCCGCCAACTCCACCATCGCCCGATACAGATCCTCCGGCTGCGGAAGAATAGCGTTTTCAAGCAGCGGCTGGTACGCCACAAACGTATCCATCGCCGCCACCCTCCGCACAGGAGCATCCAGGTCGTGGAACAGCTCCTCCCCAATCCGCGCCGCAAGCTCCGCCCCGTACCCCCAGCTCTTCATGTCCTCGTGCGCCACCAGAACCCGGCTCGTCTTGCGCACCGACTCCGCAATCGCCTCCCAGTCATACGGCGCAAGCGTCCGCAGATCGAGCAACTCGACACTCACTCCCTGCTCGCGCTCAAGCTTGACAGCCGCCTGGAGCGCTCGCGGCACCACCGCACCATACGTCACCACCGTCAGGTCTTTCCCCGCCTTCACCAGCCGCGCCTTCCCAAACGGAATCGTGTACTCCGGCCCCGGATACAGGGCGCGTCCAAACGTCTCTCTGTAAAGCCGCTTGTGCTCCAAAAACAACACCGGATCGTCGCATCGAATGGCCGTCCGCAGCAGCCCTAGCGCGTCGAGCGCGTTCGATGGCATCACCACCCGCACTCCCGGAGTATGCGTAAAGATGCTCTCTCCAGATTGCGAGTGATAAATCGACCCACCCGTCAGATATCCGCCGATCGGCACACGCATCACCAGCGGACAGCTGAAGTCCCCGTTTGATCGCCACCGGATCAGGCTCAGCTCGTTCCGCATCTGGTGCATCGCCGGCCAAATATAGTCAAAAAATTGAATTTCAACCACCGGCTTCAGCCCGCGCATCGCCATCCCGATCGCCCGCCCGGTGATGTTGGCCTCTGCCAAAGGCGAGTTCCACACCCGCTCGCTGCCGAACTCAGTCTGCAGCCCGGAGGTAAGCTTGAATACTCCGCCCTTACCCTTGACTTTACCCTCGCGCACCGCCTCAAACCGGGTCGCGTCCGCAACGTCTTCTCCAAACACCACGATCCGCGGATCGCGCCGCATCTCATCGCGCAAACACGTATTGATCAGGTCAGCCATGGTGCGCTCGTTGGTATCGCCGGTCGATTGAACCTCTGCTGCAAACCGAGCATCATCCGGCCGCAGATCCTCGGAGTATTGATGCCGCAGAATTGACGCCACAGCAGGAGGCGCAGCCTGCACCGCACGATCCGCCGCGCGCTGCACCTCCTCATCTGCCCGGCGCTCCAGCGCGTCAATTCCCTCCGCGTCCAGAATTCCTTCGCGCAGTAACCAAACCTGCATCTTTGAAATCGGATCCCGCAACGCATCCGCTTCGAGCTCCGCCCGCGACCGGTATTCCCGCTCATCCTCGCTCAGCGAGTGCGAGTAAGGCCGAACCACATGCCCATGCACCACCGCCGGCCCTTTGCCCGCCCGGCAGTACCCCACCGCCTCCACCATTGCGTCGTAGCTCGCCAGCGGATCGGTCCCATCCACCTCGGCAAAATGAAAGTTCGGGAAGTTCGCGATCAGCCGTGAAATATTCCCGCCCGGCGTGTTCGCCTCGACAGGCGTCGAGATAGCATATCCATTGTCTTCAACCACATAGAGCACCGGCAACTTCTGATTCGAAGCCGTATTCAGCGACTCCCAAAACTCGCCCTGGCTCGTTGCGCCCTCGCCGATCGAGACATAGACCACCTCATCGCCGTGAAACTTTACCTGCTTGAACTCGCGGTAATCCCCCGCAACCTGCTTCACCGCTTCCGGGTTACGTGCAAAATAACGCCCCGCCTCCGCGCACCCCACCGCATGCAAACACTGTGTGGCCGTCGAGCTCGAAGGCGTAACGATATTGAGGCGGCTGCTCGACCAGTGGGACGGCATCTGCCGGCCGCCGCTCGCTGTATCGGACGCCGCGCCCACAGACTGCAGCAGCTGCTCCTCGACCGTATTGCCCAGTGCGAGACAGATCGCCCGATCCCGATAATAAGGAAAAAACCAGTCGTAGCCCGGCCGTAACGCCATCCCCGCCGCCACCAGCAATGCTTCATGACCCGCACAGGAGATCTGAAAGAAGATCTTCTGTTGGCGCTTCAGCACGATCTCCCGGTCGTCCGTACGCCGCGACAGGTACATCAGCCGGTAAAACTCCACCACCTGCTCATCAGAGAGCGAGCGCGGCGACCCGCCAGCCTTGCTGCGCAGATCAGAACTTCCTTCTGTGGTTGCCTCTTCACTTCCCTGGCGCCGCGCCATCGCTTTCTCCCTCCTGATTTCTACCACCTGAGCCCCTCGTTTGTCAGACTTCGCGGTAAACTCCGCACCCAAAAGTACTCGTTACGTTGGTGCTGAAAAATATTTCGAATTTACCCTAATGTTCGCCTTTTCTTTGCCGATGAGGACATCAGCACCAAGACGATCAAGACGATCAAAAGGATCGACCATGAACTTCACCACCCTGCTCTCCTGCACCGCTGCTTCGCTCTCCCTGGCTTTTGCTTCTGCACAAAGCGCCTCACCCATCGGCGCCTCAGTTCCTACACGCTTTCTCGTCAGCTACCGCAACCGCGCCGTACCCGTGGACGCAGAGGCCTCCATGCAGCGCTCCGGAGCCCGCCTGGTCCAGCGCCAAACTGCGCTCGGCATCTCTGTCGTTCAGGCCACCACCGCGAACGCGGCAGCCGTCCGCCGGCAGCTCGCCGCCGATCCCAACGTTCAGGCCGTCGTAGAAGATCGTCTCGTCACGGCCCATACCTTGCAGGTCACCGCCGCCCCGGCACCCACGACCGCATCCTCGGATAACTACTACTTCGGCCCGGCCGGCTGGGCGGTACGCGCGGTAGGAGGATACGGAAGCATCGCCGCTCCCGGCCCATGGCTCACCACGCAGGGTGCCGGCGTACGAATCGCCATCCTCGATACCGGGGTCGACGCCACCCACCCGGACATCGCTCCCAATCTCGTCTATAACCTCTCCGAAGTGGATCAAACCGCCGTTACGGGCCTTCCCAGCCCTTGTGATGACGGCTCCCCGCAGGATCAGCAAGGCCATGGATCATGGACCGCCTCGCTCGCCGCGGGAGCGTTCGGAGCCCAGACCGGCCTGGTCGCCGGTGTGGCCCCCGCCGCCTCCCTGCTCAATATCAAAGTGCTCGAGCGCTTACCCTCGGCCACAACCTCCACCGCCGATCCCACCGGCTGCACCGCCGGCCAAGCCTCCGGACTCCTCTCCTGGCTTTTACAGGGCATTAACGACGCCGTCGCCCAGCACGCCGATATCATCTCTCTTTCGCTCGGAACCCTCGTCGATGTCACCACCGCCGACGGCGCTGCCTTGAAGAGCATCGTCGATCAAGCCACCCACGCAGCATCGAGCGCCGGCGTCCTTCTCATCGCCGCCGCGGGAAATGATGGCCTTGACCTGGACGGTTCTCACTACATCGAGCTTCCAGCCCAGGCACAGGACGTCGTCACGATTCTCGCCTCCACCAACCCCGCATGTGCTGAAAATCTCACCGCAGGAGCAACCTGCGCCGCCGGTCCGGTCACCGCGCCCTATTACTCCAACCGCGGCACCTCGCTCAACGCTTTGGCCGCACCCGGAGGCAGCTATCCCGCCGCCGCCGATCCGACCCAGACCACAGGTTGGGTCTGGGGAGCCTGCAGCTCCGGAAAGCCCTCGACCCTCAGCGGGCCGCCCGCCGACCCGGCCCACTCACTCGGTTGCTTCAATCTTGGCCACTCCGCCTATGTCGCAGCGATCGGAACCAGTGCCTCGGCTCCCCTGGCCGCCGGCGCCGCCGCCCTCCTCCGCGCGGCCAATCCATCCTGGAGCGGGGATCAGATCGTCGCCGCACTTCGTCAGTCAACCACCGTCTTAGCCACCTTGCCCGCTCCGCTGATCGACGTAGCCAACCTGCTCACTCCTGCAGCCTCGTCGGCGCAGCACCACATCGAGAACCCCGGCCAACGCTGACGCTGTAGAAAGAAGAAGCTCCTAACCATCTCCTCGCGGGCATCCGCCACCTCCAGCTTCATGGGCGATTCCTCCTAAGCAAATCACTGCTGCATACCCAATACAGAAACCAGCGCCACACCCATTCATCTAATTTCGCATCCGCTCTTTCACATTGTGGGCCAGCTTCTCAATCTCATCGGCCCGCCGAATCACATCCATTGAAAGAATATTCTTGTCTGTCTTCCCAACTTCCTCATGCAGCTGCGTCGCCAGTGCGAGCAGCTTGTCACTGTCGGAGACCAGTCGCTTCTGGCGATCGTCCTGGCGTAGCTTCTCCTGCTTACGCTGGATCTCGTTCACCGCCGGGTCGCTTGCATCTTTACCCGGGTTCCCCATCCCGGGTGATTGCCCAAGCTGCGGTGTCTTTGAACCCCATTGCGGGCGGCCGGACATCACCGAGCACCCCAGCAACAGTAATCCCGCAATCCAGCCCCTCGTGCCTCGTCCTGAAAGCCGCATGGTTCGCACCCCTTCGGCCCGACTGCTGGACCATTTGCGTCCATTCTCAGCCAGTCTCTACGTTCTTAGCAATCCGGTCCTTGCGTCTGATCCACAATCTTTGCCGCGATCGCTCAAGCCCCGGCCGCAAGCATCGCCAATACCTCTTCCGGATTCGCCGTCGATGGCTGACACGTAAATCCACTGCACACGACCGCGAAACTTCCGTTCTGCTGAGGAAGCTGCAGCAGGGTATCCCGAAGCGACGCCGGCAGCTCAACGGCCAGCGAGCGTAGCCGAACCACGCTTTTGTCGATAGCATACCGCGTCAGCGACGCTCTCTCGAGCGCGTCCGCAGCCGCATCCGAGCCCACCACAACCACCTGCACCGGAGGCAGCAGCATCCGCTGCAAAGCCAGGCCAAAGCTCGCACAGTGCATGCCAAAGTGCTCCGCCACGCCCGCGAAGCACTCAAGCGTTGCCTTGGCCTTCGCCCGTAAATCCTCCCGCCCGGTCCACTCAGCCATACGCAGCAGCAGCGCGGCGGCCACCGAGTTCCCAGCCGGCGAAGGAGCATCCTGCAGCGGCTTGCGCCGGGTCACAAGAGCCCCAAGCTTGTCGCCCGAGTGCGGAGGCGTGTCAAAAAAACCACCTTTGTCCGCATCGTAAAACAAGTCAACCGCAGCCTCGGTCAAAGCCAGCGCCACGTCGAAGAAACGAAACTCACCTGTGGCTTCCCAGGCATCGAGCGCAGCATGGCCTGAAAACACATAGTCCTCGAGCACGCCGGCAACCGCGTCGCCGGCCTCCCCGTGCTCCCCATATGCAACCACATGCCGCAGACGTGCACCATCCCAAGCCTCGCTCAAAAGCCGCTCGAGGGAACGCAGCGCAAACTCAATCGCCGGCGCATCGTCCAGCACCCGCCCGGCCTCCAGGTAAGCCGAGATCATCATCCCATTCCAGGCCACATAGATCGTCTTATCCACATACGGCGTCCGACGCAGCTTGCGCGCCGCATACAGCTTCTCTTTCGCACTGCGCAGGTAGTCTGCAGCTTCATCCAGGGGCACTCCTGCCACCCGAGCCACCTCCCTCAACGAAAATTCAACATGCAGCGTGTTCTTCAGCGGATCATGGTGCATGTCGCCGATCTCACCGATGTCGAAGAACCGTCCCGCAACCGCCATCTCCTCCGCTGTCAGCACCGCGGCCGCCTCCTGCTTGGTCCAGGTGAAATAATCGCCATCGTCGTCGAGCGACACGTCCGCATCCTGCGAAGCGTAAAAGCCTCCGCGCTCCCGGTCCGAGAGCCAATCATCGATCCAGCCCATCGTCTCCCGCGCAATCCGCGCACACTCCGGCTCCCCAAACGACTGATACGCATGCACATAATTGCGCAGCAGCTCGGAGTTGTCATAGGACATCTTCTCGAAGTGTGGCACCACCCAGTGTTCATCCACCGAGTAGCGGTGAAAGCCACCCGCCAGATGATCGTAGATGCCTCCCTTGGACATCTTCTCAAGCGTCACCATTGCGGCCAGCCGAGCCGCAGCCGCTGAGCCGGCCTCGGCCCCCACACGCCCCGCCGCATCCATCAGCAAATCCACCGCCGCCGCATGCGGGAACTTGGGCTGCGCCCCGAACCCCCCGTTCTTCCCATCGAACTGCTTCAGGATTGCGCTCAGCAGCTTCTCAAGTAACACCGCGCCCGGATCCTTCGCGCTTCCATCGAACGACTCATTATGTTCAATCGCGGCGATCACGCTTTCAGCCGATTCATTCACCTCGCCACGCCGCTGCTGAAATGCCTCCGCCATCGTCAGCAGAACGCGCCGAAGGCTTGGCCGACCGTGACCGTCGACCGGAGGAAAGTAAGTCCCGCCAAAGAATGGTCGACCATCCGGCGTCAAAAACGCAGTCAACGGCCATCCACCCTGGCCGCTGATCGACGAAACCGCCGCCTGGTAGCGTGCATCCACATCCGGACGTTCATCGCGGTCGACCTTGATCGCAACAAAGTGTTCATTGATGATCTTCGCTGTATCCGCATTCTCGTAGCTCTCACGGTCCATCACGTGGCACCAATGACACCACACCGCCCCGATATCGAGCAGCACAGGCTTGTCTTCGGCCCGGGCGCGATCAAACGCGGCTTGCCCCCACTCATTCCACGCGACCGGCTGGTGCATCGCAGAACGAAGGTACGCGGAACGAGCAGAGACCAAACTATTGCGAGTCGCAGAATCCATAAGAGCAGTCTACCGCCGTCCCGAACGCTCTACTGCGGAACAGGCTGCGGATTCGGGCTTAGCGGCTTCGGCGCTGCCGGTGCCTTGGGTGTGGTCAAATCCGGAATCACAGGGCGCTGCGTCACCGTGCCCGTAGCAGCATCGACCAGCGCAATGCCATACCGGTCCAGGGTCGTCGAAAGAATCTGCAGCAGCGATGATTTATCTTTCGCAAAGGCCGCCGTTGCCGAAATCAAATTGTTCTCGCCGATCGCCAGCGTACGCTCCTGCACCAGCACATTAGCCGTCGTCGAGGCACCTAGTTTGTACTTCTTCTGCTCCGCATCGAGCGACTGCGCGTTGAAGTCCCGCGCCGTCTGCGCCGCCAGCACATTCGCCCGATCGTTGGTCAAAGCATACTGCGCGTTGATCACCTGAATCCGAATCTGCGTATACAGCTGCTGCAGCCGCATTTGCGTCTGCCGGTACTCCATCTGCGAGCGCGCCTGGTCGGCCTGCGCAACCCGGTTGCGCAATGGAATATTCACGTTCACGCCAAATCCATAATCAGGATTGTTGGCCGCAAACAGATTTTGCAGCGCACCATAATAGCCCGTCGGGACAGTACTGGGCGCGTTCGCCCCGGTCCCCGCCGCGCCTAGGTTCAACGCATTCGGGTTCGTGATCCCAGCCAGGGCACTCGTCCCATAGAAACCAAACACATCAACGATCGGCAGCAAACCATTCTTCTCGCCGCGAATCGTAATCTCGTTATTCTGCATCGACAGCGCGGCCTGCTCGATCTGCGGATTGTTGGTGAACGCCACCTTCACCAGATCCTCCGTAGGCAGGTCCTCCTCAGGCAGCCGGTCCAGTCCCACCCGATCGGTCGGCACCACCGGAGCATTCGAGAGTTGCGGGTCGTTCAGATTACGCGCGATCGCCTGCTTCATCAGCAGCTGCTGATACTCGAGGTTCGATTTCGACGTAATCAGCGCCTGCTTATCCGTCGCCACGGCACTATCGGAGTTCACCACGTCGAGCGGCGCCAGCGTACCAATCTCAAGCTGCTTGCGATTGTCCTTCGTCAACTGCGTCGACTGCTCGAGCGCCCGCTCCTTGGCCTGCTCATCTTCATACGCGCTCACCAGCGACCAGTAAATGCTCTCTACTTGGCTGATCGTGTAGATCACCTGCTGACGAAACGAGGAGTCCGTAATCCGCCGGTTTACCTTCGCCTCCACGATGAAGCGGCGATTGATCCGCGGACCGAATCCCTGCAATAAATGCTGGGTCAACTGAGCGCGCAGCATCGTGTTCAACGACGGCGTAAACGCAGAGAAGTCACTGGTGGACGTAACCCGATTGTTGTTGAAGCCCACATTCAAAAGCGTGCCCGTGCTGAACCCTTGCTGATAGTTCACATTCGCCGTCAGCGTCCCCACCGTGGCCGTCGGTTGGATCGTGCTCGAGCTCTGCGTCGTCGCCCTCTCGTACTCGCCGTTGCTGGTAATCAACGGGTCAAAACTGTAGGGCACCGGACCGCCCCCATTCGTGCTCAGTACTAGTCCCGAAGCACCCGCACCCGCGCCACCCGCAGCGTTGGTCGTTCCACCTGGTCCGCCTCCTCCGGTGATGGTCGTCGTCGTACCGCCAAGCGTATTCGTCACCAAACCGGTAGAAACGCCACGGAAGATCGCGCCCGCCTCCGTTCTCAGAACGTCGGTGTCCGCAATGTCCAAATTGATGCGTGCAATCGCGATGTCGTAGTTGTTCTCAAGCGCCAAAGTCACTGCGTCGGACAAACTCAGGTACAGCTTGCCGTCGCGCAGCAGATCGTAGAGAGCAGGAGTGTTGCTCAGCGTCGGCAGAGGCACAAACGTTGCCGTATACGGCGCAAATGGATCCCGAAAAGTATGTCTCTTCAGCCGGGTGTAATCCTTCGGCGTATCGCGCAGATACAACGGCTCGGTCAGCTTTGGCTGCGGAGCCTGCGGCAGCGCCGGATTGCCGGTAGTGTCATTCTGGACCGGTGCAGCGGCCGCCGGCTGCGTCGCGCTTGGTTTGCCTGCCGGGGCCGGGGTCGATTGCTGCTGCGTTGCAGCCGGTTGCGGAGTCTGCGTCTGCCCGGGAGGTTGCGCCGGTCCCGGAGGCGAAATCGCTGGAGCTGCCTGCTGCGCCCGGCCGAATGGTCCCGCGCTGCTCAGCAGAAAAAGCGCCACAGATACGCCGGCCTTCAAATCGTTCAATCTCACTTCGTTCCTCTCCGGCTTGTTCCCGGTCGCACACTGGACCATGCTCTGTTACGACCGCTGTGATGATCCATCGCTGGGGTTACAGCATAGACGCGACTCGCCAAAGACAGGACTCTAAAAGATCGCCCTTCACCCCTGAGTACGCACGCCCCGCAACGTGCGTTCCGCAAAACGCCGGTTGCGTCCGCCGCGTTCACCTGCCTCGTCAGACCCGCGAAAAGCTGAGCGCCATCCTCGATTCCATGGCACAACTATATCAACTGGCAGCCCTCGTTCCATTGCCGCCGTAGCCGTGATACGTTGCTCAGACGTATGCGCATTTGGAAACTCATCCTGGCCTACGACGGAACCGCGTTCCACGGTTGGCAGGTCCAGCCCATGCTGCCGACCGTGCAGGGCACCCTGGCCGCGGCGCTACGTGCCATCACCGGCGAGTCCGTGCTCCCACAAGGCTCCGGCCGCACAGACGCAGGGGTGCACGCCGCCGGACAGGTCGCCAGCTTTGCCCTCGAAGCACAAATCCCCCCGCCCAATCTTCTCCGCGCCCTCAATCGCAAGCTCCCCCCAGCCATCCGCGTCCTCTCCGCCGAGCACGCCCCTGAAGCCTTCCACGCCCGCCACAGCGCCCTGCGCAAAACCTACGAATACCGCATCTTTCCCCGCGCGCCGCTTGACCCCTCTCAACCTGAGCGCATCTGCCCGCCCCCCCTGGCGCCGTTCGTCTGGGATTGCCCCTGGGCCCTCCGCCTCGACCGCGTCCAAACCGCCGCCGAAGCCGTCCTCGGCGAGCATGACTTCACCAGCTTCGCCGCCGTCGACCCCGACCTGGCCGACCGTGAGGCCACACGCGATCTCCCGAACCGCACTGCCATCCGCCGCATCGAGCGCTCCT
Source organism: uncultured Acidobacteriaceae bacterium (assembly GCA_964252655.1). Taxonomy (GTDB): domain Bacteria; phylum Acidobacteriota; class Terriglobia; order Terriglobales; family Acidobacteriaceae; genus Edaphobacter. The sequence continues at coordinate 21,332 of CAXUNR010000027.1, forward strand.
GCTGGCAGCAGGAACTGGGCCTGCTCGTCTACCGCGTCACCGGCTCCGGCTTCCTCCACCACATGGTCCGCAACCTGGTCGGAACCTTCGTCGACGCCGGTGCCGGCAGGCTCGCCCCGGAGGCCATCCCCGCCATCCTCGCCGCACGCGACCGCCGCGCCGCCGGCCGAACCGCCCCCGCACGCGGACTCCTGCTGCTCTCGGTCGAGTACCCGGCATGATCGGCCGCCTCACCGCCCATACCGCCCTCACCCAGCATCGCATCACGCGCCTCGCCGCCTACCTTCCCGTCCACCGCGCCTTTCATTGGCTGCACCTGCATCAGCCCCAGATGCGCCTCTGGCAGCTCGAGCTGCTGGCCATCTCCGCCCCCCCGTTCGGGGAGGCCGCCCGCGCCGCCTGGTTCGCCGCCCGTTTCGCCCAGCTCGGCCTCAGTCACGTCCACATCGATGAGGAAGGCAATGCGCTCGGCGAGCTGCCAGGCAGCGCTCCCCACGCCCCGGTCGTCGTGCTCTCCGCCCATTTGGATACCGTCTTCCCCGCCGGAACCGACACCGTCCCGAAGGAAGACGGAACCCGCATCCTGGGCCCCGGAAGCTGCGACAACGGAGCCGGTCTGGCCGCCCTGCTCGGCATCCTCGCCGCCCTTCGCTTTGCCGAAATCCAGCCTTCGCACACCCTGCTCTTCGTCGCCAACGTCGGCGAGGAAGGCGAAGGCGATCTCCGCGGCATGCGCCATCTCTTCGCGCAAGGCGCCTATCGCAGCCGCATTGGAGCGCTGCTGGCCCTCGAAGGCTCCGGAACCGCCGCCGTCGTCACCCGCGCCCTCGGCAGCCGGCGCTTCCGCGTCACCATCACCGGCCCCGGAGGCCACTCCTGGTCCGATGCCGGCGCGCCCAACCCCATCCTCCTCATCAGCCGCGCCGTCACCGCCCTGGCAGAGCTTCCCGGATTGCAGCCGCGCATCGGCCAAGACGCCCGCACCACGCTCAACCCGGGTTGCATCTCCGGAGGAACCTCCATCAACTCCATCCCCGCCTCCGCCACCGTGCAGCTCGACCTCCGCTCCACCTCGCCTCAGGAGCTCGCCTTCCACGCCGCCGAGATCCACCGCATCTTCGAGCAGACTCTCGCGCAAGCCGGCCCCGGAAAGCCCGCCGCCGTTGAACTCACCCTTGAAATCATCGGCGATCGCCCTCCCGGCATACTGCCTGAAAGCTCCCCGCTGCTTCTGACGCTCCTCGCCGTCGATCGCCACCTGGGCATCCGCACCGAGCCCCGCATCGGCTCCACCGACGCCAACCTCCCGCTCTCGCTTGGCATTCCCGCCATCGCCTTGGCCGCCGGAGGCACCGGAGGAGGCATCCACACCCAGGCCGAGTGGTACGACCCCACCGGACGAGAAACCGCCCTGCGCCGCATCCTGCTCACGCTCCTCGACACCGCCCAAACCCTCTCCGCAATCTGACCCTAGGGGTGGCCCATCTCAGACAGTCCTACCATCTGAGGTGGGAAAGCACTACTCACCCGTTACTCACCCACTACTCACTCCCAACTCACCCACTACTCACCCACTACTCACCCATGAAGCATCCACGCACCCCCGCCTACCTTCTTCTGCTCTGCACCGTCCTGGTCTGGGGAGCCACCTTCACCCTCGTCAAATCGGCCCTGCGTGACGTCTCGCCTCTACTCTTCAATCTGCTGCGTTTCGCCCTCGCCGCCGTCATCCTCGCCACCGTCAACCGCCACCACCTGCGCTCCCTCACCCGACGGCATCTTGCCCAGGCGGCACAGGCAGGCCTCTTCCTCGCCCTCGGCTACGAATTCCAGACGCTCGGACTCACCGAGACCGATCCAGCCAAATCCGCCTTCCTCACTGGACTCGTCGTCATCTTCGTCCCGGCCCTGCTGCTCATTCCCGCGTTCCGGCCGCCGAACACCGCCAAACCACGCGCCACCGCCGCCGTCGGTGCTCTCTTCGCCTTCTTCGGCCTCGTTCTCCTCACCACTCCCGCCAACGTCGAGCTGCCCCACCTCTTCGCAAGCATCGGTCGCGGCGATCTCCTTACGCTTGCCGGCGCCCTCGCCTTTGCCGCCCACGTCCTCGCACTCGATCGCACCGCCCCGGAGCTCCCGTCCGGCTCCCTGGCCACAATCCAGGTCGGCTTTGCCGCCGCAATCATGCTCCTCCTGCTTCCACTTGAGCCGGAGCACGTCTCATTCACCCCACGCTTGCTCCTCACCCTCGGTGTCTGCAGCCTCTTCGCTACCGCTGCTGCCTTCACCATCCAGAGCTTCGCCCAGCGCGTCCTGCCACCCACGCACACCGTTCTTTTGCTTACCCTGGAGCCGGTCTTTGCCTGGCTTACCTCTCTGCTGGTGCTGCACCAAGGTCTGGACCGGCGCGCACTCCTCGGAGCTTTTCTCATCCTCGCCGGCATCGCCGTAGTAGAACTTTCAAGCACCGCCCAGCTCTCAGAGATCCCAGCCTGACTCCTCTCTGAGACACAGAAGTAGAGTCCTGCTCCCCTTAGCTATTCTTCCCCATAGTTGTCCTTCCCGAAGGGAATTCACGCTTGCTCTTGCCGTCGCTCTCTCCCAATCAGCCATCCCCACCAAGCCGTTATTCCGGCAGAGCCAGAATCCCCGTTCTGTCTTCCACCGTGCACCCACACTCTTCAAACCCAGCCGCTACCCAAGCAGCGCCCGTTGACGCACCGTCGTCTTCGCAATCAACTCGCCAAACAACGTATTCGCCCAGGCAAACCACGCTCTCGTAAAACGTGAGCAGTCATTCCGGTTGTAGGATTCATGCATAAATCCCGTAGACGCCGCGCAGCCTTTCAGCATCTGGATCATCGTCCGAATCTCCAAATCAGAGTCGCTCGTCAGCGCATACACGATCTGCGACATCGGCCAGATACTATCGCGCCCAATGTGCGGTCCGCCGATGCCCTCCCCTGCGCTCCCCCGGAAAAACCAGGGATTCTGCTCGCTCCACACAAACCTCCGCGTACGGGCATAGAGCGCCGCATCCGGTGAGCTCTCAAGATACGGCAGACTCAACAGGCTCGGAGCATTGGCATCATCCATCACCACCGCCCCTCCATACCCGTCGATCTCGTACGCCCAGATCGTACCCGCTGGCGTCGCAACCGTGGCATGCTGCCGCGCCGCCTCTTCCACCTCCTTCGCCAGGGCGAGCGCCTCGTTCGCCATGCCTCCATCGCCGGCGATGCTGTTCGCCATCGCCGCCAGCTGTCGTAGAGACGTAACCGCAAACAGATTGGCAGGCACCAGAAACGGCAAACTACAAGCATCGTCCGAGGGTCGAAAAGCAGAAGCAATCAGACCGATCGGTCTCAGTGGATTCCCAATTCCATTCACCAGGGAGTCCGTCGGATTCAAAGCCACCCGCTGAAACCGGTACGGGCTCTGCTCCCCCTTTCTTTGCTCCACCCGCATCGTCTTCAAAACGCTCTGCATAGCAAGCTTCCATGCAGCATCAAACGGCATCGTGTCCCCCGTACTCTTCCAGTACCCATGCGCAAGACGAATTGGATAGCACAAAGAATCCAATTCATACTTCCGTTCGCCCACGCCCTGCTTCATCACCGTACGATCGTTGCGGCTTCCTTCTAGCGGTGGTGCATTCAAATCGGCCATGAAGCAGTTTGCATACGGGTCGATCAGCAGGCACCGGGTCTGCCGCCGAATCACCCCTTCCAGCAGCTCTCGCAAAGCCCGGTCCTGGCGAGCGAGCGGAAGATACGGCCACACCTGCGCAGAAGAATCCCGCAGCCACATCGCCGCAATGTCACCGGTAAGCACAGCCGTATCTGGCTTGCCCTCAAATCTTCCCGGCTCGACCGTCGTATCCAGAGTATTGGGATAGCAATTGCTGAACAGCGTGGCAAGAACCGGATCCTCGATCAGCCGGCAGATAGAAGCAACATAAGTCTCAACGGCCTCGCTGCGAAACTTGCGATCCTGAACAGGCGGCCGCCTTCCTTCAGGCTGGACATTGCCTTGCCCACGCAGTACACCTGGAAGCAGCGATGTACCTCCGGCAACCATCGTCAAATAACTCATCTGCGAGAAGAACGTTCTTCTCGTAACGTGTACGGCCTGCTCGCTCATGGCTTGTCCACTAACCTTTTCACCATCTTCTTGTAGTCCGGAATCTACATCACCGCCGGGGCTTCTATCCCGAGATAGCCCAGGGCACGAACCATCTCCCGACGCGCAACAGCCGCTGTAGCCAGCAGAAGCGCGCGGCGCATAGAGTCCTGCTCGGTAAGAATGTGATAGCGGTGATAGAACGTATTAAATTGCTGCGCAAGTTGGAAGACGTACTTCGTCAGCAACGCCGGCTCGGCAGAGCTGATCGTCTGCTCCAGCAGCAAGCTCAGGCGAGACGCGCCGAGCCATGTCTCCCACACACCGCTTCCTTCCTCGCTATTCAGCCAACTGGATAACTCCGCGGCTTTCGGAAGCTGAACCAGCGCCTCCGTTTCGGACGTCTCGGCTTTACGAAAAATATTCGAAGCACGCACAATGGCGTACTGAACGTAAGGACCGGTCTCGCCCTCAAAGCTAAGCGCATCCTTGAAATCGAAAGCCAAAATCGTATTGCGGTTGAAGCGCAGCATAAAGTAACGCAGCGCACCCACGGCAATCTGTCCGGCAATCTGCAACCGCTCTCGTTCCTCAAGCTCCGGGTGCCGGTTGTCCACCTCTGTCTTCGCCGCAACAATCAGTTTGTCAAGTAAATCGTCCGCCTTCACGCCTAAACCCTTGCGGCCGGAGACCTCAAGAAACGCGCGCGTCTGGTCCTCTTCAGAGATCGTGTAACCAAGCTCGATGGCGCAGCGCGGCGTAAGCGCGACCTTCTCATACGAGAAATGCGTATAGCGATCCGCGGCTGCGGTATAACCCATGCCGCGCAGCGCGGCAATTACATTCCCTTGCGGATCCGCCTGCGAGGAATCAATCACGTTGTAGATCGCATCGGCTTTAGCAAAGACAGGATGGCTTGCATCATTTGCAGCCGGGCTTCCGGTCGAGGCCCAACAGGTGCGGTCCACATACTCATGAAACTTCTCGTAAAAGAAGTCCTTGCCTGACAGCAAACCGAACTTCCACAGATGGTACGCAATGTCTTTGCCCACATACGTCACCGTGCCGTTCGAGCGCACAATCACCTTCGCCTCTTCATCCGGACCCGCCCCCGTCTCGCCCTCCGTGCCCGCACGCCGCATCACCCAGCAGCCACGATTCTTGCCTTCGGTCTCCTCATACAGCACGCCGCGTTCAATCATCAGCGCACGGGCTGCGTCCCAAAAGTGCAGTGTCAGGATCTCGGACTCGCGCGGCAGGAAGTCGTACTCAATGCTCAGCCGCTGCATCGTCTCAAGATGACGACGCAGCACGGCAGTCGAAATCACATCGGCGATCGCGGCCGTATCATTGCCTCCAAGTTCAAGCGCATGCAGCGTGTCCAGGCGGATCTGTTTGCGAGACGCAACCTCCGCCGCCGAAAGCCCGGGCTCAACATACCACTGGCTCACGCGCGCGTAGAGATCCCAGCAGTAGAAGTCGATCCGCTGGTTCGTCTCCATCAGCTCCGTCAGCAGCTCATGAACACCCGCGAGCGAAAGCCCGAGCAGATGCGTAAACCCGACCACAACGTCGGCAACCTGCACGCCGGTATTGTCGATGTAATTCTGCACACCGATCTCCCAGCCCGACTTATACGCATCCTTGCGCAAAAGTCGGGCAAACGTATCGCCCAGAATTGCATTGCGCAAATGCCCGATATGCGCGGCCTTATTCGGGTTAATGCTCGTATGCTCAATCAGTCGAAAACCTGCGCCGCCAAGGTCGGCATGTTCATCGCGCGCCATCCGCTCAACAAACCAGGCCCGATCGAGTCGCACATTGAGATAACCCGCGCCCGCAATCTCGAACGAGGCAATGCCGGGCAGCTCAGCAAGCTCTGCGGTCAGCGCCTGCTGCAGCTCCTGCGCAATCACCCGGGGCGATTTGCGCAGACGCTTCGCCAGCTCAAAAGCAACCGGCAGAGCCAGCTCGCCAAGCGCAATCGAAGGCGGCTGTTCTACCGCAAGCTGGGTGATCGTAACGTCGTAGCGGGTAAGCAAAATCGTTTGAAGCCGGGCCAGCAGCACCTGCTGAAGAGTGCGATACATAAGGGAAGAACACCGCGAACTGTAAGGATAAAACTACCCTCTCAGTCTACCCGAGCAAACCTCACGAGGTCGCCGCGAAGCTCCGCGATAAACTCGTAGCCTATGCGCAAGGAACCAGAGTTCCCGTCCGCACAGAAAAGCCCCAAACGTTTACTTGCGCTGCTCACCGGCCTCGTCCTCCTCGTGCACGGCTACCACCCATACGCCGAGGATGGCGGCTTGTACGTCGCCGGGATCAAGAAGGTGCTGCAGCCTGACCTCTACGGCGCACACGCGGACTTCGTCACCGCGCCTCTGCACTACTCCTTCTTCGCGCCCATCATGGCCGGCTTCGTGCGCGCGTCGGGCCTACCCCTTACCTCTATCTTGCTCATCATCTACACGGCCAGCGCCTGGCTAACGTTGTTCGCCGCCTGGAAGCTCGCAAGTCACATTACGGAAGATGCCTCGGGCAGGCGCGGGGCCGTAACCCTGGTCGCATGCTGGTTCGCACTGCCGGTCGCAGGGACCTCCCTGCTGTGGATGGATCCCTACGTGACGGCACGCAGCTTCTCCACGCCGTTTACCCTGCTGGCGCTCGGAGCTGCCCTCGCAGCACTGGCTGCAGCAGATCACAAACGACGACGACGCGCCTGGCTGCAAAGCTGCGGCTGGCTCGCCCTTGCGTCTCTGCTGCATCCTTTGATGGCCGCATATGGCTCCCTGGCCGTGCTCCTGCTCGCATTGCGTGGCTCGTGCAGACGTTCGCTGCGGCTCGGCGGTCCGCTTGCGCTGGCAGCCGCAGCCATGCTCACGGCAGCGCTTCTCCAGGCGAGCACGCCGCCCGAATCTGCCGCCTACGTGCAGGTCGCCATGACCCGCACCTACTGGTTCCTCAGCCAGTGGGCGTGGTACGAGCGCGTAGGAGCCTTCGTGCCACTGCTCATCCTCGCGCTGCTTGGCCTGCGCGGCCCGGGGCCAAACAAAGCCTTACTCAGCAAGACCGCGCTTGGTCTCGGCGGCTGGTCGCTGCTGCTCGCCCTGATCTTTGCGCGCGAGTCCCTCGCCGTCCACGCCGTCGCACGGCTGCAACCCTTACGCTGCCTGCAGCTGGTCTATGGAGTCATGATGCTGCTCCTCGGCGCCTGGCTTGGCGAGCACTGGCTGCAACTCCGCCCGCTCCGCTGGTGCGCCTTCGTAGCCGTCGCGGGGGGCGCCCTGTTGGTCGCAGAGCGCCGCACCTTCCCCGCCTCCGCGCACCTCGAACTACCTTGGCAACCGCCGACAAATCACTGGGAGCAGGCTTTCGTCTGGGCGCGGGATCACACCCCTGGCCAGGCAGTCTTCGCCCTCGATGCCCTTTACATCACACGCGGCAAGGAGGAAGATGCACAGCTCTTCCGAGCGATCGCCGAGCGGAACGCGCTGGCTGACTACTCCAAGGATGGAGGCGAAGCGGCGATCGCGCCGCAGCTAACAACAGCCTGGACTCAAGGCCAGACGGCCCAGGCCAACCTCGAACGCGAAAACGATGCTCTGCGGGAGACCGCACTCAAGCCGCAAGGGGTCACCTGGGTCATCCTCGAAGCCGCCAGTCTAACCGCCTGGAACTGTCCCTACACAAACAGCACCGTCAAGGTCTGCCACCTGCCGCAGTAGAGACATCTCCGCTTTCGGAGGAACGGCATCGCCACACCTTGTGCCACCAAAGTGGGAGGGACCTCCCTCGGCAGACCAGCTACGCTCAAGATGCAATGAGAACCGGGTTACGGAACCCGCAGTGGACGAAAGCCCTCGACCGGGAACAACCCTGTCGGATAGTCGTCTGCGCCGAACTGCGGACGAAAGAGGTAGCGCACAAAGAAACCACCCGTAACGGCGTTGTAGTTGTTGGTATTGTTGGCCGAAAGGAACCCACCCGCATACCAATGCTCGGTGATGCGGTACGCAGCTTCGCTGTTGAAGCCGTAGTTCGCGCCCGTGTTGCTGTTGATCGGCGAATAGCCGCAGGTCTGTGCCGCAACCTGCGCCGCTGTACACCCGAAGGCCGTGTCGTAGGCCGTCTGCAGACCCCGATCCAGAGGAAAGAACGACTGACTCGCCTCCTGGAACGTCTGCACGCCCACGCTACCCGCCAAAGTGTAATGCAGATTGTTGCCGTAGCGTCCCGTAAAGGTAACCGGAACGGAGGCCAGGAAGTAGGCGTCCGGGCTAAAATAACCGCCAAGACCGTAGGAAAGGCCACGCTCGTTGGAGGCATAATGCATCCCGAACAGCGATGCCCCCACATTGATCCGGCCCACTCCCGGAAAGCTGTGCGCCAGGAAGTAAGCGCCAAGCGAACCTTCAAATCTGTTGTTCTCGAGCACGTGATAGCCGGTCAGGTCCGCGCCATCCGCCGTCATATAGAAGCCCGCGCGCTCGTCGCCCAGATCGAAGCGCAAACCTCCCCCGGTCGAGATCACCCCTCCCCAGATGTTTCCAGAGATCGTCCCTCCCGCCGAGTTCGGGTCGCGAAGACCCGCATAGGAAAGCTGCGTCTCTGTCACCGCATCGCGGTTGACGTAGAACGTCAGGTGGCTCACCGGCTTGTAGAGCGCACGGCCGGTAAAGTTATGCACCAAAAACTCATAGGGTGTGTAACCCACCGCCGCGGCAAAGTTCCGGCCTGCAACCTGGAACTCCCCACCCACACCATTGGTGACCTGCTGCGCCGGAGCCGTGGCCGCGCTCAGCGGAAGCGAGCCCAGCACCGGGACGTTCGTCGTCGCGCCCGCAAATGCCCCTACGTTCAGCACACCGGAGTTGAGAAACACAGCCCGTGGAACCACACTCAGGCGAATGTGGTTCGCCACAGTCGCCGAGACCTCAACCGTAGTCTCAAGATCCGTCAGCCGGTCCAGCCCAACTGTGCCGCTGCGATACCGCGCCGAAGCCGTTCCGCCCAGCCAGCCGCTATAAGAGGATTCCAGCGTCTCGAGATCACGCTCAGCCTGCTGACGCTCCGTCAGAGGCACTTGCGGAGCAAGAAGCCGCCCGGCATACACATTACCCCGCAGCGCCGGCACATGCTCCGCCACCAGGTCGGCATCCGTAGGCGCGGGTCCAAGCGAATACGCAGGCCCAGTCTGCGGATACGGCTGGTAAGTCAACGGTTGGCCAATGCCCGGGTAGCTTAGCCCAGGCGTAGGCGCCGGAACCGGTACCGGAGCGGCAGCACTCACCGCAGGCACACGAGCTGGCCGTGTGGCTCTCACCCGGCCTCGTGCAACCGCTGCTCCCGTCCTTGGCTGCGGATATTGCTGCTCGCCACCATCACTGCCGGACTGCAAACTCTGCGGCTGAGTCACCTGGCCGGTGCTGATCGCCGGCTGCGCAGCACGCGCATTGCCCGCGCCCGCATTCCTCGCGCCAGGGTCATAAGGCAGATACTGGACCGTCTCGGTCGGCGCGGTCGTGTACTGCTCCTCAGGAGGTTTGCTCTCACCTGTAAGCGCAGCCTTCGTCACAGCCTTCTGTGCATGGCGGGTATGCGCAACCTCGGCTGCGGCCCCATGTGGAGGCGACACAACCGGCTGGCTGCTCCGCGAAGCTCGAACGTCGCTTCCCGCGGGCACCCCGTCCGCCGCAGGCCCCTGCACGAGCACGTGCGCCGGCTGAATTACCCCAGGCTGGACCTTGGACGGCGTATACGGAACATAAGGCCCGTAAACCTCCCCACCATGAACCTCCTCGCTAGCCGCATCCACCGTGGCCCTCGCCTGGGCAGCAGGCTGCGCCGTAAGCGGTCCCGAACGCAAGGAAGAAGAATCCGCGGCACCGGTAGGTGACTCCTGATTCCTCTGCTTAACCTGCATTTGCTCAGCAACCCGCGTACCCTCTTGCGGCTGGTACATCGCCGGCGTAAACACCGCGTCGCCGGAGAGACCTTCTGCATAGGCTTCACTCGGCAGAGCGGTCGCATCGGCCGGCAAAAGCTCATCGACCGAGGCCTGCGGCACATAGTCGCGCAAACGCGTCCGAGACCCGGCCGGCAACGTAGGATTCTGCGGTCCAGCATCCGGCGTCGTCATATAGGAAGGCACAACGGGTCCCGGCAGCGGCGCGGTAAATCCACTCGGATCCACCGGCACAGGTGCCGACCCAGCCGACCCATACCCGGGAAGGTAGGGCTTCGCCGCCGGTATCTCCGTCGGCGGCATGGCGGCTGGCTCACTCGCGGCCGGAGCAAGCAGCGCAGCGAGATCCTGCCCCGGCCTCGCCACTGACGGCAGCTGCGACCCGGCCATCGGCACCGAGCGGCTTAGCTCCATCGCCAGTTCCGCACCCGGGTCCACGGGAGGCATCGCCTCGAGCGAAGCCCGGTAGTATTGTTCGGCACGCTTGGTGTCACCGCGCGCCTGCTCGAACTTCGCTCCAAGAATCAACAAACCTGGATCTTTCGGATACTGTTCCAACCCGAAGCGCAGCCAGGTCTCCGCTTCCCGAGCATCATTGGCCGCCAGCGCGGAACCCACGGCGGCACGATAATCGGAAGCCGGCGCGGAGGTCAGATCCTGCGCCTTCCAGATCGTCACCGCTTCCTTCGCCATACCCGCCCGCGCGTAACCTCCCGCCAAAGCTTTAAGTACCCCGGGATTGTCCGGGAAAGCACGCGCGGTCGCATTCAAAATCGCCAACGCCTTGTTCTGATGACCCGCAGCCGCCGCTTGGTTCGCCCGGCGTACCGCCCAGTTCGCCCAGATCGTCTGCACGGTGCGCCGCTGCGCATCGCTTAGATCCGTGCGGCTGCCCAGCGCGAGCAGCTGCTGATAGAGCCCTTGATCGTCCATGCCGTTGAACAGCAGCCAGGCGTTCTGCACATCCACTGCGGCGGGAGCCTCCGTATGCTGCTGCGCATAATGCTGCTGCACCCGGCGTAGAAAAATCTGCGACTGCTGCGGTTGTCCCAGCTGGCTATACACCGCACCCATGGTCTGCAAAAAGTCCACATCGTCTTCGAGCTGAGCTCGCGTAGCTGGGGGCATCTGTTGCACCTGCGCCAGCGCCTCCTGGTCGCGGCCGGTGCTGTGCAGCGCGGCAAGCAGGCCCTTCCACGCCTCGGCCCGGTCAGGAGACTCACGCAAAACCTGCTGGTAAAGCGCATACGCCCGCTTCGGATTGTCCCTCTCCAAATACACCCCGGCAAGCTGCAGCCGTACCGGAGCAGAGGGCTTCTGCCCCGCCGAGACCTGCTGCGCAATCGCCTTCTCGAGAAGGTCTTGGGCAACATCAAGTCGCTTTTGCGACTCATACACCGCGGCCACCGTAGCCTCAAAGCCCGGGTCGCGCATCGCCTTGGCATAGCTGCCCCTGGGCATGCCTTCAAGCGACTGCATCGCCTGCGCATCCTGATTCCGCTGATGCTCGACGCGGATCAGCCCTTGCCACGCATCGGTGTTGCCCACCTCCTTCAGCAGCACCTGGCGGTAAAGTCCAGCCGCTTGATCCAGATGGTTCGCAGCCTGCAAGAGGGCGGCATACTGCAGTTCCGTCTCCACCTGGAGGCCGCTTACATCCGCCGAAAACGGCAGGTCGAGCGCAGCCCGCAGCACACGCTGGGCGTCCCCATCGCGCCCCACAGAAGCGTAGGTAGAAGACAGCGCACGCAGGTAAAGCGGATCCTTGGCAAGCTCCGCACGCACCCCCGAAGGCATCGCCCTCTCGCTTTCCAGCGCCCCCGCCGGATTCCCTGCCCCGGCCTGCGCCAAAAACAAACCACGCCACGCGTGCGCCGCATTCGGCTTCAACTTAGTGAACCGCATGAAATAGGCAATGGCGGCCTCAGGCTGCTGCGCCTTCAGCAGCGTCCCGCCCAGGCCCTCAAGCGCTTCGACACTGTTTGGCCGCATCGCTAGCGCCGCGCGATACTCTCGTTCGGCCTCCGGCAGATCGTTCGCATTCAGCGCATCCGCCCCTCCACCCATCGTGAACCAGAAGCGCGAGGTAGCCAGCGCCGCCTCCAGGCCCGGGTCCTTCGAGCCGTCTCGCTGGCCTTGCGAAAGGAAACTAAGCGCACCCCCAAAGTTGGCCTGCTGCATGCGCACATAGCCCATGCCGACCAATGCATCCGGGTCCTCCGGAGTATTGGCCAGAATAGCCTTGAACCTCACCTCAGCCTCTTCCAAACGCTTGGCGTTCAAAGCGCGATAACCAGCCGCATCGGCAGCCGAGCGCGACGCATGCAAGGCAGCCATCGCGCGTTGTTCGGCCGTCCTCGGCGGCGCTGCTTTCGGCGCGGCAGGCATACTCTTCAGCGCCCCAGCAAGCTGCGCATCATTGTGATGTGACAAGTACTCGCGGATAGCCGCGGAACTCGCCGGATTCTGCGCATCCCAGACCAGCGACTGGCGTAGCGCTTCCGTCCCCTGCGGATCGCCCGGATGCGCTTCCAGCAGCTTGCGGCCCTCGGCCCGCGTCTTCGGGTTGTACGTCAAAATACGGCCCAGCGCGATCTGCGACTTCAGATCACCGGGATTCTTCGCCACCAGCGTCCGCAGACCGGCAATTGCATGCGCGCGACCATCCTCCGTCGCCGCCTCCGTCTCGTAGTACGCCAGAGCGGAATCGCCCTGAGGAGGATCGTTGCCGTAAATCTGCCGGTAAATCGTCATCGCCTGCGCATACTGACCCTGCTGCGCAAGCTTGCCCGCATTTTGCAGCTGCCGATCGCGATCCACCTCCGTCGCCATGTTTTCTGTGCGCGCAATATTCGGGTCGTTGGGGTTGATCGCGCGAAGACGATCAAGATACATTCCGGCAAGCGCTGAATTGCCGCTCAGTTTGGCTGCGCGCGCCAGCCCCCCGAGCGCCTCGGTACTATTTGGATCGGCCAGCAGAACCTGCTGCCACGTCTGCGCCGCCATATCCATCCGGCCGCGGACCTCGAGAGCATGCGCCTTCTCCAGTAGGGACTGCGTTGCCGCGGACGCGGTCTGTGCGAAAACAGACGGGGCCATCGGTACGAGTGTCCCCGCGGTCATCAAAATCGCTGACGTGAGAAGTCGAGATGCCGTCCGTGTCTTCATAGAAGTGTAGAACGCGCCGAAGAACCAGGAGGAATCTCACTGGTAACGTCGCTGTCCTACTGAGAGTAACGTCTTTCGCAAGCCTTGTGGTGCATTTTCTAAACTGCGCTCCGGAGCCTTCCCCTTGACAGAAATCGCCAATAAAGACGCACCTATTTCCAATTAACCGAAAGCTCTCCGGAGGCTAGAATCCGATATCGTTTTTCACTCCATGCAGTGGAAAAGAGGACAAGATTTTCGTCATAGTACTGACTTGGGTTACTTGAGAGACCCGTCGCCGCATCTCTCGCCGCAAGCAGGCGATCCCGCTGCATCTTCATCTGCGCCTGCATCCCGGACGCGCTCAGAAACGGAATCACCGCCGCAGAAAAGCCGATCGGCGCATCCGGGGAAACCACCGCTCCCTGTGCGCTGACGACGCGGGGAGGCGTAAGCGCCGTACGTAGATAGGTCGCCATGCCTTGCGTCGCCGAAAGCAACGAACGCAGCTCCGGTGTGGCAGGGTGGGCAAGGCCGAGCCAAAGATAAACGCGGATCGCGTCATAACTCCCAAGAGGATAGGCCTGCCCTGCCTCCGGTCCAGAGAAAGGCGCAGCCACAGCTTGTACCCCATCCGAACCCGCCGACACCCAGTCCATCGCAAAGCCGTGTGTGGAGGGAATTGCAAGCAGCTTCGGCAGAGTCTCAAGAAGCGCCCGCCACGGACCGTGCGGCAGGGTCTTCGCAAGCCCCCTCAGCAGAAAAGGCGGAAGATAACTGGGATTGAGCACATACGTCTTCGTGCCGGTCTGGAAGCCATGCGCGCCCGGAAGCAGCGCCACGCCCACGCCCGGGATTGACACCACTTCCTCACGGGCAACCCGCTCGGCCAGCAGACGCCCCAGCTTGTCATAACGGGAATCGTGCCACAGGCGACCAGCCTCGATCAGCGTATAAGCCAACCAGAGGTCGGCATCGGAGGCCGAATTGTCATCGAGCGGCTTCCACGCGCCGGAAGGGCTTTGCCCCCACCGCCAGGCGGGAAGACGAAGCGTCAGGTCACCGCCTCCCAGATTCGCCTCGGTCCAGCGCAACAGACTGGCAAAGCGGCTCCGGTCGTCATCGACCAAAGCGAAGAAAAGCGCATACGCCTCGCCCTCGCTGGTCGTTCGGTCGTGGTCGATCACCCGCCCTTGCGCATCCAGGTAGCGTTGCGTGTACGCCTGCCATAGAGGCCACGACTGCGGCTGCGCGGCACACACTCCAGGCACACACAGCAAAAGCCACAACAATCCCCACAGGACTCCAGCACCAAGCCTTCGCTGCCCGATTTGGCGAATCGCACCGCTACGCTCAATCATGACCCTGCAGACGCACACGGGCTTTCCGGCGCACGGCAGCCCGGATCAGCGCGGCCATCAGAATACAAACGAGCACCGTGCTCACAACAATCAGCCACGGAAACTCCGAAAACAACAAGTTGAGCCTAAGCCAAAGAGAGAGAGAACCCACCTTGTACAGGTCGTTGCCGATCCGGTACGACACAAAGCGCTTGTCATGCAGCACACTTACCGACTGCGAAATGTCGGAGTATTGCGAATACTTAAGAAAGGTGTCGACAAACCTCGGCACGACGTTGTGATCGCGCAGGGCGACAAGCACCACAGATCGATTCGAACCGCTCGGCCACTCGACGCCCTCAATCAGCGCGTCCGGCAGGCCACCTGCGGTCTCAAGCTGCCCGGATTGAATATGATCCGAGCTGCGAACCTTCCACCAGGCATGTTGCAGCGGCGCAAAAAACCCCCGCGTGTCCTGGATGTGAAGACCCGCACCATCCACCTTGACCGGAAGCGACGGATTCAGCGTTTCGATCGCAGGCTGATCGTCAACCGTACCGAGCACCAGATAATCCTTGCCGCTTCCCTTCTGCATCGCCGCGGCGTTCAGTACGCTGACATTCAGAACCGGATAGCCGGTCTGCGCGCCGAAGTGCCCCATAAACGTCAGATACATCTCGATCTCGTCGACCGTCGGCACATCCGGCAGCACCACCGACGTGTCAGAAAGGTCTGCCTTGCGGGTAAACGGATAACCGGCGTTCGCGAAAATCTCCAGATTCGGCATCACCGCCAGATGAGGAATACCCTCAATGTCCAGGTAGGAGCTTTTGAGAATCGCTCCCCGCAGGTTCAGGGGCGCCGTATCCTGACATCGTCCCTTCTTTGCGATCTGGAAGACGAACTTCATCATCAGCGAGTTTGAAAATGGCCGCATGTCCACAACCGGTACAGGCACCACCGTATCCATAACCGCCGAGGCCCTCTCCGTATGCGGCATAGGCGTCGAACTAATGTACGAAGAGTTCATGAACACTTGCAGCGTGCTCTCATTCGCAAGAGGAATACCGTTGTAGCGGTACGCCATGTGGTAGCTCAGGTTGGCAGGTACGCCGCACTGCTGCAAACAAAGGTCCGGTGGAATCCGCATGTACGCACCGACCGGCACACTGCCATCCCCTTCAATATCTCCGGAGCTGGCAATCTCGCCAAGGGTCGTCGTTCGCTCCGTACTCAGCCACCGCGGAGCGTCATCCGCAACCCGGTCCACCAGCGAGCCCGATTTGAGAACGCCGCGCTCCTGATCGCCCTGCAGCAGGTCCCGCTGCAACACCAAAACCTCAGACGCAGTCACAAGATCGTCACCGCTGTCGCCCGTCAGCACCAGCAGCTTCGAGTACGGGTCCACCGGATTGGTCCGCATTGCGATAGTCGGGCCCGAACTGGAGGTCACATTCAACGCCGCCGGAAGATCGGCTGCGCTCTCCCCCAACACAATCGCGTTGCCGGGAGGAATCGTCCCGAAAGAAACCTGGAAGTGCACCGGACGATAATCGGTAAGAATACCGAAATAGGAGGCAACAATACCGGCGGCTCGCAGAGACTTTGGCGACGGCGCGCTCATAAACACAATCGAAATGCTGGGATGCAGGTTCACCGACGAATCATAAAACGGCAGCGGCAGCAGGCTCAGATCGTTGCGCAGCGGCAGCAGATTGCCGGCAAGCTCGATGGTCGAGTTCGTGTCGACATGGCTCCACAACGTCGAATGCGAGGGATCTTCGCACTGGAACGTGTAGTGGCCGATAAACTCAAACGTCAGCTCGTTCTGGTGCACCAGCATCTCAGCCGGCAGAACCAGCGTTGCTTCCAAAAGCGCGTTATTCTCATTGCGCGCAGCATTCAACACCTGCGACTCAGACGCTTTCTCCTGCTGGCCTCCCCCGCCTGAAGATGACGTTGGCCGAATCGTCACCGGAAGCGTAGCAAACAGCGTTCCATTCAGACTCACCTTCAAGTGGCTGATATCGGGAAGCAGCCCGGGCGAGAAGTGATACCGCAGATGCATGGTCGCGGACTTGATGACCTCAGTCTGCGGTACGGAGAACGGCACGGTGTGATACGCATCCACGCCGCGCAGCACGATTGTGTCCGGAACACCAACATCGGCAAGCGAAAAGGTATTGTCAAAAAGCCCTGGCGCAACCGAATGCGCGCTAACGCCGCCGCTGACCCCCAAGCTCGACGGGCCGACCGCCGCGCGAGCCACCGGAGGAGGCATCGCCGACACCTGCGCCCCGTACGCAAAGCGCGTCAGCGCCCCGACCAGCAGCGCCAGCAGCAAAGGCGCGGCGCTCGCGGCAAGCCGGCCCTTCGGCGTCTTTCTTTGCTTCGTCTTCATCAGTCCTCGTATCGTAATGCTCAAGCCGTGCACAGAGAGGCGCAGAATGCGGCCCAGACTCTTCATCGGCTGGTCCGCCTCACGCTCCTCGCCCCACCCAAGCCACCGATCCGCGCGCGAGTAGAGCACCATGGTAAGCGCCTCTTCCTCCTGCAAATTCAGCGCAGTAAACTGTGCCCGCAAATTGCGCCCGTCCGCGCTCACGACCGTTGCGGGAAGAGTCGCATCTCCGTCCAACACCGGAAAAACAAGCTGAATCGAGTCTCCAGGCAGCGCCGTAAATGAATGATCCAGGTTGATCTGCACCCCGCCCGTAGACAGGTCCGTGGTCGCACCCTGAACGACATTTCCATTGGCCAGCACAACATCGGTCGGCACGTCCATCGGCACACGCACCGTCTGCCGCCGCTGCTGGCTCTCCAAAGCAACCGCCGTTGCCACACCCAGCACCACGATATTGAACACCGTCCACAGCACGTTCATCACGATCGTTCCCGGATGAGTTCCATCATAGGCAATACTCAACGGCCACACCGGGATATAAAAATAACGCGGAATAGCCATCAACAGACCGATGAAATTCAGCAGCAGCATCAGCAAGAACGGCTGCGCAATCCGCGTGTCGAAGAAGCTTCGGTTCACGACGCCGCCCTTTGCCGTCACATTAAAGCTGCCCAGCTTCGGACTAATAAGGGCCAGCATCGTAGGCAGAAAAATATACGGCGAGAGCACCGTCTCGTAGATCTCATTCCAGAAGGAATGCCTGTGCTGCCCCTGAATGCGGGAGTTGGTCAGCGAGGAGAGCACCAGGTGCGGAAACGCATAGGCAAAGATCGCCGCCCAGTATCCCGGCACGTTCGTCTTGCCGAGCACCAGATAGATCAGCGGCGCGGTCAAGAAGATCAGCCTCGGTAACGCATACAAAAAATGCGTCATCGCGTTGAAATAGCACAACCGCTGCGCCGGCGAGAGTCCTTTCGCAAAGAGGGGATTGTCCACACGCAGAATCTGAATCATGCCGCGCGCCCAGCGAACACGCTGCTTGATATGCCCGCTAAGCCGCTCCGTCGCAAGGCCCGCCGCCTGCGGAATGTTGATGTACGCGGTGTTCCACCCATTAATCTGCATGCGCAAGGACGTATGCGCATCCTCGGTGACAGTCTCCACCGCTACGCCGCCAATCTCATCGAGCGCCGTTCTGCGCAGGACCGCGCACGACCCGCAAAAAAACGTCGCGTTCCAGAAGTCGTTGCCGTCCTGCACAACGCCGTAAAACAGCTCTCCCTCGTTGGGAATCGTCCGAAACTGGCCGAGATTTCGCTCAAACGGGTCCGGCGAATAGAAATGATGCGGCGTCTGCAGCATCGCCAGCTTGCGATCACGCAGAAACCAGCCCATCGTCACCTGCATAAAGCTGCGGGTCGGCACGTGGTCGGAGTCGAAGATCGCCACAAAGGGGGAGTCCAAACGCTGGAGCGCGCGGTTAATGTTGCCGGCCTTCGCATGCGCATTGTCATCGCGCGTCAT
Source organism: uncultured Acidobacteriaceae bacterium (assembly GCA_964252655.1). Lineage (GTDB taxonomy): Bacteria > Acidobacteriota > Terriglobia > Terriglobales > Acidobacteriaceae > Edaphobacter. The sequence goes on from CAXUNR010000027.1 coordinate 39,837, forward strand.
GTAACCGATCCCCGCCTCTTCAGCGAACTTACGGAACTCCTCGCGTTTGCCGTCGTCGAGAATGTAGACGTTCAGCTTATCCGCCGGCCAGTCGATATTCATCGCGGCCAAAGCGGTGTAACGCACCACATTCAAAGGCTCGTTATACGTGGGGATCAGCAAGTCGACCGCAGGCCATTCGTCAGGATCATCCGGAAGCGGCACAGGCGTGCGGCGCAAAGGCCATAAAGTTTGCATGTAGCCCAGAAATAAAATGACAAAGGCGTACAGTTCGGCAAGCACAAGCAGCCAGATAAAAAAGGCATCGATCGCTGTCCAAAGCGTGCCCGGATCAAGAAAAAACTTGATCGTCGTGGCAATCCGCCAGTAGCCGTAGCGGAACGTCGAAAAACAGGAGACCAGCATCAGGGTCAACGTAAGCAGGTACGAGCTGGAACTGCGGTCCATCCACATTGCCACCAACACCGTCAGCAGACCAAGCACCGTCTGCTGCGGCCAGGTCAGCTCCAAAATGCCGGTAAACATCAAAAAAAACAAGCCGCCCGCCAAAATCGCAAAGCGAAATGCCTTCAGAACGAAACCATCTCCGGATTCGAACTCCCGCCACCATGGGGACCGAGTCATCGTTCACTCCATCGCGTGTTACCCGGTGCCTGCATGGCCGGCGCGGAGACGCCGCGCAACCATCCCGCCAGCTTGTGGTAATCCCCGGTCACCGCGTCCCCAGGAGCATAATCGATCACCGTCATGCCTTCTGCCAGGGCTTCACTGACCGCTGGCGACCGCCGCACCACCGACGGCAGCAGCCGATCCCCCAATTTGCCCCGCAACACTTCACGCACATCCAGGTGCAAAGGCAGCGACGCGTCAAAGCCGTTGAGCAGATAGAACGGCAGCACGGGCCTCCCCTCCGCGTCCCGCACCCCGTCGCAGTAGCGCTCAATCGAGTGCAGGCCAATGATCGAGTTCATGTCCGGTGCAAGAGGCACCAGCACGGTAAACGCAAGTCCGGTGAAGTGGCGCGTCATCCATCCCGAATTGGCGTTCAAATCCAGCACAACACGTTGCATTCCGCGAGCATCGCGCATCAACTGCTCAAGCACCGCCTCCTGGCGGACCTGCTCGCGCCCCCGCCGCTCAAGCTCATACGACACCAAAGAAATCGGCGCATCCGGACGGCCCGTCGGCGGAGAAAACGTGCGTACGACGCCGGCCCGAAGCTCACTCGCTCCAAAGTAAAAAGGCATCAGCCCATGGGAGGTGGTATCCGCCAGCAGAACCTTCTCCCCAAGCGAGGCCAGGGCGCGACCGAGGGTGGCGACAAGGCTGGTCTTGCCAACGCCCCCGGCGAGAGAAAACACGGCCAAAGCAGGAGCACGGCTCGCACGGGCGGAAGAAGCCGATAGCTCCGCGGGAGATCTCCAGTTTCCTTCCATCACCGGATCAAAAACGCCTTTCAGCGCAAACCAGCGCGAGGCGACGCGCTCCTGCGAGTGCTGCAGCGTGTCGGGAACCGCAAACGTCTTCGCATCCGGCGGTACACTCCCGCTCGGAGAAAGCCAGGCCGGTGCTCCCTCCAACTCCACTCCCCCCCGATCTTGAATCTCGGCCGCCTCTGGAACCACGCGTCGTGCACCAGACGGAGGCCCTGGACGCAAATGCGGCTCTGCCGGCAAAGGCGATTCAGGAGCAGAACCGGTGTACGCGGCCGCCGTACGCCGAATCTCGGCCGGACTATCGGTCGCGCGGGTACGCAGCGCTACCGGAGGCTTGTCCGCGGCGGCACTCGTATTGAACGCGGGAAAAACGCCCGAAGCCTCATCCGGACGAAAACCCTGCGGACGCCGGCGTGCCTCCGCCGCGGAGGGTCCCGCGCCGCGCCGTTCCTGCGGCACGCGCACAGCAGCCTGCTCCCGCATCCGCGAGCGCGGCTCAGCCTCAATCCGCTGCACCGGGTGATTGCGATCCGTGTCGAAGCCCGGGTGCACCGGCAATTCATACGGATCGGCCACCACCGCCGCAGGCAAATCAGGCGACGGACTCGCTGCGGCGCGGCGCCCAGTCTCCGATTGCGAGTAACTCCGTGCCTGGCGCTGCGCGGAGGCATGCGCTTCCGCAATCTCACGCTCTTCTCGGCGTGCCGCAGCCTCCGCCATCGCTGCAGCTTCAGCCCGACGCGCCGCCTCAACGCGTTCCGCAGAAGCCCGCCGGGAAGCGTCGGCAGCCTCTCGAAGCGCGCGCTGACGCCCAGCCGCGTTATCAAACAGGTCCGAGCTCTTGACCGCGCGCTCAGCCTCCCGCGCCAGACGTTCCGCCTCAGCTGCGGCCGACTCCGCCTCCTGCTTGGCTTTCAACTCCGCCGTCCTCAGCTCTTCCGCCGCACGATGCCGCACCTGGGCCCGATACTCCCGGCGCGACGCCGAGAAGTCCCGATACTTGGCGCGAGGCAGGTTCGCCCAGGAGTAAAGGATCGCCACATCCTCCGGCGTCTCCGCCAGCGCTTGCTCCGGGGTCTCGGGAATTCCTGTATCCATAGATAATTCGGTTCGCCCCTAAGTCTCTTGTCGTCAAGACCGAGATACTGCGGAAGAAGCTCCGGGGCAGACCTCGCTTTGCGCACCTTCTCATACGATTGGATCGAGCCTACGTGGCACATTCCTACCGGTCAATGCATCCTTCGTGTCACATGGATCATGGCAAATCTGAGGTATTATGTACGCCTGCTGAACGCGCGTAGGCACTTGCAACAGAAAACCCCGAGCGTCCCCACGTCATCCACGCTCATAAACATCCACGCGTCCAGCCTGCGCACCATGAAAAGCCACGCAAGCAAGTGTGTTACTTTCTTACTTGGAAGTCGTGGTTTGAGCCTGTAGCTCAGTCGGTAGAGCATCGCCCTTTTAAGGCGTTGGTCCTGGGTTCGAGCCCCAGCGGGCTCACCATCTCCTCCCTCACCCGCCGGCAAACCTCTTCTGCCGCGGCGGTCATCCCCAGCAACCCGCAGGGCTCTACCCGTCGCCGTCCGGTCCGGAAAAAGTCGCGCGCACCCCAGCCTCAATGCCCGTAAACGGTGCCGTCCAGCCTGCCTCGCGCAAGCCGCTTACATCTGCCTCCGTAAAGTGCTGATACCGGTTCCTCAGGTCGCCCGGAAAGGGAATAAACTCGATCCGACCCGGCCCGTGCACCTCCATCAAGGCCTCCGCCACCTGCTTGAACGTACTCGCCTGGCCCGTCCCGGCGTTTACGATCGCCTGCACAGGCCCCGCAGGACGCTCCGCCAGCAACCCGGCAAAAAACAGATTGATCCGGCACAGGTCGCGAACAAACACAAAATCCCGCCGCTGCTCGCCATCCGCGTAGCCGCCTGAGCCGACAAACATCCGAATCGTCCCGGTCTCCTTCAGCTGCTTGGTAAAGTGATGCAGCACGCTCGCCATACGGCCTTTATGCTGCTCGCGCGGGCCATAGACGTTGAAGTAGCGCAGCCCAACCACACTGCTCCGCACCGGCTCCCGCGCCTCCGCGAACCGGCGTCGCACAAAGTCATCGAACACCAGCTTGGAGTAGCCATACACATTCAACGGCCGCTCATTCGCAGGCACCGGCGCAAACGACTGGCTCAACCCGTATACCGCCGCCGTCGACGCATATACAAACGGAATCCGCCGCGCCGTCGCAAACGCCAGCAGCTCCTTCGAATACCTAAAGTTGTTGTCCATCATGTAGCGGCCGTCGTCTTCAAGCGTATTCGAGCACGCCCCCTGGTGCAGGATCGCGCGCACCTTTACGTGCTGGAAGTCGCCCGCCGCCAGCGCCCGCCGAAACTCGTGCTTATCCATGTAGTCCGCGTACTCCGCACCCCACAGGTTCAGAAATTTCGGGCCCGAAAGATGTGCCGCCGGCGCTAGATTGTCCACCACCAGTACATCGCGCTCGCCGATGCGGTTCAGCTCGTGAACCAGGTTGCTCCCGATAAAACCAGCTCCCCCCGTAACGATAATCAACGGACCATCTCCTGCGGCTCGGCAGCCATCATCTTGCGCACCAGCCCCGTCGTTGAAAATCCTTCCACCGTCGGCACAATCTCCACCCGGCCCCCCGCCGCCAGCACCTCCTCATGACCCACCACCGTCTCCACCCGATAGTCGCCGCCCTTCACCAGCACATCCGGCCGCAGCGCCCGGATCAACTCCAGCGGCGTGTCCTCCTCAAACAGCACCACCACATCCACCGACGCCAGCGCCGCCATCACCCGCGCCCGCTCCCGCTCGCCCACAATCGGCCGCGTCAAGCCCTTCAGCCGGCGTACCGACTCATCCGAGTTCAAGCCCAGCACCAGCTTCGGCCCAAACCGCCGGCACTGCTCGAGCAGCGCAATATGCCCCACATGCAGCAGATCGAAGCAGCCGTTGGTAAACACCACCGTCTCCCCCGACGCCCGCCACTCAGCCACCCGCCGCGCCGTGCCGCCCAGGTCCAGCATCTTCTCGCTTGAGCCGATCCCGCTGCTCGGCGTCAGCGCCGAAACCAGCTCATGCTGCGCAATCGGCACCGTACCCACCTTGCCCACCACAATCCCCGCCGCCAGGTTGGCCAGCTCCACCGCCGTATGGATGTGCAAGCCGCCCGCCAACCCCGCCGCCAGCGTCGCAATCACCGTGTCACCCGCGCCGGAAACATCGAACACCTCCTGCGCCCGCGCCGGCGAGTAGAAGTCCCGCTCCGGCTGCCCGTGCGCATCCACGTCCCGGCTCAAAATACGAATGCCCTTCTCGCTCATCGTCACCGTCAGAAAGCGAAAATCGTGCTCGATCATCTGCGCGCGCGCCGCCGCCAGCAAACGCTCCGTCTCCTGCGCCGGAACACCGGTCGCCTGCGAGAGCTCCTGCAGATTCGGACACACCGTCGTCGCGCCGGAATACTTACCAAAGTCGCGCGTCTTCGGATCGGCCAGCACCGGAACGCCTCTCTGCCGCGCCGCGCGCAGAATCGCCTCGCACATCTCCGCCGTCAGCGCTCCCTTCGCGTAGTCGGAAAGAATAACGGCGTGGACCTTCGAAACCAGCTCCGTGGCCCGCGCCTGCAGGCGTCCAAGCTCCTCCGCCGGAACCGCCTCCTGGCTCTCCACATCCAGCCGCAGCAGCTGCTGCGTACGCGCCACAATGCGCGTCTTTGAGATCGTCGGCAGCGAACTGCTCACCACCCCCGTCGTGTCCACCCCGGCCTGCTCCAGCAGCTCCGCCAGCGTCTTGCCTTCGCCATCCGCGCCCCAAAATCCGGCTAGCAGCGTCTGGCATCCCAGCCCGGCTAGGTTCATGGCCACATTCGCCGCGCCGCCCGGCCGCTCATAGCGTTGCGCATGCCGCAGCACAGGAACCGGCGCCTCAGGCGAGATGCGTTCCACCTCGCCCAGAATGTAGCGGTCCAGCATCAGGTCGCCCACCACCAGAACACGCACCTGGGCAAAGCCGCTTTCAAGCAGATGCAGTACGGAATGCAGTTGAGGAATCATCGATCTGACTATACCGGACCCGGTACCGGAGCAAGCCCTCCACCCAACACCGCCCGCACCTCCGCCACAACCTCCTCCACAGAGATCCCCGTCAGGCACTTCTTCTTTTCGACCACACACGTCTCCAGCCCGCATCCCATGCAGTCCACCGCGTGATACACCACCCGATGCTCTGCGCCATGCGGAAACCAGACCCGCGGCAAATTACGCGCAGCAAAAATCGCCACGCACGTCGTGCCCACCGTCGCCGCCAGGTGCATCGGCCCGGAGTCATGGCCCAGAAACAGCCGCGCCCGCGCCAGGCACGCCGCGCTCTCCCGCGGGGTCAACACACCGCACAGGTTCACCACCGGACTGGCCCCGGCCGCGCTCCGCCAGCCCTCCGCCGCCGCCTCGCTCGCCACGCTCTCTTCAGGCGCGCCCATCAGCGCCAGCGCATACTCCGGATACAGCTCGCCGAGCCTCCTCAGCAGAGCCCGCCAGTTCTCCCCGCCCCAGTCCTTGGACTGCACCTTCGTGCCCACGCTCACCGCCAGCACCGGCCGCCCTCCAGCAGGCCGCAGCACCTCCTCCGCCCGTGCTCGTTCGGCCTCCGTCAGCCGCAGAGCCCACGCACCCGGCGAGTCCACCGCCGCATCCCCCAGCTCGCCCAGGTTCCGCGCCAGCCGCTCCGCCTCCGACTCAAGCGTCCCATCCGACAGCCGGCGATGCGTCTGCATCTCTTCAGTCAAAGGAACGCCGATCAGCCGCCCAACGCCGCACAGCCGGAAAAACCGTGCATCCCGTCGCGCAGCCTCCACCCCGCGCACCGGCCCCAGGTACACCAGCACCTGCGGCCGCCAGCGCCACAGACTCCACCACAGCTGCAGCAGCACCAGCGCGTTGCGCGTCCGGACCGGATAGCGAAAATACCCCTGAATTAATCCGTTTTCGGCCAGAATCGCCGCCGCCGCCGGAGCCTTCACACTCACCGGAAAGTTCGTCAGCATCCGGCGCTCCGCCTGCGGAAAAGCACGTGCCACAAGATGCAGCGCCGGCAACGCCACCACCGTGTCGCCCAGGCTCCCCAGCCGATACACGAGTACGCGCTTCCCCTCGTTTTGCATTAGGCTATCTTACGTGGCGTCCGCATACGGTCCGCCGCGCCCGGCTCTCAACCGCGTTCATGTTCAATCTCGCTTCCCTTACCCGCATCCACGATGAAGCCACCCGTTCCTGGCACTCGGACGAATCCTTCTCTTCAGCCACCATCCCTTCCTCGTCCTCTCTGTCGCAGACAGCCGGCCCTTTGGACCTCCTGGCCGTACGCCAGCATCGCGCCAACTTCGACCTCTGGCACCAGGAAGACGCCGCCCGCAATCCAGATGCCACTGACGCCGCCATCGCCGAGGTCAAGCACGCCATCGACCGCCTCAACCAGCTCCGCAACGATCTCGTCGAGCAGATCGACTGCGCCCTGCTCTGCGAGGCCATCCAATCAGCCGAGGCTCCGCTCCACTCCGAAACCCCCGGCCTCATCGTCGACCGGCTCTCCATCCTCGCGCTCAAGATCTATCACACCGCCGAAGAAGCCCACCGCGACTCCGCCAGTTCGCAGCACCGCGCCCGCAACTGCGATCGCCTCTCCGTCCTGATCGAGCAGCGCCAGGATCTCGCCGCCTGCCTCGACGATCTCTGGGCCCAGGTGCTCGCCGGCAAACGCCGCTTCAAGCTCTACCGGCAAATGAAGATGTACAACGACCCTGACCTCAATCCTGTACTCTATTCCCATCTCAAGACCGCGGCCCGATAAGGCTTGCTCCTGCGCTCCCCCGTCTGGGCCATTGACCGCACCTCACGCAGTGCGTATAACCCCAGAAGGTTCTCGAGCAAGCCTCCGTGCCACCGACTCCCCACGCGCCTCCAGAACGAAGTAGGTTTGATATGGCTCAAGCAAAAACAGTCACCGCAGTCCCCCAGAAGCGCTCTCCAAAAACACTGGCCGGCATCGTACCCCCGCAGCTTGACCCCAGCCGCGCCCAGGCCATCGCCAGCTATGAGGCCGCTCTGCAACTCATGCAGCAGGGCAAGTACGACAAAGCCCACACCGCCTTCGACAAGATGCTCGCCAGCTCCCCCGGAGACCTCGCCGACCGCATCCGCATGTACATCAACGCCTGCCTGCTCCAGGTCTCGAAAGGCAAAACCAGCTTCACCAGCCACGAAGAACAGTACGACTACGCCATCTCCCTGCTCAACCTGGGCCACTACGAAGACGCACGCGAGCACTTCAAGCTCATCCTGGAGGAGCATCCCTCCGCCGACTACGCCTTCTACGGCCTCGCCGTCCTCGCCAGCCTCACCGGAGACTGCAACCAGTGCCTCGAGCACCTCACCCAGGCCATCCGCCACAATCCACGCAACCGCATCCAGGCCCGCGCCGACTCCGACTTCCAGGACATGGCCGACGACCCGCGCTTCACCGACCTGCTCTACCCCGAGGTCTAACTCACCCCAAGCCGTCATTCCGGCGAAGCCGGAATCCCCGTATTTGCTCTCGAGTGCTGCCGCACCATCCCCTTAACCCCAAGCAGCGGCCGCACCATCCCAAAGCTCCAGCACAATGGGTGCGTCTATCTTCAAGTCCGACCTGCTCCCCGACCTCGCCCTCCCTCCCGC
>CAXUNR010000028.1:0-47584 GCA_964252655.1 uncultured Acidobacteriaceae bacterium
CCTCGCAAGAGCTCACCGATCGTGCGCCAGAGCCCATCGCCACCTGGGGAGCCCCCGTAGACATCCCTTACTCCGCCAATCCAGACTTCATCCCGGATTCCGCCTCCGCCTACCCGCCTTACGCTCAGCCCTGGCCGCCCGGCACTCCCGCACCCGGCTCTCCCTCCGCGGCCCCACCGTACGGTGCACACATCGACGCCCCGCTCCTGCCCGTCATTCCCGCCAGCCGCTTCCCCGCCACAGCCATCGGTCTCCTGATCCTCGGAACCGTCTTCCTACTCGGCACCACCGGTGTCTTCCACAGTGTGTCCGGCCCCGTCCTGGTCGGCTTCGGTCTAATCGGCCTAGGAGCCTGGGTCTTCACCCGCCGCTTTGCCAGTCCGCAAGCTCTCCAAAATCCCGCCGACGCCCACAACTACCGGCTGCGTGCTCTCTCCGCGCTCACCCCCTCAGCCTGGCTTGTGCTCTTCGGCATCCTCATGCTGCTCGATGCACTCCGCCTCCTGCGCTGGTCGCATAGCTGGCCCTGGATCGTCATCTTTGCCGGGCTTCTGCTTCTTCTCAGGCATACCGTGCCCGCCCCTGTCTACCTTTCTCCCACACCGCCCGTCCCCCCGTTGGCGACCGACTTTCCCCAGCAGCCCGGCTCCAGCTTCCGGGAAGGACGTTAATGGCCGGCTTTCCGCCACCAATCCCAACCCCCGGCACACCCCTCGCCCAGAATCTCCGCGATCAGCGGCGGGCTGCACTCCGCGAGGACCGCGCCAAACGTAAACAGAAACGCCTCGCCTTCAGACAGCAGGAGGCCGCCCGCAAACAGGTCCAAATCCTCGAGCGCCGCCAAAGACGCACCCTCCGCCGAACCTCCCTGCTCGCCCCGCTCCTCTTGCTCCTCTGCGGACTCACTGCCCTGCTCGTCGGTGCAGGCCATCCCTCGCTCGCCGTCTTTCTCCCCTGGTACAGCCGCTGGTGGCCTCTGCTCTTCCTCTTCGCCGGACTCTTTCTCCTCATCGAGTGGGCCTCCGATTTCTTCCTGCTCACCAGCGCCTTACCCGCCGCACCACGTCGCCTCGGTGCCATAGCTACACTGCTCCTCTTCGCTCTCGCCCTTTTTGGTACCGGAACGCGCAGCGCCTTTCAGACACGTGACCTCTTCAGAAACAATCTCCAGCTCGGCCTCGGCGACTTCGAGGAACTCTTCGACCAGAAACACGAGTCTTCCCAGACCATCGACACCGCCTTTCCCGCCGGCACCCGCTTCACCGTCGAGAACCCTCACGGAAACATCACCCTCATCGGCACCGGTCCCGAAGGCCAAATCCACATCACCATCAGCAAACAGATCTTCACCGGCTTCGACACCGACGCCAGCCGTGAAGAGCAGCAGCTGAACCCTCAGATCTCGCTCGCCGGAGGTACCCTCCAGCTCTCCATGCCCCGGCTGGTCGGCGCCTCCGCAGACCTCACCATCACACTCCCTGCCTCCGCACCCGCCTCCCTCAGCGTCCAGCACGGCTCAATCGATATCTCCGACCTCCACGCCCCGGTCACCGTCACCGCAGACCACGGCGACATCACCTGCAACAACATCACCGGAGCCGTAGCCGCCCAAATCAACCACAACGGCTCCTCCTTCACCGCGCATAACATTACCGGAGACCTCTATCTGCACGGCCACGCCCAGGACCTCACCCTCACAGATGTCCACGGCCAGACCAATCTAGAAGGCGAATTCTTCGGCAATACTCACCTGGAGCACCTCTACGGTCCCGTCACCTTCCGAACCCATCGCACCCAGCTCTCCCTCGGCCGCCTTCCCGGAGAAATCGACATGAGCCCCGAATCCGATCTCAGCGGAAGCCAAATCGTTGGTCCTACCTTGGTCCATACCTCCAGCCGCAACGTCTCCTTTGAGCGCATCGCCGGCGATCTCTCCATTACCGATAGCAAAGGCACCATCAATATCACCAGTGCAGCACCGCTCGGGAACATCGACGTTCAGAACCGCAACGGAGCCGTAACCCTGACCCTGCCTGATCACGCCGCACTCACCCTGGATGCCCAGACGCACGGCGGACACATCGACACCGATCTAGGTCTCACTCCCATCGTAGAAAACAACGACCAGATCCTACAAGGGGTAGTCGGCGGTGGCGGTGCTCGAGTAACGATCCGCACTACCCACCTGGACATCGACATCCATCAAGGCCAAGTCAATCCTCCCACCGACCCCGAGGATCGTTAGCATCATCTTGTTTGAGAAACTCGCTTAAGGGATGAATTGGTGGTCTAGACTCTTGGCCCATTTGCGTCATCAACCCGCGAAAGCTAAACAGTTCTTGGCGACCCTTGCCCCTTCGTTGTCATTCCTGAGGCAAATCTGCGGTTGTTCCGTCTTCATCCCTGCTGCTAACTCCGGCGGAAGATCAAGAGGCACAGCCCATTCGAAACCTGTCAAGCCCTCCACCGGTGCGACTCACCCATAACCCGCACCAAATGAGCGACTTAGCCCTTTAATAAACCTGGCATAATCACCCCTCCGATTGCGTTATCCTAGAAGCAACCTTAAACAACGGCACGTGTTTACCGAGAGCCCCTCCTCCCCCGTCCGTAACTTCTTTAGTTTGAGAACTTTGTGTCTAACTCCAATCAACACAAGACTTTAGCTTGCCTACCTGGCTGATGTCTTTCATTCTAAGGAGTTTAGTTCTAGCACCCAGGGGGGTACCCCCAATACGAGGAGAGAACGATGCTGTACCCACTCTGTCGTCACATCCGGACCAATGGCACCCAGTGCGGCTCACCCGCACTCACAAACCAGACGCACTGCTTCTACCACACACGTTTACACCAGAAACATCGCAACGTCGCGAAGCCGGTCCAGCAAGTTTCCTCGGCAAGCAAGACCGTCCATCCTATCGAGCTCGGTCTACTGGACGACGCCGAATCCATCCAGGTGGCGCTCTCGCAGATCATCAATGCTGTTGCCACCGGCCAAATAGAATCTCGCCTCGCGACTACGCTGCTCTATGGTCTACAGATGGCCTCAAACAATCTAGCTCGGCTGCCCATTCACACTTCTCCCAGCAGAGTCATCCGTGTCGTCGAGCGCACTCCGGAGGGCCAGGACTTGGCGGCCGACCCCGCCTTCTACAACGACTACAACTCTCAATCGAAGTAGAGCCCCAAACAGTCTTCTAACAGCCTTTGTGCTCAGCCCTATTCATCACGACCAACGTAAAAAGGTCCACCCGGTTAGGGTGGACCTTTTGATTTATGCCGGCGATCACCTAATCTCCCACACACTTACGCGTGCAGTACCATCGGCCCAACGAGGCTTAACTTCCGTGTTCGGGATGGGAACGGGTGTGACCCTCGCGGTAAACTCACCGGCAAACTTTGAAAGATGCGCTCTCGCGATCGTTCACAACTGAATAGATTGGATAGACGTTTACACGTTGTTTCTTGTTGCGTCCGCATTTCACGGATCAAGCCAAAAGATATAACTACAAAGCTTGTTATTGAATGTCCTCAGAACAGTGGATGTTGATTCACTGCGCAGAGTAAATTCTATGGACAAGCCGAACGGGCGATTAGTACTGGTAAGCTACACGCATTACTGCGCTTCAACCTCCAGCCTATCAACCTGGTGGTCTTCCAGGGCCCTTCATTTCCCTTTTGGGTTGGGAGATCTCATCTCAGAGCGTGCTTCCCGCTTATATGCATTCAGCGGTTATCACAACCGAACTTCGCTACCCAGCCGTGCCTTTGGCAAGACAACTGGAACACAAGAGGTTCGTCCATCCCGGTCCTCTCGTACTAAGGACAGCCCTCTTCAAATCTCCTACGCCCACAGCAGATAGAGACCGAACTGTCTCGCGACGTTCTGAACCCAGCTCACGTACCACTTTAATCGGCGAACAGCCGAACCCTTGGAACCTTCTACAGCTCCAGGATGTGATGAGCCGACATCGAGGTGCCAAACCGGAGCGTCGATATGAACTCTTGGCTCCGATCAGCCTGTTATCCCCGGCGTACCTTTTATCCGTTGAGCGATGGCCATTCCATACAGAACCACCGGATCACTAAGGCCTGCTTTCGCATCTGCTCGACTTGTAGGTCTCGCAGTTAACCACACTTATGCCTTTGCACTCGACGGCCGATTTCCAAACGGCCTGAGTGTAGCTTCGCGCGCCTCCGTTACAATTTAGGAGGCGACCGCCCCAGTCAAACTACCCGTCTTACTGTGTCCCTCTCCCGGATCACGGGAGCAGGTTAGATTCACAACAATCGCAGGGTGGTATCTCACCGTTGGCTCTACCAAACCCGAAAGTCTGGCTTCAAAGCCTCCCACCTATCCTGCGCAGCAATGGCCGTAAACCATAGTAAAAGTATAGTAAAGGTGCACGGGGTCTTTTCGTCTAGCTGCGGGTAACCGGCATCTTCACCGGTACTACAAGTTCGCCGAGCAACTCGTTAAGACAGTCGAACGATCGTTACTCCATTCGTGCAGGTCGGAACTTACCCGACAAGGAATTTCGCTACCTTAGGACCGTTATAGTTACGGCCGCCGTTCACCGGGGCTTCAATTCAAAGCTTCGCCTTGCGGCTAACCTCTCCTTTTAACCTTCCGGCACCGGGCAGGAGTCAGCCCCTATACGTCGTTTTTGACTTTGCAGAGACCTGTGTTTTTGTTAAACAGTCGCCGTTCGCGTTTCACTGCGGCCCTCCTTGCGGAGGGCGACCCTTCTCCCGAAGTTACGGGTCTAATTTGCCGAGTTCCTTAACAAGCTTTCACTCGAGCGCCTTTGGATATTCTCCTCGTCTACCTGTGTCGGTTTGTGGTACGGTTCCCAATCTCTCTCCTTAGAGGTTTTTCTTGGCACCGTGAAATCAGCTGCTTTCAGCCATTCGGCTTACTGCTTCACGCCTCACTGTTGCTCTGACGGATTTGCCTATCAGAACCAGCTTTCGCGTGTCGAACCCCATAGCCATAGGAGGTCCAGCTTATCCTTATGCGTCACCCCATCGTGATAACGAAAAATCGGGAGTTCCGGAATATTAACCGGACATCCATCGTCTACGCCTTTCGGCCTCGACTTAGGGACCGACTAACCCTGAGCGGATTAACCTTCCTCAGGAAACCTTAGACTTTCGGCGTGAAGGGTTCTCACCTTCATTATCGCTACTTATGCCGGCAGGGTCTCTTCTCTAATGTCCACGTATCTTCCCAGTTACGCTTCATCCACGAGAGAATGCTCTCCTACCACGTCAATTACTTGACATCCGCAGCTTCGGTATACAGTTTTAGCCCCGTTGTATTGTCGGCACCGGACCCCTTGACCAGTGAGCTATTACGCTTTCTTTAAAGGATGGCTGCTTCTAAGCCAACCTCCTGGCTGTCTGAGGGTTCCGACTTCCTTTCCCACTTAACTGTAATTTTGGGACCTTAGCTGGCGGTCTGGACTGTTTTCCTCTCGACTGTGAAGCTTAGCCCCCACAGTCTGACTGCCGTGCTGGTTGTGATCGGCATTCGAAGTTTGGTTGGATTCAGTAAGCCGGAAAGCCCCCTAGTCCATCCATGTCTCTACCACCGATCCAAATCACACGACGCTAGCCCTAAAGCTATTTCGGAGAGAACGAGCTATCACGGAATTTGATTAGCCTTTCACCCCTACCCTCAGCTCATCCGAGCTTTTTTCAACAAACACCGGTTCGGTCCTCCAATGGGTGTTACCCCATCTTCAACCTGGCCAAGGGTAGATCATCCCGCTTCGCGTCTATTCCTGCCAACTTAACGCCCTATTCAGACTCGCTTTCGCTGCGGCTCGCTCACGCTTAACCTTGCTGACAAGAATAACTAGCCGGCTCATTATGCAATAGGCACGCGGTCAGACATTCCGCTTACGCGGCATAGTCCTTCCACTGCTTGTAGGCACACGGTTTCAGGTACTTTTCACTCCCCTCAATGGGGTGCTTTTCGCCTTTCCCTCACGGTACTGGTTCACTATCGGTCAGAAACGAGTATTTAGCCTTACGGGATGGTCCCCGTGGATTCAAGCAGGGTTTCTCGTGCCCCGCCTTACTCAGGTACCTGCTTCGAGTCTGGACTCATTTCGTCTACGCGTCTGTCACGCTCTTTGGATCCACTTTCCAGAGGATTCGACTATAAGCCAAATTGGTAACTCTACTGTCGCAGGCCCTACAACCCCCGAACTACCTTGATAGTACGGGTTTGGGCTGTTCCGATTTCGCTCGCCACTACTTTCGGAATCGAGGTTTCTTTCTTCTCCTGGAGGTACTGAGATGGTTCACTTCCCTCCGTTCGCTTCATCCTACCTATGTATTCAGTAGGTGATAACCAGGTTTTGCCTGGCTGGGTTTCCCCATTCGGAAATCTCCGGATCAACGCCTGTGTGCGGCTCCCCGAAGCTTATCGCAGCTTGCCACGTCCTTCATCGCCTGTTTCTGCCAAGGCATCCACCGTGCGCCCTTAGTAGCTTGACCATAGAATTTACTCTCGCGCAGCAAAGAACCAACCTCTACCGCGCTGAAAGCTTCCTGATCTCTGTGTGTGTATTTCGTCCACTTTCGCCGGTACGACTTGCCTCCTCTCTCGCGAGAGTCGACAGTCATACGAATATTCTAAAAGACACTCAATAACTGACAACCCCAACCAGAACCAACCTGGAAGACAGTTGCTCAGCCTTGTAGTTATATTTACCCAATCTATTCAGTTGTCAAAAATCGTAGAGCGGTTTGCATTACTGCATCGTCTCTGTTCGCGCCCTCAGGCGGCTTGAGCTTCTTGCTCAAGGTTCAACCTCGATCACGTCGAGGCTCAACCTGAAGCAGGTGAGTTTTTTCAAGAGTGGTGGAGCTGAACGGGATCGAACCGTTGACCCCCTGCTTGCAAAGCAGGTGCTCTCCCAACTGAGCTACAGCCCCATGGCTACTAAGTATAACAAGTAGTCGAGACAATGGTGGGCCTGGGTAGATTCGAACTACCGACCTCACCCTTATCAGGGGTGCGCTCTAACCAACTGAGCTACAGGCCCGACATCCAGCCAAGTTTCTGGCCGAAACGCTTGCTCTGTCGCCCACCGTCCTTGGAATAGGAACAGTGGGCAGGAGCTCACTCTCGAAAGGTTTCGAGGACACAGTTGAACATGCGAAGCGGCTACGCCGCCATGACGATCATGGAACAAGATTGCGAAAAAGAGAAGGTTTAGTTCAGGCTCATGCAAGCTCGCCGAAGCAAGCGAGCATGGTACTCGGCAACGTCACTATCAAGCTCAGCAGGATCGTGAAATCCGACTGCTCGCGATACGCGAGACGCTGAAGTGTGCCGAGACGTTCTCTCTTAGAAAGGAGGTGATCCAGCCGCAGGTTCTCCTACGGCTACCTTGTTACGACTTCACCCCAATCATGAATTACACCTTGGGCGGCTGCTCCCTTGCGGTTAGCGCACCGACTTCTAGTGCAACCCACTTTCGTGATGTGACGGGCGGTGTGTACAAGGCCCGGGAACGTATTCACCGTGGCATGCTGATCCACGATTACTAGCGATTCCAGCTTCATGGAGTCGAGTTGCAGACTCCAATCCGAACTGAGGCCGGCTTTTTCCGATTAGCTCCCCCTCACGGGTTTGCAGCGGTTTGTACCGGCCATTGTAGCACGTGTGTAGCCCTGGACATAAAGGCCATGAGGACTTGACGTCATCCCCACCTTCCTCCCCGTTATCCGAGGCGGTTTCGTCAGAGTGCTCAACTAAATGGTAGCAACTGAAGATAAGGGTTGCGCTCGTTGCGGGACTTAACCCAACATCTCACGACACGAGCTGACGACAGCCATGCAGCACCTATACACAAGCCTATTGCTAGGCGCCGACGTTTCTGCCGGATTCTTGTGCATTTCGAGCCCAGGTAAGGTTCTTCGCGTTGCGTCGAATTAAACCACATGCTCCACCGCTTGTGCGGGCCCCCGTCAATTCCTTTGAGTTTCAGTCTTGCGACCGTACTCCCCAGGCGGATTGCTTATCGCGTTAGCTTCGGCACGGCAGGATTGGGTACCTGCCACACCAAGCAATCATCGTTTAGGGCTAGGACTACCAGGGTATCTAATCCTGTTTGCTCCCCTAGCTTTCGTGCATCAGCGTCAGTTAATGTCCAGTGAGCCGCTTTCGCCACAGGTGTTCCTTCCGATATCTACGCATTTCACCGCTACACCGGAAATTCCACTCACCTCTCCATCACTCAAGCCCGGTAGTTTCTCATGCAGGCTATGGGTTGAGCCCATAGATTTCACATAAGACTTGCCAAACCGCCTACGCACCCTTTACGCCCAATAAATCCGAACAACGCTTGCCCCCCTCGTATTACCGCGGCTGCTGGCACGAAGTTAGCCGGGGCTTCTTCTATGGGTACCGTCATTATCTTCCCCATCGAAAGGAGTTTACGTACCGAGATACTTCATCCTCCACGCGGCGTTGCTGCGTCAGGGTTTCCCCCATTGCGCAAAATTCCCCACTGCTGCCTCCCGTAGGAGTCTGGACCGTGTTTCAGTTCCAGTGTGTCCGTGCGCCCTCTCAGGCCGGATACAGATCATCGTCTTGGTAGGCCATTACCCTGCCAACTAACTAATCTGCCGCGAACTCCTCCTCAAGCGCATTGCTGCTTTGACTCGTAAGTGTTATGCGGTATTAGCCCAGATTTCTCTAGGTTATTCCCCACTTGAGGGTAGATAATTCACGTGTTACTCACCCGTACGCCACTATACTCAGGACCGAAATCCCTTTCTCGTTCGACTTGCATGTGTTAGGCACGCCGCCAGCGTTGATTCTGAGCCAGGATCAAACTCTCGTTTAATCTTGGTTTGCATACTACCCAACGACAGGGGTCGGGGTAGACCATGCGCCCCCGAGCTCGAAAGCTCCGGAGGTTTATAACTAGTGAGAATGACTAAACCAAAGTTCGTCAATCATTCCACGACTGGCATGTTCAACTATGTTGTCAAAGATCCTAACTTATCTCGCCTAAGCGGTAAGTTTTGGATCAAGGACCAGACGAGCTAAAATCTTCGTCTTGTGTCCTCGAACTTGTATGTGTTGAGCTTTTCGCTCACCGACCCTAACTTATACCCATTCGACTGATCAAGCGTGGGCTATAATGGATTCGTCGGGCGTCGCTATTCGCGACTTCCTTAGTGTATCGAATCGTAAGTGGCTTGTCAAGCTTCATGCTTCGACGCCAATTTGATCCGTACACTACCCACAATGATGATGGGCGGTACACATTCTAGAAAATAACCAAACGGCATGCGCCGCGGAGCCCTCAGCTCCTTATCTCCAACCAGAGGCTGGAAAACTCAATCAATGAGCAAAACCTCTCGCTCGTGCTGCAGTGTCTTGGGTTGGATTCGGATGCCCAGATTTCGGGTCTTAGAACCGCTATCAAACGCTTGGACTGCGCTCTACCGGATGATCGTCTTACATTGACTCAAATCACCTGGAGGGCATCTTGCTTCATCGTGGGTCTTATCTTATCCAGTCACTCGCAAGTTGACTTGCTATGCGCTTCCGGGGTTGCCTTCAGACCTTTGCGACTTCCTGAGATTAGCAGTCGTTCACCAATCGCGCAAGCTTTCTGTGTGTAAAAAGTTGCTCGTGGCCCTTAAACTGTTTGAAAATCAAGGTCATTCTGATGGTCTATGTGTGGAAAACTACCTAAGATTGTCTCTCAGGCATTCCCCCTTAGCCGCGTTCGTCAAGATACAAGGCATATTGTGTTTGACGAAGAACAACGTGGAATCGCAAGACATCTGCGATGGTTTGCGAAGCACCGATGACAAGCCCAACAATGGCGAGTCGCTGAAGAGCATTTCCCTCGACATCTCCCTGATTGTGTTGGTTCCGCTTATCCCAACTTCGGCGCCGGAGTCATACCGAGGTATGCTGGCATCCTCATGTACCGGGACTGAATAGAACGGATACCTTGCCAGAAGAGTTCCCTGCGATCTAGCTTCTTGCTTTGGACCCGCTTCCGCCTTAACCCTTCTCGGGCACACAACCAGTGAGGCAAAGCGAAGGGAAGATAGTTCGTCGGTCAACGTAACCTCACCTACACACGAGATTGCCCTCTCACGCAACACCCTGTCATGGCAGACGGGAGAATACGCCAAGGTCCGTCAGCCCATTGACGAAATATTGCACGGCCAGAGAGACGAGCAACAGACCCATGATGCGGACAAGAATACGTATGCCAGTCTCCCCAAGAGCAGACGCTACCCTGTCCGAGTTCCCCAAAACGAGGTAACACGTCCAGGCAGTGATTGCGATTGCCGCCAGAATCGCCGCGATCAGCGTCCATCTTCCCTGAGCTTGACCCACAAGAACCATGACGCTGGTAATCGAACCAGGACCGGCCAGCATTGGGATGCCCAGCGGCACGATCCCGGCATCCTCCTTCAGCGCGGCCGCTTCCGCATCAGGCTCCGTCTCCTGCGTTGGAGATCGCCGCGCATTCAGCATATCGAGTCCGATAAGCAGCAGAATGATGCCCCCCGCAATCTCGAAAGCCGGAAGCGTAATTCCGAAGGCGCGGAAGATGAGTTGACCAGCGAGAGCGAACGCGGTCAGCAGCAGAAAGGCGGTTACACTCGCTTTCCTGGCGATCAACCGGCGTCGGTTTTTGTCAATACCAGCCGTAACTGCCAAAAAGGTTGGAAGAGCTGCGAACGGGTCGACCAGAAAGAAGATTGAGCTGAACGCGAGCACAGAAAAGCGCACCATCGTTGAGCTTTCCAGCCGGGAGAACGAAACCTGTCTCGGCACGCCCTGAATCCCAAGGTGCAACATCGCGGCAATTTGGGAAGTGACTAGGGTGTGGACCACACATCATTGTCCCACGCAAGCGCATTTCTTCCCCGTCCGTGATGGCTATAATCGAGGCAACCAAGGAGTCAAAACCATGCCCCTAGAGACGACGCAGTTTATCTGGCACAACGGACAGATGATTCCGTGGGAAAGTGCCAACATCCATGTCATGTCGCACGTAGTGCACTATGGATCTTCGGTGTTTGAGGGGATCCGGTGTTATGCGCAGAGCGGCTCCGATTCTGAAAATCCAGGAGCGGGCATTTTCCGGCTTCCAGAACACATGCAGCGGCTCCGCGACTCCGGCCATATCTACCGCATGCCCTTGGGGTTTACCGAGCAGGAACTCTGCCGCGCGGTCGTCGACGTTGTCGAAGCAAATGGAGTCGTTCCTTGTTATATTCGGCCGGTCGCCTTTCGGGGATACGGAGAGATTGGAATGAATCCGCTCTCTTCTCCGGTCGAGGTATACATTGCGAACTTTCCCTGGGGCAAGTACATTCCGGGCAACGATGGAGCGAATGTCTGTATTTCGAGCTGGAACCGGCACGCACCCAACACAATGCCGACCATGGCCAAGGCCGGCGGGAACTATCTCAACTCACAGCTGATTCGGATGGAAGCCGCCATCAACGGGTATGACGAAGGCATCGCGCTCGATGTAAACGGGCTTATCTCCGAGGGTTCCGGGGAGAACCTCTTCCTGGTGCGGGGCGGCGTTCTTTATACGACACCGCTATCCAGCGCAGTGCTCAATGGGATTACACGCACCTCGATCTTGACCCTTGCGAAGGATTTGGGCATCCCCGTAGTGGAACAAACCTTACCTCGCGAAATGCTCTACGTATCCGATGAATGCTTCTTTACCGGTACCGCGGCCGAAGTAACGCATCTGCGATCAGTTGATCGCATTCTCATTGGTGATGGAACTATGGGTCCAATCACGAAGGCGCTTTACGACGAATTTTTCGGCATCGTCAATGGAACGAGACCAGATAGGCACCACTGGCTGACCCCAGTGAAGGTGAGCAAGTTACAACCAGAACTGGTGTCAAGGTAAATGCAGTTTGAAGATGGACGTGAGTCGCATATCGGCTTACGTCCATCTTTATTTCAGATACCCGCATCTTGATTACCGCACGAAGTAGATCAAATTGTGCCGTTCACCTGCACGGAAATCTGTGAACATCGATTTCAGATTTTTGCGGATGAGACCTGTCCTAAGCTAATCGGATCGGTGGTTAGTTCACCCTTGGGCTCATGCTGAACATTCCATCCTGGTAGCAGTTGCGAGCCTGTAATAAGGCGTACCCCATCCCGAAAGGTAAGGTACGTCAAGGCCCACTGCCGAAGGACGGAGAACCGATTACGAAAACCTATCAGGAAGAAGATGTGAACCATGAGCCATGCTATCCAGGCCGGAAAGCCAGTCCAGTGAGCCTTGAAGGGCCACTCAATTTTCGCTACTGCGGCGGCCCGCCCGATCGTCGCCATGTCACCTTTGTCAAAGTAGCGAAATCCTTTGGAACTTAGTTTGCCGTTGATCGCCTCGCCAATGCGTTTAGCCGCATAATCACCCATCTGCATGGCAGGTTGAGCTACCCCGGGTACCTGCTTTCCATTCTGTTCGACGTGCGCCAGGTCTCCGCAAACGAAGACGTTGGGCATGCCCTTGGGATTTAGAAAAGAATCGACCATGACACACCCACGCTTGTCGGTTTCAACGCCAAGTAGCTTACCCAGCGAAGATGCTTGCACACCGGCCCCCCATAATGTGCAGACCGAGTCGATGCGTTCCTCGCCGATCATCACATATCCCGGCTGAACATCGGACACGTGAGCGTCCGTACGAACCTTAATCCCCAATTTTTCTAACTGTTTAATAGCACTTTTTTGTAGATCTTCCGGATAGGCGGCCAGAATTTTAGATGAGCCTTCCAAGACCAGAACCTGAGCCGAAGATGGATCAATGCGTCGAAAATCTTTCGTCATGTAAAGACGAGCGATGTCCGATATGGCACCCGCCAACTCTACTCCCGTCGGTCCACCGCCGATAATGACGAAATTCAGAGCGGGATGAGTTCCAGATTCGAGCATTTGCCTCTCCGCTAACTCAAACGAAAGCAGGACGCGGCGCCGGATCTCAGTAGCATCCTCAATCGTCTTTAATCCTGGAGCAACGGCGGCCCATTCGTCTTTGCCGAAGTAGGAATGTGTACTACCGGTTGCCACAACGAGGTAATCGAACTCGAGTTGGGCTCCGGATTTGAGGCAGACCCGAGAAGCCGGCATATTAAAGTCGACCACTTCGTCCATTAGCACTTCAATGTTTTTGTGCTCACGAAGCATCGAGCGAATAGGTTGAGCAATATCTCCGGGAGAAAGTACGGCAAGAGCCACCTGGTAAAGCAAGGGTTGGAATAGATGATAATTCCGTCGGTCAACCACGGTAACGTCCACAGGCAGATGCGCAAGTCCTTCGGCCGCGTGGATGCCGCCAAAACCGCCTCCGATAATGACCACCCGCTGGCGCACATTTGTGGAGTGCTGCCGATCCTTCAAATCCATCGTTCCTGCCATTGCACTCTCCTGCCCACGTATCTCCGATTATCCTCTCAGATGCGCTGTCATTCCGTGTGGGCCCGACTTCGCTATGGATAGGATGAAATTAGAGTAGTAGCAAACCCCTGTGTTCCGGCGGAGACAGCGAGTTCCGTTTGCGTTGCGACACCAGGGACCGACAGTGGCGTGATCGTCACGGTTCCATCCGGAGAGGAAATAATCGTGTTGACTTGCGAGTTTAAGATTGCCGATGCCGGGCAGCGGCCACGTGTTGGACACGGCTGATTGAAGGCCGTTACCGTTTGACTCACGGTTACAGCAGCAGAGGCGATTGGATTGCCGGAAGCATCGGTAATGATGATGATTACAGGTTGAAGGATTGCTCCGTTTTGCACCGTTTGAGCGGCTCCGCTCACAATGCTTACTGTCATGTCATGGCTGGATACACCGGTCGCCGTAAAGCTTTGACAGACGCCGGCCCGACCGCACACGGTCGCGGTTGCCGCTTGGCCTGCGGTGAGTGGGCCGGCTTTGGCCCACATGGAGCTTATCCCCGCGCTCCCGGTCACGCTGCTCGCCATTGCGGGAACCAAGCCCACGGCTCCCGCCCACTGTAGAGGTTCCGCAATTGCCGCTGTTCCGTTGAGCGAAGCAGTGGCATTCAACGTCAGGCTGACAGGCGCTCCCTCGGCGATCCAGGACTGCACCGGCGTGCCCGTCAATGTAAATTGGGTAGCCAGCACCTCAAAGGGAAGCGTCACGGGCTGTGCACCTGTGACCAAAGCCGGAGTCGCGGAGAATAGCACGCTCCCAGCACTTGTTCCCTGGACGAGGGTCGAAATTGTTCCGTCTGCCCCCGTATTTAGGGTGCAGGACGCCGCATTACAGGCGGTAAAAATGACATTCCCCGAACCGCTGCTCGATACGGTAATTGGAGATCCCGGCAGCGGAGTCGTTCCGTCCGCAAGCGTCAATCGCACCGCGAAGGGAAAACTGGCGGAGTTCCCCGTATAAACACTGGTTCCCGGTGTGCTTGTAATCGCAAGTACATCCTGCGGTTGCTTTGCGGTGAAGCTGGTCGTTTGCGAAGTGACCGAGGAAGCCAACAACACGGAACTACTCAACGTAATCGTGCCCGCAACCAGTGGAGTCACCATCGTAGACACATTTCCCTGCATGTCTGTGCGCAGCGTACATGCAGAGGCTCCGGCGCAAGCACTCAGTGAAGCAGAGCCGCTGGTCACCGCCACCGTAACGTTCAAATTCGCAACGGGGGTAGTGCCATCCGGAAGTACGACTTGCACAGCAAACGGTGTGCTGGCAAGTACTCCAGAGTACCCTCCTGAAGCAGGAGCACTCACGATCCGTAGAAGATCCGAAGCGGGTATGGCGGTAAACGTTGCACTCTGACTGACGAGAAGTGACGTTCCGGACTCGACAGCGAGAATCGTAACGATCCCGGCAGCAAGCGGCGACACTGGCGTTGTAATCACGCCATACGCGTCTGTCTGGACCGTGCAGCTTGTACCACTGGCGCAGGCTCCAAATGCCGCAACGCCGTTCGCCACCGAAATCGTGAGCGTTCGGTTTGGCACCGGCGTAACGCCATCTGCGAGCAGCAGTTGCACGGCAAACGGCGTACTGGCCGGCACACCAACCAAGCTGGCAGGGCCCGGTGCGCTAATCAGATGTAGTACATCCGACTGCGCCGCGACCATGAATGAAGCCCGTTGATTTGCTGGCGAAGTCCCGTCAATCTCAGAAGCAAGCAGCGTTACGCTGCCGGAAGCAAGCGGAGTCACAAGTGTTGTGATCGTTCCGGAAGCATCCGTCTCAACTGTGCAGGTCGCAGCGCCGGAACATGCTGCAAACGATGCTGATCCGCTCACCACCGAGAGCAGAAGATTCCTGTTCGCAGCCACTGCGCCAGAACCAAGTAGGACCTGCACACTGAACGGTACGGTCTCCGGAGCACCCGCATAGGCGCCGGAAGCAGGCGCGCTGATCAAACGCATGGTGTCCGGCAAAGCAGAGACTGTGAACATAGCACTTTGAGAGACGATAGGGTTCGTGCCAATCTCAGTGGCTACTAAGACCACGGCCCCGGACGCCATCGGCGTTACCAGCGTCGAAATCCTGCCGTATACGTCCGTCTGCACGGTACAGGTTGAGCCTCCGCCGCATAAGCTCAAGCCCGCCGAACCACTCGCCACAGAGAGCAAAACTCCCTTGTTTGCCAGTGGAGTCAAGCCATCTGATTGAAGCAATTGAACGGCGAACGGTGCGGATGCGGTCACCCCCGGGAAACTTCCTGAGCTGGGCGCCCCCGTAAGGTGCAAAACGTCAGACGGCACGGAGGCGGTGAAGCTGACGCTTTGTGAAACCGCCGAGGTCGCGTCTACTTCCGACATAACCAGCGTGACGCTTCCGGCCGCAAGCGGAGTGACCAGCGTGGAGACGCGCCCAAATGCATCGGTCTGCACGTTGCAACTCGATGTTCCTCCACAGACCGCGAACGTTGCCAGGCCGCTTGCAACCGAAAGCGACACACTCCGATTCGGAGCAGGGTTGCTCTCCACAAGCAGTTGCGCCGCAAGCGGAGTACCCGCAGGTGCTCCGATAAGACTGCCCGAGCCCGGCACACTGATAAGAAGAAACTGGTCGGGTGCGGGCAACGCCGAAAAAGTGGCACTTTGACTTGCGGCAGTAGTCACCCCGGTCTCGGTTACTGACACGGTGATCGAACCCGCGGCTAGCGGCGTGACTGAAGTGGAAATCATTCCCGTAGCATCCGTTTGCACGGTACAGGTGGAGGCTCCACCACAAGCCGCGAACGTAGCAGAACCATTGACCACGGAGAGAGTCAAGGCCTTGTTTGCAGCAAAGGACACTCCGTCGCCAAAGAGAAGCTGCGCTGCAAATGGAACAGCAGCCGGCAACGAAGCGTAGCTCCCCGACGCGGGCGCCGACACCAGATGCAGAATGTTCGGGGCAGCCGATGCCGTGAACGTCATGGTCTGGGCAAGTCCATCCGCCGAGGCTTGCACGGAGACCAGACCGGCACCTGTGACCATGCCCCAGACATTGACGACGCCGGTCGAGTCGGTTGCTCCCGTACAAACAGCATAGCGGCAGCTGATGAACGCGAATGGGCCGCCAGCTACGGTGTACGTAATGTAGTGCCAGGCTAGAGGCTTACCGTCCGGGCCGATTAGCTGTACGGTGAACATTTCGATGTCGCCGACGTTCTCCCCAGTCGGACCCGGTTGATTGATCACGTGCATCATCTCCGGTTGTCCGACTGAAACGAAGCTGGCGGTCGCTGTAGCGGATGGATAAGCCCCGCTCAAGGTGATCGTTCCGGCAACGATCGGGGTAACCAACGTCGAAACAACTCCATTACCATCTGTGGTCAAGACGCAACTGCCGCTGTTGCACGCGGTCAACACACCCGTATCTGCTGGAACAGCCAGCACCATCTGCACACCTGCGACTGGAGACCCATCCTGCAGCAGTTGCGTTGTGAAGGGAGTAGTCACCGTTACATCGACAGGAAAGCTTCCGGAAGGCGCGCTAATAACATTGAGCTGCAAGGCATGTTGAAGAACGGTAAAGCTCGCCGTTTGCGTGAGTGTGCCGTAGCTTGCCTGTACGGTGGCCGAGCCTAACTGGTGCGGAGTCAGGCTGATCGTCGCCAGGCCGTTTGCATCTGTCGCCAGACTGCAACTCGACGCGCTACATTGATCGATCGTCGTTCCCGCCGAGGCAGAAAACGTCAAAGACTCAAGCGAGTCAGGAGTGCCATCAGTGTGCAGCAGTTGCACCTGAAATTGTCCGGCCGCTTCATTGACAAAGGCAGTGGCTCGCGGCACCACACGGGTTTGCATGGTGTCGAGATTGGCCACAGCCGTGAACGATACCTGCTGCTGGCGGTCACCGCTCGCAGCTTTGAGCGTCACAGGACCGGGTGCAGTTGGGGTAACAAAGACGAAGGCAGTGGCCGAAGAATCCGCCGTGACAGTACATGTGGAGGCGAAACATCCACTGAAAGTGACCGATCCGACTGACGCGCTGAAGGTTACGGCCGCTCCTGGAATGAGATTGCCTTGTGCGTTGAAGACACGAACAAAAAAATAGGGCTGCGCCATCACCCCAACGGGTAAGTTCCCCGAAGGCGCGGCAAACACAACGATGGATCCGGCCTGCGCGTTTGCGGTAAAGGTTGTGGATTGGCTAAGCGATGCGTCCGCTGCACGGACGGTTACCGTCCCCGGCTGCTGGGGTACTACTTGCGTTGAAGCCGTTCCAGTCGAATCGGTAACAACGGTACATGAAACCCCGGAGGCCGAGCAGGCTCCCAGACCCACTGAGCCAGACACGGCCGAGAAGGTGACTGCATCGCCCGTTACCGGCGTTCTGCCATCAGCCGCCACAACCTGCACTGCAAAGGGAACGGGCATCGTATCACCCACATATCCTGCACCCACGGGAGCAGACACGACGCGCATGCTATTCGGCAAGGACCCGGCGTGATAGGTCAGTGCGCTGGACAGGGTTGTGGAAGCGCCTGTGCCGAGATCCGTTACGGTGACGTCCACTGCAGTACCGTCTGTCGCGTATGCAGAGGCCATGGTCGGCGCCGTCACCACGATCGTATTTGCGGTAGAACTGATTACGGCCGCGTTTACGCCGTTGACGGTCACGGCATTTCCGGAACGAAAGCCAAAGCCTGCCAGGGTAAGCGTCGCGCCCGCGGGTGCAATGATGGAAGGAGACACCGTATCTCCATAGAACAGGCGGCCCTGGAAATTGAAGTCCGGCCGACCATCCCCGCGCTCGTCGGCAATTCCAAACGACAAGCTGGTGAGCCGTCCGGTACTTGCATGAAGCGAGGTTGTCGCAAACATGAGTGAATTGAAGGCCGCCGGAGCAACCCCCAAAGACGGTAGAGCACCTGGTGTGTCGGTCGGCGCAAACACTCCAATAACCGGCATGGCCTTACCTTCCGTAGCGATTCCCTGCTCATCGAGCGCCGTGACTTCAAGGGTAAAGCTCCGGTTTGGGTGTACATTCACCGTACTGTAAGACGCATGTCCGTATCCACACAGCAGGCCGGTCCACCATCCCGTGGCGGCCACTTCCACCGGAGTGGAGGATGTTCCGTCCTGTCCATTGCCGCAGGTCGAGGACGCATCGTGGATGGAAAAATCCTGGGGCTGCTCCGTTCCGGGACCATCCACGTAGGTATTCGCAGGCTGAGGCGCAGAGCCAGAGGGCTGCACGGTACCCAAGGTATAGGGTCCAAGGCTGTAGGTTCCTGCGTAAAGAGGATTGACCGGCTCAGTCGAGAAAGATAGATTCTGCCAAGGCGTGTCTCCTACCGATTCAATCGGAATGTAGGCGACGGAGTAAAAGCCAGCGAGGGTCGTGTCTGTGCTCCCTAAGCTGCCCAACACCGTCGTGTCCACCGGCACAAACGGCGAGCGTGCCGAGCGCCGAAAAGTCGCGCCCGTGACCGCAGAGTTCTCAAACCAGGTGTCTGCCGGCTCGCCGTTTGCAGAGCGGCGAACGAGAACGTTGACCCCCTCCATGCCTTGCCCCGTCGGAAAGGTGACGTTTCCTTCGGCTCCCAGCGCAGCCGTCAGGCTGACTTGTTTACCAGCCGGCACATTGCCTGCCGAAACGGGGTATAGATTCACCAGACCGGCAACGTCATCCGGTCGCAGTTGGAACGGGCTAGGCAGACATTGGTACGCATACGGCCCGCAAAGAATGTCGATCGGGTGCATGATCGGCCAGTTCATTGCCTGGTTGTAGGTCGGCGTCGGCGTTCCCGTGAAGACGTTGTCGTTGGTCTGAGACCAGGCCAGACCCAGTACGCGTCCGAAGGTGCGCTCCAGCTTGTATTGCATCTCGAGTTGAGCGCTTGAATCGGACGCAGTGCAAAGCCCGTTCAGGATAACGATGGCGTGCGTAATGTAGCCCGCCGGATCGAAGCCGTCGACCGATTCCGTCACCGCATTCTGGCGGCAGCTTGAGGGCTGGCTAGCTCCAACACCCAGCAGCGTGTCGGTCACAGACCCATCCGCGTCATAGACGATGGCGATGGGAATCGTTGCTGCGTTGCTCGCCATGACGTCGGACGGGAAGACCACACCGTTGCTCCCGAGATAGGTGTTCTGGCCGGAGACGTGTTCGGCGAGAGAACCTGCAGACGAGAGAGTAATGTTGGCGACGGACACGTTCCAGGGAGCGGCGGCGGCGGCCACCAAGGTGTTCGCAGCCGAATTGGAAACAGTCGAACTGAGATCACCGGGATCCGTGTAGTAGACAAGACTGGACTGCTGCCACCCGATCGGCTGACCCGCCGGCGCGGTAAAGAAAGGCGGCCCGGTCACATACCGTGGACCGCTGGCAAACGCGACTGCGCACCAACATGCGAAAGACAAAGACAAACAGCTGCGGACGATACGGAGCAGCTCAGAACGGCGCATCGCTGTCTCCTTGACTGAGGAAACTGATCACGCTGCTTAGGCTTGTCGCAGGACCTTTTGCAAGCGGCGTCACAGGACCGGACCAGGCTTGACCTCGAGAGTGTTCAGTGCTTGAGGAATGAAGCAGCATCGACGTAACGGAGGTGCGTGCGACCCGGGTCTGAAGCCAGCGCAGATCAACGGTCAGTTCGCTTGAAGAAGCATCGGCCGGAGCAGTTCCGGAGGCGTCCGCACGCGGTTGTTCTGCGGTCGCAACCAAGGGTACGATGCCGTCATTCCCGTCGACCGGCGCGCTGAGACCCGCGGAGCTGCGCGCCGTTAAGAAGAGGAGCACGTGCCGGCCAACGCGGTAGCGGTCCGGATGCGCCGTCCAAAGCCCAGCCCACTCACGCAGAACGTAATCGCCGTTCTGAGGGCAGTTTCGGATCGGGTTCTCGACATGAAATCGGATGTCGACGACGCCTGCGGACGGGGTGACCGCGAGGACCTGGCCGCTGAAGATCACCGCAGCGCGTGAAGCGAAATCCGACAGCACCGCAGACAGACCAGCCGGCATAGCCGGACCAGCGGCCCCGGCGACCCCCAAATTACCTTTGGCCGCGACCTTGCTCGTCTGGCCCTGTGCGGTCGCGGTGCCGCCCCATACCGGAGCGATCAGAACGACACTCAACCTGAGACAGAGAGAAAGAAGAGACTGTTTGCTGCATCGCATGGACGGATGCTCCTTCGCTTCTCCCCTTTATCGGCAGAAACGAAAATGAGTCATCGCAATGTCCCAAAACGCTACACAATCTCAGATTTCTGGATAGAAATCGAAGAAAGCATCCACGCTGAGGCGAAGCTGAGCCTCAATCTGCTCGCGCGAACCCTCAAGGATGTGCATCGTGACGTGGGCTTCGTTGCCGTTTTTCAGCTGCACCGGGGCGCTGCCCACCTTGGCCAATTCCTCGGCCGGGAGCAGCCGCATACCATAAACCATCACCAGATTTGCCATAGAGTCCATTGTTTCACCTGGGTTCTCGCAAACCGGCTGCCGAGAAGCGTTACACTTGAAGTTGCGATGATTCCAGAAGTCACCACCTCTGCCGAAATACGAGACGTAGTCATTTTGGGCTCCGGCTGCTCCGGGCTTACTGCCGCAATCTATGCAGCGCGATCGAACCTGAAGCCCCTTGTCCTTGAGGGCCATGAGCCCGGCGGGCAGCTCTCAATCACCACGCTAGTGGAGAACTTTCCAGGCTGGCCGGAGGGCATCCAAGGGCCGGAACTGATTGAAAACATGAAGAAACAAGCGACCCGCTTTGGCACGGAGCTACGCATGGCTCACCTTAGCTCGGTCGATCTGTCCGTCTCTCCCTTCCGGCTCACCATCGGCAAAGATACAGTCCTGACCCGCACCCTTATCATCGCGAGCGGAGCCAGTGCGCGCTGGCTGAACCTGCCCTCCGAGCAGGCCTTGATTGGCCATGGGGTCAGTTCGTGCGCCACCTGCGATGGCTTCTTCGCCTCCGGTAAGGAGATCGCCGTCATCGGCGGCGGTGACAGCGCCATGGAAGAGGCACTTTTCCTGAGCCGGTTCGCTTCCAAGGTGACGCTCATCAATCGTACCGACCGCTTTCGCGCTTCGCCGATCATGCTCGAGCGCGCTCAGGCGCACAGCTCCATCGAGTTCCTGACCAGTACCGTGGTTGAGGAGGTGCTGGGCGTCGAAGAAAAAGACGTCAAGGGCCTACGCCTTCGGAACACGGTCGAGGATCGTGAATTCGTCCTGCCGGTGTCGTTCATGTTTCTGGGCATCGGACACATTCCAAACGCGCAGGCGTTCCGCGGCATGGTGGATCTTGACGAGGACGGCTACATCCTCGCGCAAAATGACGTGGAGTGCACCCTTGGCGGACGCGTCATCCCTGGGCTGTTTGCCTGCGGCGACATCAAGGACCGCAAATACCGCCAGGCGATTACGGCTGCCGGCAGCGGGTGCATGGCTGCTCTAGAGGTCGAACGCTACCTCGAAGCGAACGGACGCTAGACAATCGATGTCGATTGCCGCCAATCTTGATCGTGTTCGGTCAGAGATCGCGACTGCCTGTGCCAGGGCAGGTCGCGATCCTGGCGAGGTCGCCTTGATGGCTGTGAGCAAAGTTCATCCGGTAGAGGCCCTTCTTGAGGCGTACGAAGCAGGCCAGCGCCTCTTTGGGGAAAATCGCGTTCAGGAGTGGCAGGCCAAAGCCGAGACCGCCGGGTCGCTCTCCGGGCTGGACATGCACCTGATCGGCCCGCTGCAGTCCAATAAAACAGCGAAGGCGGCGGAGCTATTTACGTCCGTCGATACGGTCGACTCACACAAAGTGGCCGAGCGGTTAAACGACGCGGCACGCGCGCTGGCCAGGAATTTGCCAGTGTTTCTCGAGGTAAAACTCTCCGCCGAGGAGACCAAGCACGGAATCGCTCCCGGGGACCTTCCCTTGCTCCTCCCAAAGTTGGCCGCGCTCTCATCACTGACGTTGGTCGGCTTGATGACTGTTCCCCCGTGGCCATCGGACGTAGCCAATGCGGGCGAGGAGGCCAGGCCTTACTTCCAGCAGCTTCGGTGCTTACGCGATGCACTACTCCCGGGTTGCGCGACGCTTACCGGCTTGTCCATGGGAATGTCGAACGACTTTGCCGCCGCGATCGAAGAAGGATCCACGTGCGTCCGGATAGGCACAGCCATCTTCGGACCGAGAGTCGCCGCGATCGGCACTTGAACTCATCTGTGGGTCCGCTCCATTTCAGGAAAAGTGAGAATTCAGAGCTTAGCTCTTGATTCTCGCTGCATCCCAATCTTCTTTACTGACGGCGAGAGTTGCCACCGCAGTATGCGCCGGCACAGGGTCGGGTTCGGCGTACGACCCACTGCGTACCGGCAGCACCAGCGTCTCGCCCTCCGCAAGAACTTTGACACGCGCGGCCAGGTTCCGGCGCTCAGCTTCAGCCATCAGGCGCACCGGAGGCTCCTCCATCGGTTCGCGGCCGAGACGAAAGGTGCCGAAGTGCATCGGAATCATGATCTCGGCGCCAAGATCGACAAAACCCTGCAGCGCCTCTTCGGGGCTGGTGTGGACGGCGCGATAGGTATCCGGAAAGTAGGCTCCGATCGGCAGCAGGGCAACCTGCGGATGCAGCCGCGCACCAATCTCGCGAAAGCCGTCAAAGTACGCCGTATCGCCGCAATGATAGATCCGGCGACCGGTGCTGTCCGCGATGACGTAGCCGCCAAACTGACGATGAACATCGTTGAACATACGGGCTCCCCAGTGGCGGGCCGGAGTCATGCTGATCTCAAGGCCGGCAACGCTCGTCTGGGCCCACCAGGTGAGCGTGCGAACCTCAGCAAACCCCATCGATTCCACAAGATCCTGAACACCCTCAGGAACGATGATCACCGGAGCACGACCGGTGCGGCCGAGTGCGGAGCGCGCAATGCGGCGAAGAGTGGGCCGGTTGAGATGGTCCATGTGGGCATGGGTCACCAGCACAAGGTCGATCTCGGGAAGATCCGGAACCTGGATGCCGGCGCGGCGCGCGCGACGCAGAACGACCAGGCGCGTCGCAAACACGGGATCGACCAGCACGTTCTTGCCCCCGATCTGGATCAGAAAGGAGGAGTGGCCAAGAAACATGACGCCCATCTCGCCGGCTGCCACAGGCGTAGGCTGCCGAGGCAGACCGGTCAGCGGCCGGGCATGACTCTCCCACACAAGGCGGGTAAGTTGCTCGAGCTTTTGCATGCGAACCGGACGCTTCATACACTTTCTCCCAGCAGGCTGTACCATCGCCGGACACAGGATGCAGCTTCGCGCCGATCGACCTCTTCTACTCTAACGAAATCCGGTAAGCTGAGCCTGAGGTGACTTTGCATGTCGGAGTCTGTTAGCACGCGGTCCACAGATTTTTCGGAAAGCAAAACCACGGTCCCGCCCATGCTTGAGAGCCGCCCGAATTCGCCCGCGATGACGACGCCTTCAGAGGCTTCACTCCCGCAATCGCACCCGCTTCTGCGCAAGCTTTGGAATCTGCAGGGTACGCCCTTTCCGACGATCGTGAAGCGGACCGCCAACGCCTTCATGGACGACAACCTGCTCTCGCGAGCTGCGGAGCTTGGCTTTTACTTCATCTTCGCGCTCTTTCCGACGTTGATCTCCGCCTCCGCCATCCTCGGGCTGGTAGCCCGCTCAGGCAGGAATATCTATCTAAGCCTGTTGAATTACCTCGCCATCATCGTGCCGCACGATGCCTTCCAAATGGTGCTCGACACGTTCAATCAGACGGCAGCACACTCGAGTTCTGGAAAAATCACCTTCGGTCTTGCAGCCGCCATCTGGTCCGCTTCCGTCGGTTTTTCCGCAATTCAGGACACCCTCAATACGGTCTATCGGCTCAAGGAGACCCGGCCGTACTGGAAGGCGCGCGGATCCGCCATGCTGGTCACCGTTCTGCTCTCGGTCATGATCACCCTCGCCCTCGGCAGTCTCGCCTTCGGAACCTTCCTTTCGCATCGCATCCGAGAGCACGTCGCAGCCCGCACCGAGGGCCTGATCTACGGGATTACCGCCCATCTGCTACTGGACGTCATCTTCCTGGGCATGATCGTCCTCATCTTTGCAACCATCTATTACTTCGCTCCCGACTTGAAGAACAAACAGTGGCGATGGATCACGCCCGGAGCCATCATCGGCATCGTAGGCTGGTTCATTAGTTCGCTCGGGCTGCGGGTTTATCTGCACTTCTTCAATAGCTACTCCGTTACCTACGGGTCGCTCGGCGCAGTCATCATCCTGCTGACCTGGTTCTATCTCACCGGGGTCATGCTTCTTTTAGGAGCCGAAGTCAACTCCCAGATTGGGATCTGCGCCGCGGAACGGAAATCAAAGCTTTCCGAAGGCGCATCCGGAGCATCGCCTAACCTGGGCGCGCCGGCGACGACGCCTCAGCGCGTAGCTTAGCGCAGCCAGCGACGCGCCGGAGGCTTTACGCTTCTTGAGTCATCTTTGCGACAACTCTATGGAATGCCGACAACCGTACGGATCGCCCGCAAACATATCACTGCCCCTCGCTCAGCGAACCATCGGCTTCAGGATGTCATCCAGCCGGTCAGGCGTACCCAATATATGCGCTAAAACACCGGTACCGTGGGCCATCATGGGAATCGATCGTGATCCCCTTGAAGAAGCCCGTGTTCTCCGGAATAAACTCGAGCGGCTGCTGAAAATAAGAGAACATCTCGACCGGGGACGCGCTGCCAGGCCACGGGCTGGCCGTTCGTCGTAATCAACAGGCCTGCCTGGTTCCGGATAGGGCCGCTCGGCATGTGCTCGCGACGTTGAGCGCGATCGGGATTGCCTGCCAGCTTCGCTGCCCCGCGGCAGAGGCCGGCTCGGCAGCAAGAGACCGCTGAAACGAGGGTGCGCCGGGAAGAAATCGCATGCGATGGGATCTCTCCTTGTCAAGCAGGGGTTCGTCCCAGAGTAAACGGCCTCGCCGCGAGCCATGCGCCATGAAAGCCACTCAACCCGCACAGACCCAGTCGCATCTCAGCACCCTATGAGCGCACCTGAAACCAAATTTGTAGAGACTCCCGACCTGCGCATCGGCTACCTCGAGTACGGCAACCCGGCCGGCATCCCCGTACTGTTGCTGCACGGTTTCCCGGATGCGCCCCAGGCCTGGCGTGAGGTAGTGGAGCGGCTGGACCGCAAGCGCTACCGCCTCCTTGCCCCGTATCTGCGCGGCTTCGGGCCGACCGTGGTGCAGCAGCCAGAGCTCGTCGGCGGACAGACGGCGGCCCTGGGCCACGACGTGCTGGCCTTTGCCGACGCGCTGGGGCTAACACAATTCCACCTGGTGGGCCACGACTGGGGAGCCAGCGCCGCCTATGCCGCAAGCATCTTTGCTCCGGAGCGCATGAAGAGCCTCATGACGCTCGCCAGCCCCTATGTCATGTGGGGAGGCAAGAACTATCCTCCGGCGCAGGTGCACGCCCACTGGTACCAGTGGTACTTCCAGCTGGAGCCGGGCGAGAAGGTCATGCAGGAGAACGCGGAGGACTTCTGTAAGGAGCTCTGGAAAACGTGGTCGCCGCAGTGGTCGTTCTCGCGTTCCGAGTTCAGCGAGGCAGCCAAGGCCTGGAAAAATCCTCAATTCGCCGAAATCGTCCTGCATTACTACCGCACACGCTGGGGCGGAGCCTTGTCTCTGCGGGCCTACGCCTTTCTGCAATCGAAGCTGAACACCAAGCCAAAGCCGAAGATCGCAGTGCCAACCGTCTACGTGCAGGGTGGGGCAGATGCATGCGATCTGCCGGAGTGTTCGGACGACCAGGGAAGCTTCTTCTCCGGAAAGTATGAGCGCGTGATGATCAAAGGTGCAGGCCACTTTCCGCATCGTGAAAATCCGGACGCCGTGGCCAAGGCGCTCAGCCGCCAACTCGAGAAAACGCGCTAAGCCGCTGGAAGTTGCGCTAAGTCGCGGGAAGCGAAGCGTGGGCTCAGTCCAGTACACTGGGCTCACCGCCTATGAACCTCTACGCCGTCGTATTGGGCATCCTTGTCGTCGTGCTGCTGGGCGTTTCACTGGCGCGCGTGGGCAGCGTGAAGACGCGAGCGGACTACCTGGTTGCGGGGCGTTCACTTCCGGCGTTCGTCCTCATCTTCACGCTGCTCAGCTCCTGGATCGGCTCCGGATCCTTGCTGGCAGGCGCGGAAAACGCTTACCGGCACGGGTTCGCGGCGCTCTGGCAATCCGCCGGAGGATGGGCCGGGCTGCTCCTGATCTACTTCGTCGCCCCGCGCGCCAGAAAATTCGCGCAGTTCACCATCCCTGATCTGCTCGAAGCGCGCTACAACCAGGCCGCGCGCGTGCTCGGCGTCATCGCCATCCTGTTCACCTACACCGCCATCACCAGCTACCAGCTCATCGGCGGCGGAGATATCCTGCATCTCGTCTTCCCCGGAGTCAGCGCACGGCATGGGCAGGAGATCATCGCGGCGTTTGTCATCGTCTTCACGGCGATCGCCGGCATGAGCTCGGTCGCATATATGGACGTGGCCATCGGGCTGCTCGCGACAGGAACACTGCTGGTGGCGTTGCCGGTGCTGACCCACAAGGTAGGCGGCTGGGGGGCGGTGCGGGCGGCACTTCCGGCGACCCACTTCGAGTTCCTCGGGGACTTCACCGGGCTGCGCGCAATGGAGCTCTTTCTACCCACCTGCCTGCTCATGCTGGGCAATCAGTCCATGTACCAGAAGTTCTTCTCGGCAAAGACGGAGAAGGATGCCACACGGGCCGTCGTAGGCTGGTTTGTGGGCATCCTGATTCTCGAAACGGTGATCGTCGCGCTGGCCGTCGTGGGCTCGGCCCTGTTCCGCACCGGCGAGGTAAGCGAGCATCCGCGGGAGATCCTCGCCTACACCGCGCTGCACGGCCTGCCGAAGCTGCTGGGCGCGGTCATGGTAGGGGCGATCTTCGCCAAGGTCATCTCCACGGCCAACAACTACCTCTTCTCGCCCGCGACGAATCTGATCAACGACGTCTATGTGCGCTACCTGCGGCCGAACGCCTCCGACCGCGCCATTCTGCTGGTAAGCCGCGGGCTGGTCGTTCTGCTGGGCCTGTGGTCGCTCTGGCAGTCCCTAGGCACGGGCTCGGTCTTGGCGAAGGCACTCTACGCCTACACCATCTACTCGGCAGCCCTCACGCCGGTCATCCTCGCGGCGTTCTTCTGGCGGCGGGCAACGGCCGCGGGGGCAGTTGCCAGCATTGCAGCAGGAACCGTGGTGACCGTGTTCTGGGATACCGGCTGGGTGAGGGCGGCGCTTCCCGCGATTGTGTCGGAGCGGGACGCCATCTTCCCCGCGCTGGCCGCTTCCCTGGTGGGATTATTCCTGGTCAGTCTAGCCACGAGGCGACCAAGCGAGGCGCAGCTATCCCCGTTCGCGGAGACCGCGTAGACCACGCTTTATGCCGTCCATACGCCCAGCCATACTTCCGGGAGCACTTAAGTTTGAGTCGTCACTCTGCCGCGTATGTGTTCTTCCCAGCTGCCGCACGCCATCCGAAATCCGGTCAGTACTCCCAGCGCAGCAGGGTAGCCCCTACGGTAAACCCCGCCCCAACGCTCGCCAGCAGCACCAGACCTCCACGCTGCAAGCGCCCCTCATCGAGCGCCGTCTGCATCGCCAAAGGAATGGTCGCGGCCGTCGTATTGCCGTACCGATCGATGTTGATCACCACGCTCGATTCCGCCATCCCCAACCGCTCCGCCGTGGAGAGAATAATCCGCTTGTTTGCCTGATGCGGAATAAAACAGGCCAGATCCGAACCGGTCAGCCCATTGCGCCTAAGGATGCCCTCCGCTGCCTCCGCCATCTTGCGCACCGCAAACTTGTACACGGCCGCTCCGTCCTGGTGCACCACGTGCATCTTCGCCGCGATCGTCTCCGCCGTCGGAGGATGGAGCGAGCCGCCCCCCGGCATGTTCAGCGCCGCCGCGCCGGAGCCGTCGATCTCATGCCAGTAATCGACCAGGCCGACCTCGTCGTCCACACACGGCTCAATCAACACCGCCCCCGCGCCATCGCCGAAGATCACGCACGTCGCCCGATCCGTATAGTCGATGATCGAGCTCATCACGTCCGCGCCGATCACCAGCACCTTTTTATGCATGCCCGACTCCACCAGCTTCGCCCCCACCTGCAGCGCATAGGGAAACCCCGAGCAAGCCGCCGAAAGATCGAAGCCCCACGCTCCCTTGGCACCCAGGCCCTCCTGCACCAGGCACGCCGTCGCCGGAAACAGCATGTCCGGCGTCACCGTCGCCACAATGATCACCTCGATCTCCGACGCGTCCACCCCACGCCGTGCCAGGCACACCTTCGCCGCCTCGAGCGCCAGATCGCTCGTCGCCACCCCCGCATCGACCAGATGCCGCGTCCGGATGCCGGTACGCTCCACAATCCACTGGTCGCTGGTCGCAACCATCTTTTCGAGATCCTGATTCGTCAACAAACGGGGAGGAACGTAGGTTCCTACGGCGGTGATCTTCGCGCGCACCGGAACCCGGGGCTTCAACTTAAAACTCAAAATCCTTACCTCACCAAGCAATGTCCCCAGCCTCCAAAGTCCTGGGAGCCGGAGGACGGGTCGAGCACTTTGGCTTGCGGAGGCTCCCCAACACGCCTCTGAAGAGAGCAACAAAGAAAATGGCCGGGCGACCTACTGCGCCCGTACGAGCCCGTTACCGTTGCTTCCTTCCGGACCTGGCGGGGTTGGCGGGATTACGTCGCGTAGGACCCGGCACATCAAAAGTCTAACATCGCAGCAGGAGGACCTCCAACGCATGTCCCAAACGCCGGCCCCCGCCGCGCTCCACAGCCACCCAGACTCTCATCCAGACTCCCATCCGGACGTCCTCGAACACTACCGCCGTCTTTGCGCCACCCACCAGCAGCAGCATGATCGCCTCTCCGCCTCCCGCAGCACCGCCGGTCGGCTCATGGCGGGCGTTATCCTGCTCACGCTGTTTCTCACCTTCCGCTCCCTGCACAGCGCAGGCATCGGCTGGCTTCTGCTGCTGTGTTTCCTGGTCATCGCGGCCTGCCTTTGGTACATCCTGCGCCAGACCGCCGGCATCGCTCGCCAAAGCCGCCTGCTTGCCTTCTACGACCGCAGCCTGCGCCGCGCCGATGGCTCCGAGCCGCAATCCGGACGCACCGGCCTCGAAGCCGACGCCAAGCTGCGCCAGCCCGGCCATCTCTACGAGCGCGACCTCGACCTGCTCGGCCCTGATTCGCTCTTCGGCCTGCTCGCCACCGTCCGCACCGGCCCCGGCGAGCGCGGCCTCGCCCGTTACCTGCTCGAGCCCGCCTCCCACACAGAAGTTTGCGAGCGCCAGGCCGCCGTCCAGGAACTTCTCCCCCAGACCAGCCTCCGCGAACAGATCGCCCTGCTCGGCACCACCAGCTTCCACCAGATCTCCGCCGGCTTCTTCGACCAGTGGCTCGACGACACGCCTCCCGCCTTCGCCCCCGCCTACCGCTTCGCTCTGCTGCTCACCGCCGTCGTCAACGTAGTCCTCCTCATCGCCGGTCTGATCCATCTCCGCTCCTGGTCCGCGCTTCTGCCTAACCTCGCCCTCGTGCTCTGCATACAAGGCGCACTTTGCCTCCGCCTCCGCAAGCGTGTCCTGCCTCTGCTCGTCTCGAGCGCGCGCCTGCAACAGCACATCCGCATGATCGCCGAAGGTCTGGCCCTGCTCCAGACCGCCTCCTTTACCGCTCCAAAACTCCAGCGCCTGCAGCACCTCGCGCTTGAATCCGCCGGAGCCGTCAAACTCCTCAAACGCCTGGAAGGCCAGCTCACCATCGTCGAGCAGCGCCCCAAGGAGTACTTCCTCATCCTTTCGCTGCTCACCGCCGCCGGCACCCAGGCCGCCATCGCCATCGCCACCTGGAAGCGCGAACACGCCTCCGCCATGCGCCTCTGGCTCGCCGCCTGGGCCGAGTTTGAGGCCCTCAACGCGATTGCCACCTACGCCTTTGAGCACCCGGCTGACAACCAGCATCACACCTGGCCTGAGCTTCTACCCCCAACCCACGCGCCGCTCTACCAGGCCCGCTCCCTCGCCCACCCGCTTCTTCCCTCCGCCATCCCCAACAACATCGCCCTGGGAACCGCCTCCGCCCAGCATCCCTTCTATCTCATCAGCGGCTCCAACATGGCTGGCAAATCCACCCTGCTCCGCGCCATCGGCATCAACGCCGTGCTCGCCTTTGCCGGCGCTCCTGTGCGCGCTGCCACTCTCCGCCTCACGCCGCTCACCCTAGGCGCCTCGCTCGCTCTCACCGATTCGCTCGCGGAGGGCCGCTCCAAATTCCTCGCCGAGGTTGAGCGCCTCTCCGCCACTGTCCAGGCCAGCAGCTTAGCCCCGCTACTCTTTCTCGTCGACGAAATCTTCTCCGGCACCAACTCCGAAGACCGCCGCACCGCCGCAGCCGCCGTACTCCACAAGCTGCTCGCTAACGGGGCCATCGGTGCGCTCTCCACCCACGATCTCGCCCTCACCAGCCTTGCCGACGCCACCAGCAGAGGCCTGAACGTGCACATGGCCAGCCCCGACGCCGACGATCCGCTAGCCTTCGACTACAAACTGAAACCCGGCGTCAACACCTCGACCAACGCCTTGGCCATCATCCGCATGCTAGGCCTCTAACAAATTCGCCTTCAGTATCGAAGGGCCTATGAAATTCTGTGCGATCGCTTTCGCGCTTTGCTCCATCAACATACTATCTTTGATTGGAAGCTGTATCCCTGTCGCCAAGGCGCAGGTAAGCGTTTCAGGAAACTTGTACCAGGAGGCCAAAATCGTACTGCAAACGTTTATACCGAGCAGCGATGGAACGCTGATCGCATTACCGAGCAGGGATCGAAAAACGGTCGAACCGTTCTATTTATTCATGATTTTGCCAGTAGCG
Source organism: uncultured Acidobacteriaceae bacterium (assembly GCA_964252655.1). Taxonomy (GTDB): domain Bacteria; phylum Acidobacteriota; class Terriglobia; order Terriglobales; family Acidobacteriaceae; genus Edaphobacter. The sequence goes on from CAXUNR010000028.1 coordinate 31,440, forward strand.
GCGCGGTATTCTACAACCAGCTCTCAAGCCCGCTTCTTCTACCATCCGTATCGTGACCATGGACCTGCGCGGCCACGGCTATTCCGATAAGCCCAACAATCCAAGTGCTTTTATAGATCATGGCTTATACGCCGATGACGTTCATGCGGTCATTGAGGGTCTGCACCTCGACAAGCCGGTGCTCGCTGGTTGGTTCTTCGGCTCGATTCCTGTACTCGATTACCTTCAAAATAGGGTCAGTCGGAGATTAGCGGCGTTAGCCTAATTGATCCTCTTGCGTGCCCGAATGTCGGTTGCCCGGCTACGGTTCTTCAAATTAACAGAGCCGTAAAACGTACTTTGGCCTGACCAGCACAGAATCTGCCACAAATTTGTCGGAAGCAGAAGAGTTCGTTACCGCTCAGTCCGCAGGAGCTGCTAGTAAGCAGCAGGCGCTCATCTTGCGGACAATCCTTACGGAAACGCCGGCGTTTGTACTTCTCAACATCTTCGAGGATTCAATCTGGGCTATTCCGAAGTAATGTCTTCGTTGACCGTTCCAGTTCTGATTCAATACGGCTCCAAGGATCCGCTCATCGATCTAAGCTCCATCCCAACGGATGAAGCGCTCTTCAAGAACCACACAACAAGGATGTATCCGGGCGGAGCTCACGTCCCCTTCCTTCTGAATGCAGAACAGTTCAATGCAGACCTCGCAGGATCGCGTGCTTTCACAGTTCGTTAGCAAAGCCGGTATCTCGTACTTCGCCCCCCGGCAGCCAACCGCCGCCAGGGGCGCTTCCCAAACATAACCAGCCTCTACTCAAGCGCGCAGGCGGTCATATTCCTGCCGAATCAGTTCCGGGCCGTACGCCCGTTCCAGCCGGCGAACCGTGAAGTGCCCTTCCGCAATCCGCTGAAAGTGGTCGGTAAACAGAACGTTCATGGCCATGCCCCCGGCGGCACCGGCAATTGGAATCAGCTGGGCTGCGGCCTTCTCGCTCACCTCAACGCCAAAGCGGCCGCCGATGCGCGAGAGAAACGAAATCAGGATTGGCGCACTCTCTTTGCTGACACCCTTCTGCGCCACGAACGCCGCTGCCTCGCGCGTCACCTGCGCCAAACCCGCGCGGGTCGTGTAGTAGGCACTCTCCATCACGTCGTCCCGCTTGCCTTCGGGCCCAAGCGCGAGCACCTGCAGGCAGGCCAGCGCCACAGCCGGATCGGAGACATCTTCACCCTGGCTGCGGGCAATGCCGGCAATTGAATGCAGCATCACCGTCGTCGTCACCGGCAACTCCACCGCGAGGCCCGGCAGGCCAAAAAAACCCCCAATGGCACCCGTAGCGGCAGTCGTCCACGTGTGCGCGCGCTTGCTTGCGGAGGTCCCATCCGCAGTTCCGCCAAAGTTCAACGCCACATGCAGACAGGCTTGCAGAGCCTTGTCCACCGCCATCCCCACCTGCCCCTGCGCACCGGTCGGCAGCAGGCGCAGCAGCATCTCGACCGGCATCCCGATCTTGGCCGCAATGTTCATCGCCAGCGTCTTGCCTTCAAGCTTCTTCACAGCCGCCACCAAAGCGGCCCGGTCAATCTGCGTCAGTTCTGTCATAGAGGATGGCACCTACGGATACAGACGCTGCTTTGCCCACGTTCCGTTGGTTGCCGAGAGAAAGACAATCCGGTCGTGCAGGCGATAGTCGCGTTCCTGCCAGAATTCTATGCGACTCGGCTTCAGCACAAAGCCGGTCCAGTACGGAGGCCGCGGGACTTCCCCCGGGAACTTCTGTTCGTACTCCTGGGTAAGCGCCACCAGCTCTTCGCGACTCGCCAGCGAGCGGCTTTGCTGCGAGGCCCAAGCCCCGATCTGGCTCATGCGGTGGCGTCGCTTGAAGTAGGCATCCACGTCCTCCGGAGGAAGCTCGACCACCGAGCCCGCCATCCGCACCTGGCGCTGGCGCGACTTCCAATGCAGGCAAAGTGCCGCACGCGGGTTGGAGCGCAGCTCGCCCCCTTTTTGGCTCTCGCCGTTCGTATAAAAAGAAAAGCCGCGCTCGTTCGCGTCTTTCAGCAGCACGATCCGCACCGAGGGCATCCCATCGGGCGTCGCGGTGGCCAGCGACATGGCATTCGGATCGTTGATCTCAGTCGCTTTCGCGTCCTGCATCCACTTGCCAAACAGCTCAAGCGGATCGGCAAGATCTTCGATCTGGAGATCAGGTGCATGTTTCACAGCGGGGCTAGGATTTGGTTCAGGCATCGTGGGTAGGAGTTCTCTAACGCAAAGTCTACGTGACGGGCTCAGCTTGAGCGCAGCGGGCGGGCGGGGCACATTCATAGGACAAACCCCGCCCGGCCCGCACCAACCTCTACTGCAACGCGGGACCGCTAAACTGCCGTGCCGAGCCGGCAGGCGACTCTAGATTGCCCGGGCGAACCTCCTCCGCATGGCGCAACTTCAACTTGGGCACAGTGCTGTTCATCTTCACGCGCACCAGGTGCTCTTTGCCGCCCGCAGCCGCATGCGCGTCGAAGGTGGCGATGTAGGTCTCGGAGATGTCGTGCATAAACTCGTTGAAGTAGGGCTTGATCTGCACCGGGTCGATCGGCCCGATGTTGTAAAGTTGGCCCCCGGTGGAATCCGCCACCTGCTGCAGATAGCTTTGGCCGCTGAGCGAGCCGCGCCCTCCGCGAAAGCCCGCGTCGCGATAGTAGATAGAGGAGACGGAGACCCCGGCGCGCTGCGCATCGTAGGCCGCGGCCGCCACATAGGGGCTGTTCTGATTAGTAATCCGATCGGAGCCGTTATACGGATCGACGCCATTGGTCAGCATTATGATGAACCGTGCCTTGCGTCCTCCGGAGGGGTTATCCTCCGGCGCTCCGGGCCAGCGTTTCACAAAATCCGACAGGCAAAAATAAGGGCTCGCGGACTCCCCGGGCACACCCTGGGGCAGACGAACGGCATTGGCCGCGGCAGCATGATCAGTAGTAAACGGCTGCACCACCAGCACGCGGCCATTCTCCATGTAGCCGATCATCAGTTCGGTTCCCGGTGGCAGCGCCGTAGCAAAATCACGAATATCGTTCAGCTGAATGCCGGCACTGCGGCTGAGACCGTCGTCGATCAACAGCGCAATTTGCACCCCGCCAGGCTGCACCGGGGTGAGCGACGTAACCGCGGTCGACTTCGAATTCAACTGCAAGGTCAGCGTGTTCTGTGTCGGAGCCGCCGCATTTTTAGAGTCCGCACGAACCAGCATCTGCGTCGGCAGCAGGCCTTCATCGCCTTGAGCATGCGCTGCAAGTGGGAGAGTGCTGAACAAAAGTGCTGCCAGTGTGGATCGAGTTGCGTTCATAATTCCTCCTTCCAACTACTTCTAATTAGACGTGCGTTGCCGTGCGGAGGTGCATCGGACATGCGCGGCATTTCACTCCCGGCCAAGACGAATGCGCAACCCGGTGCGAACAAGAAAAGGCGTCGCGAGATAGCCGAGCGGCGCCATCTCGCGGTTATTCAGCAGATTGGTCAGCTGCGTATACACCGTCAGGTGACGCGTCAAAGCATAGGTCAACGAAGCGTCCATCGCCGTGTAACCCGGGGAGAGATCGCGATTCGGCAGCAGCAGAGAGGGATTGGCCACCAGGCCGGTCGAGCCATCGGATCTGCCCGCAAAGACCGCGCGCACACTTGCGGTAAGGCTCGGCCCGGTAAACTCCACGGCGGCAAAGCCGGAGTTCGTGGGCCGCTCAAACGGCCGTGCGCCGGCCAGTGCGGTCAGGCCGCCAATGGGCGTGGCACCGAACTGGGGATTGAAGCTGGGCACAGCGGCAGAGCGCTCCACTAGCGACGCCAAATATGTGTAGCCGCCATGCACCCGCAGGCGCGGCAACGGCTGGTAGCGCAGCTCAGTTTCCAGGCCCTGAGTGCGGTAGGCAAGCGCGTTTGAAAGCCGCAGCGGAGCCTCGCCCAGAAGCTCCGCCTGATGCGAAAACTGCTGGTGGAAGTAGGTCGCACGCGCCGTCAGCTTGCCGCCGTATAGATTCTGGTCGACCCCGGCGTCCACCGCTCGGGAGCGCGCAAACACCGCCGCGGCAGGCAGCGCGAACTGCTCGGCCAGGGTCGGCTCGCGTGCTCCGGTCGCCGCGCTGAAGTGCAGGTTGGTGCCGCGCAAACGCCCGAAGCCGCGTCCCGTACCGGGGCGCACCGGAACATACGTCAGCCCCAGGCGCGGCGTGCCGACCAGTCCCAGCAAACTGCTGTGATCCACGCTGCCCAAGGCCTGCACAAACAAGCGATGCCGAACCTCACCCGCCAGCGACGCCGCCGCAAACAGATGCACCCGCTCCACGCGCTCAGAGCCCACCGCAAGCAGATCCGCGCCGCGCTCGCTTTCATACCGCGCCGTCAGCGAGCCAGTCAGGAAGCGCGCGAACGGATAGTCGGTCTCATAGGCAAACTGGTCGCGGTCGCTGACCAGGTCCTCCCGCGAAGGTCGCTGAATGAAGCTTGCCACGCCGGAGGCGGAGTCCTCGTTCGCCCCGCGGATCGTCACCGCAAGCCCCGTGGCCGGAGTGAAAAAATTCAGCGTTTCCTCCCGTTCCCGGGCCAGCCCGTAACGCAGCTGGTTGTGCCAGCCAAAGGAGGTATGCGTGTCGAAGAAGAAAGCCGAGTAGAGACTCTGCGCAGCTTCCTTGCCCACCGGTTGAACCAGATAAAACGCAAACGGGCTCGTGAGCGGTGTAGCCGAAACGTCGTCGCGAAGCGTCGCGCGGAGGCTCATGCCGCCAGAGATAAAGTAGCCCACGTTGGCCGCGTAAGTAATCAGGTGAACAGCACCCGCGGGAAGATCGTTGTCCGTGTTCAAACGCGAAAACGCCAGCAGCGCATCCACCCGGCTATGCGAGAGCGTAAAGGTGGCTTCGTTGCGCACCGCGGAAAAGTTCCCCGCATCGCCCGCGTAGACCAGCGTCGGATGAAGCGTCGAGGCGAGTGCCGTATGCAGCGAAAGCACGCCCGCCTCCGCGTCCAGCCCGTCGAACGGGTTCGGCCCCGGCGTCAGCTCCAGGGCGGGCTGGCTCGTCACCGCAGAGAGCCCCGTTGAGGTCAGGCGGCCCAGATCGAAGCCGCCCCCCAGTCCTTCGATCGCCACCCCATCGAGCAGCAGCTTGTCCACCGGCGCGCCGCGCAAAAACAACGTCGCGGGCAAGCCAACCTGCCCAAGCTGGACCACGAACGCGCCAGGCACTGCGGAGAGCTCCAGCAGGGGCCTGGCCTCGGTCAGCAGGCGGTCGGCGGCGACCTGTGCGGTGCGCGTGGCAAGCTGCTCAAGCGGCAGCTCCACGCCAGTCTGCTCCGCACTTGCTTGCGGAGTAATCGCGGCCGTATCAAGCGCGATGTCAAACCCAAGCAGGTCCGTGCGTCCGGCGTAAAACGGTTGGCCGATCTGCGGCTTGAACTGCTGCGTGTTGATCGACGCCGAGCTAAGCAGCAGAAAACGCCCGGAGAGACTGCTGCGAATCTCAAACGCGCCGTCCGCACCGGAGATCGTATCGGCCGCATTGCGCGCCCCGCCGGTCAGCCGAATCAGCTGCACCCGCGCGCCCGCCAGCGGTACGCCCGCAGCGCTCGTCACATGCCCGCGCACAATCACCGCCTGCATCGGCAGCCCAGGCACCAGCCACCCAGCCAGCAGCACCGCCGCAAGCAGGAACCTTCGCGGCGTCGCGGGCACGGTTTCTCTAACATGAAATAGACTGCGCAATCGGTTATGGAATCAGCAGCAGCTTGCCGGTCGTCGTACGGGCCGCAAGCTCACGTTGCGCCTGCGCCGCTTCGGCAAGCGGATAGGTGTGCGCCACACGCAGCTTCAACGTGCCATCCGCCACCCACCGGAAGACATCCCGCGCGCGCTGCTCCAGGTCCTCCCGCGTAGCCACGTAATCGCGCAGCGTCGGCCGCGTCACATACAGCGAGCCCATCTGCGACAGACGAATCAGATCGAACGGCGGGACAGCCCCCGAGGCTGCGCCAAATAAAACCAGAACGCCGCGCGTGCAAAGGCATTCGAGCGACTGCTCAAACGTCGACTTCCCCACCGAGTCGTACACCACCGGAAGGCGTTCGCCCTGCGTAATCGCATGCACACGCGCCACCACGTCCTCCTGCAGATACAGGATGACGTGGTGCGCCCCGGCCTCCCGCGCCAGGGCAGCCTTCTCCTCCGTAGATACCGTGGTAATCACCTGCGCGCCCAGCCGCCGCGCCATCTGGATCAGCAGCAGTCCCGTCCCTCCCGCGCCCGCGTGGATCAGCACGTGATCGCCAAACTGCGGCACAAACGTCGCGTGCAGCAGATAGTGCGCGGTCATCCCCTGCAGCAGCGCCGCGGCAGCCTGTTCGGTCGTGATCCCTTCCGGGATCTTAATCAGCTGGCGAACAGGCGCGACCGCCAGCGTCGCATACGTGCCGGACACCCCGCACCAGGCCACACGCTCACCCACTGCAAAGCCGTTTACCTCCGGCCCGACGGACACAATCGTGCCGGCGGCCTCCTGGCCCAGCGTGTAGGGAAGCGGCGCTGGATATCGTCCCTCGCGAAAGTTAATGTCGATAAAGTTAACGCCGGAAGCTTCGATCCGGATCAAAACCTCGCCCGCTGCCGGCTCAGGGTCGGGCTGCTCAGAAAGCAGAAGAACCTCGGGGCCCCCGTTGCTTCGGATCTGGATGGCCTGCATATTCACCCCCAGGCTCTGTTCCACGCCTGCTGGGATGCTAGGCCGATTGCCCCCATCAGGCAAGCACTCTTATTCCCAGCAAAAACACCTCTTTTGAAGAGGTGTCAGCGCCGCCCGTGCTAACCCGCCCAAGCATCCCCCACTGCACGCGCATAGCCTTAGCGCAAAATCCAGTCCACCGGAACCGCAGCCGCCGGCAGATCCTGCGCGCCCAGCGCCTCGAGCAGGCTGATCTCGACCGTACGCGCCATCGCGTCTAAAGGCAGCGCGCTCGGCCACACACCGAACGGCTCCTCCAATTCGCTCGCCAGCTCATCCAACCCGAAGAACGCATACGCCACAATCGCACAGAACACCGGAGTCACATACCCAAGCGTCCCCACCGCCCCAAACGGCAGCAGAAAGCAAAACGCGTAGGCGGTCCGGTGCAGCAGCAGCGTATAGCTGAAAGGCACGGGCGTACCCCGAATGCGTTCGCACGCAACCTGGATGGCCGCCATGGCCGACAGCCGCTCATCCAGCCGCTGGTACACCTGCTCGCCGAACTCCTCCGCTTCGAGCATCGCGCCGCACTCAGCCGCCAGCTCCCGCAGCAACGCATCCGGAACGTTGCGCGCCTGGGCCTGCTGCGGGCTCACCCGTACCACCTCGGCCGGCATCGTCTCTCCGCGCAGATGAGCCATCAGAGCGTACACATAGACGATCACGCCCTGCACCGTGCGCTCTCTCCGCGCACGGTTTCCAGCCCGCGTGGCCAGCAGCAGCCGCGCCAGCGAGCGGCACTCCCCAATCAGCGCCCCGAGCTGTCGCCGCGCCTCCCACCAGCGCTCGTAGCTCACATTATTCCGGAAGCCGAGAAAGATGGAGAGCGCAATGCCCAGCAGCGTAAACGGCGCCACCGAGAAACGCCCCAGCACTGCGGGCCAGCGATGCGCTAGCCCCGTAATTAGCGCGGAAAACAACGCTAGTCCCAAAATCTGCGGCGCAACCTTCGAGAGCACAGAAAGCCGCCAGATGCCGAACAGCTCAAACAGCGTCGGACGTGGACGAACGATCATCGCCGGCCGCTAAACATTGAACTTGAAAAATAGAATGTCGCCGTCCTTCACCGGATACTCTTTGCCCTCGGAGCGGAGCAGCCCGGCCTCTTTCACCGCCTGCTCGCTGCCCAGCCGGAAAAGGTCGTCCGAGTGGTACGTATCGGCCTTGATAAAGCCGCGCTCGAAGTCCGAGTGGATCACGCCTGCCGCGCCCGGAGCCTTGGTCCCGCGTTGGATCGTCCAGGCCCGCACCTCCTGCACGCCTGCCGTAAAGTACGTGGACAAGCCCAGCAGCCGGTACGCGGCGTGGATCAGCCGGTTCAGCCCCGGCTCCTCAAGCCCCGCGGCCTCCAGAAACTCCGTGCGCTCTTCAGGCTCCAGCTGCGCAATTTCGGCCTCCATCGCGCCGCAGATGCGAACCACCTCACTGCGCTCCTCGGCCGCGCGCTTCTCCACCACAGCCGTGTACTCGTTGCCACTGGCGATGCCGGCCTCATCCACATTCGCCACATAGAGCATCGGCTTCATGGTAATCAGGAAGAGATCGCGGGCCACCAGGCGCTCCTCCTCGGTCAGCTCAGCCGCGCGCGCAGGCTTGCCGGCGTTCAGTGCGTCGAGCAGCTTGCTCAGGGTCTCCGCTTCCGTCTTCGCGGCCGCCGTCGCAGACTGCGCCTTCGCCGCTTTCTGGGCCTTCACGCTGCGCTTCTCCACCGTGTCGAGATCGGCCAGCAGCAGCTCGGTGTTGATGATGTCGATGTCGCTCAACGGATCCACCTTCCCCGCCACATGCACCACCTCGTCATCGTGGAAGCAGCGAACCACATGCAAAATCGCATCCGTCGCGCGAATGTGACCAAGAAACTGGTTGCCGAGACCCTCCCCCTTGGACGCCCCTTCAACGATGCCCGCGATGTCGATAAACTCCATCGTCGTCGGCACGATCGACTTCGGCTTCACCAGCGTGACGATCCGGTCCAGCCGCGCATCCGGAACCACAACCACGCCCACGTTCGGCTCGATAGTACAAAACGGATAATTTGCCGCCTGCGCCTTGGCCGACGTAAGCGCGTTGAAGATGGTGCTCTTACCTACGTTGGGCAAGCCGACAATTCCTACATTCAGGGCCATACCTTTAGTTTCTCACGCGAACTTTAATCGCAACCCTACATGCCAGAAGCATAAAATCAAATCATGCTAAGACGATTCGACGCGTGACCGATATAGAGCAGCAGTAGGACGCGGAGCATTCTCGTTACTGGCAGAATCGTTCCCTCGGCGAGCGGCTTGGTGCCGTATGGGAGGTGACTCGTAGTGCATACGCCTTCAGACAAACCGATCCGCGTGGACCTGAGCCAGGATCACGCAGACCTTTTATCCGCCTTGAATGCCCATGGAGCTAAATACCTTGTAGTCGTAGGCTATGCGGTTGGTGCCTATTCACAACCAAGGACGACCAAAGATCTAGACGATCTTCATTCTGTGCTCCGTAGAAAACAGCGAAGCCGTATACCGCGCCCTCGCTGACTTCGCGCTCCGTGATCCGGATACGAGCCGTGCGACTTCAACGATCGCCAATCCTACTTCCAGATGGGTGAGCCTCCACTGCGCGTTGACATCTTGCAGGTACTTACCGGCGTCGACTTTGAGGAGTGCTGGGAATCTCGCGTCTATGCATGGATAAATAATGCCTTTGAGGTGCCGGTCATCCCCGCGGCCAAGTTGATTGCCAATAAACTGGCCGCGGGCCGTCCCCACGACGTTTTGGACGTGGAAGAGATGAGAAGAACCGTAACGCTACTCAAGAGATTCGAAAGTTCGCGCGAGTAGCAATGGAAAGGTCGGGTCGGCCCACAGTCACCTACCGCAGCAGCGACTCCTCCGAACTCCGCAAGCGCAGCACCCGATCCACCGCATACGGCGCCCGCCGGTCCGCTGAGTGAAAGTGCCGCACCTGCAACTCCCCCAGCAGCCCGATCCCCATCATCTGAATGCCTCCCAGAATCAGCACACTGGCCAACGTAAACAGTGGCGCGTGGTCGCCATGCACGTCGCCATGCGTAATCAGCTTCAGCGCCAGAAGCCAAAGCGCAATCGCCCCCCCGGAGAGCATGCCCACCGCGCCAATACTCCCAAAAAAATGCAGCGGCCGCGTCATATACTTCAGCAGAAAACGAATCGTCAGCAGGTCGAAAAAGACGCGAAACGTGCGCGAGACCCCATAGTGCGACTTGCCCGCCGTGCGCTGCGGATTCGAGATCGGGATCTCGCAGATACTCGCGCCATACCAGCTCGCCAGCGCCGGGATAAACCGATGCATCTCGCCATACAGCGGAATCGATTGAATAATGTCCCGTCGATACGCCTTGAACGTCGTCCCGAAGTCGTGGATCGGCACGCCGGAGAGCACAGCCATCAGCCAGTTCGCCGCCCGTGAAGGAATCCGCCGCAGAAGAAAGTTGTCGCCGCGCTGCGACCGCCAGCCGGACACCACGTCATACCCCTCTTCGAGCTTGGCAAGAAACTGCGGCACCTCATCGGGATCATGTTGCAGGTCCCCGTCCATCGCCAGGATGAACTCCCCCTGCGCGTGATCGAAGCCGGCAGCTAGAGCACTCGTCTGGCCAAAGTTGCGTCGCAGCTTGATCACCAGCACACGCGAATCCACCGCGGCAATTTCCTCAAGCAGCCGGTACGTACGGTCGCGCGAGCCATCGTCCACAAACACCAGCTCAAAGCTGTCGCGAGACTCCGCCATCACCCCTTCCATCGCCGCCTTCAGCCGATCGTAGAGCGTGGTGACGTTCTCTTCCTCGTTATGGAAAGGAACGACAATGGAGTATCTCAGCACGTTCGTATCATAACGCGCGCGTCACTCCGGCAACATCCCACCCCCGCCGGGATCCCACGTCTTCCATCAATCAACAAAACGGCCCAAACTTGAGCCAAGACTCTTTCGCAAAGTCAAACTGCGTAAATAAGTTGCACTAAAATAAAGGCAACCGACGCGCGGAGCACAAGCGCGGGCAGCAGGTCCGAACCGTAAACACAGGACGCGAGGCAGACATGGTCAGAAGAATCGTCGGGATCGTCGTTTTAATGGCAGTGCTGACCGGTGGCTTTCTCCTGTGGAGACGGCACAACGACCAACAGGCTCTCGGCAACGGAGACGTCCACTGCGACGGCTGCATGACCCCCGAGGAGCACGCGCGCTTTCTGAAGGAAAACGCCGGCGAAACAGCCGATGGCGCCAGCGACCACAAGCAGAAGACCGTCCGGCAGGAAGCAGCGGAAGACTTCGAGGATGTCGCACCGGCAAAAAGAAACACCCAGAGCACAACCGGAACCGCGCCGCTATCGAGCACCGCGCCCGGTCCGGAAAGCCAGGCACCGCAATCGTCTCCCGCCCTGGCGCGCAACCGCTCCCCATTCAGCTCCGACACCTTGTCCGCGAACCCCCAAAACGATGCGCGCTTTGCCGGCAACGGACCCTACCAGTGGTACCGTCAAGGCAATCTCACCTGGCGTATCGACACCGCCACCGGGCGAAGCTGCATCATCTACGCAACGATGGAAGAATGGCGTAAGTCAATCGTCATCCGCCACGGCTGCGGCCGAAACGCGTAAGCCTCCACCGCCACCAAGATGCAAGTCGGCCAGCGTGCCTGATGCCTTTGAAATTTGAAGGGTTGGTGGACCTGATCGGGATCGAACCGATGACCTCTTCCATGCCATGGAAGCGCGCTCCCAGCTGCGCCACAGGCCCACTTCCTACATTCTGCGGCACCTCGCCTCGCGAGTCAAACAGGGAATGGTGTAAACCTCGCCCGTAGGGAACAATTTGGGGGATGCGTGGTGTCTAAGTACCCAGAGTGAGCGAGCACTCGGTCGCCGGCGGCGCAGTTCCAAAACGGTTCCAAGCTGTTCCATTCGCATACACAACCCTTGCAGCACATCCCACCGAAGTCGTACGCTAAAGGACACCCGAAATGCAGGCGGGCACTCTCATGGGCAATCTGGTCAGCGCGGTAGGAGTTCGCACCGAAGACGCAGCCCTCGTCGCTGCGCTCAAGGCCGGCTCCGAAGAGGCCTTTAGCCTCCTCATCGCCCAGTACTCGCAGCCCCTCTATTCGCTCATCGCCCGCAGCCTACAGGACCCCGCCGACGCCGCCGACATCACCCAAGAAGTCTTCATCAAGGTGTTCCGCAACATCCGCAGCTTCCACGGCGAGGCTAGCTTGCGCACCTGGCTCTACCGCATCGCACTCCATGAGGCCTCCAACCAGAGGCGTTGGTGGAGCCGGCACAAGCGCCAGGAACTCACCATCGACACGCCCACCGGCACAGCCGAAACCGACAATGGCGAGGACGCCCCCGGCCTAAGCGCGCTGCTCGCCGATGCCGGAGGATCCCCTTACGACCACGCCGCCCGCGGGGAACTGAAGGCCCGCGTAGAAGATGCTCTGCGCAAGCTGCCCCTCGCCTTCCGCACCGTCGTCGTCCTGCGTGAGATGGAAGGCTTCTGCTATGAAGAGATCGCGGAGATTCTCGACGTCCCGGCCGGCACGGTCAAAAGCCGGCTCACCCGCGGACGCGCCGCCCTCAAGCAAATTCTAGTCGCCGAAGGTCTCGCAGACGCCCTCGCAGGAGGTGCACGTTGAGCCTTCCCGCAACCCTCTGCACCCCCCTGTGCGCCCCAATCCGGCAGTCCTTCTCGAGTTACCTCGACGGAGCCATTACCGGACGCGAAATGCAGGAGATCGCCGCGCATCTGGACCAGTGCACCGCTTGCCGGCGCGAGTTTGACACCTGGCGCGGACTGCAGCGTGTGCTCGAAGCCGTCGGTTCGGTCAAAGCCCCCCAGGACCTCGGTCTCAAACTTCGGCTCGCCATCTCTCACGAGAACGCACGCCGCAACGGGAGTTGGATCGATACCTTCGCCGTCCGCTGGGAGAATCACTTCCGCCCCATGCTTCTGCAGGTCTCGGCCGGCTTTGCCAGCGCTCTCGTTCTGGTCGGCAGCCTCGTACTGCTCATTGGCGTCGTCGCCGCGCCGCAGGCCGTACTCGCCAACGACGAACCGCTCGGCGCATTGACCGCACCCCACTATCTCTACTCCGCGGCCCGCCTGCAGCCGCTCACCACCAGCTCCGACGCAACCATCGTGGTCCAGGCAGACATCAACGACTCCGGACGGATCTTCAACTATACCCTGCTCTCCGGTCCCGTCGACGACTCCACCGCCACCCAGCTTCGCGACCAGCTCCTGCTTCAGGTCTACGAGCCCGCACGGGTCTTCGGCCAGCCTGTCCGCGGACAGGTCCTGCTCACCTTCTCGGGAGTCTCGGTCACCGCTCACCGCTAGCCCAGCCTGCCAAAACGCCAGCCAGCCAACCGCAGAAGTCCCCTCCTCGGCTTGCCCCACCCCGCTCCACTCTCTTATCCTAACGGAGTCCGTCGAACTCCTGCCGGTCCCGTACAAAACCCTTCATGCGCCTTTTTTTAGCCTTCCTCCTCTTCGCGTCGCTCGCCGGACAAGCCCAGTCCCACACCTCGCAGTCCCAAACCCCACCAGGAGAGACCCCACCCACTGGCCAGTCTTCCTCCTCCTCAAGCTCCCCGGCTCCCTCTCACACCGGCCCGGTCCGGCCGCGCGTCGGACAACCCGAGGCCGGGGGTGCTGCCATCACCCTTGAAACCAGCGAGTCCCTCTTCGATCTCGCCACCGCGCTCAACGCCTGCGGCTACGACGCCGGCCTCGCCAACTCGCTCCCCGTCCGCGCCGCCATCCGCGCCGACGTCGACGCCGCCCTGACCCAGTCCGCCCTTGTACGCCAAAGCCACGACGCCCTCTGCGGCTATATCCACGAGCACGAGCTCAGCAATCCCGGCCGCGCCCTCGCCCAGTACATCTCGCTCGCGCTCTATCTCTCACCGCCGCCCGAGCTAAAACCCATCGCCGACCAAAGCGAGATGCCCCCCGACGCGCTCGGCGTCATCAACATCCTGCCGCTCCTGCGCGACTTCGCCGACAAAGCCTCTCTGCACACCCTCTGGCTCAAGCACCGCCCCGAGTACACCGAAATCGTCGACCGCGTCCACGACCCCATGACGCGCATGATCCTCGCCACCAACATCTACCTCAAGGTCCCCGTCAGCAGCTACGACGGCCGCCGCTTGCTCATCCTGGTCGAGCCCATGCTCTCGCCCAACACGCCCAACGCGCGCATCTACGCAAGCGACTACGCCATCGTCACCTCGCCCAACAGCGTCGGCACCATCAAGCTCGACCAGATCCGCCATCTCTATCTCCAGTACGTCCTCGACCCCCTCGTCTACGCCCGCGCCCAATCCGTCACCCGGCTCACTCCTCTGCTCAAACCCGTCCAGCAAGCGCCCATCGAGTTCCTCTTCAAGTCCGACGTCATGGCCCTCGTCACCGAGTGCATGATCAAAGCCGTGGAAGCCCGCACCCTCGACGCCGGCCCAGCTCCCCTCAAGCCCGCCGGAGCCCGCGCCCGCGTCGAGCTCGCCCGCTACGACGAAGAACTAAGCTCCTATGACCGTCAAGCCGAGATCCTCCGGCGCAAACAGGTTGAGCTCGACATGCGCCAGGGCTGGGTCCTCACCGACTACTTCTACGGCCAGTTCGCCACGCTCGAGCACAACCCCCAGGGCCTCAGCGAGAGCATGGGCGAAATGGTCTACGGCATGGATGTCGACCGCGTCCGCCATCAGGCCGAGCAGATCCAGTTCCTCCCCCAAAGCTCCACCAACTTCGTCACCCACGTCCGGCCTGCGCCCACCGGCCTCATGCTTGCCGAAAAGAAGCTCCTCGAAGGCGACCTCGACGGCGCCGACGCCCTCGCCGACCGCTCCCTCGCCGACCCGCACCAGGACCACGGCGATGCCATGTTCGTCAAAGCCCGCGTGCACCTCCTCCAAAGCGACCCCAAAGATTCGCTCGACGAGTTTCAGGACGTCGTCCACACCGCCCACAACCCGCACACCCTCGCCTGGGCCCACATCTATCTCGGCCGGCTCTACGACGCCAAGCAGCCCACCGAGCGCCAGCACGCCGTGGCCGAATACCACGCCGCCCTCTCCGTTCCCGGACTCACGCCGGACGCAAGATCAGCCGCCGAAACCGGCCTGAAAACTGCCTACGTCGTGCCCAGGCTCGCCCGCGAACAGGAGCAGGAAGAGCCGCTCGATCCAACGGGCAAAAAAGAAAAGGAAAGCTACAAACCCGATCCACCCCTCTTCTAATCGTCGCGTGCTGATTCGCTGATGATGTACACACTTGCTCCTTTGTTGCCCTTCCCGAAGGGAGTCTGCTGTTGCCCTTCCCGAAGGGAATCTGCGGTTGCTTTTTCTTCATCCTTGCTATCCACCTTTGCACAGACAATCAGCTCTAAGCCGTCATTCTGGCGCAGCTAGAATCCCCGTGTTGGCCCTTGCTGTTGCTCGTTTTCGCTTTGAGCTTTCCCCGCCCCACCCGCTCCGACCACCACGAGCAGTAAAGTAGACTCATGGCGCGCCGTTCCCGTCCAACTCCGGATGCTCCAGCCGTCCAGGCAGCTCCCCTCCACGAGCTCGAGCGCCTCCTCGGCCACACCTTCGCGCGTCCGGACCTGCTCCAGCTCGCCCTTACCCACCGCTCCTTCATCTACGACACCGCTCCCGAAGCCCGCCAGCTCGACCCCGCCAACCCGGCCCACGACAACGAGCAGCTCGAATTCATGGGCGACGCCGCACTCGGCCTGCTCGCCGCCGAAGCCCTCTGCCGCCGCTACCCCGCCTGCCGCGAGGGCGAGCTGACCCGCCTCCGCGCGGCCGTCGTCAGCCGCCGGCATCTCGGCCTCGTCGGTGCGCGGCTCGACCTCGGCCGCTGGCTCCGCCTCGGACACACCGCCGAGCAAAACGCCGGCCGCACCAACGTAGCCCTCTTCTCCAACGCCGTCGAAGCCCTCATTGCCGCCCTCTACCTCGATGGCGGCATCCAGGCCGCTCGCCGCTTCGTCGAAACCCACGTCCTCGCCGGAGCCCTCCCCAGCGTGGAACACTCCGCCGGCGATCGCCTCAACCACGCCGTCGGCGACTACAAATCCGCCCTGCAGGAGCGCTTCCAGGCCCAGCGCCTCGGACGCCCCCAGTACCGCCTCGTCGCTGAGTCCGGCCCCGACCATCAGCGCGTCTTCACCGTCGAAGTCCGTCTGGAAGCCGCCGCTGGAGCTCCTCAGCAACCCTCACGAACCCTGGCCGTCGCCACCGGATCAACAAAAAAGCAAGCCCAGCAGGAAGCCGCACGCCTCGCCCTCCAGCTCCTCCAGCAAGACGAGGCAGTCCATGGCTGATCCTGCCGTGCTGCTCGAAGCCGCCCCCCCACCC
>CAXUNR010000029.1:0-47381 GCA_964252655.1 uncultured Acidobacteriaceae bacterium
GGATGACCGCCTGCGTGAGCGCATCTTCGTCTTCCCGCCGGATCGCACGGTAGCGTTGCGTGCCGCGCGGCTGGTTGGCCAACCGGCACGCCCTGCGCTCCGTCACCCCATGCCTGCCCTGTGCATGAGCTGCCGCGATGCGCCGTCGCTCAGGGCTTAGAAGTTTCCCGAGGCAAAGTCCTTCAACACAAGGTTGTCCAGGCTCAGGTTAGCAACCAAACGCTTCAGCTTCGAGTTCTCCTGCTCCAAGTCTTTCAGGCGCTTCGCCTGGTCCACCTGCAGCCCGCCGTACTCCTTACGCCAGCGGAAGTAGGTCTGCTCAACGATCCCGGCTTCCTTACACGCCAGAGCAGTCGTCTTCCCGTTCGCGATCGCGACCTCAATCTGCCGCAACAGATTTACCACCTGTTCAGGCCGGTACTTCTTCCCTCGTCCCATATGCTCTCCTCGTCCAGCGTCTCTCTTCTCCACTGGCACATTTCAAGCCGGGCACTCCAACCAGCTTTAGCAAAGAAGTCTGCCGTAAAGAAGTCGGTGACGAAGACACCAGCAAAGAAGAGGGCGGCGAAAAAAACGGCTTAGCGAGGGGGGCAGACACTGTTGCTGGTCAGGTCCGCAAACCTGACCGGCTACCCTTCTGGGAGGGTCCCGACATCGACTGGGGCTTCTCGCTTTAAACTTTTGCATGGAACGGCGTCTTTCACCTACGACACCCGAAGTTGTCGAAGATAAACTTGCCTGGTGCAACTGCTTTTCACCACGGTACCGTTCGCATCCTGACTGCTGGGCCGAACGACTCAGCCTGGAAGCTGCGGAAGGAGCTGCCTCGGGGACGCTTTAGCCAGTCGCGCTGTCTTTCTCGTAAGTGAGGTCAAAGGGCAGCCCCGCACTCCCCAGAGTCGGGAGCTCATCTCGCCTCTCTGACCTGCGGTCAACAGTCAGAAGTCCGCTCTTTGGGGGGCGACTCCGTTCTTGAGGTGACGCCTTCTTGCCTGAGATTTACAGCTCTCTCGTTTTTCCCGCGTGAACTCGTTTAGCTTTGAGAATGAATCCCTTTTGGCGAGCAAACTCCCTGACAATGGCTGATATCAACCTTTCCCAAGACGAAGCAGATAAGCTCATGGCGATGGAAAAACGCTCCATCGATCAACGGGACTGGATGTTTCCGACGCCGGGCGAACGGGTCATAATCCCGCTAACCTCCCTAGACAGGCGGGAGAGCTTCATCCTTGATGTCACTCGGTTTCAGATCAAGCTGACGAAAGCCACCTACCAGAACAGAGCACGAATGGCGATCATTCTTTTGCGGCTCGATATAGATGGACCACCTCATACGAACCCGGACGGTGAAGAGGTTCCATGCCCTCACTTGCACATCTACCGCGAGGGCTACGGAGACAAATGGGCTATTCCCGCGCCGACGTCAAGTTTCCCGAACACAGCGGACCTCTTCGTGACGCTCGACGGTTTTATGCAGCACTGCAATATCACTGAGCAGCCGCGAATTGAAAAGGGCCTTTTTTCATGACAACTACGCAGGAAATCGACAGGCTCTTGAATGATTACCGTGCATGGTTGAAAGACAAGACGACGCTCCGCGAGGTGAATGGCTCATGGGTTGAGATCACGACCCCATACCTCGATAGACATAATGACGCTTTGCAAATTTATGCGCGAGCGGAAAACGGTAGCTACATTCTCACAGATGATAGCTATACCGTGCGCGACCTTGAAGCGTCCGGATGCAGCCTGAACACTGATAAGCGCAAAGAACTACTAAAGATGACGCTCAATGGGTTTGGCGTGCAGATAATTAATGAGGCGCTGGAGGTACGCACTTCACCCGAGAACTTCCCTTCGCGGAAACACAATCTAATTCAAGCGATACTTGCGGTGAACGATCTTTTCTACCTTGCAAGCCCCATTGTGGAGAGCCTCTTTTTTGAGGATGTAGTGACATGGCTTGACGAAAGCGAAATCCGCTACACGCCCAAGCCCAAATTCACGGGGACTAGCGGCTTTGATCACCTGTTTCATTTCGTCATACCCAAATCGCCGCGTAAGGAACCTGAGCGCATCATTCAAGCGATCAATAAGCCAACTCGAGACAGTGCAGAGGCTTTCATCTATGCGTGGAATGATACCCGCGAGGTGCGACCGCCTGAGTCAAAAGCTTATGCTGTTTTGAATGACGCGGAGCATTCTGTGTCGGGCGGCGTTCTTGATGCTTTTCGCAACTACAACATTGAGCCGGTTGTCTTTAGTCGTCGCGCTGCATTCGTCCCAGAGCTAGCAGCCTAATTGCTAGGCTTTCCTCGCACTTGAGCGCCTCACAAAGGGTTTGAACCTTTCGGAGTCTTCGTTAGGGCAGCTCAGGAAGGATCTTGGGTTTTGCGTTGAGTGCGCGTAACCGAGTGAGTTCTTGGCGCTGAGCAGGGAGATTTGTAGAGAATGAGGTCAGGCCGTTCAACACTGTTCTGACGCGCAAAGCGATTCCTGCCAGTCCGCCAGCGAGGGTAATGGAGGCAGCGTAGAGTATTCGCGGAGTCGGTATTGGATGGGAGCGACCCTCCATCAGAGTGACGATCACGCAAGCGTAAACGACTTCTAGGGCCATAGAGGTGGCTTTGTGGGCTAGAAACACCACCAGACCGTAAGGGTTGTTGTGAAGGTTCTCTAGGACTGTGATGTTATTTTCTAAATAGCTCATCCGCGCGTTGAGTCCCCAAATGGGCACCTTCTTGAGGAGTGACCATAAAGGCGGACCGCAGAGTGGTATCGCAAGAGCCAACCACCAGGCTAGAACGATGTGGTGCTCCGGAAAAGAAAGAAGCGCTTGGAACATTTGCATGAATGCCTTCTGTTGTTTGGTCTAGGGATTGACAGTGAGTGTCTTTTCTTCGCTACGACGTACCGAAGTGTTGCGTCTAGAAGAAGGCCTGAGATGTCGTAGCAGTTTTCTCAGCCTGAGCCAGCTCTTGGAAGTTGCTCATCGCGTGATTCGTCGGATTAGTTTATCTTCGCCCAGAGCCACGATCATCGCCGACGCTGACGCCCTTGCTCCATTTAGGCTCATATCATCGAGCTGCGATATGTCCAACAAGCGCAACACCTAACACTCCGTTCTTGCGCACAACTGCAATCGCGTTTGTGGTTACTTATCCGCGAACGGAGCCGGCACTGCTTTCAAACCGTCGAATACTGACCTGACGATGTCTCTCACCTCATCAGGAGAGAGGAGCGTCTGCCTCAAGCCAATCCTGGGCTGTAGATCTTGGTGGGCGCCCGCCGTTGCACTGATGAAAAACTCCCGGCTTAGTTCGGCGCTTGCTACATTAAGGTCAGCAATGGAGGCAAGTGGCATCCCAGGGCGCTGTCCGAGGAGAAGCCGGTTCACAGAAATTGGCAGGTAGATGGAATCGAGAGAAGGATCGTGGCGAAGGATATTCATCAACTCGCCCGATTCAGAGCCGGCCACCACTGCAAGGTCCCCGAGTATCAACGGTTCCGCATCGCACTCCACAACACTCCAGTTGAGTTTCATTAAGTGTGCAATACGCGGTTCGGGAGTCAAGTTTTCGGACAATAACTTATTCTGCGCGTCCTTGAAGGATTCCGGTTCGATGAGAGAAGGCATTCGGTCGGCTAGGTCTCTTGTCGTGTCTTGAATCTGTGTCCTCAAATACCGCCCGAGCTTCGGCATGATCTCCGAGATGAGATTCTCTCGCTGAGACAATGGAAGCAAAGTGAGTACATGGTCTAGCTCGCCTATTTCGATTTTTTTTCGCACGCGACTTAGAGCGTTTGCCAACAGCAGCGCTTGGTACTCCGGCTTTATCAGGGCGTTCCCAAATTCCCCCGTAAAGCTCCCTAGCGCTTCGGAGACACCCGTTCGGAGGTTTGAAGTGCGTATTTGCGTACTCGCTACGAATTGACAGAGTAATTGCTTGTCCTCTAAGCCTTCTCCAGCACGGAGACGCCGTACCACACGCGCAAAAGCATCTTCCATCACGCTCAGCCGCTGTTCAAGATCGTACTCGGCTGACTTTCCATAAAAGTCCCTCCCCTTCGCTATTCCTTTGAGATTGGCTTCCACCACAGGCCCTTCTTTGCGGAAAAGCCAAGTGAATACCTCTTTCTTACGGGAACGAGAGGCAAAGCCTTTCAGGAGAAATTGAGGAAGATGATGCTGACCTCGAGTGAGATTGCGGTTTTTATCCATCACTTATCGTCCACAAGTCTAGACGAATCAATTCACCGGGCGCACTCCTCTTCGGGCTGGCTGTCATAACGCGCCGAAGCGCCCTGCCGAACCTTGGAAGCATAAGTCCCCACGATTGGCCATATATGGGCCGGTGTGGTCCCTCACCACAAACGAACGTTTGCGGCCTTCTTTGCAGCTCGACAGGTCCTGCGGTGTTTCTGAGCTAAAACAAGGCCATAACTCGTAACGCAATCATCGTACCACAATAAAACGTTTATGGTACGATTTCGGCATGGTCGTTGGATACGCGAGAGTGTCAACCGAACAGCAGGATACCGAGGGACAACTTCCTGACCTGAAAAAGGCTGGCTGCAAGCGCATCTATCAGGAGACGATGGGCGGCGGCTCGCTGGACCGGCCTGAGCTGGAGAAGTGCCTGGACCGGCTGGAGACAGGCGACACCCTTGTGGTGTGGCGGCTGGACCGCCTGGGCCGGTCGATCCGCGACCTCCTCCAGATCGTGGACCGGCTTGATAAGAGCGGCATCAACTTCATCTCTCTCAAAGAAAAGTTCGACACCAGCACCGCCGCAGGCAGGCTCGTCTTTCACTTCTTCGCAGCTCTGACGCAGTTTGAACGGGAACTGATTCGGGAGCGCACTATGGCGGGCCTGTCGTCGGCGCGGGCGCGAGGCCGGACGGGTGGCCGGAAGAAGCTGCTCTCAACCCAGCAGGTGCGTGTCGTAAAGACGATGTGGGACAGCCACGAACACACGCGGCATGAGATTGCGACTCATTTTGGAGTCTCGGTGCAGACGATTGCGCGGGTTCTCCGAGCCAGTAGGACGGTAGTCGATACCGGGGCAGGGAAGTGAGAAAGCAAATCCAAGGCTCGATGCACTGTCCATGCGGGCGAGAGAAGATTCTTGCCAACGGCCTTTGTGCGAGCTGCTACACCCTCAAGCGGCAGGACGCTGAATACTTCGGCGGCTTACGCGAAACGGTACTTGAACGGGACGGCTATCGTTGCCGCGTCTGTGATGCTCCTGGTGGACGCAAGCGGGAGATGATCGTGCACCACCGGGTGCCGGGGAAGTCAGTCCTAGCTCTGATGATTGCGCTTTGCCCTGGCTGTCATGCCAAGGTACACCGGACTAAGGCGGTTCTGACTGCATGGCCGCGTCTTCTGCTGGAGCTGTGGCGCGAACAGCACCCTATCGGTCATGAGCAAACGACGCTGGACTTCAACCTGAAGAAACCGCCTGCAAAGCCCGTGTCTCTTTTTCCTGAGGAGAGAGAACAGGTTCGTAAGTAAACACTGATGCGTTTATGAGGACTGATCGTCCGCGACGCCCTGAGGAGTGCATTGGCTTGGCATCGCTCGTTGAGGACGAAATCGTTACGATAAGCGAACCGATCACACGCTGCGGCTTGCAGCCCGAGTTTGTTGGGCTTAACTGCTCGTGGTCTAACAGCCGGTTGGAGAGGGGGGAAGGTTGTAGGAGACGGTCATCCAAACGGGCGGAATAGGTCTAGTTGACAGGTGTGTCAGGAAACAGTGGCATCAGCTCCTTGAGCTTCGTGGCTACGTTCGCCATGTTGATTTCCTTCGTACTGAGGCCGCTGCGGGACGCGAGCATGGGGCTAACTTCCAACAACTGTTCGAAGGTGGTGCCGTGCATGATCGGAATGAGTTGGTCCCGAGCCAGAAGCACCGACAGCTCCTTTTCTGCGATCCCGGAATTCTTTATACGCGTCAAAAAGGCCGGAGTAACCAACACAATGCCCACTCGAGACTTTGCCAAGCCCTTGTCGAGTTCACGCATCAGCGGCGTGCCGAGCAGCACATCTTTTTCGCTGAACCAAACCTTGACGCCACGAGACTCGAGTAAGTCGTGAAGCTCTTTTGCCGATGTAGCACGGTCGTCCCAAGCGTGGCACAAGAAGATGTCGCGCTTGTCTGGCTTTGGGCCAATCTTCTCTAGCGCCTCGCGGAATGGTGTGAGCGCAACGACTTCGGAAGGAGTGTAAGAGACAGACGATCCTGCCGGTGACCACCGTGGTCGAGCACTGCCGCCTACACCGCCTCCGCTTCCTCCGGATGAACGGCTTGCACTTGCCGACAAGGAAACAGGCGCGGAATATGACGGATAGGAGTAGCTGTTGTATCCGCCACCCCAACGCCCGGAACTCCCGCCGCAGGCGGGACAATTCGCTCGACCTGATGCCGTGTGATGGCCTCTGGAAGGTGCTGTGCATCTTGACATGGCGCTCATTTTACGCGCTTTCCCGGACAGTTGTAGAAAGACACCGCGAGCAGATCGATCGCCCTGCTCATTGGTGTTTGAAGTCGATAGAAGTGCAAATCCGTTACATGAGGGCCGGGTTAGTACTCACACGTCGCAATAGCGGAAGTAATCGGGATCGCAGCTCTATGCGAGCCAGCTTGCCAAAACCCTTACGTTAGGTTCTGCTTCAATTTTCAGTGTATTCTAATCGCAGAAAGGGGGATTCAAATGGCAAAGAACGAGTTTTTTGTCGAAAGACGCGAGCAGGGAGATTATGCGGTAAGGAAGCCGGGATCGGAAAGGGCTAGTGCAACAGCTCCGACTCAGGCAGCTGCGATTGAGCGAGCTCGTGAGATGAACCCAGATGCAGCCGTTCACGTCGAGCGAGTTCGCGACACCAATGTCGGTGGTAGGGATAAGTGGCGGAAGGTCTAGGAATCGAGCGCATTAGCGCTTGATTCCGAAAAGTCTCCGTACTGCTCGCATCGGTCCAGTCTCTTTCACGGTTTTGTCCGGTGTATCACTTCCGGCGTAACTGTCTTTGATACGGGCGGCAGCCTTGTCGATCTCCGGGAAAAGCGTGCTTTCATTGATACCAATGTTGTCGAGGGCCTTCCGAATTGAGCTCTTCTGGTTCTGCGGAACGATGAATGGCGTTTGCTCAATCTCATACGGAAAGAACATCGTGTTAGGCGCCTCAAGACCGTAAAGGATGAAAGCACCAGATTGTGCGAGGATTCGCCGGTTGCTCATCTTCGGATGAACAAAGTAAGGCACGAACAAATCCACGGGGTTTATGATCGGCTGGAAGTACGATTTTTCGGCTCGAATGAATTGCAGAAGCCGCTTGATAACCTCGCCTTCATTAAAGAGTTCAACTGTGCGGGTCATTGAAAGATCCTCGCTTATCGACTCTTTCAGCCGAAGAATCGCTACCTTCTCTTCGGCCGTCATATTAACCAAGTTGGCGATGCAACTTACAGAATCGCTGTCATAGTACTTCTCAAGCTCCTGTGGTACTGCAAAAGCAGTCACCAGGCCGTCAGTAGGTTTGCTCCCAAAAGGGCCTGGGTCAGTTGCAAAGTAAAGTGCGACCAGGGCATTACGGGAAACATCCATCAATCGAGTCGGCAGCCCAAAATGCTGCATTCGCACGAGCTTATCGAGCATCGTTTCGTCGGTTGCAAACTCGTGTGGCTGGACCGATATCAGTCTCCGAATCGCCCTTTTCTCATCCTGCAGAAGCTCTTTGGACTGAGGTCTAAAAATGCCTGCTACGTTCTGCCAAGAGGAGTCCCTCTGGCCTCGATAGCATTTCAATTGCGTAGAACCCGAGAAATACCTGTCGAACTCCTTGATGAAGTCGGTCAGAGTTTGAAGCAGGACAGGTTTCTTCGTGCGTTTGTTGAACATGCGTCACCTGAGATTTCGAGGTACTGAGCCCCTCATGCATCAATGATATGTCGTGGTAACGGAGCATTCGGCAGGAACCGGCTCGTAAATTTCCAGATTGCGTTTCGCCTTTTCTTCTCCTAATCTTGGTTGATGGGCTTCATGAAGCGGGCGGCTGCCCGAGAGGCAAGGGAATCAGAGGTCAAAGGCTACCTGCCGCATAGCGGGCTGCATCCGCCCGCTTTCCGACCTTCACAGCGCCTTCTGGACTGGCCTGAGTGCCGTCTCGAAATGCGGTGCGGCTCCTGTGGGTCAACGGTCCTGTGCCCCACGAAGCTGCTTGCCGAGAGGCATGGCAATAAGACGTTTTCAGAGACTTTGGGCCGTGTGAAGTGCGGGCGCTGCGGGGACCCGCCTGAAAGGCGTCTCCCTGTGCGCGGGCAACCGAACCCGGCATGGTGGACCGCCTGCCGATTGGGCAATCGAGCTGCTGGCCCCATCACGGTAGACGCTCACAGTCTTTCTATATAAGGATGGGCCGATATCGGCTTGCCTGACATCAGTTTGCGGGACGCCCTGTGATCCGCTCTGGCAAAACCAGGACGATCCCAGCGGCCAAGATTGCGAAGCCTGACCATTCCTGCCAGTGCTGGTGCGAGACACCAAACAACATCAATCCCACTCCGATGAGCATGCAGCCTATCCAACGTTTTCCTAACGGCATCGTTCCTCCTTCAAGGTTGTTCGGTCAGAACGAAAGGCGTGGAAATGGCGGGTCCGTGCAAAGCGTGGAACGGTGAAACTGTCCCACCCTTCACACCGCCCCTTGGAAGACACCGGTGGAGCTGGCGTCTCCCACATTGCCACCGCCACGACGACGGGTAATAAGGTGAAAAGGTACAAAGGCACAACTACTGAACGTCGGATACCTGGCTGTTGAGGAATACCACCTTCATATCCTTGTAGATGTAGACCTGCTTGCGGCCGAGGTCCACGATCTTGTCTGGATTGCCAAGTGACTTCTTCACCTCGTCGGGGCTCATGCCGAGCTTGATGGTCTTGCTCTCGACGGCTGAGGCAGTGGCCGGATCAGTGATTACGGTGTCGATGGTCTTCTTCACGTCCTCGGGCGTCATTGTGTCCAGGCCCGGAAGCTTGATATTGAGTTCCGCCCTGTAGCGTGTTCCCTGGCCGTCGCCTAGCGTGGTCACGTCCGTGGTGAGGAGTTCCATGAGAACTGAATCCTTCCTCACGGTAATCATGGTGACGTACACCTTCTCCTGCGGATTCAGGGTGCGTGAGCGTCCAGTGCTTCCGCCAAAGGCGGCGGCGAAGCCGGTTGCCTGGGTGAGCTGCCCGTCCGCGAAGTTTGTGTTGACGATCACGTTTTTGGTGTTGGCGATGTCGGCATAGATACCGGGCATCCGAACGGCGAGGATCGCTCCTGGTTGAGTGATTCTCGTGTAATCGAACTGGGCCATGCCGGTCATCCCAACCTTGGTAAGTGGGTAGTCCGCTACAAGGGCCTCTCGCATAGCTTTGCTATTCGGAGCGGCAAAGACGGACGTAGGAGCAAGGGCGCAAACAAGGGAAGCGGTGACAAGGGCGCGGGTTGGGAAGACGAAACGCATGGTTGAATCCTTTGAGGGTTAGCGCCCACGACTGTGGCGATGCTGGACGACTGGAGCTAGTTCCGGCGCGAGGGCGTTGGAAGGGGCTTCGCTTTGCTGCTGAACTGGAAGAGAGAGGGCAGGTTTAAGTTGTTCTGGGAGCGCAATGGCTGGGGCTATCACGTTCGCCTGGGCTGATGCGTCCGACGTGTAGACGCTTACCTGTCTCCCTGTGCGAGCGAGGGAGGCGGCCTCGGATGTAGTTTGGAATCCGTCCTGACTGATAAGAACTTTGTTGGGAGCACCGGTCTTGAGGCTGTCCACGGCATAGCCGTGCTCGATGTGCTTGGCCTGTTCCTTGGTCAGTTGCACGCTCTCGCCCTTGTCGAGACGCACTTCCAGTTTATCGCCGATGGCAGTAATGGTGCCGAAGTCGCCTTTTCGGATGTCCTGGGTGGCGCTGGCCTCGGTCATGCGAACTCGATCACCCTGGGCGAACTCCTGATGTTCCTTGCGGTAGACCTTGCTCTGGGCCGTCATGGCTTTAGTGAGATGTGGACTGTAGATCACCTCATCCCCCTGAAAGTTTTCGACGGTCAGCTTGTTTGTCTTGGTGTCTATGGATACAACTACGGCGGCGCTGTTGTTTGGAATCCCCTCAAGGCTGGGGCTTCCTTGCCGGTACTGGATGATGTCCCCGGGGGTGTACTGAGCCGCGAGTTTGGGGTTCGTCAATTCCTTCTCGACGTGGACGGGAAGGAACTTACTATCCGGAGCAACGAATCCCGACGCCTGTAAGTCGGCGCGGATAAGCTGATTCAACTCCCGCCGCTCGGCTGGGTCTTTAGCGATGACAACACTATTGGAAGGGTGTTCTGCGTAAGCAAGGGCAACCGCTGCAATACGGTGGTTTGGGTCGGCATACTCGCGCACCTGAGCAATGGCCTGTTTTTGCGGAGCTGGATTGGGAGACTTACGAAAGTCTAAAGCTGCAGTCTTGCTGACCTGTGTTGCGAGACGGACTCCGAGCGTCTCGGCATCATTGGTGTAGATCCTCGCGTCCTGTTCCGCACGTGAAATCGCCACATAGGCGAGCCGGGTGTTGATGAGGACGCGGGAAGATTCCGTGTCGATATTGGCAATCACGCGGCCTTCGGTGAGTCCTTGCGAGACGTGGGACGTGACGGCATAGCCGTGATCGAAGTGCCTCATCGTAGCTGGGTTGAACTGGATGGATCGCTCGGTTTGGCCGTCCATTCGCACGGTAATCTGTCCTTCTTCAAGCCTGGTGATGGTGCCTAGATCGCGGTTGTTGACGCCTAAAGCTTTGTCCTTGGCGGTGAACTGAAGCCGATCGCCGGTCGCGAAATCCTTCTGGGTTTCACGGTAGACGTTCACACCTTTCAAGCGCTTTGGATCGTAGGTAATGATATTGCCACCCTCTTGTTGAACCGTAACGGTATTGCTTCGGGCGTCTACGGAGAGCACGGCGGCGAAGCTGTTCGCAGCGATGCCTTGGACCTTACTGCCCTTCTCATATTTGAGGATGTCTCCCGGTTTATACCTTGCCGCCCACTCTCGATCCGCGCCCGTCATGTCGGAGCGGTGAGCCAGAACGGAGAACGTCGTTTGCTTCGTTTCTAGCTTTCCAGCCTCCTGCAACTCACCCCGCACCGCCTGATTGATGAGCTGGCGGCTACGGTTGTCGGGAGACACGATAATCGTCCGCTGCGGGTTCGCCGCGTAATCCTTGGCGATCGCTGCGACGCGTTCGCCAGGGTCTGCAATTTGAGTGATTCGTTCCTGCCTGGCGAGCATTTCGATGCCTTTGGCCGTCTGACCTTTGGCGAGATACTGGACTGCTTGTAACAGTGCCGGATTCTTTCGCTGGCGCACAATCTGGTCGAGCTGCGAGGTCCGCATCCCGGCATCCTGCATCTGCTCGAAGGGCCGGCCCGCATCCACACCTTGGTGTTGCGCGGTATCTCCAATCACCAGCACCCGGTCTGCCGGTTTGATCTTGTCGAGGAAGGCCCGCATCTGCCTGGTGCTGGCTAGACTCGATTCATCGAGCATGTAGAGACGTGGGCTGGCAGTCATAGCATTCGTATAATTCCGACCTCGGGCGAGAAAGCTTTGCAGGGTTGTAGCCTCGATTCCTTCCTCGCGAAGCTGACCGGCTGCACGCGAGGTGGGGGCGAAGCCTTCGACCTTATACCCCTTGACTTCTGCCCCTTCACGGATGCTCGCAAGAACCGTCGTTTTTCCGGTGCCGGCGAGTCCCTGGACACCGTGGATACGGTCGGGCGAGGTCAGCACATCGGCGATCACGGCTCTTTGGGCCTGGTTGAGAAACTGCCGCGTTGCCGCTTGGGCTATGGCTTCTGGCTGGGTCATGATCGGCTGGACGATGTTCTGTCCGCGCATGACGTGCCGGATGTTTGCTTTCTCATCGGCGATGGTTTCGGGAGTAGTAAAGCTCCGTCCGGTCGCGTGCTTCTGGCCCTTGTGCTCCTTAAAGTCTCCTCGCTCGTGGCGAGCGATGAACTCCGCCTGGATGTGCGTTAGGGTGGTCTCACCCATGCCTCTGCGAAGCGCATCTCGCATCAGGAGTCGCCCATCCGTGACCGCTTCGCGCTCGAAGTTGCTACTCCGTGCGTAGGTGACAGCTTCCTGTGCCCTGGCCATCTGATCGGGAGCTCGCTCCTCTGTCCGGGCTCGTTGGCGGGCTTGGGCGACTACCGTTCCTGGCTGATTGCCAAAGGTCGCGGCCATCGTGCGATGGGCTTCTAGAACCTGCTCGGGAGAGAGAATGACCTTCTTGTCGCGGGTCGCATGGGCGGCAATCTGTGCCGCCTGTGCACCGCTGTAGCCGGTCTTCGCCAGATGATCTTTGATCTGCTGAGACCGGGGGCTCGAAGCGTCTAGGTACGCCTGGGAGTAGCCCTTGATCTCCGGGGCTCCGCTTTTGCCTGCCTCGATCTCGTAGCCTAGATCGCGGAGCTTATAAGTGAGTGCCGACTGGTACACGGCGGTCGCATAGTTCTGGGTATCGAACATGCCCCGCTCCTGTAAAGCGCGTGTCGTGCCGTCTGTCCTCTCAGTCACGTTCATGATGAAGACATGAGTATGAAGCTGCGGTGCGGCGTAGCCTTCGACGGGACGGGCGGTGTCATGCTCGAACTTGGCTGCGATCAATCTGGCGGTCGTCTCGGCTGGATGATTGCCACCAATCCTGGCCTGGGTGTAACGCTCCAACTCGGCCACGGCGGCGGTCACGGCGGCGCTGTGCGCCTCCCGAACCCGCTCGTCGCCGCCTACCAAAGCGGTGAGCGAAACCGATTTAGGCGCGGAAAAGGTAGCGTCCCAACCGGCGCGATGCTCGACCGCATTGATTGTTGTTCCGTCTGCGTTTTTGTACTGCTGGGCAGTGCGGTGCTTCACCATCTGCTTGCCAGTGTCGGGGTGTTGGCCGTTCGTCAGACGCGTGAAATGCTCTGGGCTGACCGCACCGGACAAGCCCATCTTCGAGGCAAGTTGTCCCTGCCACTCACCCTCTACCGCGCCGCTTTGCTTGTAGTAGCTCTGGGTGCTGGAGGTAAATTCCATCTGGTGATAGGTCTGCGCCTGGCCTGCGTTGAGAGCCTTCGAAATGGTGAGCATGGAGTCCTCCTTCCTGGCCTATAGATCGCTGCTGGAATGGGGAGCGGAGACCTGGGTTACCGGTCCGAAGACGGGTGCATCTACTGGCGGCGCTGTTCGGACGACGGTTTGCGCAGGAACTACTAAGGGAGCTGTCGCCTTCACGACTGACTGGATGATGGTGGGTACGACTGAGGCTTTCGCGGCTACTTGGGTAGCGACGGCTACTGGTACAGGTGCTGGCGTTTTGGCCTCCGAAGGAGCGAGAGGATTGAGCCACATATCGCGTTCGGGGATGTCGCGGGGAACGAAAGGCAGAGCGATCAGGTCCCGGTCCATATGAGGAAAGCTGAACCGCGTCACGTTGTTCCCCAGCTTCAGGAATGAGTGGAGATCTTCGAGTCCCTGTATCTCGGAACTCATCACCAAAGGCTCGACCTGCCGGTCCATGGTGAAGCTTTTCCCTGCTCGTTTCCCGTCCGCTACCGTCTCCCGCACGCGCTCGATCTCGATGTCTCCGATCAGCTCCGACGCCCACTTCGCCGCCTTCGGCTCGGCGGTCTTGAGCACGAACTTGGTGGCCGGCTGGGACAACATGACCTCGGCCAGATGGCCGTAGATCACCTCAAGCTGCGCCTTGCCCTGGTAGCCGAAGATGATCGGGTTGTCGCTCTTGCGGCCTTTGGTCAAGGCGCTGTGGAACTGCGGAAGTTTCTGCAAGGTCGCCAGCTCGTCCAGGACGAACCATGCCCGTTTTTGCCCTGGCTTGGGTAGGGTGAGTAAGCGCAGAATGAGCAAATCAATCCAAAGAGAATGGAGAGGCCGAAGTGCTTCCTGCTCGGCCTCGGTGCCGGTAAGGAAGATCCATCCTTCCCGTTTCTCGGCCCACACCGTCGCGCTCCATTCCTTATTTTTGGCCTGCTCTTTAGTCGGCAGGAGGCGCAAGCTGTCGGCAATCAAACCCAGAGAACTGAGTACGCCGTTACGCTGGTCGGGAGCGTCTTTCGAGATGATCGACTCCAGTTCCGTCCCCTTCACGCGACGGTCGATCTCGTCCGGATTCGACATCCACGCGACCAAGTCCTGGGTCGTCGGACGATACTTCATCAGGTGAGCGAAGATCTTTTGCGGCGTCTCGGTGAAGAACTCACCGGCCTTGCCGTCCGCCGGCTGGTAGAGCGACGCGGCGATGGTCCGAGCCTCGGCAGGGTTGCGCAGCTCGGCGGCCAGCGACCAATAGCAGGAGCGTGCGTCGAGCGGATTTAGAATCACATCGTTGCGATCTTCGCGGTAGAAGCGCTGGATGAACTCACCGGCAGGATCGTAGACAATGGCCGTTTCTTTTCGGTCTTCGATCTGTCCAAGCATCTGCCGGAGCAGGGTCGATTTGCCTACCCCGGTGTCTCCCATGACCTGGACGTGCTTCGCTTCCGACTCCAGGGGAAGACGGATCGTGACGCCCTTTTCATCGGTCGGAATCCCCAGACCCTTGCCGTTTAGAATCTCGTTGAACTGCTTCGGAGCCGACATGACCGGTCCACGCAGCAGCCTCCCATACTTCATCTTCTTGCCACGTTTGAAGTCCATCGGCACGGCAAAGCAGAGCAGGAAGATCACCACAACTGCCGCCTCTGCCAAGGCTGGACCGTAGGCGCTCAGAACATCGTCTCCTCCGAAGATCGCAGTCTTGAACCACCCATACAGCGCCTCGTCCGCGATCTTCCTCTCCGATCCTCGAACGAAGTTCGTATAGCCCTCGGCAGTCGCCTCGGGTGACAACTGGACACCCAGCTCCTTGCCGTTTGGAAGGATCGTTTTGCCTGCGACGAAGTCCTCGGGCTGGCCTACACGCGGCATCCGCTTCCCTCCCTGGAGGAAGATCAAGCGGAAGGAATTGTGCATCTTGAACTGCGCGCCGGCTGCAGATTTGAGATAGTCACCGGTGTACTCACGAGCCAGGAACGGCTTCATGAAGTACATTCCCATGAGAAGACTCATGACGATCGGCACCGCAAGAATCATTGTGCCGATAGTGTAGATCGGCACCTGTGGAGGCCAGATTACGGTCTCTTTGCGTCCCCATTGGCTTGCCATTCCTAGCGCTCCTTCGATGCGGTAACGGTGTATTGCTCCATCACATCCGTCGCTGCTTGGTGTTTGTTTGTCCGCACGTTGACGAGCACGCCGCTGAACTCTTCGGGAGTCATAACCTGACCGATTGCGAGAGGTTTCAGCACCAGATTCAAGAGCATCCGCGTGGCGACGATCTCGGTGAAGAGTGCGTCGCTGCGTGAACTTCTCGCTTCACGTAGAAGTACCTCCCGCGCCCATTCACTCAATGCCTTGCCCTGGCTTTTTGCTACACCCAACAACTCATCCTGCTCTGCCTGCGTGACCCGTGCATTCGCCATGCAGTTCCGGCTAAGTCGGCCTTTGGAACGAGTGAGACGCTCGGAAAAATCGAGCGGCTTAGCTTTCTCAGTGATGTTCAATGCAGCCTCCTGCAGCCGTAAACAATTGATAACCGTAGGTATGCAACTGTTTACGACCACCCTTCAAGTTACTGATTCCACTGGTGTATACAACTGTTTGCGATTAAGCTCGAAACTCAACCCTGGAAGGGATGGAGTGTCATCTTTTCCCATGTGCGAAGCACATCGCTGTTGTCGTTGCTGTTGCTGTTGCTGTTGTCGTTGCTGTTGCTGTTGTCGTTGCTGCTCCGTGACGCAGCGCGTCACTTCATGCGAAGGGCGCCAGCCATCGCATGAAGGCACTTCAGCCTGCCACACCGTGGCTGGCTGGCTTCTGTCCGCGCCGCTCACCGGTCGGCTCCGTGGCGGGTCGCTTGATGCGGAGCTGAGAGACCACCTTGGGTGTTGTGGAGCGAAACTTTTGGAAGTCTGAATCCTTGCCAAAGGTGTATTCGAGAGCCTTGTTCACCACCTCATCTGGAAGACATTTGACGAAGGCTGCATACTGGTCAACCTGAAAGGCGGTTGACTCTTCAAGAGTGCAGATGACAGTGACTTTGCGGACTTGCTTGATGTCTAGCAGGGGCATGGATGGTTCCTCCGAGGTTCTGGTTAGGCTGCGTGGTTGGCTGTTGCGGATACGTCGGTGAAGTCGTCGGCCCGGTAAAGGTCTTCGGTCTCGAAGCTCTGGGAAGCGAAGTCGTAGCCTGTTACTGCCACCAGCTCGCGTACTCTGCGCCTGCCGGTTGGGAGCCGTTCGCAGTACAGAACGAAGTCGATTGCATCGGCAGTTTCCGAACGGATAAAGGTGTGGCTGATGTTCGGGCGGGCGCTCAGTGCGAGATTAGATAACCTGCTTAGGGCGTCCCAAGCTGATTTCGCGTGCAGGGTGGTGAGCGTTCCGCCGTGGCCGGTGTTCATGGCCTGCAACAAATCATTGGCGCACTCGTCACGTATTTCACCGAAGATGATGCGGTCGGGCCGATGCCGCAGGGCGGCTGCCAGCAATGCACTCGGCAGGATCGCAACCTGTCCGGGAATAGCATCGACGGCCTCCCAGCGGAGTACGTTCGGCTGGAGCACACGAAGCTCGGCAACCTGCTCGATGATGATGAGCCTGTCGCTCAAGGGAACGTGGTCGAGGATGGCTTTCATCAGGGTGGTCTTGCCTGAGCCTGTACCGCCCGCGATGATGCCGTTTTTCTTCTTGAGGAGAAACGCTACAACCTGATCGCGTACCTCCCTGGGCATGCTTCCTTTCTCGATGAGTTGGTCGGTCGTAAACCACTGATTGAATTTGCGGATGGTGAGTGAAGGACCGCCGATCGCGGACGGTGCTCCCACCACCGCCACACGTGAGCCATCCGGCATCCGGGTATTGAGGATTGGGTTCTGGTGTGTGAGGTCCTGGCCCATCATGCGGGCTACGCGCTGGATCGCTGCTTCCAGGCGTTCGCTGCTGTACTCGTCTTGAAGCGGAATATGCTCGATTACACCTCCCCGGTCGGCGTATACGCCTGTCGTCCCATTCACCATCAAATCGCTGATCGTCGGGTCAAGAATCAGCGCCTGAAGGTCGTCGGTAAAGAACGGCAGAACCTTCTCCCATCCACTCTCGACGCTCACCGGCTCACCTCCGGGCGGAAGGTAGAACCCTGGCCTACCAGAGGATCGACCGAGACGCGGTTTTCGTGGAACTCGGTGATGGTTAGACCGAGAGGATTGATCGTCTCGTATTGTGGGTTAGTCTTGGCCTGCTCGCTCACCTGGGCGGGATTCAAATAGTAGGTGAACGAAACCATCCAATGCTCCGTGCGAGGCTTGCTGGAGGTCTGCATCGGATAGATGAGATCGAAGGTTTCAAGCGCCGTTCCACGTGAAAGGATGGTGTTCTCGATCTTCTCTTGGGTCATCGAGGTAATCGTCACATTGTTGACCTGGACCTCGCTCTGTTCCGTCTGCCCGCTCGTTACCTGGGTGATGAGGTGGTTTGTATTGTCCTGGCCGATGAGTTGAGAGGCCAGCGCGGAAGAAAGGAAGTAGTAGTTCATGGGGTACTTCTTCGCCATCGTCTCTCGGTTGATGGTGTGCCGGTAGCCTGTCCAGTCGGTGAGATAGGTGCGTATTTCCCCCTCGCGTGGGCTGTAATTCAGGTCGGTGTACTGGATCGCTTGCGCTCTGCCCGCTTCGTCAATTCGGATGTAGCGATTGACGACGGGACGGTGCGAGACAGCGACCAGCCCGCCGCACAACAAAAGCGAGATCCCTGCGAGTGCGCTGATGGCAATCTTCGCCATGCTGCGCTCGCTGTAATGCGCGGAGTAAACCTGATTCGCAACCTTGTCGGCCGTGACGTGCTGCCTTACTGTGAGCGTGCTATCGGGAATGGCGATGTGTGTGGACATGCGAGTTCCTTTCCTGAATTGCTTGTACAGCTTTGTGGACCCGAAGGATGGTGGCGACAAAGACGATGAAAAGCACGGCTAACGCGATGATTCGCAGAGGCCAGGACACTCGGTAAAACCAATAGAAGAAAGGAAACATCGGCGTTCTCCCTAGACTCCTGCGGCGGCAATGGTAGCGGCCTTGTTGATGACTTCGCCTAGCTTTCCGGCAAGACCGGCTCCACCGCCAAAGATCATCTGCGTAACACTTGGAATAAGGAACATGTTGAGAACGAATGCAACGTAGATCGTGGTGAACGGGATGAGGTTTGCAAGCCAGTTGGTGATGCTGTAATCCCCATTGAAGGTCTGCGTCATAAACCCCATCAGGAACTGCGACCAGACATAGATGAATGCGGCGGCAACGGCTCGAATCATCGCGAGGCTTACGAGCACTTCAACAAAGTGCAGGAACTTGCCTCGGAACGTGTCGGTCAGGTACAGCGGAATCATCAAAGGGCCGAATAGGGCGGCGACGGCATAGAAGATGAAGCCACTGCAATTGATCAGAAAGATGATCGCCGAGGCAACGCCAAGGAGACCTTCGACGTAGTAGTAGCAAAAGATTTGCGATGGGGCAGGAATGACGGGCATGGGTGTGTTGTGGCCTGCTGTCGCGAGCAATGCCGTCAACTGGTTCAACTGCAGCTGATCGAGAATCTGCGAGATGGCGGCGGCGATATAAGAGAACATGCGGTTGAAACCAAAGCTCGCACCGGGGAGATTGTTCACCCAATAGTGCTCCAGCACGAGGCAGAAAAGGAACCGGAATAGGAAGGTGCGCAGTTCATCCAGACTGACCGTCCGGTGGCCTCCTACATGCACCGACCATGACGACATCCGCACAGCGATGCCGATAAGAATCATGGTCGCAATGAAGGTGAGCAGGATCATCCCGAAGTTCGACAGGGCTCCACCGTTTTGGGTAGTGAGGTTGGTCAGATCCTGGGTGAATTGGCCGAGCCAATCGACTGCTCCGGGGGTGGTGTTCATGGTGTCACTCTCACGCTTGGAATGTGGAACGCTCTTGTTTCGGTTGAAAGGCCAGGCGCTG
The DNA here is from genome assembly GCA_964252655.1 of uncultured Acidobacteriaceae bacterium. Taxonomy (GTDB): domain Bacteria; phylum Acidobacteriota; class Terriglobia; order Terriglobales; family Acidobacteriaceae; genus Edaphobacter. The sequence continues at coordinate 19,105 of CAXUNR010000029.1, forward strand.
ATAGGTCCAGCGCCCGCCCGAATACCGCATCCGGCTCAGTAGTAGGTGGTCCAGGTGGACGATCCGTTCCCCAGATAAGTGGGATTGTTCGCCTGCTGGGTGTACTTGTAATTCGCATCGTTGATCGTCATCGAAGCGATGTTGCGCTTCTCCATGTTGGCAACTGCGGCCTGAGAAGCCATGCACGCGTGGAGCTGCCCTTGCGCGTGTGCTTCTTCCATCCGCTGTGAATCCGACATACTCAACAAATTGAGCTGTTCCACTTCGCTGTTTGTTAGGTCCGTAGTGTCGTAAATAGAGGTATTCAGAGCGTCGTTAGCCGATTGATTGTTGGTGCGGCTGGATTGATAGGCGCTCACGGCTGAAAGACAATTGCTCGATGCAGCATCCATCGCCTCGATGTGTGCGAGGGTAGTGAGCCGCTGGCTGTTGCCGACGATCTCCTGGCTCCAGAAACTGGAGGATGTACCGGAGAGTGCGAGTTGCATGATCTTCCATACGAGACTCGCGTTCTGGGACTGGCCGTTCATCTGAGCCTGAAGGCCAGCGGTTTCCCCGTATGAGTTCTGCACGGTGCCATGCAGCAAAGCGTTCTCTGCCGTGGTCCAAATCTGTTTGGAATTGAAATACTTAAGGTTGTTAACCATGGTGTTGTACGTGGTCACGGCCTGCTGATAGGTATTGAGCGTCGTTTGGGCTATCTGGTAGTCCTCGGTGAGCTGCTGGAACAGGGTCAGGTTCTGCTGAGAACCCGCCTCGATCTGTTGCAGCTGGTAGGCCAGGCCTTGTTCCTCGTCCGAGATCTGGATGATGGCGTGAGCCGATTGGGTGGGATCGAAGGTGATGCCTCCGAACTGGGCGTGAGCCGGGATCGCCATCGTGCATGCGGCAAGTCCGCTGACGAGGGTGAGACTGCAAGTTGTAGTGAGCTTCTTCATGGATCAAAACTCCTAAAGCGTCGGGTTGACGCGGTGGTCTGCGTAGGAGGGGATGAGGATGTCTTTGCCGATGTAGACCCGCGCTCTTGAGCCTTCCTTGAGCGTGATGATCGGCAGCCGGTTGAGGAAGTGATTGAGTACCTGTGTGCCCTCCTGACTGGTTTGGGACGAGATGCCGTTACGAATCTGGGCATCGGAGGTGAGAACGCTCCCGCCGTTGCCGATCTGCGCGAGTCCTCCCAGGCCCCCGATCGCGGCAGCGGCGGCAAACGCTTGTAGATAGCCGTGATCTACCTTGGTGGCAAGGCCGGTGGTCCCGATCTGGTCGAGGCCCGCGTACTTGTCGATGTCGATGGAGAATCCGTCTGGGCATACGGCGCGGTGGAACACTACCGCGAGCTTGTGTTGCTGCTGGTTTCCTACCGCCGTGACGGAGCCGATAAGCCTGGTTCCCTGGGGCAGGAGAAGGTTCTGACGATCATGCGAGTAGTAGTCGGTGGTGAGCATGAGCAGGACCGGGCCTGCCATGCCGCCGTCCACGTGGTTGGTAACGACACCCTCAAGGACGGTACCCTCGAAGACGCGGTAGAGCTTGCCGCCGTACTCATCGAAGTTGTATGCCGCCATCGCGTTTGTGTCTTTCTTCGCACCCGGCCTCGGTCCTTCTTCCGGCGCAGCCGGCCCTTCCTCGGTGGCGCTCTGGTTGACTGCGACGGTCGGTCCGGTGACGGATGGCCGGATGGTAGAGGGTGCCTGCCCTTCGGCCTTCACCTCGTGCGTCTGGAAGTCAACGGCCACGGTGTCGCTGTTGAGAGCCTCCACCTTGTGCTTTTCACGGTCTGCGGCCTTCTGCTTCGCCTGCGCGTGCGCCTCCGACTGGCCGGATGTCTGCTTGGGAGCATTCTGGCTCGTGCCGTAGATCGCGGCGCTTTGTGCCCGCGTCATGGGCGCTGTGCCGTCCGCTTCGGGCGGTGGGATGGGTTGCCCTTGTCCCTGCCCCACGGCCTGCTCCTGCTCCTGCGCCTGCATACCCTGTTCCTGGGCATCCATCGCGGCAATCTGCTGCTGGAGCTGAGCGTGCTCGGCGTCGGCCTTCTGAATCAACGCTTGCTGTTTTTGAAAGTTGCCGATCTGTTGGGTGTCTGCAGTGGACGGGCGAGCTGGCAAGCTGCTCTTGGCGGCATCCTGCTTGTGGCTGCTGCCGGTCATGACGTTGTAGGCAGTGGAAACTCCAATCAGGGCGACGGCACCCGTCAAGGCGAGAACGATGGGGAGGGTCTTGCCGATGGGTGGTTTGGTGGATGGTGCTACGGGAACGGTTCCCATTAGTTGGCCTCCTGCTGGCGGTGGAACTCGACCTTGGATTTGCCGATGGCAACGTAGCCGTTTTCGAGGAGCTTGGGGACGGTATAAAGCCCGTTCTCGAACTGGAAGTTGATCAGCGATCCCTTCTTGTCCTTCAGCTCGTAGACCACCGGGGGCTCTTCAAACTTGCCCTGGATGTAGGTGAACTTCCCGTCATCCCAGATTTGTCGTACACCCAAGGCTTTAGCCTTGCCGCGGTCCCAGCTGTAATCGAAGTTAAGGGCGCTGGGGTAGGTGCTTTGGTACTTCTCTTGGGCTGATTCAGCCGTCTTTTTGTCGGCTGCTGCTGCGGCCTTCGCCTGGGCAACTTCCCTTTCGAGCCGGTCTTCCTTCTCTTTCACCTCGGCGGCGGGAACGAACACCGGCGCATCGACAATCTTTTTCTGTGCATCTTTGTCGGTCTGCACCAGGAACACGGTCGCATCGAAGCCCCCGGCCTGGTCTGATGACACCTCTTTCAGCTCAAGGGTGTAATCGTTGCCGTGGTCGGAGATGATGTGGACGTTGGTGCTGGTCTTTGCTGCTGCTGCCTTTGGCTTTACACTCACGAAGCGGCTGGCGACGTGACCGGCATTGAAAATCCAATCGTCGGTGTTTCCGCCGAAGATCGTGGCTACCTTTTCCTCGGCTGGAAGCTCAAGGAGCGTCGATTCATTGAGAAGGGTCCGAATCACCGGGGGGGCGGTCGTAGCGCTCACCTGGATGGTTCTGGGGGCCTTCTGTTGGGCGTAGAGGCTGGACGTACCGTAGACACAGACTGCAAAGAATGTGCTCGCGGTGAGGAGGGGATGCGTTTTCATTTGGGTCGGTCTCCCTGGCTGAGTTGGTGGTGAGTTGCAGAATGTTTAGGCTTCTTCGCCTGCGACGAAACGGGTGATGCCGTCTTCCAATCCCCATTTCTGGATCAAGCGGCCACGGCGTGCTCTGTCCTTGGGCCGGGTCGAAAAGATCGCGTAGCTGCGGGGATCTAGGTTCAACGTCACGACCTTGGTCACTCCGTCCCGGCGCATCAACAAGCCTTCACGCGGTCCAAGGCTCTCGAAGAGGTTCAATTGCTGCTCGGTCATCTTGAACAGCTCGCCGTAGAACTCGCGGTTGAACGTGGCGTCCGGCAGCAGCAGGAACGACGTGCAGGAGTTCACGATGCTGTCTGCGTTCTCGCCTAGGTCGTTCGCGGACTGGCCGATGAGGGTAACACCGCCTAGGTTCTTCCGAACCTGCTTGATGCTGGCAAGTGCGCCCTCCAGCAGTTGTTTGTTTTTCATGTTCGAGAAAATCTCTTCGATCACGACATGCTTGGGAACGCCGAGGTTCTTGGGGTCGTACACTACGTCGTCGATGCGCCGCAGCAACCAGATCATCAACGGCTCGATGAGGTCGGGATAGTCCTTGGACACGCCCGCGAAATCCCAGCACTGGATGCGAGAGAGGCTAAGCGAGTCCTCTACGTTATCGAAGATCGCGTTGTAAACGCCCTTGTCGATCCACTTGGCGAGATACCGGCTGAGGTGCTTTGGCAGCAGAAGATTCCTGAGCCTGCGAATCTTGCGGTCGATGAGGTACATGCCCTGTACCTCTTTGAACACCGCATCCTCGTCCTCGGGGCTGAGCACGGCTCCACCATTGGCGAGCAGCATCTTGATGAAGTTGTAAAGAAACTTGATGTTCTTCTCGGTCGGGTCCAATGCGAACGGATTCACTCGCGGGCCGTCCAGACCGATCTTGTCCACCTTGCCACCGTACAGTTCCACCATGCTTTCGTAGCTGTTGCCGATGTCGAAGATGAAGGTGAAGCCGTGATATTTCCGCTCCAGAGCAAGCATCTGGTTGGTGTGTACGGACTTGCCGGTCCCTGGAGGTCCTATGGTGAGCTGGACGCGCACGCCGGACACGTAGGCGTCATGAAAGAACGGCGTTCCCTGCCGGGTCTCAAAGACATTCAGGTATTCGCTGTCGAGGTCTTCCGACTTGGGATGGCCGATGTTCGGCGCGAAGACTGGCGAGAGTCGGGCGTGATGATCCTCTCCCAGCCAAAGGGAAAAGACGTTGTAGCGCTGATTGAAGGGGAACATCGCATAGAAAGCGGAGAGGTTGCCGATGGTCTCCTCGATCACCGTCGCTTGAGCGTCTACAAAGGTCCGGTGAACAAGTGGCGTGTTTTCCCTGAGTTCTTCCGCGCTCGCAGCCGAGAGGAGAAGCGTGACGGTGTACTTGCCCTGGGCTTTCTTGCCCAACTCCTTGACTACTAAACCAAGGTCGTCCACGCCTTCTGAAGCAGCCTTTGCACCCGCGCCCTGGTCGAGCTGGGCGAAGTTCTTTCCGGCCATGACGCGCTGGAAGATGCCTACCTTGAAGAAATCAATCCACTTCTCCTGGGCGCTGATTTCCTTGCGTACGGTGGAGGAGGCTTGCGGCCTCCATGTTGTGCAAAGCACACTGTCACAGGTCAGATTGGTAATGCTGTTGTAGAGGCAGGGCTGTGACGCGGCGGGCGTGCTCGACGCGGAGAACATCTGCACATGGCGCTTCCCTACGCGCAGGTGATCGTTGTGCCAGGAGATCGCGCTGGTCGCAATCTGCTGGTCTACTCCCTGGTCGGAAACGAGCGGGATGTGTCCTGCCCATTCTTCGAGATTGAACAACTCCGCGAAGAATTTGAAGGCTTTTTCTTTGCCGACAATCTTCAGCCCAATCACACTGTTGAGATGCGTTTCAAGGATCGTCGCGGCCTTCTCAAGCTGAGAGATAAGCCGGTCGTTCTCGTCGGCCTGCTCCTTCGGCTTGGCGGCAAACGGAGCCGACAACTTGGGCTCCAGGGTAAGGCACCAGTGCAGGTTGATCCGGCGAAAGTTCGCCGTCTTCGCAAGGAAGTCCAGCCGGTGATCAACAAAAGATTGGGTGATTGGATCGGCGTACTTCTTCTGGCGTGGAATCTCGAAACCGGACGTAACGCGCATGTACTGGTAGAGGGAGAAGTCTTCGGTAAGGCCCCGTACGCCGCCTTCGACGCCCCGCATCTTGGAAGCTATTTCCGGATCGGTAAGCCCTTCTTCGTCCGCTCCATCGACTTCAAGAAGCAAGCCGTAGCCGCGTGTTTTGCTCGCAAACACGGTAGGGGTGACGAAGCGGACGATGGGCATAATGCTGTTCGAGGCCCCGGCTTCGGTGAACCATGGGTTAGCGCTTGCGCGGGTCATAGTAGCTCTTCTGGGTCCAGCTGAGGCCCCATAGTTGGAACATCTTGGGGTGTTTGCGCACGATCGTCCAGCAGAGAGCGGTGATCGCAATAAACATCACTACGGAGAGAACAAAGAACCGAAGCAGGAGAGCCATCAGCGAGGCAATCACAATGCCCATCCAGATAGGCAGACTCAATCCGAGTTTTTGCCGGGGTTTGTTGAGGGCTTGATTGATCGCCAGTGGCTCTCCACGCTTGGTCATCTGCATGGCTAGAGGCTCTGTCCGGTGAGTGAAGAGACCCACTGCGGTGCGAAGCCGATGACGATTCCTGCAAACAGGCCGCCGCCGATTGCCATGAAGCCGCCCGAGATGTTGCGGCCCATGAACTGGAACACACCGAACACAATGCCGATGACGACGGCAAGTGCGCCGCCGAGCAGGCAGCTCGTCTCGATGGTTTTCATAGCCGATGTGACACCCGATACGTCCACCGTGCCTTGAGCATGTGCGGCGAGAGGAGAGATTGCAAGGGCAAGTAGCACCGGGCCGAGCGAGCGGGCGGCAGCTTTCGCACGCTGTTTCGTGAAGGTTCTTGATGCCATTGCGGAGAGGCGGGAGTTCATCGTTGCGGTCAAGGGAATGCTCCTGGAATTCATTCGGTTAGAGATGATTGAAAGTTGAGCGCTTTGTGAGAGCAGGATGCTGCAGGCTTTGCGGTGCACGGCCCTACTGTTACGCGGGACCTCCGCCGCCATAACACGTTGCCGCATTACCGCAAACGTTTGAAAAGCACAGTCGTGATACCTGCATAAGTGTGTGCATGAACATCTTTATAAAGATGATTTGCTGGTGTGTCAACACACTGCTGGTACATCACATATATGTGTACAAGCACAGTTTTGAGAGAGCACATTTGTGTGTGTGCTTTAGGCATTGCTAAGATTGAGCGGCGATCGCAAGTTCAAAGGTTCGCGATGTGCTCATATCCGTCCAGAGGCTCATCAACGAAGCAATGGTGCATTACGATCCCAACGAGTTCTTCGTGGCCTTTGGCAAACGCATCAAGCAATTGCGAAAGGAGCGCAAGGTGACAATGCGGTCTTTTGTGGTGGATCATGGTTTTCACCTGACCCAATTGGGTCGGATTGAGAGAGGTGACGGCATCTCAGTTCCGACTATCCTGCGATTAGCTGAAATATTTCAGGAGCCTCTTGAATCGCTTCTTGCTGGTCTGGGCTCCATAACGCCTCCTGAGGTGAGGCCAAAACGTCTAACGGCGAAGAAGGCGCAACCTTCCAAGACATCCTGAGAGGTCTTGGGCGAGATTTCAAACCGTAGTATTTGGCATCTACTACTAAGCGTGTTGAGGAAGGGGTTTTGTGACAACTCCTTTTGTTTTTCCGAGAGACTTTGGGGCCATGCGGGAACAGTTACATTTGATCGACAATGCCGGAGTAGATGTTCGAGGCTCGATCCAATCCGCCGTGGAACATGCTTTCCGCTGGATACTGCGGAGTTATCCTCTCGTCGATCCGGCTCTCATTGCGAATTGGGCGGAAGAACTTGCGTGCTCCATGGAAGCTGGAGCCATTGACCTTAGAAACCCTCGTCGCTACGCTTCGGCTGCCTTGGAGGGAAAAGTTAAGGACTGGCTAAAAACCGGAGCGGCGAAGCTGCAACCGATGGGTGTTGGGTCTGACTTAGAACGTTTCGGTGGAGTTAACGGCAGCACACAGTCCGTTTTGGATCAAAGTCTTTTGATTGAACAAGTAACGACAACCCTGAATGAGCGAGACCGGTTTATTCTCGTTTTGCTCCTTGACGGTTGTACGGACACGGAAATTGCTTCAGCCTTGAAAATTTCGCCTTCAGCAGGCCGCAAAGCCATCCAGCGGATGAGAGAGCGGAGTGCGGCGTCGCTTCAGGGTTCGCGCAGGACGAAGCAATCGGGTCATGGTCCGCCAGCATTGTGTGAGACGAAGGGATAACGTTGGACTCGGATCTATTGAAGCAATACCTACTGACGGCCTTTCCCAATCCTGATCGGAACGGGTGTCCTGATGAGGAAACGCTGAAGGCCCTCGCAGAGCGTCACTTACCTCTGAGCGACCCTGCATTGGTTCATGTGGGGTCCTGCTCAGAATGTTACGCGGAATACCTGAATTATCGGCAAGACTGGAAGGAGGAGGGCGGCGATGTTCCAATCAACAGGTTACCGCTTACAAAGAGTGGTTCGCCTGTTCTCACTCCTCTTTCGTATAAAACCATGGTTCCGCGCCGAAGTGGGGCACTGTGGGCTGTTGCTGCGGCGTTGGTGGTGGCTGTTGGAGGCGGTTTCTTGCTCAAGGAACGTCACGCTCCGGTCCCAGCAGGTACGCTTGTTCCGTCCAGCTCCGGATCGCCTGTTGCCGCCAGCATGAATCTCTTCGACGCAGTGACGGTACGTGGTGGAGAAGATGACGCACCGACTCCTCTGGAGCAGGTTTCTTTACCGTCATCCGTAATTTATCTTACTGTGACTCTTCCAAGATTCAGTGAGAGCGGGCCATACGAAGTTCTCGTGTCCAAAGATCGGGCGGGATCAAACGTGGTGGCCCACGGTTCCGGTAAAGCTGTCAAAGCGAGCGGCAAAGTGGATTTGGTCGTGACGCTCGATCTCACTAAAGCAGCTCCCGGTATGTATTATCTCGCTACGGTACGCGGGGCGGATAACGGAACATACTACTACCCTCTGAAAGTCCAGTAGGGTAGAGGCCGAGCATGCCGGCCTCTGCGGGTCGAAAGATCATCGCAAGACTTGTTCGATGGCTGCGATTAGTTGATTGTCCTTCCCTGCAACAGCATCAGCGAATGACCATGGCACATCAACCTCCGGCATGATGCCATTCCCTTCAATCTGTTTACCTTTCGCACTCACGTAGGCTGCAACTGGAAGAATCAGCCTGTAACCTTCACCAAGTTTCGTTGCACTGCGGGACACAAGACGCCCTGGTGTTTTCGTGCCGACTAGGGTCGCCAACTGATTCTCCTGGGCGAACTGCGCCAGCATTTCGGCTGCGCCAGTCGTGTGCTGGTTCAACAAAATCACGACTCGACCTTGAAATGCCTTATCGCCTTGCGCCTCTGTGTAGAGGAAAACCGAAGTCTTCTTCATAAACTTCAGAGCGAGGCCAGGAATGGCCAGCCTAGAACGTGGAACTTTATCGAACACTGGTAGGGCCGACGGAAGGGTGCCTTCCTGCTCCATCTTGCGATTTTTGCTGTAGCCGATGGGAAGGCGTTTTGGCGTCAGATAGCTCATTAAGGCGAGGCCACCAATGCCGCCACCGGGATTTCCGCGTAGATCAATGATGAGCTGATTCGCACCGGACAGACGACCACGAAATAGGCTATCTATCTCATTTGCAAAGTCTATTCCTACCTTTCCTTGGAATAGGCTCACTCTGAGGTAAGCAATTCCTCGGTCCAGCGTGGACGTCGTTATCGCCTTCAGGTCTGAATATGGATTGTCTTTGTATCTAGGTTCTCCCGTCCGTAATGCATATTTAAGTTCGGAGGTTCCGCGACGAACGGTCATGATGATCTCATGCGACATTTCGAAAGGCGGTTCTACGGCCGTTTCCGACTTTGGTCTCATCTCCTTCCCTGCTGCTGTCAGTAGGATGTCGCCACTTTTCGCTCCTGCCTGGGCAGCTACACCCTCGGGCAGTATGTCTTGGAAAACCCAACACAACTCGCGATTTAACTGTTCCACGGAGAAGCTCGCGTTGATTGCGTTGCGGGGGTTGATGGGCGTTCGTTTAGAAAGTAGCCCAAGTGTTTTCGGCGACAACTCGCGGAGCATGTCTCCTACGGCTTTTTCAAAAGCATCCGTGCTTTGTGCGTCTACGATGCTGTCATAATGCCGTTTTACGATGCCTTGCCAAACAGTCTGGTCGAAAGATGGGCTGTAATACTTTTCTGTCACTGTCGCCTCGATCTTTTTCAGAAGCGATTGACGTTGTGCTTTGTTGAGATCCATTCATAACCTTTCAGAAGGTGCCGTTTGCATCCCCGACAATCTGGAAACTTGCCCAGAAGTAGGGTGGCAATCCCTGTTTTAGCAGTTCAATTTGTGCGGCTCGCAGAGCATCAACTTTTCGGTCGTGAACGGCGAGTCCTCCATAGAAGCTCTTCATTAGCTTGCTAGTTGGCTGATCGGCCAATTCCCAAAGGGTCGAGACTACAGAATCGGCTCCGGCTTCAATGAAAGCGTTGACGAGGTTCTCAATCCCTGATTGTCCGACGGGTCCAACACCCGTATCACAAGCCGAGAGCGTAACCAGCTTGGAGTTCAGATGCATCTCTCGGATTTCTCGAACCTGGAGAAGACCATCATCTGTACCGGATGTATCTGGCGCAAAAATGAGCGCAGATCGGTCTGGGTAATCCATATCAGCATAACCATGCAGCGCGAGGTGGATAACCTCTGTACTTTGAAGTGGAAGCCGCTTAAACCGAGTCTCTGTTGCTTCTGCACCTTCCAAAATAGTGCTTGGGCGTGGTAGGTCTTGGGCGATGGCTTCAACTTCCTGCTTACTGTCTGGCAAGGACACCAACTCGCTCCTCTTCGGCCCCGAAACTGCTCGCAGAAGCACATTGCGAGTATCCGCTGGCTGAGTCCAAGCGGCTACCCCAACATATGGTAGAGACATTGCATGAGTGCTGGAAGTTCGTTTCTCGAGCAAGGCATATACGGTTGCGGAAGGGTCTACATCCACTGTATGGGTCTCCAGAACGTACCCCGAGTTGTCCTCCATGGCTGAGAACGGAAGTAAGTGTAATAAACCGTCTGGAATAACGATAAGGTCTGTTTTCCGACCGTATTCAGGGATTGGGCTCAACAGCTCCTCGAACAATTTGTGCGCTAGAGGCCTGTCCTCCTTTTGTCCCCGAATCTCCTTGCGATATAGAGTGGCATCAGCTTCAAGATGTTGTTTGGACGCGAGCTGATAATGCGCCACTGAATCATGAGTTATAGCGAGCACATACGACGCCGGTTCTGCTAGGACATACTCAACCAACAGAGCGTTTGGGCCTAAACTTCTTTGCAAGTCAGAAAGGTTAGCCGGATGCGTAACGCTTTCTTTTGCAATCATGCTCGGCGTCATGAACAGTTCGGTATTGTAGATTGCGCCTGCGATCCTGGTACGACCGACCGGATCATCTGTATTTATCAGCGAAATATTAAGGTGAGTGAGCCGTTTGTCTTCATCGTTCAGTTCGTGGATCGGCTCGGACTGGTGATGTTGAAGGGCCTCGGCCTCAACGCGTCCTCTTACATTGTCGAGGATCTGGAGTGCTTCATTGTATCGATGTTGAGTGCAAAGTGTAGCGAAGTATCCCGAGTAGACATCGCTCATTTCCGCTAGAAGCTCACGCTGTACATTCGTCGTTGGCGCGTGCTGCATCATCATATTAACGAGGATGATGCTCTTGCGATAGAGATCATCAGCCTTCTGCACGTGTCCCATCTTGTTCTCAATGTCGGCCTTGATAGCAAGGTTCCGAGGCACAAGGTAAAGCTCGTCTGGTATCCGCGTGTTGGCCTGGATCGCAGCATCGATAGCGGCGTTAGCCTCGGGAAGTTTTCGCTCTTGTTCATACGAAATGGCAAGTTCTCCCCCTGCATCCACGATGCCCCGGTAATAACCTATCCGCTGGCAAATCGTGAGGACTTCCTGATAATCAGGGACCGCCGCACCTAGATTGCCTTCTTGACGTTCAACCCCTGCCCGCGAAAGGAGTACGTCCGCCTTGTGAGCATCGTAAGAGGTTCCCTCTAATCTCTTCAGTGATACATTTGCCAGTTGCAGTGCTTCAGGATACTGACGTAGGCCAGCAAGCGCCTTGATTTTTGCATACACCGCTATGGTTGGATATGCGATGTCCGGATTGCTTTTCGCAAGTGCGATTGCTTTGTCAAGCGGTGTGAGTGCTTCTTTGTAGCGTTGAATTTGGACAAGTCCAGCCCCGAAAATAGATGCGTACCTGACGGTTGCAGCAGGATCGTGCTCAACCTCCGACAGGCTCCAGGCCCTCAACACCTTGTTTTTGGCCGTCACGATATCGCCAAGAAGAAAAGCCGCAATGCCCTGTTCACCTCCGGCGCGGGTTGAGAGTCTGATCTTTCCTTGCGTCAAGGCGGAGTGTTCGACTTCTTTCCATGTGGAAAGGGCATCGTTTGCGTCATAGTTGGTTTCCAGCATTCCTCGAATCGTTAGGATTCGGAGCTTTGTTGCTGGATTCTGACCACCTGGGCTGTTTATAGCCTCAGAGAGGCGACGGATTCTGTCTGGAATACTCGTAGACTCATCGGCGGGAATTTCACTCACTGCTGCGTAGAGTGCTTTCGAGGGCTGATTCTGCATTTTGAAGAGATCGGCTGCCCGAGCATATATCGGCTGTGCCTCAGCCCAGCGGTTCGTCCAAGAAAGTTCATCAGCTCGGTCGAGCAAACCTTGGGCGGATTGCGAGGGTGCGGTCGAGTGATGGGGTGAGATTGCTGCTATGTAGCTTAAAGTCAAGCCTGCTACAACGATTCCGACAGCGGCGAATATTTTCTTTACCTTAGGAGCCATCGGTCCTCCATTAAACAACCTGTACACACTTTTGTGCAGCGTCGTCGTCGTGTGATGCTGAATGCCTCATTAGCGGCTCATTGGGCTTTTCGGGTGCCCTTCTCCTCCCTAGACTGTTTGGAAGCCTCCTACATGCCTTTCTGTGCGACTGGCGGTACTTCTAGATCTTTAGCCCGTGCAATCCCAACCGCCTCCATTTTCATAGGGAAGCTGTTGCTTTTGTTGTTGCTTGCCTTCTGCTGAGGTCTACCGGTTTTTCAACGTCTTTCACAGGCATTACAACCTGCTTTTACCTGTATTTACTTGAAACAACTTGCTTCCTTATTAAGGCCTACCCGGAGCAACGATGAGGCCTACCCGGAGCAACGATGAGGCCTACCCGGAGCAACGATCTTCCTACTCGGAGCAACGATCTGTTGGCGTGTTTTCCTCCCACGTTGTGAAACTCTGTAACCTGTTGATTTCAAGCCACTTAATGCGAATTCATACCCGGAGCAACGAAGTTTTCATCCACATCAAGGCGTTGCACCGTAGTTGTGGCTCCCCTATTCAAGATAAGCTCCTCAGAAACAATAACTTGAGAAGGATTCCTACCCGGAGCAACGAATTGCTTTTTGGAACAGAAAAGGCCCGGAAAACCGGGCCTTCCCCTCACACTTCTCCTACTCATTTCAACGATCTAAGAACTTCGTCTCTCCTCGATGAGCTGGGATGAGGTGAGACCCCTTCGACGGGGGGCCAATTCGTAGACCTTTACTCTCAGCCTCGGCGTTCAATTCAGGCCAAGCGATTCTGAGGATTGTGATCGCTTCGCTAAAGCGCGACCGGATACGCCAGGGATTGCTGTCGTCTTGCCAGAGCTGCTCACGCATGATGTTCCACGGAATGAGGGTTGTCGATTTCGCCGCAAAGCTGCGCCAGTGAAGAAACACAATATAGTCCTGCATTTGAGGTTTCTGGTCGAGTGTGCGAAGCATTGCCCACGGAAAAGGCACATGATTTTGCATGAACTCGTTGAAGAAACGCTGATCGAACTGGATGCCGGATGGTCCCTCAATTGGTGCTACCTGGCTGTCACGCGGCTTGATGCTGAGCGGGAGGCGTGAGTTCTGCATGATAGGAGTGATGTTTCGCTCCTCGGTCGAGTTGAACCGCTCCACTACAATCGCCATTGCGGAAATACGTTGGTAAGCGGCGCGAAGGCGGGCATAGTTGGGGCCAGTTGGCCGCTGGCCTACTTCATCCATGAAGTTCTTCGCATTCTCCAACGGAACAAAATTGCTTTTGAGCTTGATTGCTCGATCGACACACCAATGGAGCAAGGTTCTATCGGAACCGAAAGCCATCGGTATGCGATTGCCTTCTTTGTCCTTGCCAAGGGCGAAGAACGTTACGCGGATCAGTGAACCGTCTGCTGACCTGGAGATGCGAACGTGTTCCGTCGCATCTGTTGAGCGATACGGCAGGCCACAAAGAATGAGTGCGTGCGCGATCTGGACCAACTCATGCGAGACTCCGGACCTGCGTTCAACGCGAAAATCAGTCATAGCGTCAAACAGGGATGTCTGAGCTGCTATCTCTTCGTTCCGATAGCTTCTAGGCTCGTTGGGAGTCTTCGCTTTTACGAGCCTTGCCGGAACGGGCTTTGCCAGTCCGAAAAGCTGCTTCTCTTCCTGAAAGATCTCAGATGCCTTCTTCACCAGTACCGCCTCCACTGCGGCTATCGTTACCACCCGGTGTAGCTCGGATGGGGGGATTACGCCCTCGGCGCTGGATGCCTAGGCTTCTACATCGGCGAGAAAGCACCTGATTCGGTGTCGGTGATTCCGGCTCTACTTCTAAGCGTGATGAGAGTGTTGTTTTGTGACATCCCCGTTGGTGCTTTTGTTCTGGTATTGGCTAAACTGGTGTTCAGCAGTCCTCCTCCTCTGGGTGGGCTCTGAGCGGGGATACAAGTAGGTGATTTGGGGACTGGTCTCCCTGGATCGCCTATCCGCTCCAAGCTCTGGGCTTCGTCTAGGAAACGGCTGCCTTCCTTTCAGCTATCCAGCTAGCCAACAAACGATTCAGCAAGTCCGATAAGTCTCCCTCGTTCCTCGCTTTTCTGAGGAGATGGTTCGCATCAGCATGTGCGTCCATGTTGAGAATGATGGAGTATTGCTTCATATTGGGGTCTCGCGACTTCGCCACACCCGTCACGGGTCTTCCTACAGGCTTAGGCGTACCCGCAAGGCGAGTTGGCCGCTTCTGCGTTGGTATCCCGACTGGCTCGGGAACTGCCGGGTCAGTTCGGTCCAGCGCAGCGTACTTGCTTGCGTTAGCTGGCATGATTCAAAACCTCCTGTGCAACGGTTTGGTAAGCGGCCCAAGCTCTTTGAGCGCGGGGCTGGTCTTTGCTCGATAAAGCAAGATTATTGACGGTGGTTCCCATCTCAACAGCTTTATCAAAGACTTTGAGCCTGGGTATATCGACGGAGAACACTGGGACTCCTCGGCTGAGCAAAGCTTTGCGAAGCTCCGGACCTTCCGGCTCTGGCGGTGGCGGCACTCGGGTAAGCAAAACTGCGAAGCTTTCGCTTCCCATCTTACGAAGGGCGCTGATGGTGAGAGCAAGCCCATCATTGTCGAGACCGGCGGGGACGGCTGGGATGATGAGGAAGTCACTTCCCCGCATAAGCGCACTCAGATCATCTTCAGAAGGCCGCTGGCCGGTGTCGATGATGGTGTGCTCGAAATTCCTGGATAGCTTTGCCCCCTCCTCAATGCTGGCGACGCGAAAGGGAAAGCCATTCCCTTTATCGCCCCAAGCTGTCGCGTTGCGGGTGTCGTCACCGTCAAGCAAGAGGGTAGGTGCGTGGAGATTGAGACAGGCGGCAAGGTGGACAGCAGTTGTTGTCTTTCCCACTCCTCCCTTGCTATTTGCGATGGCAATTATCATGTGTGCATCCTTTTATAATTGTAGCCGTTCATGTTGGAATGTGGGTAGCGGTTTATGTACATAGGCGGGTACCTGGATCATCGCTGCACCTCCGGGGCCTCTACCGGCGCGGGCGACTCTGCGGCGGTCCTGCGCTTCCGGCGC
Organism: uncultured Acidobacteriaceae bacterium; assembly: GCA_964252655.1. Classification (GTDB taxonomy): domain Bacteria; phylum Acidobacteriota; class Terriglobia; order Terriglobales; family Acidobacteriaceae; genus Edaphobacter. The sequence goes on from CAXUNR010000029.1 coordinate 34,290, forward strand.
TCGCGTGGACGCGACCACGGACCTGCACGGCGAACAAACTCATGAATAGCGGCGTCCAGCTTCAAGCGAGCTTGGAGTACGTCATACAGAGAGAAGCAGGTAGAACATCCTCCCTTAATGCCGCCGCGCCCGCTCTTTTCAGGGTTGTAGCCTGGATGTTTGGAGCACTTTCCTTCGATGCGCTCCCGAATGGTGGCCTTGTATGTGAACTTCAGCATGTGACTCTCCTCTTCTCCGGTCGGTAAAGCGGAGGCCGGGGGCTTCCCGGCCTCGCGCGGGTTAAGCGGCTTACGCGAGTTTGGCGGGCTTCTTCGCTTTGGGCTTGGTCCCTGTCTTCGCTGCCGACTTCGGTAGAGGTTTGGCCTGGGTCTTGGTTCCCTTCTTGGTGGGCGTCGTCTTGGGTTGGGCAGAGGCAAAAGCGCGTTCTGCCTCCCCTAGAAAGTCAATCTCCTTAGCGTCTGGAATCGGTGTCTGGCCGGTAAGGACAAGGCGAAGGGCAAAGCCTGTGAGCTTGTCATCGGTCAGCTTGTCAATGGTGGAGGTCAGAATCTCCTCGGCGGTCTGCTGGTTTGTCTCCTCGTCGGTGTCGAATAGCTGGGCTACGTCGTCGGCAAAGGTGTACGGGTTGATATTGGCGAGGGCGCGAAGAAATACCCTCAGTTGCGCGGCGGTGAACATGGCCGGTGCGTTGTCAACGATGCGATTGAAAGTGCTTGTGCGGGTCTTCATCACCCGCTCACGCTTGGCTCTCTCAGCCTCGCGCTCCTTCTCCTGCTGCTCGTTCTGCAGGCGCTGCTCCTCGACCTTTCGCGCCTCCTCCTTCTGCCGTGCCTTTCGCGCCTTGTCGCTCTCAGGTATTGGGGTCGGGGCTGCTGTCGTTGTTGGGGTCGTCGGGTTCTGGCCCTGTAGCTTCCGGCCCACTAGCGGGTTGTGTACAGGGCAGCGATTGTCTGTGCAAACCGTGAATGTGGTTCCAACCAAACGACCGGCAACAATGATTGCGGGCTTTGCTGTCGGGCAGGGTGAGGTCGGTTCTGCGTCGGGGTTCTCCGCTATAACCTCAACCTCGCGGAAGGTTCCACGGCGTACAGAGTCGGGCCATTGGTCCGCCGTGCTGCTGTAGCCGTTAACGATCTGTACCAGCTCGGGGCGGGCCGCAACCTCACGGTGAAGGTGAGCGGTGATCTTGTCGTGGTAGCAGGGAGAATCCAGGCACTGGTCGCCCTGGTCGGCAACGTCAGAAAACAGTGTTGTGTTGTGGCCGGTGCGCCGGGGGCAAGTAACGCAAGCTCCGGCCTCGGGCTTTAGTGCCGGGTCTTCGCGGTCGAACGGTGCATCCGCTAGGGCAAGGTAAAGGGTGCTGGTAATCCATGCGGATAGGTGCTTGGCCGGTAGCAGGTGCGGCTCTGTCTGGCCGTACTCCTTTTTCCAGCACTGCTCGAAGGCTGCGGCTTGGCTGCTCTGCGGTAGACGGGCAATAAGGTTGGCATGGCTGGCGGTGATTCTCTCTTGCTGGAATGCCTCGGCCACTTCTGGCAAAAGCTGTAACAGGGTGAGCCGCGCATAAACGTGGCTCTGGCTCTTGCCGCACTTCTCGGCAAGCGCGGCCACGTCGTAGCCGGGAATGTCCAAAAGACGCTGATACCCTGCCGCTTCCTCGTAAGGGTGTACGTCTTGGCGCTGGCTGTTTTCAATTATCTGAACTTCCAAAGTCTGCTGGTCGGTCAAGTCGAGAATGCGGACGGGCAGCTCGGGCAGCTCCGCGATCTGAGCGGCGCGGAACCGGCGTGCTCCTGCAACAATCTCGTAACCGTCGCTGTTGGGTCGCACGGTGATGGGCTGGATGAGGCCGTGGGTGCGTAGGCTCTCGGCAAGCTCGACCAACTTGCGAGGCTCGAAGGTGCGGCGCGGATTGGTGGCTGACTCGTGAAGCATGGAAAGGGGTAGGGTCTGGTAGCCTGTGGCGAGAATCGTTGCGGTGCTCATGGTCCGGTCTCCTGATTGGGTGTGTGCATCGTGGCGGTTGCGGGCGGTGTTATCAGCACCTCCCCGAACGGCTTAGGCTTCCTAAGCCGCGAGCGGTAGGGGAACGGGGGTGCTTTCTTCCCCGCCCTCCCCTTCCGTCGATCCCTCGCCCTCTTCCTCGAAGGCTTTGCCGAGAATGGCATCAGCGGCTTTCTGTGCGGCTGAGGCGGCGGCGACAACTAAGCGGCTGTCACCCTTCAGGGCTGCAATCCAGTTCTGTATGTAAGCGGTGGAGTTCTGTTCGGTGCGCTCGTTGGTGATTCCGGCGATGGCGCATAGAAAGCTGCTGCCAACCTCTGCAACTAGCTCCTCTTTGCTGTACAGATCGTCGCCAAAGGTCGCCCCGAAGGTGCGCTCTAAGCGGCTCTCATGGCCGGTGCTGTGGATGAGTTCATGAAACAAAGTCGCGTAGTAGTGGGGGGCATCTACAAAGCGGTTGCGCGTGGGCATGTGGACGGAATCTGTACGGGGCCGGTAGTAGGCGCGGCCTTCGTGGGCGTTGTCCAGTTCCAACCGGGGCCGGTCGGCCCATTCGGTAACGATGGCTTCGCATCGTTCATCTTGGGGAACCTCGGGAAATGCGGCAATAGCTTCAGGGGCTTTCAAGCCTTCGCATTGCTCGACGTTGAACACGGTATAAGTGCGGCAGAAGAAAGATTTGCGGTCCTTCTCGTCCTTGCCCTCGGCCTCGGTCGGCTTCGTGCCCTTCGGGTCACGCTTGCTGATCTTCCAAAAGAGGATCTGCGTTCCCTTCTCTCCTTTGCGAACATTGCCGCCTAGCTCCTGGGCCTGTTTGTAGGTGAGCCAGTAAGGGGATGTGAAGCTGCTCGACCAAAGGATGAGGACGTTTGCGCCACGATAGGAAGCGCCGGTGCGGAAGTTGCGGGGAAATGGGCTGTTGCTGCCATTGTCCTTCCACGGCTTGGCCCATGGAATGATTCCGGCTGTGAGGGATTCAATGATTCGGGCGGTAACGGCTTCGTATGGGTTGGTCATCGGACTGGTCTCCTTTGAGTAGGGAGGGGTCTCTAATCCCTCTCTCTATGTTCAATTATACCATTATATAATTACGTAAGGTATAGAGTATCTGTGGAAAACATTATAAATATATATAATTATTCCATGTTGGGAGCACATAAAAGGCGACCCTTTCGAGTCGCCTCCTATGTGCTTCCTAGTGAGCTATGCGTCTTCGTTCGCGTCGCTGATCTCCTCGGCCTGGCTGTAGTCAATCTTGATAATGCTGTTGGCCTTAATGACCCATGTTCTTACATCGACGTTTTCCTTCTTGTAGCTGCTGGTCTTCACCTTGCCCTCAATCTGCACTGGGGTTCCCTTCTTGAGCGAACCCGCGAACTTCGTCCGTGGTCCCCAAACCTCGACCTCAAACCAATCGGTTCGCTTATGCTCCACCTTCTTGTCATCGGTCCACCTCTCGTTGACGGCTACGCTGAACGTGACGACTGTTCCGCTGGGGGTGGTCTTAGTCTCTGCATCCTGGCCGATGTTGCCGATGAAGCGGAAGCTATTGCGGGCGTTGTACATGGTGGTCTCCTCTGGTAAGGGTGAGAACCTCTTCCCCTTACTTATAATTATAACATTATGTAAGTATATGTAGTCAAGTATTTATAAGGGTTTTCTCCTTTGTCGTAGTTAGGGTCCCTTTGGTGTAAACCCTAAAAGAAGGTGCAAGAGAACAGAAAGTGACACTGAACAAGAGTTCATGCGGATGCGAAGTGCGCTTTTGCATTTTGTCTGTCTCTTATCTGACATAACCTCGTCGCCGTCGTCGGGTGCGGCTGTGGAAGGGCGCCGGTTTCGTTGGCGGCTTTCCAAGAAACGGGGTGAAGGGTGGAAAACGGCTCTTCGTTTTCCAGGCTTTGCACGGTTTCGGCAGACGCACCCGAAGCTCTTGCCGTGGGAATGTGGGAGACGCCAGCTTTATCGGCGTCTTCCAAGCGCAGCGGCATTTCCATGGCTGTGTGAAGTCCTAGATCACTCACCGCACCACGATGGAGAGATGAGCGATTCCATACGATATCGGAAGATCACACTTCAGTCAGTTGTGACCGAAGATGATGCCGAGGGCTTCGTCCAAGCACTGAATGACGCAATGGAACGAATCGAAAAACATACACCGTCTACAGCGGCGGCATCATTGATGTCGAAACACCGGAGCCTGAAAACGCTGAAGAGATTGGTTCCGCTGGCTGAGGAAGCGCAAAGGGCGGGGCTTGCGGGGCGTTTCCGCAAAGGGGTTTGCTGAAGACAAGACAAAAGACCCGATTGCTCGGGCCTTTTCTTGTGGTGTTGTGGTTCTTGTTAGCTTCTGGCTTCTAAGACTGCAACGCGCTCGCTGAGTTGGCTGATGATGCGAACCGTCACCAGTTCGCTTTGCGCTTTGAATTCACCGAAGGCCGACATGAGTGCCTTAAATTGAGCATCGGCCTTTTGGCTCTTAGCTTCGTCCATCTGTTCCTGCGCGTCAAAACGCTGGTCAATTTGCTTTTGGAGCGCGAGAACAAGGGTTTTGAGTTCGCGCACGTCCGGTGCAACGAGGTCTTGGATGGCTTTCTGGACGGTTTGTGCGATGTTTTCGGACATTAGATTCTCCTATATGCTACTGCATCGGGGTTTGGTGTTGAATGTTTGGCTGTGTCTGTTCGCAACGGGTCAAGGCCCACGCCAGCGGATGCTTCAATCTCTACCGGAAGCCCGAGAGCCAGCGGTCAAGACGAGAATCGAGCGGCCGCCGCCGTCCTTACAGAGGCGGTGGATTGAGGTAGTCGTCATCGGGTGCGTTTGGGACGTGGGTCCAGATGGTGAGTTCCTGGGCGCGATCGCGGGGCAATTTGCTGAAGGCGTCTTCGGCTTCTTCTTCTGAGGTGTGTTGCGAGATGAGGGAGCCGGTGTAGTCGCAGCGGATGTCGAAGAGTGATTGGTTTGGGTTGGTGTGCATGTGGTCTCCGTTTTTGAATGGTTTGGCTGTGTCTCTTTTGAGACACGCCTTGGCCCAGGCCCACGCCTGCGGGGGTAGCAACTGCAAGAACCGGATTCCTTTCCCGAAGGGCGGGCGTAGTTGCCCGGTCTGCACAAGCGAAGCGCGGAAGATAAAGGTGGTTCTTGCGGGCGCGGGGGGCGGAGCCCCTTAGGAAGCTGTTGCTGTTGTTGTTGCTGTTGTTTGTTCTTGGGGGCGTTACGGGGTGTCCCCGTAGAGAGGGTGACGGAGAAGTGACCCGGGGCTTTTTCCGGGGCGCTTCGGAGGCAGGGGGAGGCATCCCCCTCCAGATCTAGTATCAGATTGGAGGGCTACTGATGACTTATGTGAAGGTTGGGTTGGAGTTTCTGGTATCAGAAGACCACGTGGATGGATTTTTCAAGGCTCTGGGGGATGCGGTGGTGAATATTTGGAAGGAAGCGCCCATGCTTGGTTGCAATTTGAAAATTGTGGAGAGCGGAGTGTTGGAGAACGTGGACGACGACACAGTCTCTCTGATCTAAAGATCACTCGCTATTCAAGATTTCGGGGCCTTGATTGCGGACGTTTCCCACCTTTGGATGTGCTGAGAAAACCTGCATTTCATTGGAGGGAAAGGGCTTCAGAAGATGGAGGGGCGGCCTCTCGACCTCCTCTCGATTCAGCCACTCATCGAAGTCTTTTGGGTGGAGAATCACAGGCATTCGGTCATGCACGGACTCCGCGATGGTGTTCGGATCGGTTGTGATGATGGTAAAGCTTTGAAGCCAGACGCCTTCGGGCGACTTCCATGCGTCCCACAAACCAGCCACTCCCATTGTCTGATCGCCCATAGTGAAGCGGAACGCCTGCTTGTCCGACTTGCGCCACTCGTAATAACCGTCCATTGGAATGATGCAGCGGTGCCGGTGAAGCGGACGGCCCCAAAGGGAACTTCGCTCTAAGCCCTCGGCCCGCGCATTGAAGGTGCTGCGTTTTGGATCAATGCCTTTGGAGCCGAAGCCAACCAAACCCCAGCGCATCGGCACCAGCTCCCGGCAGAAGGTGTCGCGCTCCTGGCGAAGCACCGGCTGAGTGGTAGTCGGCGCAATGTTGTAGCCGGGAGCATAGAGCAGGGAATCGCCACTTGCCTGGGCGCGCAGCGCCTCAGCGAGCTTTTGTTTGTCGGCAGTCCGGTAGTAGCGTCCGCACACAATTGCTTCTTCCTGATATTGGCGGAGCTGGACGGCCTAGTTGCCGGTCAGGCGATCCCACAGTTTACGAAGAGGAGACCGCTTCTCGCGTCGTACGGCTTCTGCCTCGGCGTAGGCATCGAGTTCCGCCAGCTCGGCCTCGCGTTCCTTGCGAAGGCGGGCGGAGCGTGCTCTTCGTTGTTTCAGTTGATGGCCTTCGACCGAGTTCGGGTTGAACGATTCCCCGAAACCGATGGGAGCGTATTGCTTTGGCGGCTTGGGGGTCTGGTCCTGCATGATGCGAAATTATAAAAGCCCGGAAGTGTTCTACGTCACCTCTCTTTCCTGTGGTCGATTCTGATCTCGCGCTTTAGTCTGGGAGCGATGATCGTCCCTCGATTCGTTCTTCTGCTGCTTCTGTACGTGCCTTTGGGTCGAGCTCAGGGCGACGCGCACCTGTACTCTCCGGGAACGAATCTCGAACGGAGCGAAATCGCTACGTTGGAAACGGCTACGCGCTCGGTCGATGTGGCCATGTACAGCTTCACTGATCGGGAGATCGCGGAAGAGCTGGCGAACCTGGCACGGAAAGGTGTCCGGGTGCGGGTATACCGTGACCGTACTCAGTTTCAGGAGGAAGGGAGATCGGACGGTGTGACTGCGACCAGCATTCTGCTCGCCGCGGGCGTGGAGGTGCGGGTCAAAGGCGCGAGAGATCTTACGATCGACGGCCGGCTCCTGAGGACGGGATCGGCGAACTGGTCTCCCACCGGCCTGAAGCGTCAGGACAACGATGTCCGGTACGAGTCCTCACCGGAAGCGGCGGAACAGTTTGAGGAGAAGTTCACCGAAATGTGGAGCCGGGCAGGGAACTCGACGGCCACGGCTCCAGGCCTCTGATGCTTTCGTTTGTAGAGGTTGCAGGTTGTGGATGACACACGGCACGTATTCGCCTATTCTTCGCCTGTGGGTGGAGAACGTGCAGCAACGACACGACGGCGTTTAGCCGGCAAGATTTGCTGCCGCTGCGGGATCCCACTCCCGGAGCCGCCGTCCGACTGGAGAGGGGAACGGCATTGCGCGAAGTGCCAGCCCCGGCCGCATCGGGTTCTGATGAACTTCCAGCAGCACAATGTGTGGGATTTAAGCTTTCTCGAGAGCGACTGCAAGACTGTGATTGGCCGGCGGTTCGATGTGCCCACCGATCAGGAGCTCTTCGCCCTTGCCGAGCGGGGCGGGGCGAACCTTCAGGAGTTGCGCCAGAGCATCGCTCGCTGGAACAAGGGTTCAGCCTGGCTGAACCTCACGGAGCAGCAGTATCGGCGATTGCTGCGACCGAAGAACAAGGGAAAGCGGTCGTAAGATCTCTGCCAGCAGTCCGGGAATCGTTGGCACCTGCTGATGACCCTCGCAAGAACAGGACAAAAGTACCCAGGACGATGTCACTTGTCGGAGGTAATCCGGCTAGGCAACTGCTTCTTGCCAATGATGCTTGCGTCATTCCACATAACTGAGAAGTAAAAAATCTCGGGGTGCGGATGGGTGATCCCGTCTTCAAGATTCGGGACCTCATCAAGCGCGAGAACATCACTCTGTTCAGCTCCAATTACGCCTACTACGGTGACGTAAGCCATCGAGTTGTTCAGACTCTTGGCTCGATGATCCCGACCATAGAGACGTACTCCATTGATGAAAGCTTTCTGAACCTGAGCGAGTTCAGCGAAAGGGAAGTGGAGCCTCTTGCGCGTGAGCTTCGCGAGCGCGTTCACCGCTGTGTCGGCATTCCGACGTGTGTTGGAATCGCTCCCACGAAGACGCTCGCTAAGGTCGCCAACTTCATTGCCAAGAAACGTCCGCAGTATGCGGGCGTCTGCGATCTGCGTTCCAGTCAAGTGCAGGCCAAGCTCCTACCCACCGTGCCCGTCGATGAGGTCTGGGGCATCGGGGGGGCATCAGCGGCGAAGCTGGCAAAGCTGGGCGTCCAGACGGCCGCCGATCTCGCCGCGCTCAACCCGGACGATGCGCGGGCGCTGATGACCGTGACCGGTGGCCGCACTGTCTACGAACTGCGTGGCATCTCCTGCCTGCCGCTGGAGCTGATGGAGCCGACCCGGAAGGGAATCGCCGTTACCCGCAGCTTCGGCGCTCCGGTCACCTCCTGGCAGCCAATGCGCGAGGCCATCGCAAGCTACGCCACACGCGCAGCGGAGAAGATGCGCCGCTACAAGGTCGCTGCCGAAAACATCTTCGTCTTCATGCACACGAGCACCTTCAACAACGATCCGTTCTATTCGAACGGAGCCTCGGCCCGGTTCGCCGAAACCACCAACGACACCGGGGAGGTGGTCGCCCTTGCCGTGCGCCTGGGCGAACGGCTCTGGCGAGACGGCTTCCGCTACTCAAAGTGCGGGGTGATGATTACGGAGCTGCTGCCCGAGACCATCCGGCAACCGGCCCTCTGGGGAGAGCTGGATCATGGCCGGCGAGCGCAAGCCTGGAAGGTCATGGACAAGCTCAACGCCACCCTCGGGCGTGATACCGTCCGCATCCTTGGTGCGGGGCCGAAGGATGCCGCGTGGAAGCTCAAGGCGGAGCATCGCTCGCCGCGATGGACTACGCGGTGGGACGAGCTGCCGACCGTGAAAGCAAGTATATAAACTGATAAACGTGTAAACGTTTATCTACGTATGCCCCGGCACTTCGCCGGGAACGCTCATCTTTGTATTGTCTCTAGGGTCAACTTAACTACTTGCGTTCAGTAGAACATTGACATTTAGCTTCGCTCGGGCTACCTTGAATCTGAGGCGGCCAGTGGAGATGCATGGATATCGAGTTCGCAGACAAAAAGCTGGAGCTGATCGAGACAGACCGGGCTGCTGATACCAAGCTGCCAATAGCTGTCATCAACTCTTTGCGTAATAAGCTTCAATTTCTGCGAAGCACACCCGATGAGCGCTCTATTCGCAACTGGCGCAGTCTTCACTACGAAAAGATGGCGGGAGAGGAACGATCAATCCGCATCAATGACCAATACCGACTGATCTTCACGATTGATACGGCTCGACAGCCGAACAAAATCACTGTTTTACGAGTTTGGGATCACGACTAAGCCAAGGGGGATGAACATGGCAACGAATCACAGCTGGATCATGCACCCTGGCTTCTTCTTGAAGGAGGAGATGGAGGCACGCAACTGGAGTCAGCGCGATCTCGCCTTCATCCTGGGCGTCCCCGAACAAGCGGTCACCTTGATCGTCTCGGGTAAGCGAGGCATAAGCGCTGATATGGCTCAGGCGCTCGGTGCCGCCTTCGACGTCCACCCTGATCTGTTTGCGAACCTGCAGAAAGACTATGAGATGGCACAGGCTCAGCGGCCCGATCCTGGCGTGGCGCTTCGTGCAAAAATGCAAAATATCTATCCGGTACGGGAGATGATCAAGCGTGGATGGATTACAGCAACAGACGCAGGAATGCTGGAATCACAGCTCGTTCGCTTCTTCAACGTTGAATCAGCAGATGACATCCCCTACATGGCTCATGCTGCGCGTAAGGGCCGCTACGATGATGTTCCGGCAGCCCAGCTCGCATGGCTTTTTCGGGTAAAGCAAATTGCCCACTCTATCCCTGCGCCAAAGTATTCCGAGAAAGCTCTCCGTGAAGCGCTAGTAGATCTTGAGGGACTTTTGCTTTCTCCAGAGGAGGCCCGTCATGTTCCCCGCCTTCTCGGGGACTGTGGAGTCCGGTTCATCATCATCGAGAAGCTACCCCACGCTGATATTGACGGTGTTTGCTTCTGGCTTGACGAGCATTCGCCCGTGATCGGAATGTCTCTCAAGCGGGACACAATCGACAACTTCTGGTTTGTCCTTCGCCACGAAATTGAGCATGTCCTCCAAAAGCACGGGCAAGAACAGGAAATTGTTGATCTCGATCTTGGCGGTTTCGAAACCTCTGCTCTACCTCCAGAGGAGCAAATTGCAAATTCTGCTGCTGCTGATTTCTGTGCACCTTCAGATCGCCTAGACAACTTCATGAGGCGGAAGCACCCGTTTTACTACGAGAAGGACGTAATCGCTTTTTCTAGAACGGTCCAACGGCATCCGGGATTGGTGGTCGGCCAAATGCATTTCCGCATGAAGCGTCACGATTATCTCGCCCGGCATTTAGCAAAGGTTCGCGCTTTCGTTGTTCCTGGCTCCATAACCGATGGCTGGGGGCAAGTGGTCCCTATATCGCTGTAACGGAGAAACCATGCCGACAAAATCTGAAAAGCTGCAGGGCATTTGGCACAACTACGACAGCCGGTTGGATCATCAACCGTCCAGCGCTCGACAGGCGGTTGAGTGGGCCGTGCGCGAGGGGATATTAGAGCTTCCCGAAATCGATCCGTACGATGTTCTCGCGGGGCAAATGGCAACTGCTCTCCGCGAGGAGATGCAGACCGACCAAAAGGGTCGGCGGTACCGGGTGAACCATGCAGCCAGGGTGACGAAGGGTGGGGTGCAGTACACGTTTTGGGCCAAGATGGGTTTCGCGCCTCACTCTCACATGGAGATCGCTTTTGCCCAAAGACGCGAGTTGATCATCGGAGAGAACGTACAGTTGAAAACGGACGTGGACGTTTACAACGATATGAATCGTGGAGAGAGGCCAGAAGTTCAGCTTGTGCTGGATTACACAGACGACGTTGCTGAGCGGGAAGAGTTGTTGAAATTCGCCCCCATGCGTTCTGCAGCGTAGCAAACGGGCATTTGCTTGATGTCTTAGGTGTTGCAGATCCCCATCACTTTTCATAAGCATTGAAGCAACACTGTCAAGAGAGGATAACGTTGGCTACCATCACCCGTCCTGCTGCGCTTGTTCGTCAAGGTTTATTGAAGCTGTATGCAACTTCGGTTACGGTTCGCGACTTCAAGCTGCCCGGCTTCTACCAGATAAACAAGCTCGATCCGGACGGCGACGGCCCAGGCTTTCAACGTCTTTTGAGTCAATCCCGCGCGAATCGATTGGCGGAATACCTGTTGGAAGGCCATCAAGAAGGAGATGCCTTCCTCCCAACATCCATCTTTCTCGCAACCAGTAAGAACATCGCCTTCGACTCTGCCACGAACTCTATAACGTTTGATGTGAGCGAGGTCGGCCCGTTCAATGTTGTTGATGGGCAGCACCGAATAGCGGGCCTTGTGACTGCGGCAGACAAGAACCCCGAACTTCTCAACTTCGAAATGCCGGTAAACATAGCGGTCAACCTGGATGACGTAAGCCAGATGTCTCACTTCCTCATAGTCAACACAACACAGCGTTCAGTCGAAAAGGGTGTCGAGCAGCAGATCATAGCCCGTCTCTCAGCAATGGTGGACCTAGAGAATATGCCGACGATCCCTCGTTGGATTCGACGCCAAGTACTCAAAGGAGACGATGCCAGAGCACTGTTCATCGCTCAGTTCTTGAATACAGAAGCTGGGTCTACATGGCAAGGCAAGATTCGCATGGCCAACGATGAAACACCAGACGCGGCTATCAATCAGCACAGCTTCGTAAACTCTTTGAAGAAGTACATTTTTGCCGCCAGCAATCCGCTTGCGGACACAACGTACGACACGAATCGACACAAGATACTCTCCAACTACTGGAAGGCTGTTGCAGAGCTTCTTATCGATCCCGAAGCAGAGGTCTCGTCTGTCATCTTCAAGACGACAGGCGTAAACGTGTTCCATGTTGCTTCGGCGACTGTATTTTTCCATCTTGTCAACGCTGGAGGCGACTTCAGGAAGGATGCAATCGTTGCGGTGCTCAAAAGGGGCCTAAGTAATCTAGGCAGCGATTTCGTTCAAATGTCGTCTCCCGAGTGGTGGCAGCGCGGCGGTGGAGCATCAGGTCTTAACAATGCCGCTGTTCACAAGCTCGCAAACGCCTTGAGCCACGCGCTCAACGTGCAAACCAACACGGGCAGTGTTCTGCTCTAGAGATGGCCGAAAGCAAGCTGATGGTCGAGACTCTACGCCCTGAGATCACAGCAAGATTGCGGTTTGCTTGGTCGGAACACTTTAGGGTGCCGGATTGCGCTGGCTGCTACGCCTTGGTGACTTTGCAATCTGAGGTGCTGTACGTGGGCTTAGCAACCAAGAGCATACGTAGTCGCTTTGGGGCCCACCTGGACACGCCTGAAAAGCGTGTGGCTGGTCCACAAGGGGTAGCACATTGGTTCTACTTCTTGCTGCTTTCATCAGACAGAGTAGGGAAGGTTGAACAGGGTTGGATGAATCAAGCGATTTTGGCAACCGGTGCATTGCCACCGTTCAATAAGGTCGAAAGCCCCCTCTAATCGCCCCCGCACTTGGCGTGCCCGATCTTTTGTGCCATCGGATGAATTAGTGTAGCGCAGCTGTTTCTGAGTTCAAGTAGCCGCCGTTGGGGGTGTGGAGAAGTGGGAAGCGCGTAGCGGTTTCCGCTTCTCCACACCCCATGCTGTTGGTCAGCCACGCCTCGGGTGCGGGCGCTCGATAGCCCAGCGAGGAGTGTGGCCGGATGGTGTTGTAGTGCACGCGCCAGCGTTCGGCCAGCACCCGCAGCTCTTTGATCGAGTAGAAGATCCTCCGTTGAGGAACTCGTCCCTGAGTTTGGAGTTGAAGCTTTCGCAGTAGCCGTTCTCCCATGGCGAACCGGGTTCGATGGACAACGTCTTTGCTCCTGTTCTGGCCAGCCATTTTCGTAGGTCTTTCGCGACGAACTCTGGCCCATTGTCCGAGCGAAGGTGTTCCGGCACTCCCTTCATCACCATCACGTCTGCAAGCGCAGAGATGACTCTGGAGCTGGACCAGCGGCGTTCCGCACGCACCAGCAAGCTCTCGCGCGTGTGTTCATCGATCAGGTTGAGAAGCCGTACGCTGCGGCCATCATGCGTCCGAGCGCTGACGA
>CAXUNR010000030.1:0-45696 GCA_964252655.1 uncultured Acidobacteriaceae bacterium
TGGCTGCGGAGCCTCCTCCTGCAGGGGCAGCAGGGGCGGGTGTATCGCTAGAGGCCGCCGCTGGTTTGGCGGAGCCGTAGCCATCGGCGTACCAGCCGCCTCCTTTGAGCGAAAAGGCAGGGGCGGAGATGACGCGCTTTAGATCGCCTCCGCAGAACGGGCATGTGGTGATTTCTGGATCGGAGAACTTCTGGATCTTCTCCGTATGCCTACGGCAGGCGGTGCATTCATATTCATAGAGCGGCATGATGGCGGTTCCCTGCTTTCAGTTTACCGCGATGCGAGGGCGGAGGATGCGCACTCTCTGTAGCCGGCAATGGTCAGACGATTTCTCTATTGCCGGTGTTCCCGAATCAGGTATTCGGTGGCGTCTTTCTTGAGAGAAAACGCCCGTCAAGGCTTCGAGTACCTCCATGGCTCCGGCAGCTCTCCCAGGCGGCGGAGGGCTGGTGAGCCTGGCGATCGAACATTGACCCGGATGCCAGTGTTCCTAAGATTCAAGGCCCCACTATGGGCAAGGTTGCGGATGGCTGCTTTGCTGCGTGCCGCGTCGAGAAATTCACTTGGTGCCAGCCTGTCTGTCAGGGTGGGATAGCTAGTCGGACCTCCCTCTACCTCAAAGCGTTTCGGTCAAACATCCGCGAAAGCGGTCTAGAGATCGACAGCACCTCGCGAGAACGAGATCAGCTCACTTTACGAGCTCATCCACTCGTAGTCATTGCGCATAATCTCGGAACAATGAACCAACATGGCCAAGTCCTGTTCAACCCGCTGCAGGTATTTTGAGGCTTTTGTGGGAGATGCTTCCTGGAGCGCTTGTGTTTTCATTCTTACTGAGGCCACGGGAAGCATGCTGCGAAACGAGATTGCGGCAGTTCGTCGTACAAGTGAACAGCGTAGATGGGAAGTGCAGCCGGCAGAAACGGTGCGGCCAATGGGAATTACGTTGATCGCTGCCATTCAGCTATTAAAAGCTGCGGTGCTGCTTTTTACGGCAACCTTGCTGCGACTGAAGCCGGGGACGGTCAACGGGCCGGAGAGCTTGCTTTATCCTTTGCTCTATGCGGCAACACGAGGCAGATACGACTCGATGAACGCCGCGCTTCAAGGCGGAAATGGACTTATGGGAATGATTCTCCTCTTAGGTCTTTACCTTGGAGGGATCGGCATCGGAATGCTCTACGTCAGCCCGTGGGCCCGGGGGACGCTGATCTTCAGCTCCGCCATGACCTTGGTGCTCTTTGGGAAATCTTGTATATGGCCGGATTCAGCGGGAGCAGCTTCTCCGGACATGACTAACGTTTATGCGCTCTTAGCGTTGGATGCCTGGATCTTGGTATATCTGCTACGGAGCAGCACTGCGGAACTGTTTGGGAGACCGCAATAGCCGGTCGATAAGGGAGCGTTCCGATGCGTGCAGGCCTTGTACTCGCTGAAACGCGCATTGTGTTTTGTGGATGGCTCGGTAAGCAAAGACCTTGCTCCTTAGGGGAGGGGCAGGCGCTGTCGGCTCGCTCGCGACTCAGTTTGCTGAAACAGAATGGTGTTATCGCGACGTACTCCTCGGATGCACAACCAGAGCCCAAGATTCCTTTCCTACCGCTCCTCTTGTTAGGAGCGACGATTCGGTTGGTGGATGTCTTTGCGATGCCGCGTGAGGCACACGAGCAAGCAGTTGAAGCGACTACAAGAGGGTTGCGTGAAGGATGGCTGAAGTCGACCATCGCGTCTCGTTTCTCGCTGGACCAAATTCTGGATGCTCCTGAAGCTACGGAATCCGGCAAGACCGTGGGCGAAGTGGTCATCCCTATCGATTGACGGAGGCCCCCCTTTGTAAATTCTTTGGGGCACCTTCGCATACTTTGGGCGTTCGATCAATGACGGTGTTGCCGTCGCCGCGGAGATCCCACGGGGTTCAAGCACATACTCACAAGACGACCTACCTTTGGCAACAAAGCCCTACGGTGCAAGTAGCCTTACTCTTTATGACAGTTGAGTTTTAATAACATCCACATGACGACTTAGTGACATACCCGGCCACTCAAAACCATAGAAACGATACATGTCAATGGCAAACGAGTACGGAAGTTCCTCTTCCCCGGTGACGACACAAGCGTGTTGCGTCCCATCCGCTGATCGCACGGTGTTGATGACTGGCGGCACCGGCTTTCTCGGTCTGCATCTGCTGCGCGGCTTTCTCGCGGAGGGCTGCAAAGTAAAGCTGCTGGCGCATGCGGGTGGCCTACCTGCCCTGGTGCGGGTCAGAAGATTTCTCGAGAGTGCCGGCGACTTCAAGCTTGTGTCAGTCCTACAGCAAAGGCTCACCATCCACAATGTCGATATCAACCTGCCGACCCTGGGACTGAGTGTGGGCGAGCGGGATGCGATCACGCAAGACGTCAACGAGATGTGGCATGTTGCGGCGACCGTGATTCTGGACGGGCGCGCTGCGCATGTGTGGCAGACCAACGTTACGGGTACAGAAAACGTCTTGCGGCTGTACGCGCAGGCCCCTCCGGGTGCTTACTACCGGCATGTCAGTACCGCGTTCGTCGCGGGCAACGATCGCCATCGCGATGTGGATGAAGAAAGTAGCCACGCCGTTCGCGCCTTTGAGAATGACTACGAGCGTTCAAAGCACGCTGCGGAAGATCTGGTGCGGCGATGGGCTGAGGAGACTGGCCGCACCGCGCTGTTGCTGAGGCCCAGCATCCTGGTCCCCGGCATGTTCTCGCACGATGGGCTGCCGGAACACACCATGCACACGGTCGGGCAGATTGTGAGCAGGATTGTGGAACACGCCGGCCAGGGCGTGTTGCGCCTGGTGCTGCGGCTCGGGGCCGATCCGCGGGCGCACCTGAACCTGGTGCAGGTGGACTGGGCGGCAGACGCCATGCGCCTGCTTTCCAAGCGCCTCACCACCGGCATCGAGGCGGTGCATGTGGTGCACGATGCGGACGTGCCTGTGCGTTCCCTGGCGGCGGCGCTTGAAGATATTACAGCCGTGCGCATGCGCATGATGCCGGCGTTGCCGGGCGAACCGTCCAGCGATGAGCGTCTCTTCTACCGGCGTATTCGTGGCTTCCTACCCTACTGCTACCACCGGCGCAGCTTTGCCACGACCAAGCTGCGGCATCTGCTCCCTGAGCTTTCCGTGCCGCCCACGATCGAGCGGCACGACCTGGCACGCTGGATGCGCGACAGTGTCCAGACGAAAACCCTAATCCCAAGCGCGGAGGCTGCATGAAGACTGTTACAGAGTTGAAGGCGGTGGTGATCGGCGCTGGTTCCGCGGGCCTGGCCAGTGCTGCGCAGTTGGCACGGCAAGGTGTGTCAGTGACGGTCCTTGAGGCGGGCTCCCGTCCGGGGGAGCGCTGGGCCGAGCGCTACTCAAGCCTGCGGCTGAACACAGTACGTGCTCTCTCAGGGCTGCCGGGACTGCCGATCGACGCTGGAGCGGGCGATTGGGTCTCTGGCGCAAACTTTGCGACGTACCTGCAGGACTACGCCACACACCAAGGCCTGCGCGTGCACACAGGCGTGAAGGTCCAGGCGGTCACGTACGCCAATGCCGGGGTATGGCAGGTTCATCTGGAAGACGAAACGCTTACGGTGGATACGGTGGTGGTGGCGACAGGCAATGCAGGCGAGCCGGTGTCTCCGAAGTGGGCTCGCCGTTTTACGGGGCCGCAGCTGCATACCGCGCAGTACCACACGCACAGGGACATTCCCGGGGACTCCCCGTTGGTCGTGGGTTCCGGGAACTCAGCGACGGAGCTTGCGACGGAGCTTGCGGAACACGGCAAGCAGGTGTGCATGGCCGTGCGAACCCCACCACTGCTGGTCAAGAGCATGCAGCTCGGCATCTCGACGCATCGCCTGAGTGTGCTTGGGGCCGGCTTGCCCGACTGGATGTGGGATGCGAGCAGCCTTGCCAGCCACTGGATGCTCTACCGCGATCTTGCCCGGCTGGGTCTCGGCCAGCCGGGCCAAGGTTCAAGTTCGCGGTTCCACCAAACTGGCTGCGCTCCCATCGCGGAAAGAGGCTTCGCTGCGGCGGTACGCGCGGGCCGGATCCTGATCGTTCCTGAGGCGGTGGGTGCGCAAGGGGCCAGCGTAGAGCTGGCGGACGGCCAGATGCTGCAGCCCAGCGCTTTGCTGCTGGCGACAGGCTTCAAGCCGAGTTTTCCCTCGCTGCTTGGCCACTTACCTGTGCTGAACAGCAGCGGCCGGCCGCTTGCCTGGGGAGCCCCGATCGATGGCTTCCCGGGATTGTTTGTGGTGGGCTGCCCCTCTCTCCAGGGTGACCTGCGGGAACATGGACGCGAGGCGATCCGTGTAGGCCAAGCGGTAGCTGGCAGGTACAAAAACACGGGGAACGCGGGAGGTGCGCGATGACGACCCTGCTCGACTTGCTGCAGGCGGCCGCTCTTCGCTTTCCAGACCGCATTGCCGTGCGCGACGATGGTGGCGCGCTGCGGTATCGCGAGTTGGCCGCTTCCGTTCATCGGCTGAGTCGCCTTCTGCTTGAAACGGGGTGCAGGAAGGGGGAATGGGTGGTGTGCTGCCTGCCGCGAAGCGTGGATGCCGTTGTGGCACAGGCTGCCGTGATGGCTGCGGGCGCGGTGTATGTGCCAGTCGACCCAAACTATCCGACTGCCCTGCTAAGCAGGATGCTGGATAGCGGAGAGCCGCTCCATGGGATTGGAGACGCCGCCGGGATCCAGGCCTGCGCCGCCGCGGCAAAGCAGATCGTTCCGATCACGCTGGATGCGGAAACCGTGCGACGGCTGCAAGACTTCTCCCCTGCCCCGCCGCCAGTCTCCCTGGAGGCACAGGATGGAGCGTATGTGATTCACACGTCGGGCTCGTCCGGCGTGCCGAAAGCCGTGCTGGTTAGCCACGGCGCCATCGCCGCGTCCACGCTGGCGCGCTCAAAGCGGTATGCGGATCCGGTGACCGGCTTTCTTCTTGTTTCGCCCATGTTTTTCGATTCGTCGCTCGCAGGCATTTGGTGGACCTTATCGCAGGGTGGAACTCTGGAGCTGGCCCCGGCGGATGCGGCAGCCGTGATCGTCCGCGTACGCCGAGCTCTTACTGAGCCGGACGCCGAAGTTTCGCACACCTTGTTGACGCCGACCCTCTTTGGACAAATACTGCATGGCGTGCAGGAGGCCGCGCCTTCGCTGCGGCACGTCATCGTCGCAGGTGAAGCCTGTCCGAAAGCTCTGGTCCGCCGGCACTATGCTTTGCTGCCGGCGGTCGAGCTCGTGAATGAGTACGGTCCGACCGAGGCGGCGGTGTGGTGCACCAGCACCGTTCTGCGCCCGGGTGAGGAGGTGACCATCGGCATGCCCTTGCCGACGGTTGAGCTGCTGATCGTCGATGCGGAGGGCAGGGCGATCGCCCAGGGTGATGTCGGCGAATTGTGCATTGCCGGCGAACAGCTCGCGGTGGGCTACCCGCGCGATGCGGCGCTGACGGCCGCGCGTTTTGTTCCCCATCTGATGCGGCCCGGCGAACGCATGTACCGGACGGGCGATCTTGCGGGCCTGTTGCCGGACGGGCGGTATTCGCTTTACGGACGCGTGGATGAACAGATTAAGATTCGCGGTTTCCGCGTGGACCTGTCCGGCGTTCGCACCACGCTTGCGGAACATCCGGGTGTGGCGGACCTGGCGTTGGCGATGGCAACGCGCCCCGGCAGCATGGGGCAAGTGCTGACGGCCTACGTGGTGCCTGCGGGCAACGCCGAGGATGCGCAGCGCAAGCTCCGGAAAGCCTGGAAGGAGGTTGTGGAAGGGGTTGCCATCGATGCCCCCGCGCGCGGTACCTCGTTCGACACGAGCGGGTGGAACAGCAGCTACACGGGCAAGGCGCTTCCCGCTGCGGCCATGCAGGAATGGGTGGATAGCACCACTGCCTTGCTGTGCGAAGGTGATCCTCTGACGGTGCTGGACCTGGGTTGCGGCAGCGGTTTGCCGCTGTTGCGCGTTGCACCCCAGTGCACCCGGTACGTGGGTCTTGACCCTTCGGAGCACACGCTGGCGGGTCTGGCCACTGCCGTAAGGAGTGGCGGTCTCGATGCGGTGGTGAAGCTGCAAAGAGGGGAGGCGGCGGACATCCATCGCTTTGCAGGACAGACATTCGACCTGATTGTCTCGAATTCGGTGAGCCAGTATTTTCCCGGCGCGGACTATCTTCTCGATGTGATTCGAGCGGGACTCGGCTGTTTGAACCCCGGTGGCAGGTTGGTGATCGGCGATGTGCGCGACCTTTCGCTGCTCTGGGAGTTTCATACCGCGATTGTGATCGCCAGGGCATCCGGGGAGACCTCGGCAGCCAGTCTTCTAGCGCAGATACGGCAGCGTGTGCAGGACGAGGCACAACTTGTGATTTCGCCGGAATGGTTCGCCGCACTCCCCGACTTGTTGCCCGGGGTCGATATCGAGGTGAGGCCACGGCGCGGATGGGACCGCAACGAGATGAATGATTTCCGCTTCGATGTCGTTCTTCATCCTGAGACCTCGGTTACCCGGGTTGAGGTGCTTCGCTGGCTGGATTGGAACGACGACCTCGCTGATGGCGACCTGGTTGCGCAGAAACTATCCACCTCGGAGCCGCTGGGGCTCCGCCATGTGCCCAATGCACGGACCGCCGGGCTCAGCGCCGTGGTGCAGGCATTGCAGGCTAAAACAGAGGGGACCCGCCTGGATTTCACAGCCATGCGCGACACCCGAGATCGCGAGGTGCTCCATCCGGAGACCCTGTGGCAATGGGCGCGGCAACATGACTGCCAGGTGTATCTGGATCGGGGTGCGGCGCATGATGGCGGTGCGTATGACGCGGTGTTTCTCCCGACGGGCCTTGCTGGACCGGCAGGCACGGTGCTCTTGCCGCGATTCCCGAAGGCGATCCGCACTCCCGGTCCGCACATTACGGACCCCACGGCGCGGCGCATGGCCGCGGATGCCTGGCTCACGCTGCTCCCTGCCTTGAAGCAGCGGGCAAAAGAGAGACTCGCGCCGCAGGAGCGCCCGGGAGCTTACGTGGTTCTCCCTGCGTTGCCCACGACCAGCCGCGGCAAGATCGACCTTGCCGCGCTGCCGGATCCGAGACCGGAAACCCTGCAATCCAGCGAAGCATTCACAGCACCCACGACGCCTACCGAGGTTGCCGTTGCCGCTGTCTGGTCAAACCTGCTTGGCATCGATTCCCTTGGCATTGACGACGATTTTGTCGGTCTGGGCGGGGACTCTCTCATGGCCGCGGTGTGCAGCGTAAGCCTCAGCGAAGTCTTCGCTGTGTCGTTGCCCGCAGGAATACTCTTCCAGGCACCCACGATTCGCAGACTCGCCGCGTTGATCGACAGTGCGCAGCAGGAGGCGTCCGCGGTTCCTCCGCTCGACGCCCTTCCTTCCACGGAAGACGAGAGGCTGCCACTTACGAGCGCGCAAACAATCTTCTGGTTCCTGGATCACTATCGCCGACCTGGAAGTGCCCGCCATCCTGACTTCGCCTTGTCCGTCCACTATCGCATTACGGGTCCGCTGGAGACCGCAGCGCTGCGTACCGCGATCGACCAGCTTGTTTTACGGCACGAAGCCCTGCGTACCCGAGTGATGCTGGATGCCGCGGACGGCTACCAGATTGTCCAGGCTCCTCCCGTCGGTGCGCTTCGCGTCACGTGCGTCGAGGATGCGGATCCGGAGGCGGTGTTGGATCGGGCCGCGCAACGGGATGCCGACCTCGCCCTCGATCCAGCGGAAGGCCGGGTATTCTCGGCGCATCTTACCAGCGCCTCGGCCACGAAACACCTGCTGGTGCTGCGCGTGCACCACATTGTCTCGGATGGCTGGTCGATGAACGTGATGGAAGCGGACCTTGAGGAGCTTTACGCTTCGGCACGGCAGGGACTCGGCGGGCCGGCTGTCTCTTCGAGTTACAGCGGACTGACCCGGCAGCTAGATCAGACCTTTTTTGTCAATCTTTACTGGCGCGACCGGGAGCCGTACCGCTCTGCACTGGCGTACTGGACGGAAAAGGTGCGCGGCGTGATGCCGAGTGTTGTGCGCGAGACGAGGGCACCGCATGCGTTTGAACCGACTCGCCAGCACAGCCTCGATCTGGATGAAGAGGAAGTAACTGCCTTGCTTCACGCCGCACGGCAACAAGGCGCGACGCTCTTTGCGGCGGTTGCTGCCGCGCTGGCCTGCGTGCGGGCACAAGACAGCGGCAATCCGGACGTACGCCTGCTGACTTTGAATGCTGCTCGCGATACGGCAGGCGTCGACCGTATGATCGGGTTGTTGCTGAATCCTGTGCTATTGCGCTTTTCGGTGGAACCGCGCCGGGACTTTGCCGAAGTTGTCGCCAGCGCCGCGAAGGAAGTCCGCAATGCGCTCGCGCACGGTCAAGTGCCGTTGCTTGCCATGTGCGAAGAGATACCTGACCTGATGAGATTCATGACCGAATCGCAGTTTGTGGGTGTGGAGTTGTTATCGCCCGCACGAGGGCTGCACCTAGCAGGCTGCTCGGTCGACCGCACGGATGGCTTCGACGACGACTTTCAAGGACGACGTTTCGAGCTTCCCATCGAACTGCTTCTGGTGGTCCGGCGAACTGCCTCGTCGCTCCGATTGACTGTGCTCTACGACCCGGCCGTGGTGGAGGATGAAACCGCCCGGCACCTGCTCACACGATTGCGCGAAGTGCTGTTTACTTCAATTCCAATGGAGGCCAACGCATGAAGTCGCCGCACAAGAGTCATCCAGTTTATGCAGCCCTGTATGACCGGCTTAATTTGAAATCCGAGCAGACCTGGCTCGGGGAGATTCGTCGGCTCGCGCTGCAGCATGCCCGTGGACGTGTGCTGGAGATCGGATCCGGGACTGGACAGACGTTTCAGTACTATCGCGATGTCGACCGTGTGGTGGCCTGTGAGCCCGACCCGGCCTTTCGTAAGCGCTTGGCCACACGCATGCGCGAGGCACACGTTCCCATAGAGCTGATGGATGCGGTCGCGGAAGATCTTCCCTTTGCGAATGACAGCTTCGATACTGTGGTCAGCAGCCTGGTGATGTGTTCCGTGCGTGATCCGAAGCGGGCGGCAGCAGAGTTGCGCCGCGTTGTCCGGCCTGATGGCATTCTGCTGATCATCGAACACGTTCGCACCGACGAAGGCGGCGTGAGAGCGTTCGCGCAGAATGCCATTGTGCCGTTGTGGAAGCTCTTCGTGGGTGGCTGCCATTGCAATCGTCCATCCGTTGAAACGTTGGCCAGCGCGGGCTTTCGCATTACGGAACTACGCCGCTTCAATCCGCCTGGTGTGCCCTCTATCACCTTTCCATCTGTGACTGCATTGGGGTATCCGGTGTAGGGCGATGACCTTGGGATGTCCTTCTTCAACAGGAGCATTGTTCTCCCTCTAAGAGCCTGTTCACTACTGGTCCAAAGCTGTACAGTATGCAGCCAACGATCCTTGCTGAGCCGGGATAGTTCTTGTGGTTCCTGTGAATGACGAAAGCGTGAGCGACAGCTTTCCTATACAGCGTAGGCGGAGTCCTAGGGTTGGTGGAAGTGACGCTCAGGGTCTGAAGATATCCGCTCCAGAAACGAATCAGCATCATGACGTAGCACCCTCCTAAGATTCCTCCGTTTCCACTCTTTTCTTAGCGTTACTTTGCGATATCTGCAAACTGACGTGGCGAACAACCGACAGCACGCGTAAATGCTGTACTGAATGCACTCCCGGATTGGAATCCGACTGCCAGTGCGATTTCGCTGATGGTGCTGACACCACGCCGCAGACCATCTTTCGCGATCGCGATGCGCCATTGTTGCAAATACTCCATCGGTCCAAGACCGACGAGCCAAGCGAAGCGGGATGCCAGCGAGGATCGTGAAACGCCGCATACTCGGGCCAGCTTTTGGGTTGTCCAAGGGAAACTCACCTCGCGGTGCAGTGCCATTAGCGCCCGTGCGGTCACGGGATCGGCAAGCCCAGCAATCAGACCAGGCTTCAATGCCTCCAGTGTTGGAGCATGGCCACGCAAGACTTCTACAAGCACCAGCTCCATCAGCCGCGCGATTAAGAAGTCGCTCCCCGGCCCTGGCTGCGTAGACTCTGCCTGGTTCATCCGCAGCAGCGTCCTTAGCCGTTCTGCGCGATCCGTTGTGGCCGCTATGTGGAGCACGTCCGGCAGAAGGCCCGTAAGAAGCTGTTCATTTGCCGTGTCAAAGACACATTTTCCGCCACGCAGCAAGGTACTCGGGCCAGATCCATCCCCTAGAGTTGCAGTGGAACCAGCTCTTGTTAAAATAACTTCACTCTTTGTCGGTTCAACACCGGCCTCTGAAAGCAAAGAAAACGGCATGGATGTCGGTATGAGGATGAAGTCGTCTGCATAGAACGACAACGCTTGATGGGCAGGCCGGATCAGCTCACACCTGCCTTGCTGTACCTAGCAGAAGAGCACGTCGTGATGCTGCTAAAACGAAAGCCCCCAGCGACCGCTTGCCTCGACTCTTGTCCATAGGGTCGCTCGCGGTCTTAACAGGTGAATGAGATCGAGAAAAGGATCCATTGCATTTTAGATGATTGGTAAAGGAAGTTGGTGTCTGGATTATAGAATGAAAGTACATGTAGGCCTAAGGTTAAGGAATGCGGCATCAAGTGATGTCGTAGACAGGAGACGATATGACGGACGAAACTTTGCAACCACTCTGGAAGACGTACCAGGATACGTGGGCGGACATCCCGAAGGAGGAACGGCGCAAACTGATTGAGACGAGCCTGGCGTATGACGTTGCCTACACCCATACGGATGGGGAAGAGCATGGCATCAACCGGATGATTGCAAATATCACGGCTTTCCAAAAGCAGTACAACGGTTGCTATTTCCGCACGACTACCCTAAGGCAACAGCATGGTCAGCTGCTTGCTGCATGGACCATGTTCGACCGCAACGATGCATCCCTAGTAAACGGCCACAGCTACGCTCGCTTTGATGAGCAGCAAGGTCGACTGACTCATCTAGCCGGCTTTTGGAAATTGTAAAACGGGGAGCTTCAGGTCAGCCCCTTGTGCCGTACCGCATCTCTGCTTGCACTTCCTGGAACGGCAGTGAGCGCTTAGGTCTTATTCAGGAAAGTGGCGCATAGAGGAAATTAACGACAAGCACAGCGTTGCGAAATCGATTCACGGGTTTAGTTTGCGCTTCAACCAGTGATCGATATTTGTACGCAAGCAGACTGCATCGACACGGGACGCCTGGACGAACTTATCGGATTCTAGAATCTATCCGGGGATGAAGATGAGCTGAGACCTCCTGTGCGGCAACGGCGCTTTGCAATAAGGTACGAGGCTTATCGAATGACTCATCGGTGAGGGGGCATGTGCCCCAGTGCACACCCAACATCTGGTGTGCACTGCAGGCCTTTGTGGTCTAAGTGGATACTTTCTACATCTCTCTTTGCGAAACCTGCGTCTGCAAAGAGTCGCTTCGATGTCTGACATCGTAGAAAATCGTTATACCTCCTATCTCATTCCCGATTACGATCAGGGAGGAGGGTACCGTGCGTAGGCTGCTCATTTTTGCTGGTTTCACTTTAGGATGTTTGGCGCGAATGCATGGCGCTCCCTTAATGCGCTTTCCCACAGCCAGTAAGACCGAAATTGCTTTTGTTGCGCATGGTCAGCTTTGGACAACCCCTCTGCAGGGCGGCCCAGCTCATCAGTTGACTCAGGATGCCGGCGTTATCACCACGCCGCTGTTCTCACCCGATGGACGTTGGCTGGCTTACACCCGCAGGCTTGGCGGGCTGCGGGACGTCTTCGTCCTGCCATCCGAAGGCGGCGAACCGCGCCGGCTCACGTATGAGGCGAGTAGCTTCGCTGACGGCGGTATGGTCGTCGCCTGGACCCCGGATTCAAAACGCGTTATCTTTCTTTCTCATCGTGGATCCCCCGTGGCCAAGCTTGTGCGCGCCTTTTCGGTTCCTGTAACAGGCGGTTTTGCTGAGCAATTGCCGCTCGATCGTGCCGGCATGATGTCCTTCGCTCCTGGAGGGCACACGATTGCTTACAACCGTATTTTCCGCAATCTTGAACTGCGCAAGCGCTATCTCGGTGGGCAGGCGCAGGATATTTACACCTATAACTTCAACAGCCATACCTTGATTAAAATCACGAACTGGAAGGGCACTGACACCGCGCCCATGTGGTTCGGAAATAAACTTTACTTTCTCTCCGACCGCAGCCATACTTTTCGCGAGAACATCTGGAGCTACGATTTTCCAAGCAAACACTTTCGCCAGATCACACACTTTGCCGACTACGACATTGATTGGCCTTCGCTCGGCGGCTCTACGATCACGTTTCAGCAAGGTGGCCACCTCTTTGCGCTCGACCTGCCCTCCGAGCATCTTCGCGAGGTGAAGGTTGATGTACCCGAGAGTGACGAGCGCATGCGTCCGTATTCCGCCAGCGTGAAGCCGTTTATCCGCGTCACGGATGTGATGGGCCGCGTAGACTACGCCCTTTCTCCTGATGGAGCATCGCTGTTACTTTCCGCTCGCGGCGATCTCTTCCGCTTGCAGCGAAACTCGGCCACACAGAACCTGACGAATACGCCGGCAGTTGATGAGGACCATCCTTCCTGGTCCCCCGATGGACAGTCGATTGTCTTCGAGACAGACAGCAACGGAGAGCAGCAGCTCGCACTTCGATCCACCCGGGGTGGCTTCGAACGCTTACTCACTCACTTTGCCAGTGGAGTTCTGTACACCCCCCTCTGGTCGCCAAGCGGGGATAGTCTGGCCGTCGCTGACGCAAACCACTCACTCTGGTTGGTTCGCCTCGACGGCAGCTCGCCGCAGCGACTCGCCTTCGATCCCTTCGCGGAGATCAGCGACGCGGCCTTCTCACCCGACGGCCACTGGCTCGCGTACAGCACCCAACGATCGACAGGGCTTCGCGCCATTCATCTCCATGATCTGGTAAATGGCCGTGACACCGTGGTTAGCTCACCGATGGAAAGCGATCGCGCTCCCGTGTTTACGAGCGATGGCCGATTGCTCGTTTTCATTTCGCAGCGCAATGAGCAGCCCTTTGTCTCCGACCGCGATGACGAGAACCTTGTCACCACCGTGAACTCCGATGGTCTTTATGCTGTTAGTCTCACGGATCAGTCGTCCTCGCCGAGTCCATCCTCCGCAATCACTCATTCTGGGATATCTATTGACTTGCAAGGCTTGATGTCTCGTGCCGTAGCGCTACCTGTCACGCCATCTGCCATCGTTTCGCTGCAGGCGCGAGCCGCGGGCCTGTTCTACCAGACCAACCCCATTCAAGTGATGGACGGCAATCTTGCCGGCGCCCAAAGCGCACTGCATCTCCTCGATCCTGTCAGCCTGAAAGATCGCGTCGTGCTGGAGGGGCTGGAGAATTACAGCCTGTCAGCAGACGGAGCGATGGTTGCCTTTCGTCGCAATGGCGCTTTCGAGATCATGAGTACGGCAGCTAGCAACGCTAACTCGTCAAAGCCGCTCAATCTTGACGGCATGACAGCTACGATCAATCTCGCTCAGGAATGGGCGGAGATGTTTCAGAATGCCTGGCGTTTGGATCGCGATGTGTTTTTTAGCAAGGTGATGAATGGCACCGACTGGCAAGCCGTGCACGACGCTTATGCAAAGTATCTGCCGAAGTTAGGCTCGCAGGATGATTTTCTCTATCTGCTTGCGCAGGTGCAAGGCGAGATAGCAAGCTCTCATACTTTTCTTGTCGCCGGTCGTGAAATGAGTGGTCAAGAACCTATCCCTACAGGCCTGCTCGGAGCCGATTTCGCTTTGGACAATGCTTCCGGCCGCTACCGTTTCGCACATATTTACCGCGGTGATCCAAGCAGGCCGGCCATGCGTGGTCCGCTCGGAGCACCTGGCCTCGCAGTGCATACCGGAGACTACCTGATGGCGGTAAATGGACGAGAGCTGTTGTCGCCTGACGATCCCGACAGTCTGCTCGCGGGACAGACAAAAGAGGTCACTCTCATGATTGCGTCCTCTCCGGCAGACGCTCGCCACCAGATTAAGGTGACTCCCGTTATAGACGACACGGCTGTACGACGCCACGACTGGATTGAACACAACCGCGAAGAGGTGAACCAGCTCTCGCACGGCCGCATTGGCTATCTCTTTTTGACCGATTTCAACGCGGAAGGCTCAAAAGACTTTGTACGCCAGTTCTACTCGCAACGTGACAAGGATGGTCTCATCTTCGATGTGCGTTGGAACCGGGGCGGCTTTACTAGCCAGGCTGTTCTCGATGTGCTACGGCGACAGCGTACGGGTATCTTCGTCAATCGAGAGGGGGCCGTAAGCCCTCTACCGGGGGCTACTGCTCCTCGCAGTATGGTGACCTTGACGAACTATGCATCAGCATCTGATGGAGATCAGTTTTCTTACTTCTTCCGCGAACTGGGTCTCGGCAAACTTGTGGGAGAGCGGACGTGGGGTGGTGTGCAAGGGATCAACGGCCCGTGGAGATTGATGGACGGATCTTCCATCACGATTCCGAAAGACTCGCTTGCGTCTCTGGATGGACACTGGGTCATCGAGAACGAAGGAGTCACGCCGGATGTCGCCGTTGAGCCGCCCCCAGAGGAAGCAGTGACCCACCACGATGTAGAGCTTGAGGTCGCGGTCAAAACGGCACTGAAGCAACTTAGCCAGCACCCTACGCAAGTGCCTAAGGTACCAGCTTCGCTTCCGGCTTATCCACCCGGAGGCGGAGTCCCGGGAGCTCACTTCCGATAACCGGACTACAAGGAGCACGGATGAGCCTACGGTATCTGGTTTGGGCAAGCTGATGAAGGCTAGTACGACTGGACATAACTAAGTCTGAGATGTGTGAAGTGCGAGCTGGAGCTACATGACTACACGCTGAGCTAACACCCTCAGCATTAGTATGGCAGAGAGTTAATACCATCGTCTGGCGAGGACCGGTTCGGGAGTGTCTGTAGCTTCCGGTCCTGCTTCCATGGCGATGCCTATCGCTTTTGCCGCGGCGGGTCTGCTGACTACACATACTGCAAACAATTTACCGCTGCCCTGGGAACATGCTTGGCACACTACGGCTTACAAGACTTCGAGAGCCTGGAATTGATCAGGTTTGCCACCTGCTCAGGTTGGTAATACTTGTCTCACGCCACATGCTGTTCATGTCTATGTGTCTCCTCCCATAAGCGGGAGCGAACCGGGCAGCTCAGATGCTTCTGTTTTTATTTTTCTTTTTATGCAAAAAACTGTTGACAGTCTGGATGTTGGACACAGAAGATGCTCGCGCACTACAAAATCGCTTTTTTACAACGCTCCAATTACGTGAGATCGCTTTGATTCACCCCTAACTGTTCTTTCTAAAAAGGGTAAAAAGAAACGGAGAATAGCAATGAAAGAAAAGCAGGTATATGCCCGAGCCGTAATACGTCTCGCAGTAGGTGTTCTCACCGTCATCAGCCTTCCGCTAGGTGCGCACGCTTCCTGCGTCACTGGGAAGTTTACGGATGTAGCACAGGGAAGCTACGAGCTTCAGACCGACGAATGGGGACTCCAGAATGATACCGGCGGATATGAGGAGGTCTGCACCGGAAGTTCAAGTAACGGTAGCTGGAGTTCAATTTGGAATTGGGCCACGGGGGCGGGTGGGATCAAGGCCTATCCCAGCATCTTCAGAGGTTGGCAAGACGGCGGCACCTATTCACCGGATCATGGTGGGTTTCCAGTTTTGCTTTCAACAAGCCCTAATCTTCCGACTTCCGTTGCCTTCAGCATGACTGGGAACAACCAGTATGACTCTTCGTATGATGTCTTTTTTATTAACACCGCAAGTCCTAACAGTAATACCGCAATTTCGGCGGAGATGATGGTTTGGCTGAGCTACTCGGGTAATAATCCGGCTGGACAGCAAATGTATTCCGGCGTCACACTCGGCGGCGTGAGCGGGACGTGGAACGTTTGGGTGCAACCTGCCAGCGGCAGCAATTGGCCTATATACTCCTTCGTTCGCACTAGCCAAGTCACTAGCTACAGCGGCAATCTTCAGCCGTTTACGTATTTTCTTACCAACACCAAAGGCGTGCTCAGCAACAGCCTTTATGTAGCAGATATCCAGTTCGGCACGGAAATTATTCAGAGTAACGGGGCAAACGGTTCGATCTCGGTATCGAGCTTTAGCGCTTCCGCAAACTAAGAAACACGTCTGCAACAAACATGCAGGATAGCTGGTTCGAGAGCTTGCACCAGCCACCCTGCATGTTGACTCTCCATGGATGTGGGTGAGACCTGCCTCTCGCTGCGCTTTTGCCCTGGCTAACTCACACAAGCTATCCAGGGCTTCCTGAATCGTATGCTCGACCTGGAGCAACGCCGTACACGGACGTTTCGGGCCAAAGTATGGCGGTGCTCCAGATCCTCATTCCCATGATTGGGATTGGAGCGAGGCGCAACCTCGTCAAGGCTGGAGGAAGCACGCTTGACGAGACCTCTTTGAAGCGAGACGTAGCGGCTGTGCTGCGGTTGTGGGAACTGGTTACATAATTTACCGGGTAATTAGATTTCTACCGTCGCTAGCTCCTCCACGGTGGCCCATCATTCCTGCGAATGCAATAGTCCTCTGATCAGAAGGTAGAATATCCCTTACTATTGTGAAGTCAACTATAGACCGTTTGAATACGCTCTTATTGCACGACTCTAAACTAGTTGATCTGTCTCTTTCTAAGACGGAGGGGGAAGATAGACTAAAGCTGTTTTTGAGTTGATGGGTGAAGACGGGTGCTTGACGCCCGCAGAAATAACTTTTAAACATTGTGTTTACTTTGAAACCGATTTACTTGGCTGCCAAGTCGATGTGTGCTGATGATATTTTGAATGTGAAGTGCTATAAATCATCAGACTGGAAAAGCATGGTTTCAGAACCAAGACCGTTCGATCCTATTCAGGCGGCGAGGGTTCGAGGAGCATCTAAACTTTAGGGTGAGTATGTGTCCTCCGGGCGGCACAATCAATGTTCTGGCGAGAGATTCTTGCTCACAATCGTAAGATAGAAACTATGCGGTGAGATCGACGATGAAGACAGCACCCTGAAAGAGTGGGCTGAGGAGCGTAGCGAACGCACCACGCCTCACCTTACCCAACTTCTTACACCTCCGCGGAGAGGGCGACCCGGGCTTGGGTATTCTCGAAGGCATACCCGGCCTTGAGGACGTCCCTTTCTCGTTTACCCCGAAATTTATGGTCGACTGTCACGCACAGCGAGGTGTGTAATGCATGCAGAAAACATTTCGTCAGGCTCACGATGTCTCCGAGAGGCAGCACCGCGCTGGCAATGGTGAGAGATCTCCCATTTACCAGTACATGACCATGGCTTACCGGCTAGCGAGCTGTCGCCAAGTTTTGAGCAAAACCAAGCCGGAAGACGATATTATCGAGGCGGCGCTCAAGCAGGTTGATTTATCCACCTACACAGGATGAGGTGTGCGTTTATTGGGCAAGGCGCACGAGACGTCGCAATTGCTCTTCACGAAGGCCGTGTGTGTATCCGCCCGACACGGCTCGATACCACCAGTATCCGTGTCGATCATACCCTGTCCTCGCGCTTACATCTTTTTGCCGCTACAGTGACGTGCCTTCGCAGAGTATTTCTTTGGGTTCATGGTTCGAGTTGTCTGGATATTCATCAGTTTGTGCCCGGCGCTGCTCGCCGTCACGATGCCTTGTTTTTCGTCTGGAGAAAGCGTCTGCTGTTTATACAGTTGGTTCCAAGGGCTGATACGAAGGCCACGTAACATTGAGCGACCGCATGGTCTTCTTGCGGCCACTCATCGTCTGGTTCGACGGACTTGTTCCTGCTGATCGAAGTACGGCTTAGAACTCCAGCCGGAGCTGGAATTCTGTTGTGCGCGGAGCGCCCTGGTTGTACGTTCCCGATTGCCGGGTGACGCGGAAGGGATTCGTGCCGACAGTACTGTTAGGGCCATTTAGGTAGCCGGCAGCCTGTACGCCGAGATCCCCGTTGTAAGGTGCGACATTGGGATTCCCACTCGAGCCGCCAAAGTTAGCAAAGTTACCGACGTTGTAGAAGGCGATATGCGGGGTGAGCATGGCCGACTCCCCTAGCGTATGAACGTAGTGCCCGAAGCGGATGGGGTAGCCGAAGGTCGCGTCTACCTGTCGGAATGCCGGCTGTGCGAGGGCCGAAGCCTGAGGCAGTGCCGGTAGAATCTGCAGAACGCCACCCGAAGCTGAGAGCTGCCCCGGAGAAAATCAGAGCAAATCTCTGAGAACTGCCGGTAGATCTGCATCTTGCGAGAGACATGTATGAATTCCAGAAGATTGTTCTGCTCCGAAACCACCATTCCGGCTGTTCTATGGAAGCGACACTCTGGAATTTACCGGAATCCGCTCTTCTGCGTTACAGAACAAATATGCAGCAACCCAGCTTTGAAAGAGCTACGCGCATGATCTTCCATCCCTTGCAGTTCATCGATACTAGGGTTGCAGGATTGGCCGAAGCGTGACTTTGCGTCATGCCTAAAGCGCCACCTACGAGTACGATGCTAAGTATTGCGATGATCGAAGTGGGTGAGCACCTTATGGCGTGTGACCACTCCGCCTACATCCGGCACAACTAGGCAGTGTCAACTTCTATGACGGCGGCAATACCACAACTAAGCTGTCGAGGACCGATACTTCGTCTTGGCCGAGTATAACCGAACCAGCTGCCAGGTTCTCCTGGAGATGAGTATTGTCCGTGGTTCCTGGAATGAGTAAGATGTTTGGGCTGTGCTGCAGCAGCCATGCCAAGCCAAGCTGCGATGAAGTTATCCCAAGCTGCTTTGCCATTTCGTTGACTCCAGGCTGGTCCGTAACCTTGGGTAAGCCAGGCATATCGCCGCCGAGAGGATAAAACGGTACCCACGCAATATGGTGCTCGAGACAGAGGGCGAGCAGTTTCTCGGAATCTCGATTGACAAGACTGTAGGCGTTTTGGATGCTTGCTATACCAGCCGAAAGAACGCTTTCGACTTTGTCCAAGCTGACTGCACTGAGGCCAATGTTGCCAATCTTTCCTTCCTGACGCATCGCTATCATCTCGGCCATCTGATCGTTGATGTTCACGATTTGGTCACCCTGGGCCTGCAGTCCCGGGCCCATATCCGCTCTCCGTAGATTCACGACAGGGATGCGCTCCATGCCTAAGCTGACGAGATTCCGTTCGACGGTCGCCCGTAGCTGCTCCGGGCGTTGCGCTAGTTTAACCGGGATTTTCCCATTGGTTTCTGGGTCTGCTCCCACTTTGCTTGCGACGACTATGCCGGCACTATTGGAAACCACCTTGCCGATCATCCGGTTCGCGAAGCCATTGCCGTAAAACTCGGCCGTGTCGATATAATCGACGCCTAACTCAAGAGCACGTTTTAGGAGTGCTTCCGCTTTCGCAGGCTCAGCCTCAAGCTTTCTTAGTTGCAGGGCACCATACCCAATACGCGCAACTTCTTTTTGACCGAGTGAGTAGGTTCCACCAGGCGCTGGAACGGTTCGAATGGCACTGGGCATTCTATTCTCCTGAGGTAGGATCGAAAGCGGAGGCAACTCCGTCTGTGACAGAGCTTATCCGGAGGGTCCTCCGCTTGTCAAAAGCAATAGCCTTGCGTTCAGACGCGGCCCAGAATCGGGAGCGTCTTTTGAAGGTAGCGCGCCAACTTTTCTCAAAGAGGGACAGTGCCGTTACGCTTGAAGAGATTGCTCGGCGCGCCGGGGTGGGAATAGGTACGCTCTATCGTCATTTTGCGAGTCGTGAAGCTCTGGTCGAGGCAGTGTACCGCTCAGAACTTGACGCGCTAATGGCCGAAGGAAAGGATCTGGTCGGAAAGTATCCAGCTTTTGAAGCGCTTCGACTGTGGATGAATCGTTATGTTCGCTTTGTGGCGACCAAACATGCGCTGTACGAGACACTCAGCAGCGCGTTCAGTTCACGCTCCAGCCCGGCCTACAAGACACGCTCAAGGATTCGGGCTTCCATCGGTCTCTTCCTGGCCGCGGGAATTGAAGACAAGACCATTCGAGACGATGTAGAGGAAGACGATCTCACAGTGAGCCTGGCCGCTATCGTTATGGCGATGAGACTCGCAACCGATGAAGCTCAGCTGCATCGGGTTTTGGATCTACTGATGGACGGACTGCGTCCTCGGAGTTGAAGCTGCTTTCTTAGAATGCATAAAACGACGTTGAGCAGGACTGGCACGAATATTCCGCCAGCCTACAGCAACGCTTTGCCCCTGGCGTCCTACCTGGAGCATGATCCCAGCTTGGGCGACGTGCCTCTGCACCTTGTGGATGAACCCGGCGGACTGATCTTCCAGAAACTTTATAAAGTCAGCTAAACGATCTGCTCCGATGGAATCGGACCTACCAAGTTATGCAACCGAGCCCTTTGTAAGCAGGTATGTGTCCATGATCCAGCCATGTCGCTCTCTTTGCTGTGCACGAATTAACTCGATTTTGTCGGCAAGTTCGTCAAGTTTTCCTGAGAGCAGGATCTCGTGCTCCATGCCTAGATATGCGCCCCAATAGATATCCAGATTCGCACCTATCGCAGCCTTGAATGAACATTGACCATCTAACATAACAACTGTTCTGTCTTCTACTGGAACCAAGCCGAGGGAGAGCCGCCGTCCTGTCGTGATTATGAGCGACTCACCAAGTCCATTCAGACTGATAGCGTGGCTTGCGGCTAAAGCTTGAATGCTGGTGATCCCCGGTATGACGTGCAGCTGGAATTCAACTCGTCGGCGAGCCCTGATTTGATCGATGATTTTGAGAGTGCTGTCGTAAAGAGAGGGGTCTCCCCAAACCAGGAAGGCACCACATTGATCTTCTCTAAGCTCATCCTGGATCCTTTGCTCGTAGAGGAGAGACCGCTGCCGATGCCATGCCTCCACACGGGTCTTGTAGTCTGCAATCTCCGGGTCACGAACCGGGTCCGCCGTCTCCACAATGCGATAGGAATGACCCTCAATGTAACGCTCGCAAATCTCCTTTCGAAGGAGGATCAGATCCTGCTTCGCCTCTCCCTTATCCATGAAGAAGAAGACGTCAACCAGGTTGAGCGCTTTGATGGCCTGCATCGTCACGAAGTCAGGATTCCCCGCGCCGATGCCAATCATGTAGATCGTTCTCATAAGCGTGTTACCTCTTCTTTGTTTCATGCCGCAAGGGCGAGCTGCCTGTCAGAAGATGTTCCAGTTGGAAATAGACTTGCTCGATTCCGGTACAAGGAGATATCCGCGCTACCGTTGGCCGGTCCACCAGGATGACTGTAATCTCAAGCTGTCGTGCGGCTTCGATCTTCGCGTAGGTTGCGCTTCCACCGCTGTTCTTAGAGACGATGTGGGTGATCGCTTCCAAGCGAAGCAGCTGCCGCTCTTCGTCAAGGTGAAACGGGCCGCGGCTGAGAAGAAGCCTGGATTTTGAGGGAAGTGGCACCGCTGGCTGATCGATCGTCCGAATGAGAAACCAGGCGTTGCTGCACCTAGAGAATGCAGCGAGCTCCTGACGCCCGACCGAGAGGAAGATACGATTTTGTGAGTTGTCCACGAGCGCTGCAGCACTTTCGTTATCGGGCACCTGAACCCAGCGATCTCCTTGTAGCGGAGTCCATGCGGGGCGTTCAAAAGCGATCAGTGGAATGTTCGTCTGCTTGCAGGCAAGCTCTGCATGGCTGCTGATCTTTGCTGCAAAAGGATGAGTTGCATCCATCACGACACTAATTCTTTCCCTTATTAGATACTCGACTAAACCGGGCACACCTCCGAATCCTCCGGTGCGCACGAAGCCGGCCGGCATCACGGGCCGCTCCACCCGTCCAGCGAGCGATGAGATGACGGTTAGGTCGGATCGCTCCGATAAACGCCGCGCCAGCTGCGCTGCCTCGCCGGTTCCACCGAGGATCAGTACACGATGTAGTCTGTCTGTTGCGGACCGCATCACAACCAGCTGTTCGCTTTTCATTCATTAACTCTCGGCCACGCGAGCTCGGTCGCGTCCTGCTGAATAGAGATAGCTCTTGCCGAATTTAGGAACGCTGAGCGATCTGCCGACGAGGATAAGCGCGTTGCGATCGATCCCTGAAGACTCGACGATAGTTCGTATGGTCGATAATGTTCCGTGCAGAATGCATTCATCGGGCCAACTTGCGCGAAAGACGACGACTGTGGGGCAGTCCGCTCCGTAGAGAGGCAAAAGCTCCGAAACTACGTGTTCGACGTTCATGATCGAGAGATGAATTGCGAGGGTGGCACCCGTGCGGCCAAGGGTTGCCAGGTCCTCGCCAGGCGGCATTGGTGTGGAACGGGTTGAGGTACGGGTAAGGATGACGGTCTGCGCCACGTTGGGAAGCGTCAGCTCCTGGCTGAGTGCTGCAGCCGCAGCCGCGAAGGAAGGTACGCCCGGTGTGACGTCATAGAGAATGCCAAGCTCCCGCAGTCTGCGTGTCTGTTCTGCCATTGTGCTCCAGATGGAGAGGTCCCCGGAGTGAATGCGTGCCACGTTCAGGTCTCCGGCATGCGCTTCTACTATCTCTCCGATGATTTCATCGAGAGTCATCTCAGCCGTATCGATGATGCGGGCTCCGGGGGGTGCATGGGCGAGGATAGCTTTTGGGACGAGGGAGCCTGCATAGAGACAGACGGGGGAGTTGTGGATGTAGTTGCGGCCACGAAGAGTGAGCAGGTCGGCGGCTCCCGGACCTGCTCCGATGAAGTGGACAATCATGACGCGACCTCGCAGGAGATCGCCGCAACGGCACACGTACAGAAGCGCCCTTTGGTTTGCGCAACGATCAGGCGTGCAGCAGGTCCGAGCGCAGCCAACGCAGCTGCCTCTGCGACGTTTGGAGTTTTAGTTTTTGACAATGCATATTGCGAATGGGTCGTTGTTCCTTGGATCAGCGACAGAGTGTCTGCGGGGAAGACCGCCAGACGGATGCCGAACCAGAGCGCGACAATCGTTCCCATCGGCGCGCGACGGTCAAGCGTTGCCAGAATGCTGTCCTGAGGCATGGGATCGACGGACGCTTTGATCAGCCGCACGATCTCCTCGCTTTCGGCGAGAGAGCTGCAACCGAAGCCGATGGAAAGACGCTGCTGCTGAAGGTTTTGCATTAAGGTTTGGATACCGTCCATTGAGTCATTGGCATCATGGGACGCCATGCGTAAGAGTTCCCTACCGGATCTGCACGAGAGACCATCATGCGCATGAGATTGCCGCCGTATTTCGCGTGTCGGGAAACCAGGCAGGCTTCACTCTCGATCGTCACGGCGTTCGCGACAAGCCGGCCTCCTGAGAGGAGTGCCGTCCAGCACGCATTGAAGAGGATCTCGTTGGCAACGCCGCCACCGAGGAAGATGCTGTTCGGACTCATACGATTGGCGAAGGTCTCGGGCGCAACTCCCTCGACGACTTTGAGTCCGGGCACGCCAAGTCGCTCCGCATTCCGTCGGATGCGCGCGGCCCGATCACGGTGCTGCTCGAAGGCGATGCACGAGCAGGAGGGATGAACGCGCATCCACTCGATCCCCACCGTCCCGGTGCCTGCACCTACATCCCAGAGAAACTGGCCTGGGAGCGGTGCCAGGTGAGCGAGCGTCACGGCGCGCGCTTCACGCTTCGTCATCTGCCCGTCGGTCTCGAAGGCGTCGTCTGGAAGGCCCGGAATCAGCGGCAACGCGCCGGAAGTCGCGTCCTGAACACAGAAGATCGCGACTACGTTGAGATTGCCGGAAGGCTCTGCAGTCCATTGCCCAGCGAGTCCTCTCGTCACGCTTTCGGAAGGTCCACCCAAATTCTCGAGGACGTGGATTGTGCTGCTGCCGAAACCAGCGTGAGCGAGAAAGGTAGCGACCGCAGACGGAGTACGACCGTCCTCCGACAAAACCAGAATCTTCTGCCCGGGATAGAGGTGACGGTGCAACTGGCTTAGAGGCCGGCTGACTAACGAAACTACGCTCGTTTCAATCACGGGCCATCCCAGCCGGGCGCATGCAAGCGAGAGCGCGGAGACCTGTGGAATGACCCTGAACTCGTCCCTGGAGAGGTTGCGCGTGAGCGGCACGCCAACTCCGTAGAATAAAGGGTCCCCGCTGGCGAGTACGGTGACCCGCCGGTGTTGCCGGTGCTCTGTAAGAATGTGCTGCATTGCCGAGATCATGGGCGAAGGCCACGGGATGCGAGTTGCGCTGGATGCGTGAGCGGGAACCAACGCGAGATGCCGCTTGCCTCCATACAATAAGTCCGCGGCTTCCAGTGCCTGTCTAGCCTCGTTGTTCAGGCCATCCCAGCCGTCTTCTGCGATGCCCACAATCCAAAGCCAGCAATCCGGAGAGCTCATTGGCCGTAGCTCCTCGGGGTGTAGATCAGCTTCCTGCCGTTCTCCATCTCCGTTATGCGCGTGGTGGAGGAACCGATCAGCACAATACTTTGCATGTCGGCTTGTGTGGAGTCGAAGTGCTCGAGGTCAGTGATGGTGAGTCGTTCCTCCGGTCTGCCGACGCTGCGTGCGAGCAGTACGGGAGTCTCAGGGGCTCTGTGCTTCGCGATGATGGACCGCGCTTCGGCGAGCTGCCAGAGCCGTTCGGAGGAGATGGGGTTATACAGAGCAAGAGCGAAGTCGGCGGCCGCCGCTGCCTCCAATCTGTTCGCGACGACTTCCCAGGGTTTCAGCCGATCCGACAAAGAGAGGACGCAAAAATCATGGCCCAGGGGAGCGCCCACGCGGGACGCGGCAGCCTGCATGGCAGACAGGCCGGGCAAAATGCGGACATCAAGCGCGTGCCAACTGAGCGGTCCCTGGTCTACACATTCGAGGACCGCGCTTGCCATAGCAAAGATTCCCGGATCTCCAGAGGAGACGACACAGACGCGGTGCCCGGCTTCGGCGAGGGCCAGCGCATGGCGCGCGCGGTCAGCCTCCACTTTGTTATCCGAGCCAAAGCGCAGCTGCCCTCGTCGCACCGGGACACGATTGAGATAGGTTTGATATCCCACCAGATGCGTGGCTTCGGTCAGTGCCTGCTGCGCCTCGGGGGTTAGCCACTCCGCGGCACCTGGGCCCAGACCCACGACCGAGATCCAGCCGGGGCCAGGCGTCTGCTCCCGCTGAGCATGGCTCGCATCGGGAACCAGGATAAGCGAGAAATAAGGGACTTGGAGCGGGTCTACCTCGGCGAAGGGGATGACGCGTTCAGCATCCATGGTTGCTCGCTCGATGAAGAGGGCCCTGTTTACAAGGCCGGATCGTTCGAGAGCGCGCTTCACCTTGGCGAAGTTTCGTCCCAGCTTCATGATGGCGAACGCGCCCTCCGTGCTGAGCCTGGCGACTAGATGCTCTTCGCTCATGGTTCCGGGCAGCACGGCGAACTCGGCATCCCGGCGCACGAGTGGGCTTCCAAGGCGTGCGGCAGCACCCATGACGGAGGGAACTCCCGGAACCACCTCGGTGGGAAAGCGGTGCGCCAGTCGGTCATGGAGATACATGTAGGAGCCATAGAAGAAGGGGTCGCCTTCGCACAGGATCGCGACGTCGCGACCTTTGGCAAGATGGTCCGCAATCTGTTCGGCCATCGCGTCGTAGAACTCGGAGATCGCGGCCTCGTATCCGCCAGGATGCTCGGTCTCCTCGGTGGTGACGGGATACGTCATGGGGATCTCGATCTGGCCGGAGGTCAGCTCCGCGCAGACGACCGCGCGGGCGTTGCTTTGACCATGCCGAGCGCATGGATAGGCAACCACCTGGACCTGCCTGAGCAGGCGCTGCGCCTTTACGGTAATCAAATCCGGATCACCTGGACCTACGCCCAACCCAAAGAGACGTCCGCTCATTCGTCCTCGCTGGCAAGAGCATTCACGGCCGCTGCGGCGATGGCGCTTCCGCCGCGGCGTCCGTGAACGGTCAGGAAGGGAACTCTGATCTGACTTGCCGCGAGCGCTGCCTTGGACTCAGCTGCACCGACAAAGCCTACGGGAATGCCGATGATGAGCGCCGGCTTCGACGCGCCCCGTTCAAGCATATCCAGCAGGTGGAAAAGGGCTGTAGGAGCATTTCCAATGACGACGACAGAGCCCGCAAGCCTGTCCCGCCAGAGCTCCAACGCGGCTGCGCTGCGAGTCGTCTGTAGGGTAGCCGCAAGCTCTGCGGTCCGCGTATCGGTCAAGGTGCAGAGGACTTCGTTGTTTCGCGGTAATCGCGCCCGTGTAATGCCGTTTGCCACCATCGTCGCGTCGCATAAAAGGGGAGCGCCTGCTAGCAGGGCGTCTACGCCAGCCGCGGCCGCGTCGTGTGATGCCTCAACATCCCGTGGCAGATCCGTCATGCCACAGGCATGGATCATGCGCACGACGACACGAGCAAGACCCGGCTCAAACGCCGAAAGGTCAGCTTCACGCCTGATGATCGAAAAGGACTCCTTGTAGATAGCCGCGCCGCTCTTGATGTAACTCATACGCTCGCGACCTCACAGAGTCTGCGGGCGTGGAACATAGCGATGGCGTTGATCGCGTAGTCAGCGGAGCAGTTCAGCTGCATCGTTTCCCCACTGATCTTTATGAGATACCCGGAGTCGTTGGCGATCAGTTCCGCAGACGCTCCGTGCCGCCTTGCGCATTGCTTCTCGCATCCGGAAAGGTTGATGGTCCAACCAAAGGGTGCCGGCTTGCCGGAGAGTCGTTGCGCGAGCGCCGCTGCATCGCCGCGCACGTCGGCCAGGGAGGCATCGCAGCCGGTGCTGCCAGCGCATGCAGCAATGCCATGAAAACCATCCTGCCCATCACAGGACAACCCCACGGAACGGAGCAGTTCGACGATCCGTTCGGCTGCCTTTGCCGGAGTGTTGCCGAGGACGACACCGCGCCAGGGAGCCAGGCGAAGATCACAGTTCCATTGTTTGACGATCTGAGCGATGGCGCTTGCCTGTTGTGAACTGAGACGTCCGAGTGGGATAGAGGGGATGATGTTGAGCAGCTCGCGTCGACCAGTCGGAAAGATGCCTGGAGGTGTCTCGACAAACGCAGGCAGACACGCAACAGGGGAACATGGCATGAGCATGCAGCACAGTGAGTCGATGAGTTGGCTGAAGGCTTCTGGGAGCGCGATGATTCGTTTCGCGCGTATGGGCACGGCAAATTGCTTCGCCAGGCACATGCAGCGTTGTGCGGCCTCTACGAGACAGTCAACCGCATTCTCTTGCGTGACGGAAAAGTTGGTTGCCACTCCAGCAATGAACAGTCGAAGGTGTAAGCCGTCAGCGCATGCTTCGAGCGAGAGATCATCGAGATCGCGGCTATCTCTTCGATGATCCCCATGGAGACCGAAGCTGAACTTCGGGTGAAGCGCTGTAAAGGAAATCTCCGCTTGCAGTCTACGATCCAACTCGAGAACCAAAGGCCGCATGTCGAGGAACTCTTCGGGGCGCAGACCTGCGAGAGGACTTGCAGTGATATTTCTTATACGGTCGTGTTGAGGCGAAGGAAAGAGTCCCACGGAGGCGATGACGCGCTCGATCTCTGGAAGGTCTTGTTGCCGGACTGCGCGCAATTGCAGATTGGCTCGCGATGTGATCTCAAGGCTGCCATCCGCAAAGCGACTTGACAGGATGGCTAGGTCTCTAAGCTGCGAGGCCCCCATAAGACCCCCGGGAACCCTGATCCGCAGTAGTAGCCCATCTTTCGCTGGTACAGCGTGTGCGACTCCGGGACAGAAGTTTTCTCCGCTTCTCACACAGGGCCTGCTTCTTGAACGATGCCGGGAGAGATCGAGTTTGGTTCGAACAACTGCGCCTCACCAACAGCGGGAAAAGAGGCACAAGGCTCAAGGACCGATGAGCGATTGCTTCCCGTTTCCACGCGGAGAAGAATCAAGACTGTCTCTGAGGTAGGTCTCCTGATTGACAGGCTGAGCGTTGAGAAACGCTCTGGATGCTTCGCCTTGCTCGACTGAGTGGCGTACAAAGCATCCGTCTCCTGAACACAGTGGCGGGACCATGCCGGACTTGCACCGGCTTCCCTGTTATGCCCTTGCGAGCACCCCAAAACTTTTCCTACTTTAGCAGACTCCTTTCTTCCCCGCCGGTCTCTTGTTGAATTCTGTACCAGGTCATAGGAGACGCAGCTGCTGCTTTGGAGCGCATAAGGCGTACTCGTCCGTCGGCTGAGCGAACGTGACAGACAGACAAAGCCGATCCCTTCCCTTGCTCAACCGGAGGGCAGTGCCATGCATGCGTGGTACAAATGTGTTGAGACCCAGGGTGCCCGCGAGGGCTGAAAAGGGAAGTCCGGTGCAATCCCGGCGCGGTCCCGCCACTGTAGACGAAGAGAGTCGCCGTTGATCCACTCGGCTGTATGCCGGGGAAGGAGGCGAACTCGGCATGGCTACACCATGCCACTTCGCAGCCAGGAGACCTGCCAGGGGCACATAGCAATTTCTGCGGAGAACAGAAACCATGCGCTTGATCCTGGCACCATCCGTCCGTCTTCTTTCCATTGCTCATCACCTTTTCTTCACTGCCACGGAAACCTCCGAGGCTGGGGTCTAGCTGTGTCCGAACTTTTTCGTCAACGCGTTATCCGCGCCGATGGCCGCGCTTTCAATATTGTTCAACACCGGGCGCACCTGACTTACTGCTACACGGGATGCTGTTGCGGCATCACCGAGCGTGGATATGCCGCGGTGCCCGCCGATGTATATAGCGAAGAGTGGCTCAAGCGGAAGATCCGCAATGAGGTCCATCTCACGCGCGGTGGATGTCTTGGGCCATGCGCACTGGCGAATGTCGTCAGCCTGGTCTTTGATGGTCGTTCGGTCTGGTTCCACTCTGTAAGCAGCGCCTGGCAGGTAAGGCAGATCTACGACTACATCGACGCGATGCTTGCAGCTGACCGTTTTCTGCTGCCTCCCTCTGAACTGAGCGAGTTTGTCTTCAACTACTATGACTGGGACGTCCGTAAGACGAGCGAGCTGTTGCCGGCGTCCAGTCTCGAAAAGACGCCCTCCGGAGCAAACGGTGCGATCATGTTGCTCTCGCATGCGGACACCGATTTGCTCACTCTGATGAAGGCAGCCGAGCTGCTGCCGAAGGAGCTTCGCGTCAGCGCGTTTTCGCTCAACGCACTGCGCAATGAAGACCAACTGAACGTTTTGATTCAAGGCGAAATGGTTAAGGCACGGATTGTTATTGTGCGCTGCCATGGCCCACTCAGTTGCATCCCGGGGTTCGAGCGGTTACGCGCCTCCTGTATTGAGCGAGGGCAGTCGCTGGTGCTGGTAAGCGGCTGCGGGGAGAATAGCTCGGAGTTCGCCGAGACGATCAATATCCCGGCGGATGCGATGCAAACTGCCGCTTCCTATCTTGCGCTTGGCGGTGTTCATAACTTTGCGGAGTTGTTCCGCTTTCTTTCGGACCGCATCATGCTCACGGGCTATGGCTACGCGCCGGCCACTCCGATGCCCCAGCACGGCATTTACCTTGCCGAGACCGAATCCGCCACAGTCGAGGACTGGGAACGTCAGGCTGACCTAACCCGGCCGACCATTGCCGTGCTCTTCTATCGAGCGCACTCGATGAGCGGAAACACCGGCTTCATCGATGCGATTGCTCAGGCGCTCGAAGCTAAAGGAGTCAATGCTTTGTGCATTTTTACCTCCAGCCTCAAAGCGAAGGAAGATGGCCGACCCGTTGTCTTTAAACTGATTGAAGGCCGCGCCGACGTGCTGATTACTACGCTGTCGTTCGCGCTGGGTGAAGTGAACACCGGTTCCGTGACGCAACCGGGCGCGGCGATGTTGTCGTTTGAGAAGCTTGGTATCCCCGTGGTGCAGGCGATTGCCTGCCAGATGCCGCAGGGAGCGTGGGAGGGATCACGCCGAGGCTTAAATGCGATCGACATCGCCGTCAACGTTGCGATCCCGGAGTTTGATGGACGCATCATCTCGGTACCCGTGTCCTTCAAGGAGCGCGGCCGCGATGGTGCCGAGAGCCTGTACGTCGCGAACGGGAACCGCGCCACGCGGGTTGCGGGCATCGCGAGTCGGTTAGCACACCTGCGACGCACGGCGAACAAGGACCGCCGGATCGCCTTCGTTCTCACGAACTCAGCGGCCAAGGCGTCGCAGGTGGGCGGTGCTGTCGGGTTGGATACTCCTGCAAGTCTTCTGACGACATTGCAGGCGATGCGCGCGCGTCGCTACACGATTGCATCGCTGCCCGAGACCTCCGACGAGCTGATGCAGGATCTGCTCGGACGCGGAAGCTACGACAACAATTATCCGCTCGATCCGGCGCGGGCCATGCGCTTTTCCCGTGCGTTGTACAGGAAGATCTATGCGGAATTTCCGGAACGCTCTGCGCGTAGAATGCAGGATTTCTGGGGTCAACCGCAGGATTTTGGAAGCAGCGTAAAGCCTGCGAAAAAGACTGACAAGAAGCTGCTGCCCACTATCGCCGGAAAGATCATCACCATCGACGAGGAAGAGCCCTGGGGAGATGAACGGGACTACCTGTTTGCCGCGATGGATCTTGGCAATGCGATGATCGC
This sequence comes from uncultured Acidobacteriaceae bacterium, assembly GCA_964252655.1. Classification (GTDB taxonomy): domain Bacteria; phylum Acidobacteriota; class Terriglobia; order Terriglobales; family Acidobacteriaceae; genus Edaphobacter. The sequence goes on from CAXUNR010000030.1 coordinate 30,643, forward strand.
TCTGCAACCTCCGCGCGGCTACGGTATTGACCCGGATGCGATTTATCACACGCCGGACCTGCCGCCGACGCACCACTACACGGCCTTCTATCGTTGGCTTGGAACCCCGCAGTCCGAGGGTGGCTGGGGGGCTGATGCCATTGTCCATATGGGCAAGCATGGCACGCTCGAGTGGCTTCCAGGCAAAGGGATCGGGCTCTCCGAAGAATGCTTCCCCGACCTTCTCCTCGGCGATCTGCCGCTCGTCTACCCGTTCATCATCAATGACCCGGGAGAGGGCAGCCAGTCCAAGCGCCGGGCGCACGCAGTTATCATCGATCACTTGACGCCACCGATGACCTCTGCGGAGACCTACGGCTCGCTGGCGGAGCTCAATCAGCTCGTCAACGAATATTACGCTGTCGAGAAGCTGGATCCGGTGAAGCTGCCTTATCTGCAACAGCAGATCTGGCATTTGGTAGAGAGTACGAATTTGAAGGCCGATCTCGACCTGAGGACGATGATGACCCGAGAGCGCGGCGATCATAGCCACGAGTGGGACGATACGCTGACACCCGAGGGCATTCCGACGCAGCTTGCGTCGATGAATGGAAATGAGGTTGCGCACTTGCTTGAGGACCTCGACGGCTATCTCTGCGAGTTGGGCCTGGCACAGATTCGTGACGGTCTGCATATCCTTGGGCAGCTGCCTCCGCTTCCGGAGATGCTGCGTTCGCTTACCCGGCTGGCGAACCCGGGTGCTCCGAGCCTGCAGGCCAGCCTTGCATCCTCGTTCGGCTTTGACCTGGCGGAATTGCTCGATCAACCCGGAGAGCGGATACAGCCGGATCGCGAGCTACTGAGCCAGCCCTGCCATACCCGTGCCGATGCTCTTGAGATCCTCGACCGGGCCGCGCTGGACCTGTACACCATGCTTGAGACCTTTGGCTTTCGCTCCGCGATCGTTGAAGACGTGGAACGGGCAGTGTTGGGGCTTACATCGCCTGAGATTACCGCGGCGCTGCTTTTCGCTTGCGAGGAGCTTGTTCCGAAACTTGAACAATCGGGCGATGAGATCGAGCATCTTCTCGATGCGCTTGAAGGCAAATATGTGCCTGCCGGCCCGGCTGGCGCTCCCACTCGCGGCATGGCCCATGTCCTTCCGACTGGCCGCAACTTCTATGCGGTAGACCCGCGCGCTCTTCCTTCGCAGGCGGCCTGGAGCGTGGGCCAGCAGCTTGCCCGCGAAGCTGTCGAGCGCTTTTATAAGGAAGAAGGAAGATATCCGGAGATGATGGGCCTCAGCGTTTGGGGAACCTCGCAGATGCGTACGCATGGCGACGATATTGCGCAGGCCTTTGCTCTCCTTGGCGTCAGGCCCGTGTGGAATGCTCAATCGCGGCGTCTTGAAAGAGTCGAGGTGATTCCGCTCGAGCAACTCGGACGTCCGCGGGTCGACGTAACACTACGCATCAGCGGCTTCTTTCGCGACGCGTTTCCGCACCTAATCGATACATACGACCAAGCCATTGCGATGGTTGTTGAGCTGGATGAGCCAGGCGATCAGAACTTTCCGCGCAAGCACTATCTTAGTGAGCTTGAGACGAAAAAGGGGTTGCCCGCGCACGAAGCGGAAGCCGAGGCTCGCTACCGCATCTTCGGTTCGAAGCCCGGCTCGTACGGCGCTGGAATTCTGCCGTTGATCGAGTCCGGCAACTGGAAGGACGACGGCGACTTTGCGAGAGCGTTTCTCGCCTGGGGCGGATACGCCTACGGCAAGGGCTCGGATGGCGTTGATGCACAATCGATCTTTGCCGAGCGCCTCAAATCGATTGAGGTTGCGCTGCATAACCAGGACAATCGCGAACACGACATCTTCGACTCCGACGATTACTTTCAGTTTCAGGGTGGCATGATTGCTTCCATTCGGTCCCTTACGGGGAGCCAGCCCAAGGCATACTTTGGCGATAGCTCCCGCCCCGAAGCGGCGCAGGTTCGCGACCTGCGCGAGGAGGCACTGCGTGTCTACCGCTCCCGAGTCATTAATCCCAAGTGGATTGAATCGATCAAGCGGCACGGCTACAAGGGCGGCCTTGAGCTTGCGGCAACCGTAGACTACATCTTCGGTTTCGATGCCACGGCGCAGATTGCTCCGGATTTTGTCTATGACGGCCTAGCGGAACAGTATGCGCTGGACCCAGCGATGCGCGAGTTTCTTGGAGCTTCAAATCCATGGGCTTTGACCTCCATCGCGGAGCGCCTGCTGGATGCGGCGCGTCGTGAATTGTGGGAAAACCCTGCACCGGAGACGTTGGATGCCCTGCGCGGCGTGCTGCTCGAAGCCGAGGTGCAGCTTGAAGCTCGGGGAGAACAATCGTCGGCACACCTGCGTGAGAGTGTCTGATGAAACCCTTGGCGTATCCCTTCTCCGCAATCGTAGGCCAGCTCGACATGAAGCTCGCCTTATTGCTTGCCGCCGTCGACTGGCGACTCGGCGTGCTGCTGCGTGGCGATAAGGGATCCGGAAAGACTACGACGGCGCGTGGGCTTACGGCGCTGCTGCCCGCTCCCGCACCGTTCATCAACCTTCCCATTGGGACAACGGAGGACCGCCTCCTCGGGGGGCTACATCTTGAACGCACACTCAAGGGGGATCCTGTCCTCAAACCCGGTCTGCTGGCCGAAGCGCACGGTGGCGTGTTGTATGTTGACGAGGTCAATCTTCTACCCGCGCACCTGGGGGATGCTTTGCTCGATGCTGCATCGAGCGGAGTTCATGTCGTGGAGCGCGAAGGAATGAGCGCGATGCATGCAGCGGAGTTTGTGCTGCTGGGCAGCATGAACCCAGAGGAGGGCTCGCTGCGCCCACAACTGCTGGACCGCTTCGCTCTCTCCGTCATGATTCACGCACCGCTCGATCCGGCCGAACGCCTGGAAGTCATGCAGCGCAGGATATCGTTTGAACGGCACCCCCTGCAGTTTGCATTGGAGTGGTCTGATGCGCAATCCGTCCTGCAGTCGCAAATTGCCGCGGCGAGAATGGCTCTACCTACTATCCCGTGCTCGAGCGAGCTGATGGGACACATCAGCTCTGCGGTTTGCGCGCTTGGCATTCGATCCATGCGGGCCGATCTCGCCGCCGCACGCGCAGCTGCGGCCTGCGCGGCGATACAGGGAGACCCGTCCGTGACGCTTCAGCATATCGAATCGGTGCTGCCTCTCGCGTTGGGCCACCGCACGTCTGAAGGGCGTCGCTCAACGCCGCCTCTACATCAACCCGCGCCGCCTACTCCGTCGAGTAGGACCGAGCCTCAGCCTGAAGAGGATGGACAGCTATCTGGGAAGGCCACAGAAGAGCATGTGTTTGCTCCCGCAGAGTCCGAAGCCCCGCGCGTGAACCCTCTGCTGAACGGGATCATTCCCGGAGCCCGCACGCAGGAGAGCGGCTCTACCGTCGGCCCCGTGATTGGGAGCCGACCCTGCAAGGTCCCGATCGAACTCGATCTTCGCGCCACGCTCAGCCACGCTCTCCATGAGACGGGAAGTCTGAAACCGCGCCTCGAAGATCTCCACACCCGAGTGCGTAAGCCTCGTGCGGGAACACGCTTCCTCTTCGTGGTGGACTCCAGCGGATCGCATGCCGCTCAGCAGAGAATGCGCCTGGTGAAAGGCGCCATCTCGAGCCTGCTGACACGCTCCTTCAGGCGCGAGGATGAGGTCGCGATGATCGTCTTCCGTGGGACCTCTGCGCAGGTCATTCTGGAGCCAACGCAAGTACTGCCTGACGCGGTTGCCGCGCTCGAATATCTGCCTACGGGCGGTCGAACTCCGCTGGCTGCCGCGCTCCGTCAAGCAGAAAGCTACCTTACTGAGTCAACGCTTCTGGTGCTGCTGAGCGACGGCCGCGCCAATGTCGCAATAAACGGCGGAGATCCTTGGCAGGAGGCTCTTGCCGTCGCTCGTGGGCTGAGATGCAGCGCGGTTGTTGTCGATACAGAGACCGGTGAACAGAGGCTGTGCCAATGTGCGCAGCTTGCAGAGACGCTCGGCGCACGCTATGTCTCTCTTGAAGAGCTCGGGCAGATGGAACATCTTTCGATCCACGCCGACCACAAAAGACAAGGAGTTTAGGTTGCAGCAGGATCATGGGAGTTCGATTATTCTCGTTCTTGGTGGGGTACGCAGCGGCAAGAGTCGCTACGCCCAGCAACTCGCGCAGTCTTCTACGCGCGTGAAGTTCGTCGCCACGGCCGAACGCCGGGACGATGAAGAGATGCATCGCAAGATCGAGCGTCATCGCGCAGAGCGGCCGGCACACTGGACGACCGTCGAAGAGCCATTCGAGTTGAGCCGCATCATCCGGTCGAGCGAAGAGGACTGCGATGCCCTTCTGATCGACTGCCTTACGCTGTTCGGCGCGAATTTGACGGAGCGTTACGCCGGCGACGAGAATCGACTCCAGGCAATTGTTGAAGAACTCTGCATTACCCTACGCGCTTCGTCTCGCAAGGTGATTCTCGTCTCGAATGAGGTGGGCAGTGGAGTTGTGCCGGCACACCAGTTGGGCCGCCGCTTTCGCGATGTGGTGGGTGAGATTAATCAGCAGGTTGCAGTGTTAGCCGATACCGTGCTTCTCATGGTCGCAGGGCTTCCCCTAGCTCTCAAGGGTGGTGGTGGATGACGGGATTTCTCATCGCGGGAAGTTCAAGCGGCGTAGGCAAGACCACGGTCAGTCTCGCTATCACAGCGGCCTTGCGCCGTCGCGGCCTGAAGGTTCAACCGTTCAAAGGCGGACCGGACTTCCTTGACACGGGCCATCACACCCGTATCTCCGGACGCGCTGCACGGAACCTAGACAGCTGGATGCTCTCTGCCGACGCGAACCACGAGGTTCTTCGTCATGCCTCGGGGGATGCGGATGTACTGCTGGTTGAAGGCATGATGGGACTCTTCGACGGCAAGGAGGGTCAAACGGACACGGGCAGTAGTGCCGAGATCGCGAAGCTCTTGAAGCTCCCCGTTGTGCTGGTGCTCGACGCCGCAAAGATAGCTCGGAGCATCGCAGCCGTTGTGCTCGGCTTTGAGCTCTTCGACCCGGAACTTGTGCTGGCTGGAGTGATCCTTAATCGAGTGGCCGGCGAACGGCACTTCCGCATGCTGGAGACGGCGATCAAGTCATCCTGCAAAACACCGGTTCTCGGTTGGATGCCGCGCTCGTCAAAGATCACCATCCCGGAGAGACATTTGGGGCTGCAATCCGCGGAAGAGGGTGAGACCGGCGCTGGTCTTGAAGAGCTTATCCAAACGTTGGCGGAGCTTGCCGAAGAGCACATCAACCTCTCACGTCTACTCCCGCTCGAGTGTGGTTTAGATTTCGCAGATCAACCAATGCGCCTGCAGGGTGAACGGAAGGACGAGGTTTGCATCGGCGTTGCCCGGGATCACGCCTTCTCGTTCTACTACGAAGATAATTTCGACTTATTGCGGCAAAACGGGGCCACTCTGATTCCGTTCAGTCCCCTGCATGATGCATCTCTGCCGTCAGGCCTCGACGCACTCTATTTGGGAGGGGGATACCCCGAGCTGCATAGCGCCGCTCTCAGCCAAAACCTTGGGATGCATCGATCCATTCGCGAGTTCGCGGCATCAGGCAGACCGGTCTACGCCGAATGCGGTGGGATGATTTTTCTCTCGCAGCAACTCAAAACGCAGGACGGCCTGACCTATCCCATGGCTAGAGTGTTGCCGCTTGAGGTTGAGATGACTCAAAAGCTGGTTGGCTTCGGATACGTTACTTTGGAACTTGCGCAGGATTGCCTCCTCGGAGCGGCAGGCACATATATTCGCGGACACAGCTTCCACTATTCGCGTATTACCCGTGCATCCGAGATTGCGACCAGCTATCGCGTTAGATATTCGCTCTCGGGCCGAGAAGAAGACGAGGGCTTCGTGATTGGCAACGTGCTGGCCAGCTATATTCATCTGCACTTTCGTGCCCAGCCGGGGATTGCCCGGAATTTTGTGGACGCGGCAATCCTTAGCCGCGAATCTTGCGTGGTGCGTCGATGACGCCGCTCAGCAGGAGTGCCGTACGCAGCATTATCAATGGGATCGAGCCTCCCGATGAACTCTGGCGAACCCGGGCGCGGACCCACCTAGACACACTGACCAAGCCTTTCGGGAGTCTCGGTTATCTCGAAGATCTTGCCGCCCAGTTAGCAGCGATCCGAGGTGCGCATCCTGTTTTGCCTTTGAGCAAAATCGTATACGTCTTCGCCGCGGACCACGGCATCGCCGCCGAAGGCGTGAGTGCCTACCCAAGCGCCGTGACGCAGCAGATGGTGCTCAACTTCCTAGCGGGTGGAGCAGCTGTCAGCGTCCTCGCACGCTTGCACGGAGTTGCGCTACATGTGGTCGATCTGGGGGTTGACGGAGATTTTGAGAATGTATCGAAGTTATTCGACCGCAAGATACGCAAAGGCACACGCAACATGCTCCGCGAACCTGCCATGACGGACGAGGAACTTGCGCGGGCGCTGCGAGCAGGCGCAGAGTTTGCCGAGGAAATCGCAGCGACGGAGCATACGGTGCTTGCGGTGGGCGAGATGGGCATCGGCAACACAACCGCGGCCAGTGCGATCACCTGCGCCTTGACCGGTTCAGCCGCAATACTCGCGACCGGGCGCGGAACTGGCCTAAGCGATACCGCCTATAAAAGCAAGGGGCTTGTGGTGGATGCGATTTTAAAGAAACACTTTGCGCAACTTCCAGAATCTGATCCGCTCGAAATTCTTCGCTGCGTCGGAGGTTTCGAGATTGCAGCAATGATCGGCATGATCCTAGCTGCAGCTCGTAATCGGATTCCTCTCATAATCGATGGCTTTATCTCGACTGCTGCCGCAGCCCTCGCAGTCGCATTAGAATCCCGCGTCCATGGCTACCTCATCGTGGGCCATCGCTCCAAAGAGCCCGGCCATCGACTGCTGCTTGAGTCTCTCGCATTGAAGCCTATTCTTGACCTTGAGATGCGCCTCGGTGAAGGAAGCGGTGCTGTGCTGGCAATGCCGATCGTTGAATCAGCTATCGCGCTTTACTCCCAGATGGCTACTTTTACCTCGGCTGGAATTAGTGAGGTACTTGCATGAATTCAACGCAAGCGCCTCGAGCCGTGGCGCTGGATTTTTTGGTTGCCGTCCAGTTTCTTACCCGGATTCCGCTTCCCAATTTACGCTATGACCAAGGCTCTCTTTCGCGGGCCGTCAAATTTTTCCCGCTTGTTGGTCTGTTCATTGGGCTCGCTGCTGCGTTCCTTCATCTTGAGCTCGCGCCACACCTTTCCCGGCTAACAACCGCACTCGTCGTTATCACCTTTCTGGTGGTAGTCACCGGTTGTCTTCACGAAGACGGTCTGGCTGACGCGGCTGATGGATTCGGCGGCGGTGCAAGCCGGGAGCGAATCCTCATCATCCTAAAAGACAGCCGCATCGGCAGCTATGGCGGAGCAGCACTCTCCCTTAGCTTGCTTGCTCGTGTCTTCCTGTTAGCGTCTCTGCCGTTGTCGATTGTTTCTCAGTACCTTATTGCGAGCCATGTGCTTTGCCGCTGGACTACGCTTCCTCTCAGTTACTTTCTTTCCCCACCTCGCGATCAAAGCGATGTGGCAGGAAATGGCCAAGGTGCACGCATCGCCCGGCTTACGACACGAGGAACGCTGATCTTCGGCTCACTGTATACCGGCGCCATTTGTTTTCTAATTCTGCAAATTCATGCGTTCGCGGCCATCGGCGCGACCCTATTTGTAACCCTGATCACTGCGATCTACTACCAGCGAAAGCTGGCTGGCGTCACTGGCGATTGCTTTGGTGCCACCAATCAGCTTGCAGAGATCACCGTATATCTCTCGGGAGCCTGGACCATATGAGGGAAGTAAACAAACAGGCAAATTACCATCTGGTCGCAAACATTTTCGGCGGGGCGGTTAGGCGAGTTATCCTGTGCAATCTCTGTGGAATCGATGAAGCATCTGCATGGGGGACCATGAAGCCTCATGGCTGCAGCTTCAGATACAACCCTGACGCGCTTAATTGCATATGTCTGCAGGAGCTGATCGGATGAAGAGTGATTCAGTCGGTATGATCCATACCGTTGAACTTGCCGCATGGGACTTTGATTTTTATGAGTTTCGCCCGAAGGCTCTTAGTGTCAGTAAAACGATCGAAGCTCGTAAACGTGTCGTTCTGCGTCAGCCGTATCTCTCATCGACTGCGCTCTGCGAGGAGGGGAACGAACTCGTTCATTGTCTCCTCAAGCGACACGGGGCTCGAGCAGACCTGCATGCGGAGATGCTCGGGCTGGAATGGTCCCTGGGCGTCGTTGATCTTCGGCGACTTCTCGCATTTCAGCGCAGACTCTCCTGTAACGCGTCACTGCCGGTTGTGACGGTCCCCATGCAGGAGGATTGGAGTGGCCTTGTGAACCTTGCATTCGCTCCTCCAAGTCCTGTTGTGGATGACCTGGTTCACGATGAAATCAGCAGCAGCCTCACGCTGCAATCGACGAATCCAAACATGCAGTTTCGTGTCACCGATAGCCCTTCAGCACCTGTCACTATTCACGCAGGCAGTCCCTTCTTTGAGGTAGCACAGTACGCGGGACGCTGGTTTCTTCGGGATGGCTATCACCGGGCCTATCACCTATTAAGTGCCGGAGTCTTTTCTCTTCCGGCTGTAATCATTCAGGCCCGAACTCCGAAGGAACTCGGGGCCGTTCTTCCACGATTTTTCTCAGAAGCCATTCTTCTTTCGGATCATCCACCCTTTGTCAGCGACTTTCTCGACGAGGCACTGACGATTAAGTACGATCGGCCGCAAACCGTCAAGACGCTTCGTATCATCATGGAAGAGAGTACCGCCCCTCAATATTTCAAACGGCCTTCAGGAGAACAAGCATGAGTATTTCAACTACACGCGGCGATGGTGGACAGACCGGCCTAGCTGGCGGTATCCGCGTGTCCAAGGCAGACCTTCGCGTCGAATCTTATGGAACCATCGACGAACTGAATACTTTTCTCGGACAGGCGCGCAGCAACTGTCAAGATCCCGAAATCAAGGCTTGGACAGAGACGATTCAACGCACTCTCTTCCGACTCGGCTCGGCACTTGCCACTCCTCCAGAAAGCAAGAAGCAACCGCCGGTGATTTCCGTGGAAGATGTCGCCATGCTTACCGAACTCGTCCACAAGATCGAAGCCATCGATGGCATCCTCTCGGACTGGTCATTGCCGGGGGCGCACCGGGAGTCGGCGGCCTTTGAGGTCGCACGCACCGTTTGCCGTCGCGCGGAACGCAACGTAATACGCTTCATCGAAAGTGGCGGCGTCGTCAAGCCCGAAATTGTCGCCTATCTTAATCGTCTTTCAGACGTCATCTGGCTTTTCGGACGTCTCATCGAATTCAACGTAGGCGTCGATGCCCGACTTCGTGACGAGGCGAAGACCGGTCCGAAGTGGTCAAGAGCATGGTAGCGGTGCAGCAATCGGAGTTTGAGAAGCAGGACCGCGACGCCGTGTATCGTGCGATCGCAACTCGGCGCGACGTGCGTCGGGGCTTCGTCGATAAACCGATGCCTGAAGACCTGCTGCATCGTCTGCTCTCTGCGGCTCATTGTGCGCCATCGGTTGGCCTTATGCAGCCCACCCGCTTCGTCGTAGTCCGCGACCGCGGCGTTCGCACTGCCATTCACGAAGCTTTCCTTCAAGCAAACGAGCAGGCTACGGCAAGCTACTCCGGAGAGCGTCGCGAACAGTACGCAAACCTCAAGCTCGAAGGCATTCTTGAAGCTCCGCAAAATCTCTGCATTTTGAGCGATCCCCATAGTGAGCGCGGCAATCGACTTGGCCGCCACACCATGCCAGAGACAGCGATCTACTCCACTGTCTGCGCTATTCAGAATCTGTGGCTTGCCGCTCGCGCCGAAGGCGTTGGCGTGGGCTGGGTCAGTATCCTCGATCCTGCTCGTTTGCGCGAGATCCTTCAGATTACGGCGAGCATCGTTCCAGTTGCTTATCTCTGCCTTGGTTACGTTGAACGCTTTGCCGAAGAGCCGGAGTTGGAGCGCTCTGGATGGGAGACTCGTATTCCTCTTGACGAGGTAGTCAGCTATGATCAGTACTCCGCGGAGAAAGAGGAAAGCGCACATTGAGAGCGAGCGCGATCATGGTGCTTGGAACCAGCTCCCATGTAGGTAAATCCCTACTAACTGCCGCGCTCTGTCGCATCTTTGCGGATCAGGGAGTTAGCGTTACACCTTTCAAATCGCAGAATATGTCGCTTAACTCTGCAGCAACCATCGAGGGTCTCGAGATAGGACGCGCTCAGGCCTTACAGGCAGAAGCTGCACGCATACCAGCCTCAGTGCACATGAATCCGATTTTACTGAAGCCTGCGGGAAACATGACCTCACAGATTGTTGTGCGCGGAAGAATCTGGGGTAAGCTCTCAGCTTCGGAGTATCACCAGCGGCGTGTCGAAGAATTGCTTCCACTTATTCAAGAGAGTTACGACATCCTCGCCGCAAAGCACAAGGTCATCATCCTTGAAGGCGCCGGCTCGCCTGCGGAGATCAATCTGAAGCAACATGATATTGTCAACATGCGCATGGCCGAGATGGCGGATGCGCACTGCCTGCTTATTGGCGACATTGATCGCGGTGGCGTTTTCGCCTCACTCTTTGGCACGATTAGGCTTCTTAATCCGCCGGAGCAGGATCGAATTCGAGGCTTCCTAATCAACAAGTTTCGCGGTGAAGTCGCCCTCCTCGAACCCGGTATCCGCATGATGGAAGCACGCCTCCAGAAACCCTGTCTGGGCATTGTTCCCTTTATTCCAGACCTCATCCTTGAAGAAGAAGACAGCTTTGGTTTTACCGGTGCCACTGATGCGACGCAGTTCTGGAACGATAGCGATACGCAAGAAAGGCGGCTCCGGATCGCTGTAATCGCTCTCCCATCTTTCTCCAACTTCACCGACTTTGATGCACTGCAGCAGGAGCCGTCCGTCTCACTAAGCTTTTGTAGAGAAAGCACACAACTTGAGCGTGCAGACATCATTCTTTTGCCAGGGAGCAAGCAGACAGTTGAGGATCTGCTCTGGATTCGCAGCAAGAAGATTGATGCCCAGATCATCGACCATGCTAAAACCAAAATCGTTGTAGGTATCTGTGGTGGCATGCAGATGCTGGGCTCGAGCATCCACGATCCCTACGCGATGGAGCACGCCGGAAGATTTAGTGGGCTTGGCCTCCTCTCTATTGCTACGCAAATGCAATCCGGGAAGGTGACGCGTTTGGTCAAAGGATATCTCTCGCTGCCAACACTCTTTGGTCAGCTTGTTCCTCCTCTTAAACTACAGGGTTACGAGATACACATCGGCGAAACCATCTATGCAGAAGGTGCAAAACCGTTTGCAATCTTAAGTGGTTCCGAACAAGATGGCTGCGTTTCTCCGGATTCACGGGTCTTCGGGACGTACCTTCACGGGATCTTTGATGACGACGCATTTCGACACGCCTTCATCGCTGCAGCGCGAAGCTCCCAGCAGCTTGCTCCTGCAAGCAGTTTCGAGAACTGGAGACAAAAGCGCGAATATTCTTTTGAACGTCTGGTTCAGGTAGTCCAGGCCTCCGTGGACCTGCCAAGTATGTTCGACTGGATCGGGCTCAAGTACAATCCGGAGCATAGCCGTTGAAGCGTAACCATCTTATTCTGCTCGCCTATCTTGCAGACCGGGTTGCAGGCGATCCTGAATGGTTCCCACATCCTGTGCGCCTCATCGGTCATGGCATTACGCGCGGTGAAGCCGTACTACGCCACCCGAATCAAGACAATCGAGTTGAACTCTTTTTAGGCGCGGCGCTTACAGCGGCCATCGTGGCCGGAACCTATGCTGCCACGCGCAAATTTCTCGCAGTCGTGCACCATCGATCCGCTCTATTCGGAAATGGAATAGAGATTCTCTTCGCGTGGACTTGTCTTGCGGCTCTGAACCTCGAGCAGGAAGCAAACTCGGTCATCAACGCGCTCAAGGCGGAAGACCTGGAGCGTGCCCGTGTTCGCCTTGCTCGCATCGTTGGGCGTGATACGCAACGTCTCGGAGCCGCAGAGATCTCCCGGGCTGTCATCGAGACCGTCTCCGAAAGCGCGTCGGATGGAATTGCAGCTCCGCTTTTTTATCTAGCACTCGGCGGCGTTCCCCTCGCGATGGCTTATAAAGCCATCAATACTCTAGACTCTATGATCGGCCATGCTGACGAAGACTATTTTTATTTTGGCAAAGCAGCAGCTCGCCTGGACGATCTCGCGAATTACCTACCCGCACGCCTGACCGGATTAGCGATCTCGATCGCGGCTTACGTTCCTAGTGAGACCGATGCACGGGCCGCATGGAAGACATGGTTTCGAGATGGAGGGAAGCACAAGAGTCCGAATGCAGGTCAGCCCGAGAGCGCAATGGCTGGCGCTTTGCACGTCCGCCTTGGAGGAGACAACATGTACGCCGGCGAGTTGGTCTCCGCAGGTCAAATAGGTGGTGAGTTCTCGAGTGCAACCCCTGCCAAGGCTAGTGGTGCCGTCCAGCTAATCTCGCTGGTAACAATTTTTAGCGTAGTCTTTTGCATGGGTATCGCGGCTTTGATGCCGAGGCAGAAATCTTGCGAGTTTGAGTATGAATGAAAATGTTGTAAGTGAGATCCCACTGCACGGCGGCCAGCTTCACCGCATCTCTGAACGATTCTCAATTCCAATTTCAGATCTCATTGACTTCAGCGCAAACATCAACCCAGATGGAGTTCCCCCTAGCTTGCTTCCGGTCCTCCGGGCATCACTTGGAGACCACTCAATTCTTACTTCCTACCCCGATCTAGAAAATGCCTCACTCAAACATTCCATTGCTACGCACTCTAGCTTAGCCCCGGAGCAACTTGTGGTTGCGAATGGATTCGTGCCTCTTTTCGAGTGTGCGCTTCGTACACTCAACATCAAGCGATGCCTTCTCCCTCTGCCTGCCTTCGTCGAGTATCGACGCAGCCTTGAAAACAGTGGGGTGGAGGTACTCCCGCATTATCTGACCCCGTTCTCTGGCTTCCTATACGATGTTCGTCCGCTGGTTGACGGCACTCATGACGCGATCGTGCTAGCAAATCCTCAAAATCCTTCGGGTGCCCTTACCCGCAAAAGAACTCTGCTTGATCTAGTTAGAGACTGTGCCGATCGCAATATTAAAGTCTTTCTCGATGAAGCGTTCATCGACTATGCGCCCATCGAATCTCTTACGCAGGACGTAGAGCAGTTCAGCAACCTGATTGTCTTTCGCTCTGTGACGAAGTTTTATGGCATGCCGGGACTGCGTGTTGCCTACGCGGCAGCGAACCAATCCCTAGCGAAGTCGCTGAACGAGAAGCTGCCGCCGTGGCCCATCACGTCGCTCGCCGCGCTTGCCGCAACAGTTGCGCTCAAAGATGAGCCCTTTGCGATACATACGAGGAGTCTTAATGAAGCGAGAAAAGCTCAGCTTATAGCTGGCTTGAAGGGGCAGGGTCTTCAGCCCTATCCCTCAGCGGCAAATTACCTGCTCTTCCGGCTTCCTGCTTCTGTTTCTCCTCAGACGTTTTGGAAAATTATGATCCTTGAACATCATCTTGTCCTTCGCGACTGTTCAAATTATGAGGGTCTTCCTCGTGGCCACTTCCGATGTGCTGTTCGAACAGAATCGGAAAACGAAGCTCTCGTTCAGGGAATATCCAAGGTATTGTTTGAATCGTATCCGGTTCTTAACGCGTAGCAACCTCTCTCGGTAAGACCCATAAGCCTGGCTTGTCTGCTCAGGACGATCGATACCAAAATAGTTGGATTAAGAACTTGCCAGCCGAAAAGGCATAAGCGCAGCCTCGATCCTATTGGCCCATGCCCGGTGAGGGGCCTCTTCTCCCGGTTCCCAATTTGTTTAGAGACCTGAAATGCAGTGATGAGTGACTCTACTCCACAGGCACACCGGAGACGGAAAGCCGAGTAGTAGAGGAGACGGACTGCTCTCTTACTTCCTTGGACTGTGCCCAGGCGGGAGTTGAGAAATGTACGGAGAGGGTACAGTCGGTGGCGACACATTTGCGCGTCAGCGTTCCCTCGGCAAGTCGCTTTCTCTTCTTCCCTGCGGAGAGGGTGAGAAGGCCCATGTCCTGAACTGGCAGGTCGAGCGTCATGGAATGCTTGTCGCCATCGCGGGTGGGTGAGTAACGGACGCTGGTCGTGCTCCAGCCGTCCGGGGTACGCGTACTTTCGAGCGTGAACCGGACCCGTGGCTGGAAGCGATCGGAGCCGGTGACAGTGACGGAGTTTCCTTCGACGTGGTCGATCTTGAGGGAGCGGTGGTTTCCCGATGAGCTATCGAGCTCCCAGGTCAGGCCCGGGGTAAGAGCTTGTGGAGCGGAGGTGATCTTCCAGGACTCGGAGCCGAGAATGAAGGCAAGCGTGTGGGCGCTTTGGGTGAGGGCTCCGTGGTAGGCGATGAAGTACGGTGGCTGGCTGATCTCCTTCCAGACCTCCGCGGCGCTGACAGTGGCGCCAATCTGGAGCGCGGTGCCTTCGCCGGCGACTGCACCCTGCTCGCGGTAGGCGAAGATAGGGACCTTGGCGTTGGATAGAGGAGTGAGGCCGCTGCCTTGCTCAGAGATGTCGGAGCCCTGGACAAAGTGCCACTGAAGTGACTTGCCGTCTGCCATGGTGAAGCGGAGGTCGCTGAGGCTGCCGGTGTTCTGGGTTTCGGCGCCTTCGAAGGCGATCTCGGTTTTATGGACCTCTTCGCCTTGCGCTTTGGCGATGCCGGCTGCGGCGTCAGAATTGGTGTAGTGAATACGTTTGCCGGTGGCGCGTTCGGTCAAGGTGACGTAGAGGACGGGCTGCTTGGCGGATGGGTCGACGTCGAGCTCGAGCATGGCGTAGGGGAGCTCGGGGCCGACGAACTGGACGTATTGCGTGGGCCAGTAGGTGTAGTTGACGAGGAGACCGGTCGCGGGGGGCAGGAT
>CAXUNR010000031.1:0-44550 GCA_964252655.1 uncultured Acidobacteriaceae bacterium
GGGGGAGGAAGGCGGCAGCGAGGAGCTCGGCGAAGGCGGTGCGTTCGTAGGCGGTGAAGAGCATGTAGGGGTTAGCGAGGTAGAGGGTGGCGCCGAGCAGGGCGGCGGGGGGCGCGGTGTAGCGGCGGGCGAGCGAGAAGAAGCTGAGACCGGAGGCGGTGAGGGCGATCCAGGTAAAGGCGGCCGGGACGAGTGCCCAGGGGAGGAGGAGGCCGAGCAGGCCGCCGAGGGTCCAGGAGAGCGGGGGGTAGAAGAGGAAGCGGGGCTCGCCGGCGTTGTAGGCGGGGGTGAAGGCCCAGTGGGGGAGGCCGCCGTGGGCGAACTGGGTGGAAGCCTCGAGCCAGCTGAGTAGGTGGAAGTCGAAGTCGTGGCCGCAGGAGGGCCCGCGGAGAAGGATGGGAAGGATGGCGAAGAAAGCTATAAGAGGGATCAGAGCGCGGCAGGCGCGGGGCGGCATAGTTTAGTTGTACCGCGATGCAGACCGAAGGGGTACGTGGTGTGCAGTCCGCGCCGCTGTTCATTCAACTTTGGTCGTATTCGCAAATCCACAGGTTTTGCGTAGTTTGAAAGGCAGATGCAGGCTCTCACGAGTTCGTCCAAAAT
Source organism: uncultured Acidobacteriaceae bacterium (assembly GCA_964252655.1). Lineage (GTDB taxonomy): Bacteria > Acidobacteriota > Terriglobia > Terriglobales > Acidobacteriaceae > Edaphobacter. The sequence goes on from CAXUNR010000031.1 coordinate 604, forward strand.
CCTCGATGCGTATGGTCCTCCCGCCTCCTCGTTCGACCAGAATAGGCCGGTAGAGGAGGTAAGTAGGCCTGCACCTACGCCGGGGACTGGACCGCTGCACCTGCTGGTGATGGATAGCGATGTGGCTGTGCAGAAGCTGTGTCGCGAGACTGCGGCGGAGGTCGGCTTGCAGGTGATCGCAGCAAGCGACCTGACTCAGGCCCGTGCCTGGATTGAGGGCTTGGCAATCGATTTGGTGCTGATGGACTCGGAGTTTTCGCCGGGCAGCGATGTGCTGGGGATAATACGAGCGCTGCTGCCTGAGGCCGCGCTGCTGGTGATGACCGACTGCGCAACCGTGACGAGTGCGGTGGAAGCGATGCGCGCGGGGGCTGGGGATTACCTCATCAAGCCTGTCGATTCTGCAGAACTTGCATGTATGCTTCGACGCGCCGCGGCGCGCCAAAATCCTTACGCTGAGCGGCGTCGGCTGCGGGCAAAGCTCCGCAACCAGCGGGGTGCCGGGTATCTTGCAGGCAGTAGCCCGGAGATGGAGAAGTTGTACCGGATGCTTTCAAAGGTTGCGGACACAACGCATCCAGTATTGATTATGGGCGAGAGCGGGACTGGAAAGGAGTTGGTGGCACGGGCGATGCACTTTAATGGGCCGCAGGCCGGAAAGCCGTTTGTGCCGGTCGATTGTGGGTCGCTGATGCCGTCGCTAATGGAAGGCGAGCTGTTTGGATATGTCAAAGGTGCCTTTCCGGGCGCGGTTCGCGGCAAGGAAGGATTGCTGACTTCGCGGGATGGAGGTACGGTCCTGCTGGATGAGATCACCGAGCTGTCGGCGGACATGCAACTGAAGCTACTGCGTGCGCTGCAGGACAAGGTCGCCCGGCCGGTAGGAGGAACGCAGCAGGTTCCGGTCGTTGCCCGAGTGCTCGCCGCGACGAATCGAAATCTAAGTGCGATGGTGGAGCAGGGCCGCTTCCGCCGGGATTTGTACTTTCGGCTGAATGTAGTGACGCTGCGGATTCCGTCCCTACGGGAGCGCAGAGGAGATATCCCGGAGTTGGCGGAGCACTTTTTGGAACAACAAGGCCGACAGACGGGCCGGGTACATCGCTTTGCCGGAGAAGCACTCGGGGCGCTCTTCGAGTATGGCTGGCCGGGCAATGTTCGAGAGCTGGAAACGGTGGTGGAGCGAGCCTGCTCTTTGAACTCCGGCCCTGTTATCCAGATCGCCGACCTGCCTGCGGAACTTCAAGCTGGGCATGAGCTGATGGATGCTGCATTTGCGGAAGAGCTTGCTCCGAAAGCTTCAGGTCAAAATGTGATCGTGCCACTCGCCGAGCTTGAGCGAGAAACCATTCACCGAACCTTGCGCCAGCTTAAGGGCGATAAGTTGCTCGCGGCAAAACTTTTAGGGATTGGCAAGACGACACTCTACCGCAAGCTGAAAGAGTACGGGCTTGTGCAGGTGGGTCAGCAGCATGGAGCCTAGAAAGGGTTTGACGAAGAAGGCCAGGGCGCCACGCAGGGTGTCAGACGCAAGAAGGACACGAGCTTACCAAATCCTCGTCATTGCCGGCTTGCAAAACGCACACAGCTGCGGGCAAGAAATTTCGGAGCGGGCGGGCGTGGCCGTCGAGGTGACGACCAATCGCCGGGCGGGATTGGCGGCGCTGCGACGGTCGAGCTTCGATGTGGTGCTGGTGGAGGAAAATCTAGCCGAGGGGGATGCAGGGTGGGCTGATCAGGTTTGGCAGCTTGCAGGCACAGCCATAGTGCGTCAGGTGAATTTTGCTATTGTTGGTTCCAGCCGGTTGAGTCGCGAGGTGAAGGCGGCTCTGGTGCGCAAGGAGCTTGAGCAGGCTCAAGTAAGGCGAACCGTTCTGAATGAAATTGAAACTGACTGGAAGCTCTCGATTACGGGTCTTTTGTTACAGAGTGAGGTCGCCCTGCAGGAACCGGGACTTCCGAGCACATTGCAGCCGACTCTGCGCCGCATCGTGGAACTGGCGGGCGCGCTGCTCCAGCGCCTTGACCAGCGGAGGCTACAATTGGGCCATTAAGAGCCACGCTGGGACGAAACAGATGCCCGCCTGCGGAGCGAGAACTGGTGTTTCGTGAGCGCAATACTCGATGTCTCAGGCATGGTTCGGGAGGTATTGAGACGGGCTTGCTATGCTGACGTAGCAGCAGGTTAAGCTGAGCGGCACGGCAAAGGGAGAAAGCATGGCAGACGAAATACTGAACTTAATGACGGCGGCTCCTCTAGGGACTACGAACTCTGTTCCAGGGGTGAAAATTACGGTGCGGCCCAACGGTCCCTTCCGCGTAGAGGGGCCGATCTCGCTGGTTGATGTAAATGGCAAAGAGTGGGATCTAACAGGCAAGCCGGCAATCTCGCTTTGCCGATGCGGGCTTTCATCAAAGCGTCCGTTCTGTGACGGAACACATGGCCGCGAGGGCTGGAAGTGTGACGCGAGTCCGATTCCGGCTGAACCGGTTGCGCAGGGTTGATGGTCGTCACATTTGATAAAAGTTTTCACTTTTCCGGTTAATTGAGTGAAGGCCTAAAGTTTTCTCGATTCGAGCCGATGATCTCTCTGTGGGTACAAAAACGCGATCGAAAGGACACACGATCATGCGACGCACCGTTCTCTGTGCACTGTTTGTCCTAATCATTGTTTTCGTTCGAGAAAGCAGCGCGCAGACTTCAGACTACGTTCGGTCCGAAGCAATGATTCCCATGCGCGACGGAGTCAAGCTGCATATCGTCATCGTGCGCCCAAAAAACTCTATTGCTGGCGAATCGCTGCCATTTCTTATGGAGCGTACCCCGTACGGCGTGGACAACGACTCGCCAGTAACGGTTGTGCGCAGCAAGCCGGAACTGGCTGTGAGCAGATATATCTTTGTCTACGAAGATATTCGCGGGCGCTATGGCTCTGAGGGGCGTTTTGTGATGAACCGGGCCGTCGTTGCACATACCACTAAAAAGGATATAGACGAAACGACCGACACGCGCGACACAATCGATTGGCTATTGAAGAACGTGCCAAACAACGACGGGAAAGTCGGTGTGTTGGGGATTTCGTATCCGGGCTTTCTCGCGATGATGGCGGGTGTCGATGCGCATCCGGCGGTGAAAGCGATTAGTCCACAGGCGCCCATGACGGATGTCTGGATGGGCGACGATTTCTTCCATAATGGCGCATTTCGCGAGACATACGGCTTCGATTATGTGCAGCAGCTGGAAGGGCAGAAGACGGATGTACGCGTGCAGTCTAAAGAGGATATGTACGACTTCTTCCTGCGGAATGTTGGCTTTGCGGGAGCCGCAAAAGCCGCTCATATGGAGGACCTACCGACGGCAAAGATTTTTTTGACGCAGCCAAGTTATACAGACTTTTGGCGTGCCATGGCTGTCGAGAAGCACCTACATGAGGTGCATGTGCCGACGCTCGAGGTAGGCGGCTGGTGGGACCAGGAAGATATGTGGGGTACTCAGGCGGAGTATGAAGCTTTGAAAGGGAACGACAAAGACCTGTTCATGGTGCTTGGCCCTTGGAACCACGGAGGCTGGGCGCACGGGCCTGGAGATTCGCTCGGCGGAGAGCTTGGGAAAGTAAGTTTTGGTGACCAAAAGACGGGGGAGTACTACCGAAATCACTTTGAGACGCCTTTCTTCGAGTTATACCTGAAGGGCAAGCTCGGCTTTGATTTAAAGGGAGTGGCAAGTTTCCGAACAGGTTCGAATACTTGGGAACGCTATGATGTTTGGCCGCCTGGAGCTGGCTTTCAGTCGTCGCGGATGTATCTTGGCGCGGATGGCTCACTTGCCACCATGGTTCCGAATGCGCGGATTGGCACGCCTGCAATGCCGGTGGCAAGTTACGTAGCCGACCCTGCAAACCCAATTCCGTATCGTCATCGCCCGATCCAGCCGACCTATGGCGATGGCTCGCAGTGGCGTACGTGGCTAGTCGAGGATCAGCGATTCGTGGATGGCCGCCACGATTTGGCCGAGTTCAAGGGGCTGGAGCTTGCCCAAGAGGTTACGGTAACCGGGGACGTGAAGGTGGATCTGCTTGCGGCAACCACTGGGACGGATGCAGACTTTGTGGTCAAACTACTCGATGTGGCGCCGGACGGGGAGCAGACGATGATCGTGGATGAGATCTTTCGTGGCCGCTATCGCGAGAGCTTTGAGACCGCGAAGCCGATCGAGGCGAACAAAATACAGGAGTACCAATGGTCATTGCATGGAGCGGATCACACTTTTCTGAAAGGCCATCGGATGCTGGTGGAAGTGCAATCCACGTGGTTTCCGCTGTACGACCGCAATCCGCAGACGTTCGTGCCGAACATCATGGTTGCGCCAAAAGAGGCATATCAGAAACAGACCGTAACTATCTATGGTGGAAGTCACCTGGAGTTTGAGACGCCGGCACCATAGAGGGATGGGCAGTGATCAAAACGATCAGTACGCGCGAGGTATACCGTAATGCTTGGACGAGCGTTCGCGAAGATGTGATCGAGCGAGCAAACGGGCAGCGGGGAATCTATGGCGTCATCGATAAAGATCCAGCTTGTATTGTGGTGCCGCTGGAGCGTACACCGGAAGGTGAATTCGTTTATTTGGTAGAGCAGTTTCGTTACACCGTGCTTGGCCGTTTCCTCGAGTTCCCCCAGGGTGGATGGGAGACAGCCGATGTACAACCGGAGGAACTAGCACGTGGGGAGTTGCGGGAAGAAACAGGTTTAAGCGCTGGACGCATGACGCATCTGACCGATCTGCAGATCGCCTACGGGGTGATGAATCAGCGGCATCATGTGTTTCTGGCGGAAGACTTGACCATGGGGAACACGGACCTCGATCCAGAGGAGATAGACCTGCTGGTGCACCGGGTTTCGGTGCAGGAGTTCGAAGATAAGCTGCTGGATGGGAGAATTGTGGATAACTGTACCGCTGCGGCTTGGGGAATATATCGGGTCTGGCGAAGCCGCCGCGAGAGTTTATATCCGTAGTCTAGACGCATAAGTGCCAAGCGAGTCGCACCCGCAGTCGGAACGATCGCTGCGGGTGCCCCTCTGTAGAGAAATCAGTGGATGCTGGGTATTAGCCATGCGAAATAAGACGCAATTTCGGCTTTGCGGAGTGACGTCTTAGACTGATCCGCGTAACTCATGAAGTCGTTCTGGAAGAGCTGTTGCGGTGAAGCTTGCGGCGAAAACATGCCGCCAAGCCGCAAGCTCCGGTGCCAAGCAGGATGAGGCTTGAGGGCTCCGGCGTAATACCAGCGGCAATTTGTGCGTTAGTGACACTGACGTTGCCGAGGTCCAAATAACTAGGGTCCTGGCGATAGCTGAACTGCAACGTGTCCGATCCTGTGCCGGTAAAGCCGAAGTCGAAGGTCTGGTTGAGTGCAGGTACGTTGCCGGTGTAACTCAACAAGGAGTTGCCATCGACGGAGGCACTGAAGTCACTGGGGCCGCTTCCGTCCGAGTAGAGATTGAAGTTGAGGTTGTAGTTCTGGCCTGCGATGTCGGTGAATGTCTGGGTAAGATAACCGTCGGAGCCTACCGGGCCCAGGATTGCTTCGAGCGTTCCGTGCACGCCGTAATCGATGGAGGTAAAGCCAGTGTTGCCGGACAGAGTCCATCCGGTGAAGTTGCCGCTTTTGAAGGAGCCATTGGCGAGAAGTGGATCCGCGAAGGCACAGGCCGGCAGAGTAAGGATAGAGAGAAGAAGCAAAGAGCGCATAGAGAAAACTCCTAAAGTGAAGCAGGTGTGCTGGAAATACTGTAGCGACTTGCACGTCGGCGAACAAGAGATGAAGTGAATTCTTCAAACGAAAGTAACGTGGTCGGCAGAAGCAGGTCTCTGACGTGAGCGTATTTCTCTAGGGTGGCCTTGCTGACCAAAGAAGAGCGCATTTCCGCCTGTGGCGAAGGAGGATGGCGGATTTGGGAGGAACGCATGGTTCTACGGAGGACAGGGTTCAGCTTCGCTTACTTCAGGTGCGCGAGGCGGTCGACTTCTGCATGCGCTGGTAGAGATCGCGCAGCATGCGGACGCCGGTTTCTGCTTCAGCGCGATCCGGGGTTTCACCGGCGTCGTTCCAGCCGCTCGCTTCGCCTTGTGCGCTGAGCTGGACGACGATGCCGTCGCGGCGGGAGAGGATGTTGAGGTCGCCGAGGAGCATGCCGTAGTTGACTTCGGGCTGGGGGATCAACCAGCCGATCTGGCCGCGCACGGGAGTGAGGGAATGGTCACCGAAGAGGCCACGGGCGGCGTAGCCGGTAGAGTGCAGGATGACGGGCTGCGGGAGCTGGGCGAAGTCGGCGGGGGAGTGGAACTCGCGCGCGACGATGCGGCCGCCGTTGAGCTGGAAGTCTTCGGTGAGTTGGTGGGCGTAGCCGGTGATGTTGAACATGAGGTCGGAGCGGCGGCGAGCCCACCTGGTGGGAAAGGGATGTGAGCCGGGGGGCAGGTCCTCGTAGTGGGGCATCAAGTCGGCGACCCGCGGGCGGTAGACGGCAAAGTTGAGGGGGTCGGCGTCGATGCGCTGTTGCTCGGCCTGATCGGGATGGGGGTCAGAAAGGACGTAACGATCGGTGAACTCGATGGGGTTTCCGGGCAGGCCGAGGAAACTTTGGTAGTAGTGCCAGGAGGTGCGGGTCATCTGCTCCCACTGGGCGGGGAAGGCAGCGGAGGCGCGTTCGGTGAGAGCGACGCGGGAGTCGGGGGTCCAGGAGCCGGTGGCGCGGAAGGAGCGAGCCTCCGAGGGACGATCCTTGGCATAGATGGTGACGGATCGGGCCCCGGCGCGCTGGGCGAGCAGGGCGGACGTCAAGCCGAGGGCTCCGCAACCGATTACGGCGATGTCCGTTTGGGATGGATCGCGGCCGGCAAGCGCGAGGTCGAGGGCAACGGTTCCGGAGCCCCAGGAGAGCGACCAGCCGGAGCCGCCATGGCCGTAGTTGTGGACGATGAGCTGGTTTCCGATGCGTTCGGCTTCGATGCGCGGGCCTTGGGCGCGGAAAGGCCGGGTGCAGACGGTGATCTTGAAGAGGCGGTCTTCGTGGGCGCGGATGGGGGCAAGCAGCGGGACGGCGTCGTAGAAGGGCAGGGTGGGAACACTGCCGGCGCGAACGGGGGTTCGGGAGCAGCCGGAGGTAAGACCGAGAGAGGTGACGGCCGCCGCGGATTGGAGGAAGTTACGCCGCTCCATAGGAGGTATGCCTGTTAGAGGATGTGGACGGGTTAATAAAACGGGACGGACGGCTCAGTAAAAGATGTGCACGGGTTAGAAAAACGTGGCAGGTGGGTGAGTAAATAGGAGTGCGCGGGTCAGTAAAGGGGGACCGATGGGTCGACGGTGCGGGACCATTGGTCGATGCCGCCGGCGAGAGACTGAACCTGGTCAAAGCCTTGACCGCGCAGCCACATGGTGACGGAAAGTGAACGGGCACCGTGATGGCAGAGGACGACGGTCGGCTGGTCGGGGTCGAGTTCGGTGTGGGCGCGCGTCGTGATTTCACCCATGGGGATGCAGACGGCATCGGGTAGGCTGGCGGTTTCGACCTCCCATTGTTCGCGCACATCGAGCAGAATGGGAGCGTTTGTGCCGGACTTCGCCCGAATGTCCGCGTAAGCTTGCGTACTAATTTCAGGATCAACCATGGCTACGAGTATAAATGCGACAGGCTATCGTTGCTGACGCAAAGAACCCTCGATGCGGTAAGCACGAAGGCAATTGCCGCCGTCTTATAAAGTTGCCATCGCTTGTGCAGGTTACCCCGAGGAGTGCAGGAAGGTCGTGATCTTTGCCAGGAAGAGTTTTGATTGTGGAAGATGAAGTACATGCCCGGACGGGATTGACGGAGCTAGTCGAGTCCTGGGGCTACGAGGCGGAGGGCGCGTCCGATGGGGCGGACGGTCTCGAGCGGATCAGCGACTGGAATCCGGCGATCGTGGTCACCGACCTGAAGATGCCGCGCATGGACGGGATGGAGCTGCTGCGCCGGATTGCGGAGCTTTCCGACCGGCCGTGTGTGGTGATGTTGACGGCGCAAGGATCGATTGAGAGTGCGGTAGAGGCGATGCGTTCGGGGGCGTGGGATTATCTCCCCAAGCCGGTCGATCCTTCGCGGCTGAGGGGGATTCTGCAGAGCGCGAGTCGGCAGCGGGCGGCGGAGAGCGATGCGGCGATGACGGCCAAGCCGCGTAAAACCGCGGGGTCCCTGGGGGAGCTGGTGGGGTCGACTCCGCAGATGCGTGCTGTGTTCGATGCAGTGGAGCGGGTCGCTTCCTCCAATGTGAGCGTGCTGGTGACAGGCGAGAGTGGCACCGGCAAGGAGCTGGTAGCGCGTGCGCTGCATGATCTGTCTTCGCGGCGTAACAAGCCCTTTGTGGCGGTAAACTGTGCCGCAATTCCGGAGACCCTGATTGAGAGTGAGATCTTCGGCCATGAAAAGGGTGCGTTCACGGGCGCGCAGGAGCGCCGGGCGGGATGTTTTGAGCTGGCAGAAGAAGGAACGCTGCTGCTGGATGAGATTGGAGAAATGCCGGCGGCGACGCAGGTAAAGCTTTTACGCGTGCTTGAGGATCGGAAGTTTCGCCGGCTGGGTTCGAAGACGGAGACACCGGTGGACGTGCGGGTGATCGCGGCGACCAACAAGGATCCCCTGAAGGCGGTGGCTGCGGGGGAGTTGCGCGGTGATCTCTACTATCGGCTAAACGTCTTCAACATCCTGATGCCGCCGTTACGATCGCATGTAGCGGACATTCGTCCTATGGCGCAGAAGATGATTGCAGATATGAATGAGAAGCACGGCTGCAAGGTAAGCGGGATGAACGAAGGTCTAGCGATTCGACTGGAAGCGTACAAATGGCCCGGCAATGCGCGCGAACTGCGTAATACGATCGAGCGGGCGGTGGTGTTGGCGCGGGAGGGCGTTCTCGGGACGGAACATTTGCCGCCGGGTTTCGGGGAGACGGTAGTTGAAACGCTTCCCGCGGCGCGCACCAGCGATACGGCCGTCCATGTCGAGATTGGTACGACCGTCGACCAGGCTGAGCGGCAGTTGATCCTGAAGACATTGAGCTCGACTTTGAACAATAAGACCCGGGCGGCCGAGATTCTGGGAATTAGTACCAAAACGCTACACAATAAGCTGAAGGAGTACGCAGTAGCCGATAACGATTTATAGGATGAGGGATTCGCAGCGAGGAATGGGAGTCCGCGAATGCGGCTGAAGACGAAATTGGTGTTGGCTGCTACCGGCGTCACGCTGGCCATCGTCGTCGTGCTTTCCGTTGTGTTTCTTGGTGAATTGCTCCGGCAGCGCATCGTCCAGACAGCGCAAAGCACGGACGTCATGACGCGCCAGGTGCGCATGATGACGCAGCAGGCAATCCAGGTGCAGCTCCGGGCTCAGCCTCCGGCGGATTCCTCAGAGGAGGCTTTGCATGTGGCGGTGACAAACGCGCTGCGCAGCCATCCACCGCTGATTGATACGATGCAGTCGTTTGTCATGTACAGCTCATCCGTTCAGGATGTGAGCGTGACAGACTCACATGGGCTAAGTCTGGTAACGACTGATCCGGAAGAGCTGAATCGACGTGCTCCGGTCCGGATGGCTTTTGATCGGCTGCAGCAGGCGGGCGTGGGCTACCAGATTTATGCCGTGTTCAACAAAGCCATGGTGCTGGATGTGACGGCGCCGCTTGATCGTAACGGTAAGCCGTTTTTGATTGTGCATGTAGGTGTGCGGTCGACATTTCTGAAAAATAGCTATCTTCCGCGGCTGAAAGACGGGCTTCTGGTGGCGGCCTTGTGCGCGTTCATCTCGATGATGGCGGCGGGTCTGCTGGCGAACGTGGCTTCGTTGCCAATCGAAGACATTCGCAGACAGCTGGAGCGGCTGACAGGAGGTTCGTCGCTCGAGGAGTCCTCCATGCTGGCGCTCGAGGATGGATATGACCGTAAGGACGATGCGGTGGTGCGGGTGACGAACACGATTGATCGGCTGGGCCGACAGATCCGGACGACCGAGGCGGTGTACACCGATCTGCAGGCAAATCTGAACCAGATGCTGGACACGCTGCGGGACGGAGTGGTGCTGTTTACGGCGGAAGGCCGCGCGGTGATGGTTTCAGACGCGGTTGCTCACTTCTCCAAGCTCGATGGTAAGCCGATGATCGGTTTGCAGATGAAGGACATGTTTCCCGTGGATACGACGCTGGGCAAAGCCATGCGGCAAGCGTTTGAACGTGAGCAGACCGTTACGGCGGAGACGGTGCGGATTGAGGATGGACGTGAGGTGGAGTTCTCGCTCGACCGGATTGATGACGGGCTGGGCCGCGGACGCAAGATGGGAACGCTGCTAACGCTGCACGACAAAGGTTCGGCGGCGCGATTGGAGCAGGAGCTGGAGGTGTCACGGCGGCTGGCGGCTGTGGGCCGACTGACGGCGGGGGTGGGGCACGAGGTAAAAAACCCGATTAACGCGATGGTCGTCCACCTGGAGCTGCTGCGGGCCAAGCTTGAGATGGCCGGTGAAGGGCGAAGCTTTCTGGCCGGAGCACAGCGGCACGTGGAAATTTTGGCTGGGGAGATGGAGCGACTGGATCATGTGGTGCAGACGCTGGCGGACTTTACGCGGCCGATGGACTTACGGCTTGAAGAAGTGGGTTTGGCATCGATCGTGCAGGCAGTGGTTGAACTGACCGGGGCGGAGATGCACGAGAATGGAGTCGCGCTGAAGACGCGGATGGACGACACAGTGATGGTGCGGGCCGACGGCGAAATGCTGCGTCAGGCACTGCTGAATCTAGTGCTAAATGGGATGCAGGCGATGGAAGCCGGCGGCGGCATCCTGCGAGTGCAGGTGCGTCGGGAAGGCGACACGGCGACGATGGAAGTCGCCGATGAGGGGCAGGGAATTGCCCCGGAGCTGATGCCGAAGATCTTCGATCTGTACTTCACCACCAAACCGAAGGGGAGTGGCATCGGGCTGGCGATGACGTACCGGATCGTGCAGATGCATGGGGGAGCGATGGAGGTGCGCTCGGAGGCGGGGCAGGGAGCCGTGTTCACCATGCGACTGCCGGCGCTGGCGCTGGCAGAGAGCCGGACCGCGGGACGCGTGGTTGCGGGGAGGAGTGCATGACCGGGGTGGTCCGAGGATGGCGCGATCTGATGCGGACGGGAGCCGCGGTTATGCTGCTGCTGCTGGCCGGTTGCCGGCACAAGCCTGCAGCCGCGGTGCTGCCGGTGCCTCCGGCGCAGGCTCCAGTACCGCTTGAACCGACGCCGGAGCAGAAGAACCCTCCGCTGCTGGCGTCCGTCCCGACACAGCCGCCCCCGTTGCCACGGGTGACGGTGCCCGCCGCCGCGAAGAAGATGAAGCGGGTGAAGAAAGCTGTTGTGCCCCCGGTTCAAATGGCGGCGGTAAGTGTTCCTCCCATTCCGGCAGCGACGACGGCTCCTGACCCTCAAGTGATGATTGGTGCGCTGACTCCGGGCGGAGAGCAGGTGCCGGAGCTGCATCAGCGGGCGAGTGAGTTGATTGCCGCGAATGACAGACGGCTGAATGCGCTTTCGACGGAGTTCAAGGAGAAAGAGAAGGAGCAGCTGATCCGCGTACAGAATTTTCAGAAGCAAGCGCAGGCGGCGCTCGGCGCAGGAGACGCCGACGGGGCATACACGCTGGCGACGAAGGCGAAGGTGCTTTTGGACGACCTGCAAAAGTAGAGCATGCTTTTACGTCCGGCGTAAGTGAGCCGGTCGCCTCGTCGCTCTGTATTTTCGCTTTGGCTCTCAGACGCTGATTGCATCGGCGAACGGCTTGATGGCGCGATCAGCATAAAGAGAGCGGACGACCGGAGGCGTCCTGTGTCGCATAGTGGAAACCTGACGAAGAGTGCGTCCGTGCGTCCGGATGCGGGCCCGGTACGAAGACCTGATTTGGGTTGATCTCGCGATGACTTTGTAAAAAGATACCTGGAAAGAATGATCCAACGCCATCGGCAAACTCAATAAACACACCATCGCCGGCAACTCGCACCGCGACCACTTCAGCAGAGTTCATTTGATTTTTCAGCACACTCCTAGGTTGTTGGCAAGCGCGCGCCCCAACTCAAGAAAAACACGATTTCGCCCTGGAACGTATTCCCTAAAGGTTGTAGTCTTCATCGCCTGTCGTCTACAAGTAGGGTTACAACGGTTCGTGCAGGGTCTTGCCGAGAACTAAATGTCCTTAAGTAGATCCGAAAGCGACATATTCAGGCCAATCGCCATGACCTCGAGCAAGGGTAGCGAAATGGACTTGCGTCCGCGTTCGACATCGCTAATGAAGCTGCGATCGATGCCGAAGTCGACGGCCATGCGTAACTGGGTTAGATTGCGTTCTCGCCGAAGTTCACGCAAGCGCGCTCCGAAACGGGCGCTTACGTCCCGCGGCAGATAGTAGAGCGAGGGATCGCGAGGTGCGCGCGTGGTAACGGGCGTGATTTCTCTAACTTGTCGCGACAGGTTCATGAGCAGCAACTCCAGGAAAAGACATAAAAAGCTGTAACATCTGCTCCCAGATATCTGGGTAGCTCAGCATGTCGTGCTCGTCAAGGATTGATCTCAAGTTGTTCAGGTCCTTTATGGATGCCCGTGGTCGTCTACAGGGATCGGGTCTGACATCTGTTCGAGATCATTCGCTGTGCTTTGACACGCTGATGATACGCGAGACGTGTTTCTGCCGTACAGAGAACTAGGCGTAAGTCGATCCACGTCTCGATCTGTCGGCCCTGCGGAAGCATACTAGTCTCTCTGTGTAAACGTACGTACGGCCTCAGCGGTTTTATGGCGATACCGCTCCCAGGTAAATTTTTCGGCGCGCAGCCTGGCCGACCGTGCCATGCGCGCCAGCTCCGGCCGGTGATCGGCGGCCCAGGCGATCTTTTCCACCAGCAGGTCCGGTCTCCTGGGCGGCACGATGAATCCTTGATCGCCGTCTTCAATCAGGTCCGGCGCCGCCGTGTGGGTGGTCGAGAGGATGGGTAGGCCACAGGCCAGCGACTCGAGCAGCACCTGCGCAAACCCTTCTGCGACCGATGGAAAGACAAAGAGATCCGCACTTTGATAGGCCTGCACCAGCTCCCCGGCGCTGACCGAAGGGCGAATCCTTACCTGATCGGCAAACGGTTTGAACATCGCCAGATCATCCAGGACCCGTCCGCAGACCGTTAGTTCGATCTGCCGCGTGTGCAGCAGCCGGAGCGCCTCGAGGAGGTACTTGATCCCTTTGCGCTGGTTGATCCTGCCTACAAACAGCAGCTTCAGTCTTCCTGTCTCAGATGTCATCCGGGTAGCGGGGTGAAACCGTTCTAGATCCACGCCGTAGGGAATCACCGTGATCGCGGACGCCTCTGCGCCATTTTCGATCAGGCTGTCGCGCGTGAAGGTTGAAGCCACCAAGAAGCGAGCCGCCATCTTCGTTTCCTCGACGAGATGATCAAAATCTTCTGGCTCGAGCGCCAGCTCCCATTCCTGTTTGAGGGATGCGGCGCAGTCCGGATGGGCCGCCAGTTCTTCAGAGAGGATGCGCCGCATGGTGGCTGGGTGAGGATGCATTTGGAACAGCATGGCTGGATGGGGATACTGGCGAAACGCATCAAATCCGTAGTAGCTATAACTGACGAGCGCGGCACCTCGCTGCTGCGCAAGCTGACCGGCCAGGCGGCCCAGGGTGGCATCGCCCTTCCGTTGCGCGCGCCGCCGCGTTGTCTCTGGGATAAGGGAGAGTTTCTCAAAGATTAGGGTGCGCAACCCGGTCAGCAGGGCCATCTGTACCTTCGCCGCCGGTATGCTGGCCGCACTACGTTGACGCAGCATGCGCACGACTCTGACGGGGAGCAGCCGCTCCAGCAGTCGGGCCCAAAAGCGATCGCGGGTCCAGAACAGATCCGTCACCAACGCTTCGAGAAGGCCGGCCTCACTGAGCGCCTGGGCCAGCTGATAGGCGTCCCGTGCACCGGCATGGACGACGACCGCGCGTTGAGGCGAACGGCCCGAGGACCGGGGTGCATTGGCCAGGAAGCTTGTGTCGACAGGATCGGTTGCCAAGAACTTGGGGACTCCTAGTACACCCAGAATGGAATAGTTACAGCAACTTATCAAACTCTTGCTTCAAGCGCCCGGCAGATTGCTCCCAGGTAAACTTTTGGGCTTGTACGCGCCCGGCGAGGGAGAGTTGTTCCCGCGCACGTGCGTCCGTGAGCAGGTCGGACAGGGCGGCGAGATGGGCCTCCGGGCTGCTGGGATCCGCGAGCAAGGCTGCTTTGCCGGCGATCTCCGGGATGGAGGAACTGTTGCTCGCAACGACCGGCGCGCCGCACGCCATCGCTTCGACGACCGGCAAGCCGAAACCTTCGTAGCGAGAGGGATACCAGACGATCGTTGCCGCGGCGTAGAGCGCGTGCAGTGCGTCGTCAGACACAAAGCCGAGTAGACGAAAGTTGAGGCCGACGGACGCGGCCGGCTCAAGGTAGACCGGGTCGTTGTGGTTCACGCCGATGACGAGGAGATCCGGAAAACGTTTGAGCAAGGCGGGAAGCACGGCCAGGATCAGCTCTGCATTTTTGCGAAAGTGCAGACCTCCCGGAATCAGCAGGAAGGGCCGGTCGGAGAGTTCGGCCTGACGAAGGAAGGCTGTTCCGGCCTCTGGAACCGGATCGAAAAAGTGAGGCGTTACCCCGTTATGGACGCAGCGAATGCGGCCGGCGATCTGAGGAAAAAAGTGGGCGAGGCGCTCGGCCGAGAACTCCGACACGGTGTGAAAGAGGTCCACCGTGCGGGCTAGGCGGGCGAAGAGCAGCGACCACTTCAGACGAGTCTTCCAGAAAGACAGCCCGCGGCGGTGCGCCGTTTGTTCAAAGTAGCCGGCGTCGTGAGCCGTGACGACCAGGCGTGCCTTGCCGGCTGGCACATAGGACTCTGCCGTACAAAAGACAATCTGCGCGTCCGGCCAGAAGCGCTCGGCTCGCGGGGCATTGAGCAGAAACCAACGAGCCTGCTGCCGGGAGGTGTCGCTTGAGAAGGTATGGTAGGCATACGAGGTCCAGGGCTCCCCAACCAGAGGCAGGATGCGGGCTTTGTCCCCGGCGTCTGCCAGGATCTGCAGCTGAATGTCCGGCCGTTGCGCCAGATGCTCCGTAAGCTGCCGCGCCGTCCGCCCCGCCCCGGTCGACCGATGAATATTTCTCAGGTGGACGTACGCCAGCACTCGCAAGGACGCCGCGGAGGGCTGGGAGGTAGCATCCGCATGCATTGCCCATCGGTCTGTGGCGGAGAGATCGGGGGGCAAGCAGAGGACTCCCAGAGCGGTTTCGTGAAAAAAAAGAATCGGTCGTGAAGCGTTGTCCCATGGCCGTTCTGAGGCATCGGAGTGAGTAGGACAGCACGAGTGTAGCCCAGAACGTTACCGGCTCGGAACAGAATACCGTGGACAAGTAACCGTCTTGAGTGTTCAAGAAACTTTATTCCCCATTTGGTAATGCGATGAGAATTTTTTACATTGTACGTGCATGTTTTCAAGAAAAATAATCGATACTTATCAAGAAGGCAAACTAGTTTCGGTTTTGCTCCGTAATTCCAGAGACGGTGCAGATGCGAAGAGGTCTTGAAATGCAACAAGCCACACAAAAGGTGTCGACGGCAGGCGAAGCTCTACATCTTAGAAGTCCCTTTAGGCGTTCTTATAAAAGTTGGAGTATATGAAGAAGTTTCTGATTTCTCTACCGCTGCTTCTTTGCTTTCTTTTCTCGTTATCGTGTGTGTGTTCCGCGCAAAGTCCTTTGCAACATCGCGACAATCCATCTGCTGGATACATCCTCGGTCCCGGAGACCAGATTTTGATTCAGGTGACGGACTTGGACGACTTTCCCAACCGACCTTTGCAGATCAATCCGGATGGCGATGTAGATCTGCCCCTCATTGGGCCCTTCCACGTGAGTGGTCTTACTTTGGCGCAGATGAAGGCTGAGTTGACCGTACGCCTCAGTAAATACATTTCCGCTCCGCATATTGTCTTGAATCTTACTCAGAACCAAAGCACTCCTGTCTCCGTGGTGGGTTCTGTCAATACACCGGGGGTACACCAGCTGGACGGGCCGAAACGCCTGCTTGAAGTGATCTCGCTTTCAGGCGGTTTGCGTCCGGATGCTGGCAATGAGGTCATCGTCACCCGCCAAGCCGGCAGAACGCCTTTAACGATGGCTTCCGGTCATGTCGAGCTGAGCGGAGGCTTTAGTACGGGAAGGTACTCGCTTGATGATCTGATCAATGCCCGGAATCCGGTGGACAATATTCTGGTTGAAGCGGGAGATGTGGTCTCGGTTCCTAAGGCGGAGTTGATCTACGTGGTCGGGGACGTGAGGAAGGCGGGCGGATTTACATTGTCTAGTCATCTCAGCCTGCCTTTGCTGCAGGCGCTGACCTTGGCCGAGGGGATGGGCCCGCATGCTGCCGGCAAGCGAGCCCGGATCTTGCGTCCGGCTCCGGGAGGCGACGGCACTCCCAAAGAGATTGTGGTGGATGTAGACAAGATTATGGCGGGCAAGGCCCCCAACCCGCCTTTGTTTGCGAACGACGTGCTCTTTATTCCTAATAGCGCCGTCAAGGCCATTTCGGAACGGGCATTTGAAACTGCGCTGGGTGTTGCGGCAGGGGCTGCCATCTACCGGCAGTAGGCCTTGTACGGATCGATTTGCAGACTGACATAGTTTTTGGAGAAGCCATGTTCAACGAAGAACACGACGAAAGAGGCCTACGCCGCATGGACCGGATGCGCGAGGGCAGTTCGCTTGGAGGTCCGATCGTCATGGCCCCCGCCGAGGTATCCGGTTCGGCGGCGACTTCGCGCCAGACCTTACCAGCAGAGTATCTGAGTACGCTGAAGCGGCACCGCCTCCTGATCCTAGGGTCGGCCCTGGGAGGGATGCTGCTGCTGATCGCTTTCGGCTTAGGCTCGCAGCCTTTGTATAGAGCGCGAACCTCGATTGAAATTCAGGGTTTGAACAGCGACTTTCTCGATGCGCGCAGTGTCACCGTCTCGGCGGATAATACGGCGCAGGCTGCGGATCTCAATCTGCAGACCCAGATCAAGCTGCTGCAAAGTGAAACCCTGTTGCAGCAAACTGTGGCTGCCTTGAAGGCGGCTCCGCATCCGCCTACACTTGACCGAGACGATCTTCTCTCGCGAATGGAGCGAGCGCTGCATCTGCCTGGGGCGAAACCGATGCCGTATAACGCGCTGGTGGACGATGCGGCGCTACGCGTGAAGGTGAAGCCGATGGGCTTGACGCGGCTGGTGGAGATCACCTGCGACTCTTACAACGCCGCTTTCTCAGCGCAGTTCTGTAATACGTTGACCACAAAATTTGCGGAAGGCGATTTGGATACGCGCACCTTGCAGGCGCGGCGGACGAGCGACTGGCTGAACCAGCAGGCGATTGAGATACGGGCCAAGACGCAGGAGTCGGAGAATAAGCTTGAGGCTGCCACCGGAGGCAACGGTCTGGTGCTGAGCACGCAGAGCTCGACGGTCGGCGAAGAGCGGCTGCGCGAGCTCCAGGATGAACTGGTCAAAGCACAGGCGGATCGCATGGCGCGCGAGGCGGATGCGCAGGTGGCAAGCCGCGCGCAGGTGGATACGCTACCGAACGTAATGGACAACCCTGCCTATCGCTCGTATCAGATCAAGTTGGCGGAGCTGCACGGAACGCTTGCGTCGCTCGTGCCTCCGCTGACCGAAGACAACCCGAAGGTGATCCATCTTCGCTCACAGATTCGCGAAGCTGAGGCTGGTCTTGCGGCGTCGACCCGGGTCAGCAGCGGTCGGCAGGTGAATGAGTTCCAGGCAGCCCGGCACCGGGAGGATTTGCTCTCGGCGGCCTATCGCGCGCAGGAGGCGAATGTTTCGTCCGATCTACAGCGGGCGGCCCAGGTGAGCCTGCTGCGCCGTGAGGTGGAGTCTGAACAGACGCTTTACCAGACGCTTTTGCAGCGCTCGAAGGAGGCGAGTCTCGCCTCCGCTCTGCAGGCGTCGACAGTACGTGTGGTCGATCAGGCGCAGGTTCCACGCATTCCCTTCGCGCCGCAGCGCAAGCTCTCGGCTGTTGCGGGAATCGCTTTGGGGTCGTTGCTAGGCGTCGGCTTGGCTTTCTATAAGGATCGTTCCTCCCGCGTCTTCCGCGTGCCTGGAGATGTTCCCCGTTACCTGAATGTGCACGAGTTGGGGGTCATTCCGGCAGCTCAGCCGGGGCCGGCGAGGATGGCCACTAGGCGGCAGCCCGTCTCCGGCCTGGCGATGCAGGGAGCAAGCGAGACGGCGTTGATGCCCGGCAAAGCCTTTACGCTGGCGCGCTGGGAGGATGACTTTTCTCTGATGGCGGAGGCGTACCGCAATGCGACGTTCTCGATTCTTCTGTCAGATTCGGGCAAGCGTACCCGCACCTATGTAGTCTCGAGTCCCACTGCCGGCGAGGGCAAGACGACTGTCACCTCGAACCTGGGAGTCGCCCTAAGCAAGTCGAAGCTGCGTGTCGTGCTGATCGACGGCGACCTGCGGAAGCCCAGCCTGCACAAGGCCTTCGGCGTTCCGGCGAGCTTTGGGCTGCGCAACATTCTGCGCGGCGAAGTTGCGCTCGATTCGACCCCCGTGGCCTCTTACGCCCGGCGAACCAATGTGCCGAACCTGTTTGTGATCCCGTGCGGCAGCGGCAACGAGGATATTGTGGGACTGCTTCACTCCTCCTACGTAGGCGAGCTGCTGAGCCGTTTGTCGCATGACTTCGACATCGTTCTCATCGATACGCCGCCGGTCTTGCATATGGCCGATGCACGCATCTTCGCCGGGCATAGTGACGGCGTAATTGCGGTTTTTCGGGCCGGCTATACGGACCGTGAACAGGCGGCGGCGGCGCGCGATCTGTTCCTGCATGACGGCGTACGCCTAGTGGGAACGATTCTCAACGACTTTGATCCGGCGCGGGAGGGCAAGCCCGGGTACTACGAGTCGTACTATCGCTATCACACGCAGCCTGAGGCGGCCGAAACGGCAACGGTGGGGTCATGACCTCGTTCGCTCTGGACGACGCGGGGCACGCCGTTGAGCCAAACGCCGAGGCCGTGGCGGCCGGAGCTGCGGTTGAGCCTCAGCCGCTTGCCCCGACGAACGTGGCCTTGCCGGCGCATGTAACTCGTCATGTAGTCACCGGGACGAGCGCCCTGGGGCTTGGGATGTTGATCGAGCGCGGCAGTGGTTTTCTAGCCAATGTGCTTGCCGCCCGTTTCGCCGGAGCGTCGACTTTCGGCGCTTACTCGCTGGCCATCTCGACGGCAAACAATATCTCTACCTATGCGGCGGGCCAGATTGGTTCGACCGCCGCGCGCTTTTCGGGCAAATATCCGTACGGCTCGGCCGGCTACTCGACTCTGGCACGCGCGCTCGCCATTGTCTCTGTCACCTCGGCTGCACTGGCGGCGGGTGGGCTGCTGCTGGGCGCGGGACCGATCGCCCATCTGATGGGCAAACCGGCCCTGACCCGGCTCCTGCAGTGGGCTGTGCTCTCTGCGGCCGGGATGATTTTGCTTGAGTGTGCGCGCGGTTTCTTCGTCGGGCAGCGCCGTTTGCGCGCGCTGGTTTTGCTCTCGGTTCTGGTCGGGGTCGGCATGATTACCCTGCTGCCGATCGCCGCCCATCTGCACAGTCCAGTGCACATGATTGTTTCGCAGGGCTTGATTACCGCTTCGGCGGTGGTTCTGTGCCTGCTGCTGGCTCGACCTTTGGGGCTGTTTGCGGATCGTGAGAACCCGGCTCCTGCGCTTCGTCTTGGTCCGATGCTGCGTGAGGTTTGGTCGTTCGGCTTTGTTCAACTCTCCGGCCTGGTCGGAGCAAACCTGGCCGGCTGGTGGCTAACGGTGCTGGTTGCCCGCTCGGACACGACGCTGGTCCAGACCAGCTTCTTCGCCATCGCGAGCCAGCTGCGCAATCTGGCCGGCATCGCTCCCGGCCTGCTGACCGAGGGTAGCTATGCCGTAATGGCCGACCCCGAAGGGGAGCGGACGCGTACTCCGCACCAAGTGATGGCCGTGTGCAGCTTTGCCTCGCTCGGCGTGGCTTCGCTGCTGGCGAGCATCGGGATTGTGGTAGTGCCATGGGTGCTGCGTCTGCTCTACGGTCATACCTACGATGCGGCGGCACTCGCGACGGCCTGCGGTCTAGCCGTGGCCGTAGTGCATATGGGCAATGCTCCCGCGGCCGCTCGTTTGACGATCGTCTCGATCCGAGCGACTGGCGTGATTAATACGGTGTGGGCCGTGGTCGTCGCGGGGGCCGCATCTTTGTTTCTGTTTCATCAAGGCAGCGCGGCCGCGGCGATGACGATTTACTTCTTTGCGCATCTCCTAGCCGGTGGCCTGGTTCTCGCGACCTTGAAGCGCAAGGATCATGTGCCGAAGGGCATGGTGGCCGCGTACCTGGTCGGCGCAACGAACAGCGCGCTGCTGATTGTGCTGGCCTTCTTGCGCAATCGCAGCTCGTCTCCCTGGGTGATGACGCTGCTGATGCTGGGTGTGCTCCTCGGCGCGTTCTGGGCGTTGTTTTCACTTGGCCGCCGGTATGGCTGGCTGCCCCGCCTGGAGACCGTTCGGCGCGCGGCCGGCGCGGGTTGGAACAGGCTGAACGCCTTTCGGAGGCCACGCCATGTTTGAGCTTATGCTGCTTGCCGCAGCCGTGCTCGCGATCGGCGGCGCGGTTATCGCCTTTGACGGCAGCCGCGATGTCTTTCACCCGCTCATTTTTATCGGTCCAATGATGGCGTTTCTCTATGGCTGGATGCCGTTCAAGCTGCTCCAGGCCGACGGGCTTGCGCGCTTCTTCGACACCGACCAGTTGCTGCATGTGCAGACGCTGAACCTGTGCGGGGTGGCGGCCTTCGTCATTGCGTGCCTGAGCGCTGGACTGCGGGTCAAGCGCTTCAACCCGTCCGGCCGTCCGCTGCTGACGCCTCTCGGGCTGCGCCGCCTGATGATCGGCTCGGCGCTGGCTGGAACAGTGGGCCTTACCTGCTGGGGCATCTCGATCATCAACGTGGGAGGATTTACGGCGGCTTTCAGCAACTCCTACGGCGGCGGCTGGGATGACAGCGGGTATGTGCGCGATGGAAACCTGCTGCTGCTGGTTGGCATTCTGCTCGCGATGCTGTCGTTGTCGGCCGGAGGACCACGCTGGCTGGGTCTGCCCCTGGTCGCCCTTTATGGATTTCCCTGGGCGTCAAGCGCTCTGCTGATGGGCCGGCGCGGCCCTACCTTCGCCCTGGTCGTGGTGCTGGCGATGGGCTGGTTTTTCAACCGCAGCAAGCGTCCGCCTCTGGTCGCGGTGGGGCTGTTCGGCGTCTGCCTGGGCTGGCTGGCGATGTTTCTGGTGACCAATCGAAGCAGCATTTACATCGGCTCGGACTTCAACATGAAAACCGACGTGAGCGCGGTGGTCGACAAGCCCGACACGGGCAACGAATTCATCTACGGCACAGGTACCGTGCTGGCCACGGAGAAGCGCGACCACTATTTCTGGATGCGGCGCTACCTGGCCCAAATTCTAGTGCGGCCGATTCCAAGCGCCGTCTGGCCGACCAAGTACGAGGACTTCGGCGTCCCGGAGCTGTTGAACAATGCGGGCACTGGGGAGGGCTTTGCCGATGCGCTCGGCTGGGTCGGTGCCAACGGCTCCGCCCCGGGCATCGTCGCCGATCTCTTTGTCGAGGTTTGGTGGCTGGCGATCGGGATCATGGCCCTGCTGGGTTGGATCTACGGCTTTGTGTGGAGGCGGGCGGTTGAGCGCGGAGGTCCGTGGTCGGCGCAGTACGTTATCCTCTCCGCGCTGTCGATTTATCTCGTCATGCAGACGATGGAGGCGGTGATCTTTCGTACCTTACTGCTTTCGATTCCATGCTGGATTACCTTCCGTTGGGCGTTACGGGATCCCCGGCCGCAGGCGCGTCCACGTCTGTTCGGCGGCCGCATACCGGTGAGTTCCGGACGATCGAGAGGACTGACGCATGCCTAAAGCTGAACATTTCAAAGCTGCCCGTCCGCTGTGCCGTGTGGCCGTCATTTGGATTGACTGGTACGCCTACCATGTGGCGCGGTTTCGCGGGCTAGACGCTGCGCCGGCGCTCACAGGCAAGGTTACGGGTCTCGAGCTGGTGGGCGGGGTCGGGGTGCATGCCGGACTGAAGTTTCGCGAGGACCTGCCTGCTGGATTGGCGATTGAGACGCTTCAGCCGCAGAGCAGCTGGGCCCAGGCAAACAAGCTGCAGCTGGCGGTTGCGCTTTGGCACCGGCTCTCACAGCTTGAGCCGAAGGTCGTCCTGGTTCCCGGGTATTACACGCTGCCGGCTCTGGCGGCGGCTCTGTGGGCAAAGCTGCACCGCTCGGCAAGCGTGCTGATGACGGAGAGCACGGCCTATGACCATCCGCGGGTGGCGGCAAAGGAGTGGGCCAAAGGCGTGATTTTGCGTGCTCTGTTTGACTGGGCGGTCGCCGGCGGCAAGGAGCATCTGACCTACCTCGAGCAGCTCGGCTTTCCGATGGATCGTACCGCGCGCTTCTATGACGTGGTCGACAATGAGCTGTTTGCGAAAGGTACCGACACTCTGCGCGGCAAATCTCCCGCCGCTTACCATCTTCCGGCGCGACCGTATTTTGTTTTTGTTGGCCGTTTTGCCGAAGAGAAGAATGTCGGCCGCCTGCTGGAGAGCTGGATCGCCTATCGGCGTGACGGCGGAGATTGGCCTTTGGTGCTGGTCGGCGACGGCCCGCTGGCGGCTTCCTTGCGCGACGCGGCGACCGCCTCCGGCTTTGGCCAAGAGGTCTTCTTTCCCGGTTTGAAGAGCTCGCGCGCGCTGCTTCCTTACTACGCGTTTGCGGGCTGCTTTGTGCTGCCCAGTACACGCGAGCCCTGGGGTTTGGTGGTGAACGAAGCCATGGCGGCGGGGCTGCCGGTCCTTGTGTCGGACCGCTGCGGATGCGCCGCGGACCTGGTTGAGCCGGGTCGCAACGGCTTCCTCTTTGCTCCCGCCGATGTCTCCGCTTTGACCCGGTGTCTGCAGCGGATCGCCGCGTTGAGCGCCGAAGAGCTTGGCCAGATGGGAGCCGAGTCGCGCCGAAGCGTAAGCCGCTACTCTCCCCGGAACTTTGGCCTCGAAATCGCCCGCATCGCTGATGCGCACCGCGACGGCCTTGAAGATGCATCCGGGCGCGAGCTCGAAGTGGAAACCAGACAGGAACACCGGCCGCTAGGCCAGGCGGATCTTCGCACGCCGAATCTTTCTGCCGCTGGACGGGCTGTAGTGGCTGGGCGCGCTGTACCCGCCAGTCCACTAGAAGGGAGCCGATAGCCATGGGATTTGCGTTGCCCAGGACAGAGCACGCTCACCCTCCCGGTCCGGTCGCGCTCTCGGTCGCGCGAAGCCGCTGGTTGCACGTGGTCACCCATCTCGATCCCAGTTACGGCGGATTGAGCAGTGCCGTGCCGGCGCTGGGGCAGGCGTTGACGGAGCGAAACCACTGTCGTACCGCGATTGCCGCCTTTTGCCTGCCAGAGGAGCACTTCGAGCCCGAAGGCTTCTCCTCGGCGAATCTGACGTTCTGGCCGTCGGGTCGAGGCAGCTGGCTGCACAATCAGCGGCTGAAGAGCAGCTTTGAGCAGCGGATTGCGGAGGCGGACGGGGTCCACGTGCATGGCCTGTGGGAACAAAGTACGGTGGAGGCCTGCCGGGCAGCCGCTTCGGCGGGCAAGCCCTTCGTTATTTCAGCCCACGGAATGCTGGAGCGCTGGGCGCTGCGCAACAAGCGCTGGAAGAAGCTGCTGTATGCCGCGCTAGTTGAGCGATCGAACGTGCGGGAAGCCGCATGCCGGTTCGCTCTGACTGCGGCTGAGGCCTCCGACTACCAGCGCTTCGGTTGTTCCGGACCGGTGGCCATCATTCCGAACGGCGTCCGTCTCCCCGAGGTGCGCGATGCGGAGTTCTTCCTGGACGCGCATCCCGAGCTCCGCGGACAGCGCCTGCTCTTGTTCCTTGGCCGGCTGCACCCGAAGAAGGGGGTTGACCTGCTCCTCAAGGCATGGACTGACGTTGCGCCTCTGTATCGAGACGCGCATCTGGTGCTTGCCGGGCCGGATGCCGAGGGTACCCGGGCGCAGTTAGAAGCGACGGTCGCCACGCACAGAATAGCGGAGCAGGTCACCTTTACCGGCATGCTCCAGGAACAGATGAAGTGGAGCGCGCTGGCCGCGGCGGAGGCGTTCATCCTGCCATCGCACTCGGAGGGTCTGAGCATGAGCGTGCTTGAGGCGATGGGCATGGGCCTTCCAGTGATCGTGACGCGGCAGTGCAATCTTCCCGAGGTGGCGCAGTACGGTACCGGCTGGACGATTGAACCTGCTGTGAAACCGTTGGTCCAGGCGCTGGGCGAGCTGCTCGAAAACCGTCCGATGGAGAACCGCGAGATTGGCGCGGCCGGAAGCCGGCTGGTGGAACAGCGCTACAAGTGGGCCGCCGTGGCCCGCCAGACAGCCGAGGTCTACCGCTGGGTGCTCGGTGGACCGCGACCCCGGCACGTCGAAGGGAGTTTTTGAGTGAGCGTCATGACCAGCCATCCCATTCAACTCAGCCGCTATGACAACTCCTGGTATGACTCCGGAGGTAGCTTTCTCAGGCGCGCGTTTTGGTTCTTCTGCGGTCAGCCGGTGTTGCGCGCCGCCTGGATTCCGTCTTCCCGTCTGCGGGTGGGTTTGCTGCGAGCGTTTGGCGCGCGGATTGGCGAGGGCGTGGTGATCAAGCCATCTGTTGATGTGAAGTATCCCTGGCACCTGGTCATCGGCAATGATTGCTGGATTGGCGAGCACTGCTGGATCGACAACCTGACCACGGTGCGGCTGGGCAACGATGTCTGCGTAAGCCAAGGCGCTTATTTTTGTACCGGTAACCACAATTGGAGCGACCCTGCGTTTGGCTTGATGATGGCGCCGATCCAACTTGGCGATGGTGCCTGGGCTGGTGCCAAGTGCATCTTGACCCCGGGCGCGGTGCTCGAAGCGGGCGCGATTGCAGCGGCCGGCAGCGTTATCTCCGGCACGGTTCCCCAGTTTGAGATTTATGCCGGCAATCCGGCGCGCTTTGTTCGCCGGCGCGAGATCAAGGCGGCCGCCGGAGAACTGCACGAGATGTCTGCCGAGGTACGTTCATGAAGATCGTCTTTATCAATCAATTTTTCTGGCCGGACTCCTCGGCGACCAGTCAGCAGTTGACCGATCTGGCCACGGGGCTGGTCGGCCGCGGCCATGAGGTTGCGGTGATCTGCGGCGAGGGCGGCTACGCTGCGGCGGCCGGAGGAGAACAGCCGCCGGTCGAGATTTTGCGGGTGCGCTCGCTGCCCTTTGCCCGGGGTCTGATGGGGCGCGTGCTGTCCTATTTGTCTTTTTATACTTCGGCCTTCTTTCGCGCCTTGATGATGAAGCGCGCGGACGTCGTCGTCTCGCTTACCACCCCGCCGCTGATCTCACTGCTAGGGTCGATGGTGAAGATTCTGCGCGGCTCCCGGCACTTCATCTGGGAGCAGGACATCTATCCGGATGTGGCGATCAGCCTCAACTACTTCAAGGCGGATGGGATTGCCGACCATGTCGTCGGTTTCCTCGCCGACTTCTCCCGCCGCCATGCCGACGGCATCCTGGCGCTCGGTACCTGCATGCGGGATCGTCTGGTCGACCGTGGGATTCCGGTGGAAAAGATCCACATCACTGAGAACTGGGCGAACGGGGAAGCCATTCTTCCCATGCCGCGGCCTGGGGATTCCTCTCAGCTGATCGTGCTCTACTCCGGCAACTTCGGTTTGGCCCATGATCTCGACACGCTTGCCGGCGCAATGCTTCGCCTCAAAGACGACCCACGCTTTCACTTCATCTTTGTCGGCAGCGGAGACAAGCGGAAGCAGCTAGCCAATTTCTGCGCGGAAAACGACATTCACTCGCTTGAACTGCGTCCCTATGTCGATCGGGACAAGTTGAACGAAGGGTTGGCGGTAGGAGATGTTGGTCTGGTGACGCAAAGCGACGATTGCTGGGGGTCCGTGGTGCCGAGCAAAGTTTATGGAATCCTTGCGGCGGGTCGGCCCGTATTGTTTATAGGCCCCGGCCGCGCAACTCCAGCCCGGACTGTGGATCTGCACCGTTGTGGCTGGCACGTGAACTGCGGCGATGTGGATGGGCTATGTGAAGTTTTACTGGATTTGGCCGCAAACCCTGAGGAGGTGGAAGCTGCCGGAACGCGGGCACGGCAGGCTTTGATGGAACACTATGATCTTCCGCTCGGTGTGGCGCGGATTGCCCGCGTTCTCGAAGGCAAATACGGCAAGCCGGTTCTGCAGCACTTATCCACTGTCTCTTCTGAAAGCTTTCTTAAAGCTCCCAACCAGGAACGATAGATCCCGAGGAGGGATTGATGCTCGCGATTGTCGCTTTAGGAACAACTGCTTTTCTTTTATGTCTCTGCCTCACGCCGGTGTTACGCGACGTATTTGTACGCGCCGACATCATGGATCGTCCGGACGGTGGGCGCAAGTCTCACGCCAAGGCGGTTCCCCGGATGGGCGGCATCCCCATCGTTCTCTCCTATGCGGGCGCGCTGGGCTTGGTCTATCTGTTTGCACCGAATGGTTCAAGGATCTACATTCAGCATGGCGCTTTGCTGCGCTCACTTCTTCCGGCTGCCGGCCTGGTCTTCCTCACCGGCCTGATCGACGACATCTTTTGCATCAAGCCCTGGCAGAAACTGGCGGGGCAGGTAGCGGCTGCGGTACTCGCTGTCTCTCTCGGTGCGCGGATGTCGATTGGCCACGCTCCCATGTGGGTCTCGGTGGTGCTTAGCATCGTCTGGCTGATTGGCTGCACGAATGCAGTCAATCTGATTGACGGAATGGACGGCCTTGCGACCGGAGTCGGTCTGCTTGCCACTACCACGACGCTGCTGGTCGCCATCATCAGCCGGAATATGGGTTTGGCCATGGCAACGATGCCGCTCGCCGGCTGTTTGCTTGCTTTCCTGCGGTATAACTTTGCGCCTGCCTCTGTCTTTTTGGGTGACTGCGGCAGCCTGACCATCGGTTTCATTTTGGGCTGCTTCGGGCTGATTTGGAGTCACCAGTCGGGGACAATGCTCGGGATGGCCGCTCCGCTGATGGCTCTGGCTCTGCCTCTAATCGACGTGACGCTGGCGATTGGACGGCGTTTTCTGCGTCGTACTCCCATCTTTAAGGGAGACCGTTCGCACATTCATCACATGCTGCTCGGCCTCGGCTTCACGACTCGCGGGGCGGCCTTGCTGCTCTACGGCGTATGCGGGCTCTCTGCGGGGCTGGCGTTGTTTGAAAGTTTCGGAGGCACCGGGGTCGGTTGGCCGATCCTCTTTCTCTTTTGCATACTGGTGATCCTCGGCGTCAGCCGCCTGAATTACATTGAGTTTACCGCTGCGTGGAGAACGATCTCCCACAAGATGATGCTGCGCGCGGTACAGGAAGAGATCTATGTCCGCGATCTCGAGAAGTCGCTGGCCGGCGCGGAGACCAGGGAAGACTGCTGGCAGATCATCCGTCTTATCGCGCTCGACTTCGACTTCTCCTGGGTCTCGCTTCGTCTGGATGGCGAGCAGTTTGAAGAGGTGTTTACGCCGGAGTACGGGACACCGCTTTGTACGATCGATCTGTCTTTGGGAGAGCGCGGCAGCCTGGTCTTGACCCGCGTTTCCCAAACTTCGCGGCCAAGCTTCACAATGTCCGTGCTGCATCATCTGCAGGTGTCCATCTCCGCACATCAAGGGCTGCTTGAAGCTTCCGCGGACACACTTACGAATGCGGCCTAGGAGTTGATGATGTGTAATCAATCCAGCGCTTGGCATCTTTTGCAGGTCTCAGACGTTCTCGACATAGAGCTTGCTCAGGCTCTGTCGGAGTCCACGCCGGTGATCATGTGGGAGCCGCAGCGCACCCTGTTCCCTTGGGGACGCAGCGCTTCTTCCTCTATTTCCGTAGAGAATTACGAGAATCTGCGCAAAGTGCTCTTTCCCCTCATGCGCGGGTATGCGCGGACCGGTCTACGCCGGCTCGCGTCCAGTGGCCCCTCGATCGCTGCTATGCTGCGCGCCGAAACTCCCGACGAGGAGACCTCTCCGCTCATCTGCACGGTTCCGTACTTTGCTTCGGTTGCCGAACACTGGAAAGGGCCGGTCGTCTACTGGCTGACGGACCTGATTGCGGCTTACGCAGAGACGCACGGGGTCGACATTCAGGCGCTCGACCACCGGATGTGCAAACGGGCTACGCTGGTCTGCCCGAATTCGGAGCGTCTGCGTAGCTATCTTATTGAGCAAGCCGGCTGCGACCCGGGCAAGATACAGATTGTTCCGAACGCCACGCGTGCCGCCAACGTGCTTCCCCAGCCCCCACGAGAGGCCGGCCCGCTGCCCCAGTCGTTGCGCGACGTACCCCGGCCGATTGCGGGAGTGATTGGCAATTTGGCTGGAAATATGGACTGGAAGCTGCTGGAGCAGGTTTTGGAAGCAGTACCTCGGCTCTCCTGGGCGTTTGTTGGTCCTACCACGATGGCCATTCCGGATCCGGAGCAGGACGCTGCCCGCACCCGGGTTCTGCATCACGGGCGCAGCCACTTTGTGGGCAAACAGCCGTACGGGGAACTTGCCGCGTTTGCGCGTTCTTTCGATGTCGCCGTACTCCCTTATCTGCGGTGCGAGCCAACCTACTCTGGATCGAGTACGCGTTTTTACGAGCATCTGTGCGCCTGCCGAGTCATGGTCGCCACCGACGGACTCGAAGAGCTGGTGAGGAAAGAGCCTCTGCTGTATCTTGCACGCAATGCCCAGCAGATGAGTGAAGTCCTTCGTAAGCTTGACGAAAAGAAGTTTGAGGACGGCCTGACGCAGACCCGATGGCTCGCCAGCAGGGAAGCCACCTGGCAGGTTCGGGCGGCGACCATGATGGATGCTCTTCAGCAGCGCCGCCACCTTCCAGACGGCGCTGTCGAAGCCTCTCCCGTGCAGGAGAGCCGTGTCATCACGGAGTCCCGATGCTGATGGTGACTGGATTCGAGAGCAGCGTCTGGTTGGCGGTATCGTGCGCCCAGAGCTGCAGCGTATGACTGCCGGTTGTGAATTTAGACGTGTCAAACGCGTAGACATATGGGGCGTTGTCGACCCGTTGAGTTCCGACCTCCACGCCGTCGAGCAGCAGATACGAGCCTGCCGGATCCAGCAGCTGCGGAATCACTCCCAGGACTTGGACCACACCGGAGATCGCCTGCCCGCTTACCGGGTAAGTCAAGGAGATCGGGTAGGTTGAGCTGGCCGGTGCCGGCAGAGGAGCGGTCGGCGCGGCCGCTGTGTTGTTCACGGTGACCAGGACTGTTTGCGAAAGGTCTGTACTGTTTGCCGTGTCATGCGCCCAAAGCTGCAGCGTGTGCGTCCCATTCGAGACTGAAGCTGTGTTGAAGGGATAGACGAAGGGGCCGCTGGTTACCCGCCTCGTCCCAATCTCCACGCCATCGACCATCAGGTAAGATCCCGCGGCATCCAGACTGACGGCAATCTGTCCTTGTACATTGACGATCGACGATATGGTATCTCCGGGGTTCGGCGAAGTAATCGTCACACTGGAGCTTGGCGGGGTGGATGCTACCGGAGCTGGATTGGAAACGGAGGTGGGGGTGGTTACCGGAGGAGTGGGCGCGGGAGTCGGCACAGGAGTTGGCGCCGGGGCTGGCGTCGGCACGGCTGGAGCGGCATTGCGGTAGATGGCTACGATCGTGTCGTTATTTGCCTGCCAGTAGTCGCAGTGCGCCATCAGGATGTCGCCGGCGGCGACCGAGGCCGTCAACGTACTTTGACTCGCCGCCAAAGTGGAGGCGTTTACGTCGTTGACCAGATTGACGCTGAACGCCTTCGGATAGTAGTTGTAGATCGTGCTATTCGTCCCGAGATCGCCGTGAAAAAGGAACGACAGGAACGGAGCCGTATAGGCATAATGTTTCGGAGTCGACTCCTCCGGGATCAGCAGCGAATCCGATAGGGCTGCCGCCGCTTGCTGAAAGATAGCTGCATCGAGCACCGCACCATCGCTTTCCACGGTCGAGTCGAGGTAGAACAGCGTCGCGCCCCAGCGCCC
Organism: uncultured Acidobacteriaceae bacterium; assembly: GCA_964252655.1. Taxonomy (GTDB): domain Bacteria; phylum Acidobacteriota; class Terriglobia; order Terriglobales; family Acidobacteriaceae; genus Edaphobacter. The sequence goes on from CAXUNR010000031.1 coordinate 30,888, forward strand.
GTGCGCGTACTGCATCTTGCGGATCAGCTCCGCCGCGATGGCTGAATCGGGCAGGTACGTTTGTTGCGCCGCGCCATTCGGATTGATGGCGAAGTGCTGCGGGCGCACGCACACGCCTACCCGGAAACCCGCGTCGGTCATCGTTTTGAAGTATGCATCAACCAGGTGCATACCCACATAGCGGGAGGTTGTATCCGTGACGACGCTCTCCATCTCCGGCGCAGCGGTCCCGATCAGGTCCGGCGAGCAGACATAGCTCGTCTCTTGCGGGTACTGTTCTCCTTCAATGTCCCAGGTGATGGCTCCCTGCGCGTTCAAACGCTGAAGATTCTGAACGTTCGTTGCACTTTGCAGTAGAACCTTTGCCTGGAATTTGGCCAGGCCGTTTGCGGTTGTGACATCGAAGTCCGAGCTGTTGCTGTCGTTGAAGTAGCGTCGCGGGTTGTTCGGGTACCCCCCCGGCTGGTTTACGTTTCCTGACGGCGAGCTTGCCAGGTACACTGTCCCGATCGCCCGGCGGTCGGTCCAGTTCAGCTGCGGAGGCCAGGTTGCCGCCCAGTTCTTGTAGGCATCCGCCGCCAGCGTTGCGGTCGCGGTGCCCGAAGGCGCAAAGCGCAAAGAGACCGTAAAGGTGTCGGTCTGTCCCGGCATTACGGGGCGGTCGTTGTGCGGAAGAAACGTGGCTAGTCCATCGGGCGTGGTGCTGCTGACCGCCGCGCCATAAGCATTTCCATTGCCGGTCGTTTGGAAGCCGCTGTACAGCGGTTTTGCGGCATTGGCCACCACCGAGACAACTTCGCCGCTGCCCCAGTCAGCTGTCGTCACGCTCGGCGCGGTTGTGTTGTACGCATATTGGGAGTAGCTGGTGTTCGTGAACCCCGCCGGGAGCTGGGGGAAATTCAACACCAGCGGATAGATCGTTGCACCATCAAAGATGATTCCAGAGTTCGCGTTGTTGGTCTCGGTGACGACCAGGTTCAGCGTATTGCCGCTCTGCATGTACTGCAGCGTGATCTGTCCCCAGGTGAACGGATAGGTCCAGGTTTTGGTCGACGCATTCCAGCTGCGGCCGTTGTTGTTTTCGCCCCAGCCGTACTGGCCGCTCGTCAGCACATTGCCGCTCAGGTCGGTCGATTTCATGTGCCAGATATGAAACGCATCTGACGGAAACGCGCTTAGGTTCTCCAATATCTGCCCGTTGTACGAGAGGCTTTGCAGACCACCGTTTCCATAGCTGACCACCAGCTGCGCCTGCACACGGCCCGGCATCATCAAGGCAAGCGTGAGAAGAAGACCGGCAAACCATAGCCAGCGCGAAAAACATAGTGTTTGAGTACGCATCCGGCCTTTCGTCATCCTCGTCTCTCGAGGTGGTCAACCGGAGGATACTACAGTGGTTTTCGAGGAGATGCGGACGTCAGATGGGCGTGCACAATGAAGCGGTGGGGCGCAGCTCCAACAAAATCAAAGGGATAGCAGGTGATTAGAGTAAGTTCCGGGGTGTTATGGATGTCCAGAATCGCAAGGTTATCCGGATCTACGACTTCCGTGGTATCCGTGACGTACTCGTAGGTCCCTTCCTTGATGACGACCTTGATGACCATTGGCGCCGCGATGTGCCGCAGCGGACGCAGAAATGTATCGCGATGTCCGGCCAGTACGAAGTTACCAAGGCCGCCAGCGTTCGCCGTCCCACGAATATGCCCCACGCCCCGGCGCAGACTGGCCGGATCGTAGTCTGACAGGATCGGCACCGTCAGGTTCAAGCCGGGAATCTCCAGTCTTCCAATTACCTCGGAGTCCTTCGCCGGCGACGGCTTCGTCTCGGGAGAGGCATGCGCAGGCGCGTCCTGAACAAGCGTGTTCTGGGCAAACGCGGCTTGGTGCGAGATCGCCGCGTCCGCCCCGAAGTACGACAGCAGCAACAGGCTGAACGCGCCCACTCCATAAAGGGCGCGCTCCAGCCAGAGCAATCGGCTTCGTCTTGCCGTTACGGTCGAGAGTTGCTGCTTAGACAATCACCCTCCGGCGAAGGGTGAGCATTGCCCCGCCGGCGAGCGATCCGGCTCCCAGCAGCACCAGCAGAGGAAGTTCACTCGCCGTGTGCGGCAGCTCCTTGATGGCCGGCCGCGGTGGATGATTGCTCGCCACCTGCTGCTGATACTTCTCCGCCTTGATCCCCGGGCCTGTCCCGTCGGTGCCGACCTTGGTCGTTGAGAGCATCCACAAGGTTACGACCTGCATGTCGCCCTTTGAGAGCGTTGTATCGGCAACCCGGCCCTCGGAAGCCGGATCGATGGCGGGAACCTTGTTGCCGTTCGCCTTGGCGAGCGAGACTGCCTCGTCTTTGGGATAAACAAATTCGAGCACAGGGCCCTTCGGGAAAGCGAAACCACGCAGCGCAACCTTGCCATCGCTGCCCGCGTCGTAGGCGATCTTTCCCGCGCCGGAAGCCTTGGGAAGGCCGGCACCGGTCAACCCAAGGAAGGTGGCCATTGCCTTGCCGGATGAGCTATCTACCTCCAAAATCGTTCGGTCGGCGAGCTTGTCCACTACGTGAATGGAGTAAGAGCCCGGCTTCAGCGTTGTTCCTGGAATTTGTGTCTGCTGACTGACGGTAAAGTCGGTTGAATCGGGAGTGGCCCCAGCTTTATCCACGCCGAACACGGCTGCGAACGAAGGCGAAGCGAGCAAGAGTGCAGCAACAACCAGCATCGGACTTGGTTTCATTTGGATAGCTCCTTGGTGGGGAGGATAAAAACCTACAATCCCCACGGGCTTCAGATGCGGTTTGCTGTGCAAGCTGCTCCGGGAATCGCCCACAGTCGACAAACGATCATCTCGGCTGTGCATCCATGTACCTAGACGAGAATTTTACTGACCGTCTCAAACTCATATCCTGCGTCCTTGAGCCGGGGAACTAACTCTTGAACCGCTGCCAGCGTGGCCTGGATGTCAGGCTTCAGTTGGATGTCCCGTCCATCGTGCAGGCAGAAGATTGCTCCCGGCTCCAGGCCGCGCAGCAGCCGCGTCACAATCCGGTTCGCGGGAAGTTTCCAGTCATTGCCGATGACCGTCCACATGACGCCATGCAGACGCAGCTGGCGTTGCGCGGCTGCCACGCCAAACCAGCGCATGCCGTACGGCGCACGCAGCAGCGTGGGGACCACCCCGGTCTCTGCCGTAATGCGCTCCTGCGCCAAGGTAAACTCCGCGAGCACCGCGGCCGGCGTCAGCAGATTCGGGCTGCGGCTTAGCCGCGGACACAATCGCCGATGCGTATACGTGTGGTTCCCAAGTTCATGCCCGGCCGCCGCCACGCGCCGCGAAACCTCGCCCAGGCGCGCCACATTTGCACCACATTGGAAGAACGTCGCGGGGACCTCTTGCCGCGCAAGATACTCGATCAACCGCAGCGTCCCTTCACTGGGGCCATCGTCAAAGGTGAGCGCCACCGACCGTCGTTGGCTTACGCCCCGGTAGGACGACGGCCCGAAGACCTGTGCTGAACGGCCTCGCACCGCGTAGGCCAAGCTCCCCAGCGCGCTACCGCCAATCAGCGCTGTGCCGCCAATCAGCGCCGAAGCGGCTTGTCTCCTGAACCTGTCCCCGCGTCTATCTCCCTTGCTCCCACGCTCAAGCATGCCTCAGTGTACGCAGACGCATCCGCACGGCGGAGCGCCCAGAGGCGACAAACCCGGAGGCGACACATCCGGCTCTACTTCTGAATCGTCGTCTCCGCTCCCGTCAGCTTCTTTGAGACCGCGGCTGGCGTCGGCAGGTCGCTCCGGTCCCATCCGCCTCCCAGCGCCTCAATCAACTGTACCGACGCGGTCATCTCTTGAATCTGCAACGACGCCAGGTTTTGTTGGTCCGTCAGCAGCGTCAGCTGCGAGGTGACCACGTTGACGTAGGGATCGATCCCGGTTCGATAGCGGCCCATCTCCAGGTTTACGTACTGCTGCGCGGATTGCTCCGCTTGCTGCGTCTGCAGAATCTGGTGCGAAAGAATGCGCACGGCCGCAAGGTAATCCTCAACCTGCTGAAACGCCGTGAGCACCGTCTGCCGATAGCTGGCCACATCCGCGTTGTAGGTTGCGATGTATTGGTTCACCGTCGCACGGCGCAGCCCCGCGTCGTAGAGCGTCTCCGACACCTGCGGGCCGACCGACCAGAAACGGCTCGACCAATCGAACAGATGTTTCAAGGTCGAGCTCTCTACGCCTCCCGTTGCGCCCAGCGTCACGGTCGGATAGAACGCCGCATCGGCTACACCGATCTGCGCATTGGCCGATGCCATCGTCCGTTCGGCCGCCGCGATGTCCGGTCGCCGCTCCAGCAGCTGCGCGGGAACACCGACCGGGATCGCCGGAGGTGCGGCGTTCAACGGGCGCGGAGGAATCGAGAAGTCGGAAGGATTGGTCCCGATCAGCACCGCAATCGCATGCTCATATTGCGCCCGCAGCACCCCCACACTCGTCGCCGTCGCCGTCGCATTCTGCAGGGTATTCTGCGCCTCGATCACCGAGATCTGATCGCCCACCCCAGTCTCATACTGGGCCTGGGTCAGCTCGACCGCTTTCCTGTCCGCCTCGAGCGTCTTGTTGTACAAATCCTGCAAAGTATCCTGCCCGCGTAGCTCAAAGAGATACACCGCCAGCGAGGCCTGCTCGGTAAGCCGCTCGTTTTCGAGATCGGCCGCGCTCAGCTGTGCCGCGTACTGGTACTCGCGAATCTGGCTGCGCACCCTGCCCCAAAGGTCCGGCTCCCACGAGACATCAAACGGCAGGGAGATGACCGAGCTTTGCCGGCCGCCCGTCGTGATCGCGCCCGTGCCGGACGTTCCTGTAGTGCCGGTGGTTCCGGTGCCCGTGGTGCCGGTCGTGCCTTCCGTTCCGCTGGCGTTGGTCAGGTTCGAGGAGGAGCGTGAACGGGTAAACGATGGACCCACGGTCAAGGTGGGATAAAGCTGCGATCGCGCCTGTGCCACCAGGGTCCGCGCCTCCAGAAAGTTCTCAAAGTACTGGCGGATCGTCTGGTTGTTGATATTCAGCTGATCTTCCAGCTGATTCAGCTCCGGATCGTTATAGATCTGCCACCACTTGCCGCGCAGCATTGCATCGCCCGGCTGCGCCACCTTCCATCCATCCGCCTCCATAAACTGCGTGGGAGCCTCCTTGTAGATCGGCGGTGGCACCTGCGGCAACGCAGCCGGAGCACGATACTTCGGGCCTACGCGGCAGCCCGCTAGCAGCAACAGCGCCGCGGCAGACACGCTTAGCAAAAACGATTTATTCCGCGGGCGCTGGCACATGGCGGTCCTCCGGATGAAATTCATCGCGCTGCTTGCCCTGCATCCGCAGGCGTAGGCGATCGAGCGTAAGGTATACGACTGGAGTCGTATATAACGTCAGCAGCTGACTGACGATCAGCCCGCCGACAATCGTGATTCCCAGAGGCCGCCTCAGCTCGGAGCCGGTTCCTGAGCCGAAGGCCAAAGGCAGCGCCCCAAACAAAGCCGCCATCGTCGTCATCAGGATGGGCCGGAAACGCAGAACGCATGCCTCAAAGATCGCCGCCTCGGTGTCCATGCCGCCCTCGCGTTCCTGCTGCAGTGCAAAGTCGATCATTATAATCGCATTCTTTTTGACGATCCCGATCAGCAGCACGATGCCGATGATGGAGATCACATTCAGGTCTTCACCGAACAGCATCAGCGCCAGCATAGCGCCGACACTCGCCGAAGGCAGTGTCGACAAAATCGTCAGCGGATGCACCAGGCTTTCATACAAAATTCCCAGCACGATGTATACGGCCAGCAGCGCCGTCGCAATCAGCGCAGGCTCTGAACTTAGCGATTGCTGATACGCCTGCAGCGTGCCCGCGAACAAGCCATGAATCGAAGTCGGTGTGCCCAGCCGCTGCTGCATCGCATCGATCGCCGTGGTCGCGTCGCTCAACGAGGTCCCCGGCCCCAGGTTGAACGAGACCGTAACCGAAGGGAACAGGCCCGTATGATTCAGCGCCAGCGGCGTCGTGTTCGGACTCGCCTTCGCCATCGCAAACAGCGGCGTGTTGCCCGTCGCGGTCGCACTCTTCGCCGAGGGAGTATGGAAGTACACGCTGTTCAGGCCTGCCGGAGTCGACCAGTATTGCGGCGCCACTTCGAGCACCACATAGTACTGGTTCAGCTGCGTGTAGATCAGCGAAACCTCACTTTGCCCAAAGGCTGCATAGAGCGCGGAGTCAAGCGAAGACGCGGTCTGCCCGAGCCGCGCAGCCGTCATGCGGTCATAGACAAGCCGCTCGTCCAACCCGCCATTCTGCTGGTCGGAGTTCACATCCTGCAGCCCGGGAAGCTTCTTCATCTCCGCAAACAATCGCGGTCCCCAGGTCTTTAAATCGTCGATGTTATCGCACTCGATCGTGTACTGGTAGAGCGCGTTGCTCGAGCGTCCGCCGATGCGCAGATCCTGCGCGGCCTGCATAAACGTAGACGCAATTGGCAGGCGATTCAGCTGCGGTCGCAATCGATTGATGATCGCCGGCGCACCGATCTTGCGCACGTCCAGCGGCTTCAACGTAACAAAGAGGTTGCCCGTATTTGTCGCGCCATTGCCTCCCGTAAAACCAATCACATTTTGCACTCCCGAGTCCTTGCCGATCACCGCCTCCGCGCGCTCAAGCGAGGCGTTCATCGAAGGAAACGAGGAGTCCTGTGCGCCCTGCATGCCGCCTGCGAGCGAGCCCGTATCCTGCTGCGGAAAGAAGCCCTTCGGGATCTTCACGATAATGACTGCGTTCAGCACCACGGTCAAAAACAACACCGTCAAGGTAAGTGCCGCATTGTCCAATACCCAATGCAGACTGCGCCGGTAGAGCTCTAAAATCCAGTCGAAGAAGCGCTCCGTCGTCGTGTAAAAACGTCCATGCTTGACCCCGTGCTCGCTCTTCAGCAGGTACGCGCACATCATCGGCGTCGTCGTCAGCGAGATGACCATCGACACCAGAATCGCCGTCGAGAGCGTGATGGCAAACTCACGAAACAGCCGCCCCACAATGCCGCCCATCAGCAGCAGCGGGATGAAAACAGCAATCAGCGAGATGCTGATCGAAAGCACCGTGAAGCCGATCTCGCTTGCTCCGCGCAGCGTTGCCGCCATCGGCGTCATGCCGTCTTCGAGGTGACGCGAGATGTTCTCCATCACCACGATCGCGTCGTCCACCACGAAGCCAGTCGAGATCGTCAGCGCCATCAGCGACAAGTTATCCAGGCTGTAGCCGCACGCGTACATCACCGCGAACGTGCCGATCAGCGACACGGGCACCGCGACCGCCGGAATCAGCGTCGCGCGCCAGTTGCGCAGGAAGATGAACACCACCACGATAACCAGAACAATCGAGAGCAGCAGCGTACTCTCTACATCAAAGACCGAGGCCTTGATCGTCGTCGTGCGATCAAGCACCACGGTGACCTTAATGCCGTTCGGGATCGAAGCCTGCAGGGCCGGCAGCTCGTCATAGATGCGTTGCACGGTCTGAATAATGTTGGCGCCTGGCTGGCGAAAGATAATCAGCACCACCGCGCGCTTGCCGTTCAGATACCCCGCCGAGCGCACGTTCTGCACCGAATCGATTACATCCGCAACGTCCGACAGGCGCACGGCCGCGCCGTTGTGAAAGCCGATCACGATGGGCCGGTAATCCACCGCATGCGAGATCTGCCCGTTCACGACGATGTCTGCGCTCTGGTTTCCGTCGGTGATTTGCCCGCGCGCCAGATTCGTGTTCTGCAGGCTCAGCACGGACTGAATATTCGACATGGCAAGGCCATAGCCGGCCAGCTTCTCCGGGTTTACCTCCACCCGCACGGAAGGCAGCGCGCCTCCGCCTGGACTTACCTGGCCCACGCCTAAAATCTGCGAGAGCTTCTGCTCCATCACCGTCGACGCTTCGTCGTACAGTTTGTCCGGCCCGTACTTATCGGACGTCAGGCCAAGAATCATGATCGGCGCATCTGCCGGATTGACTTTGCGATACGTCGGGTTCGACGGCAAGTTCACCGGAAGGTACGTGCGTGCCGCATTGATCGCGGCCTCCACATCGCGCGCGGCCCCATCGATATCACGACTCAAATCGAATTGAATCGTTACGCTCGTTGTGCCCAGCGTGCTCGACGAAGTCATCTCGGTCACACCGGCGATGTGCCCAAACTGTCGCTCAAGCGGCGTCGCTACAGAGGACGCCATGATCTCCGCGCTCGCGCCCGGCAGACTTGCCGCGACCGCAATCGTAGGGAAGTCCACCTGTGGCAACGGCGAAACCGGCAACACCTGAAACGCAATCATGCCCGCAATCGCAATGGCAATCGTCAACAGCGTCGTGGCGACAGGCCGCGCGATAAACGGCGCAGAGATGTTCATGCCGTCCCTGCTATCTGCGGATCCGGCCCCGCACCCTCCGGCTCATTGCCTGTCTCGGTCTTGTGCGGCTTGCGTGAGAAACGCTTGCCCAGATTGTCGAAGAAGATGTAAATCACCGGCGTCGTATAAAGCGTCAGCACCTGGCTCACCAGCAGACCGCCGACCATCGCGATGCCCAGCGGCCGCCGCAGCTCGGAGCCGATGCCCGTGCCGAACGCCAGCGGCAGGCCACCCAGCAGCGCCGCCATCGTCGTCATCATGATCGGACGAAAGCGCAACAGGGCTGCCTCATAGATCGCATCGGTCGAGCTCTTGCCATGATGCCGTTCCGCCTCCAGCGCAAAATCGACGATCATGATGCCGTTTTTCTTCACAATGCCGATCAGCAGCACAAGGCCGATGATGGCCACCACGCTAAGATCCTGATGAAACAGAATCAACGCAAGAAACGCGCCGACACCCGCCGAGGGCAGCGTCGAGAGAATCGTGATCGGATGAACGAAACTCTCATAAAGCACGCCCAGCACGATATACACCGTTACCAGCGCGGCCAGGATCAGGATCGGTTCGCTCGAAAGCGAATTACGAAAGGACGCTGCGGTACCTTGGAAGTCCGCCTGCAAACTTGCCGGCATGTGCATCTGGTCGTGAATCTTGTCGACCGCCGTGATCGCCTCACCGAGCGCGGCGTTGGGCGCAAGATTGAACGAAACCGTGATCGCCGGAAACTGGCCCTGGTGGGTAATCGAGAGCGGCTCCGTCGTAGTCTCGAAGCGAGAAAACGCACTGAGCGGGATAGCGTTGCTGGGTGTTGAACTGCTCGTTGTACTCGGCGAAGAAGCCGCTCCTCCGGTGGTGGTGGTTGTCCCTGCGCTGAGCACATTGACCGGGGGCGTGAGCACACTGGACGAAGGCGTGTAGGCTGCGCTCGAGGTCAAGGCATTCGAGCCCGCCGAAGTCGAACCCGTACCCGACGAGCTGGTCGCGCTCGCTCCGGTCGCCGTGGCGGACGCGTTGGCCTGGATGAAGATGCGGCTCAGCTTGTTCGGGTCCAATTGGAACTGCGGCATCGCTTCAAGGATCACGTGGTATTGATTCAGCTGCGTGTACATCGTGTTGATCTGCCGCTGGCCGAAAGCATCATACAACGTGTTATCAATGGTGGTCGGCGCGATGCCCAGTCGCGACGCCGTCGCTCGATCGATGATCAGCGATACCGCCAGCCCGCCGAGCTGCTGATCGGTCGCTACATCCTCAAGCTCCGGCAGCTGCTTCAACTTGGTTACAAATCGACTGGTCCACTCATCCAGCTCTTCCTGGTTTGGGTCCTCAAGCGTGTACTGGTATTGCGTTCGGCTCACACGATCGTCGACCGTAATATTTTGCACCGGCTGCATGAACAGCTCAATGCCGCCAACCTTATCCAGCTTCGGTTGTAGTCTACGGATGATGTCCGACGCGGTCGCATCACGCTGGTCGAGAGGCTTCAGGTTGATCGACATGCGGCCGCTGTTGTTGGTCGTATTGGTTCCATCCGCGCCCACAAAAGACGACAGGCTTTCGACCGCCGGATCCTTGAGAATGACCTTGGCAAGCTCCTGCTGCTGCACGGCCATCTGCTTGGACCCGATCGTCTGCGGCGCCTGCGAAATCGCCTGGATGACGCCCGTATCCTGCACGGGAAAGAAGCCCTTCGGAATCATGATGTATAGGTACACCGTCAGCAGCAGCGTCGCCAGCGCGACCAGCAGCGTGATACCCTGGTGCCGCAACACAAAGGTCAAGGTGCGTCCGTAAAACGCGATCATGTTTTCAAAGACACGCTCGGAAGCCTTGTAAAAACGCCCCTGCTGCGCCTCAGGATTGTGCTTCAAAAGCCGCGAGGACATCATCGGCGTCAGCGTCAGCGAGATGACCGCCGAGAGCACAATCGTCACCGCCAGCGTGACCGCAAACTCGCGGAACAACCGGCCTACAACATCGCCCATGAAGAGCAGCGGAATCAGCACCGCGATGAGCGAGACGGTGAGTGACAAGATGGTGAAGCCGATCTGCTCCGCGCCCTTGAGCGCCGCCTGCATGGGAGGCTCCCCCTCTTCGAGATAACGCGAGATGTTTTCGACCATCACGATCGCGTCGTCGACTACGAAGCCCGTCGAAATCGTCAGCGCCATGAGCGAGAGATTGTCGAGGCTATAGCCCAGCACATACATCGCGCCGAAGGTTCCAATCAACGACAAAGGCACGGCCACGCTGGGAATGATGGTTGCGGAAAGATTCCGCAGGAACAAAAAAATCACCATCACCACCAGCCCGATGGTCAACAGCAGCTCGAACTCCACATCGTTGACCGAGGCCTGGATCGGCGTCGTCAGGTCGGTCAGCGTCGTCACTTCGATACCCTTGGGCAGGTTCGCTTCGAGCTGCGGCAAAAGCGCCTTGATGCTCTTCACTACGCTGATCGTGTTGCCGCCGGGCTGCCGCTGCACGTTGAGCACAATCGCTGGCGTCAGATTCATCCACGCGGCCTGCGTGTTGTTTTCGACGCCATCCAGAATGTTCGCCACATCTGTCAGCATCACGGGAGCGCCATTGCGATAAGCCACCACGACCTTGTGATAGTCCGCGCTCGTCACCAGCTGATCGTTCGCGTCGATCTGATAGTCCTGCCGCGGCCCGTCGAAGTTGCCCTTGGCTGCGTTTACGCTCGAGCTCGCCACCGCTGTCCGCAAGGCTTCGAGATCAATGCCGAACGAAGCCAGCGACGTCGGGTTCACCTGGATGCGCACCGCCGGCTTTTGTCCGCCGCTAATGCTCACCAGCCCCACGCCGTTCAGCTGCGAGATCTTTGGCGCGAGCCGCGTATCCACGAGATCCTCTACCTGAGGCAGCGGAATGTTGTTCGACGTGATGGCCAGCGTCAGCACCGGTGCATCGGCGGGATTGGTCTTGCTGTACACCGGCGGCGAAGGCAGATTGGCTGGAAGAAAACTCTGCGAAGCATTGATGGCCGACTGTACCTCTTCTTCGGCCACATCGATGTTCAGTGTCAGGTTGAACTGCAGCACGATGACCGAGTTGCCCCCGGCGCTCGTCGAGGTCATCTGGCTCAGGCCCTGCATCTCGCCGAACTGCCGCTCGAGCGGAGCCGTCACCGTGGTCGCCACCACGTTGGGGCTCGCACCCGGATAAAACGTCAGCACCTGGATGGTCGGGTAATCGACTTGCGGCAGCGCCGAGACGGGCAGCTGCGTGTAACAGACAATGCCGATCAAGAGAATCGCAGCCATCAGCAGCGAAGTCGCGACCGGCCGCAGGATGAAGGGACGCGAAGGACTCAAGGTGCGCTGCTCCCGCTGGCGCCGCTCGTCTTCGGTTGCGGCCGGTTGGAGAGAGCCACCTTCGCATTGTCCTGCAGGCGCTCAAAGCTGCTGTTTGCCAGCACATCTCCCGGGTTGATTCCCTCTACCTCCGTCGTCAATCCATCCGTGACCCCTTGCTTGATCGTGCGGGTGTGCGCCACGTTGTCGGTAATCACGTACACAAATGCAGCCTGGCCGTTGTGCTGCACGGCTGAGGTTGGAATCAGCGTTGCATTCTGCAGCGTATTGACCAGCAGACGCGTATTCACGAACTGATTTGGAAACAGGCCGGAGTTGGCGTTCGTATACTGCGCTCGCGCCTTCACTGTGCCCGTAGTCGTATCGATTTCATTGTCGAGCGTCAGCAGCGTTCCGCTCGCAATCTTATGCTGGTCGGTCCGATCGTAGGCATCGACCACCAGCTTTTTGCCCGCGCGCAGCGGAGCCGACACCTGGCCAATCGCATCTTCGGCAATCGTGAATACCACCGTGATGGGCTGAATCTGTGTAATCACCAACAGCGGCGTCGTTCCATTCGCAGGCACCACGTTACCGGGATCGACCAGCCGCAGGCCCACGCGCCCGCTGATCGGCGCCACGATGTGTGCGAAGCCTACCTGGACCTCGTCAAACTGCACCGTGCCCTGATCATTCTTGACCGTGCCTTGATCCTGCAGGACAATCTTCTCCTGGTCGTCAAGCGTCTGCTTGGGAATCGCATTGCGGTTCCAGGCATCACGATAGCGTGCCAGGTCCATCGTCGCCTGCGCCAGCAAGCCTTCGTCGCGTTCAAGCAAACCCTGGGCCTGCAGCAGCGTTGCGCGATATTGCCGCGAATCCAGGTCGATCAACGGCTCGCCCTTGTGCACCATCTGTCCTTCGCGAAAGTGCACCGCCGTCACAATCCCGCTGACCTCGCTGGTGATCGAAGCCGTATACACCGGGGTCACCGTGCCGATCGCATTCAGGTAGACGCCGATCCCTCCGCGCTCTGCCGTGACTGGATTCACCGCCGCCGTGCCCTGCCCGGGACCACGTCGCGGCCCCCCGCCCGCCGCCGGCTTTTGACGATGCCGGATCACTAGCAGGAAGATCAACCCGAACACCACGATCAACGCAAGCCAGACCAGCACACGAACCCACACGCTCCGCTTTGGGGCCGGAGGCGCAGGTGGAGCAGGCAGCTGATGATCGGCTTGAATGTAGGACTGCTCGTTCGCTTCAGCGTGCAACTAGGTCTCCTGTTCCACCACGCGAGGATGTCTGCCGCAGCGCTTACTAAGAGACGAAGCAAACGACGCATTTAGTTGCAAAGAAGAATGCAGAAGCACCCGTAGTATGACAAAGGTTGAACGGAAAAGATTCCAAAAGCGACTCTTCCTGAACAGAGCGGACTCTACTTTGATCCCGGCGTCAGCCATGACTGATCCTTCGCATACGCCCATCGTTCGCCAAACCCACAAGGACTAGACTAAGCTTGTGAGCGAAATAGCCATCATCGAGGAAGTTCGCCGCAAGATTGCTTTCCGCGAGCGCATCTCGTCAGCGGATGCCCTTTGGCTCGCGCAGAACGCCGGCGACGACGTTCTGCGCGAGCTTGCCACCGCAGTCCGCAGCCGCTTCCATGCTCCCCGCGCATGCTCCTACATGATCATGCGCATCATCAACTACACCAACGTCTGCGTCGCCCAGTGCGACTACTGCGCCTTCTACCGGCTTCCCGGCCAGGATGGCGGCTACGTCATGAGCCAGGAGGAAGTCTTCCGCAAGCTCGACGAACTGCTCGAACTCGGAGGCGATCTGGCAGCCTTCAACGGCGGCTTCAACCCCTACCTGCCGCTCGACTACTACTGCACGCTCTTTGCCGCCATCCGCGCC
>CAXUNR010000032.1:0-44538 GCA_964252655.1 uncultured Acidobacteriaceae bacterium
CCCATCGCCACCGCGATCCCACCCTGCGCATAGCTCGTATTCGATTCCGCCAGCGACTCCTTCGTCACGCACAGCACCCGCCCCTGCTCCGCCAACCGAATCACCGCACTCAGTCCGGCAATCCCTCCACCCACCACCAGGAAATCGTAAGAACCCATTGCCAAATGCTACTCCGCACGCCACGTCTGCTCATGCCGGCGCACCAACTCCTTTCATCCACTCCACAGCCTAGTCAACCTGAGAGAACCGGATCCGAAGTCGTTTTGCGACGCCGGCGGAGATCGGGTAATTTCGGAAGCGAGGACACGCGAACGCCGGCAAACATCCTGCACGAGACGCGGTGCGTCCTACCAGCAAACCTTGAGGTAAACCCTTTCATGAACAATCGCAAGAGTGTTGTACTGGCGCTGGTGCTTACTTTCTTCTTTGGGCCGTTTGGAATGCTGTACAGCACCGTGGTCGGTGCGGTGGTGATGCTTGTGCTCTACGTGGCATTGGGCATCCCAACCTTGGGCTGGGCGATCGCCGGGCTGCACCCGATTGCAATGGTCTGGGGCGCCTGGGCGGCGCATCGGGCAAATGGGTAAAGAGGCAAATAGACGTGCGGAGGCATAAGCGGCAAGAGTTCCAGAGCTTGAAAACGGCGCGAGGTAAGCACAATTAACAGCAGAGCTTTCACTCATGGCGTCTGATGGTAAAGAACTTTATGCAAAGGTGAACCTAATTCTTGGTCACAAGGCCAGACGTTGCCCAACAACCAAGGCGAGACACATTACCGTAATACCTGCCGTGCTTCTGCTCTGTCCCGAACTTGACCGAGACGCACCAGGCGGCTTGCAATACCCCCTTCGCTCCGTTGATGACATTCCGCGATGGATCTCAGGCGGTGTCGTTGCTGAAATGCCTCAAGAAGCTCCTGGTCCTCACCTTTCAGCCACGGCTTTCCCTGTCTCAGGGGGGGGTCACCCTTCTTCCCGGGCGCTGGTAGATTCACGCCGTCGTTGCTCTTCAAAACCTCGGACGCGATGAAGAGCGCGCGGATCACCGGTCCGCTTTGACACACGTTCGTAGGCTCCAGTCTCTGCAGTGTCTCCGGATCGAATCCCTGCGCCAGTAGCCGTACGACTTGCAAAGCTTCCTGCTTGGCATCCGGACTAAGTACCGTATTCAAACGCTCGCTCCTATCGTTAGGCAGAGTCTAGCAAGCCAAGATCTCTGCACGAATACCCCGAAGAGGTTATGTTCTCGAAACCTTAGTGGGGTTCGACCTCTGAAAGCGAGTTCAGCCTAGTGCTCCAATTGGTTAGCACTCGGTTGTTCACCCAGCTTCGTCTGCAGCGCTCGCGGAATCGCTTTACGCCGGTGGCGGCCGCGGGTCGGCTCGGTCGCGGGGTCGAGCCGATAAAGAACCAGCACGTTGCGGTCCGGGTCGTCCATCGCAGGAAAGGTCGCTACGCGCACCGGATGATAGAGCGGCGTCATGGCGTCCATCTTGTCGTCGTCAATCTGGTTCCAGGCCAGATACCAACCAGGATGGTAGAGCTTGACGCGGTCCCCCAGCTCGAGCGTGCCGAAATCGTCGCAGATGCTGGGCAATCCGTTCATCAGCGCCAGTTCGGAGCCGGAGATGGACAGAATCAGCGGGTTGCGGGTCGGATCCGTGCGCTGGGCACTCTCAATATAGTCGCGAACCTGGCGGGCGGCGGTCAGCAGCGTGTACTCGGGGTGACGGACGAAGTGAAGCGTCAGGCGGGCATCCGGCACGGCAATAGCAGCGGCCACCAGCGCGGCAAGAGTGAGCGCCGCAGGGCGTAGACGCGGATTCCGCCCCGGAAGCAGAGGCAGGACAAGGCGCTCGAAGACGACCGGGAGCAGCAAGGTGAGCGGAACCGCAATGACGAGGTAATAGCGGGGCTGCAGATTGTCGTGGTAAGCCAGAAAGGCGGTGTAGCCGGCGATCCAGAGCAGCAGCGCAACGATCAGCGGGTGGGCGCGCAGACGGCGGAGGCGGACCAGACAGATCAGCGCCCAGGCCGCAGCCGCAAGGGCAAGCGGATAGAGGAGATGACCGATCCAGTCGCCGGCCGTAAAGGTGTTGCGCAGGACCTCACGCCAGTTCTCGCGGGTCATGCCGGTATAGGCATTGGCGCTGAAAAGGTAACGGTAATCGAGCAGATAGTGCGGGCGGATAAGCAGCAGAAAATAGCCGAGCCAAAGGGCCGCCGCCAGGGCAGCGATCGGCAGGCCGAGGCGCAGCAACGCACGCAGACGGTAGCCCGACGAGGCGAACACCATCCAGGCGATGGCGGGAAACAGGAAGAGCGCGGTCGTCTTCGTCAGGACCATCGCCGGCAGCAGAATGCCCAAAGCGAGTGAAGGCAATAGATTCCCGCGGAGAGCAGAGACTGCGGGAGGCGTAGGGCGCAGCGAGGAGGCGGCTAGCAACGCGAACAGCATGAGCAAAATAAGCAACGGCTCGATAATGGCGAGGCGCGTGAAAACAAAGCAGAAAGGGCTGACGGCGAGCAGAAGGACAGCCGTCGAGGCAGTTAAGGAATGCACAGGCCAGGAGGAAGAAACGGACTCGACCGACCGGTCAGAGTCCGTTTCAACCGGTGCGGAGGCACGCGTCAGCAGCAGCCAGGAGCCGAGCAGGATGCCGGCGAAGATGGCCACCGTAAGGGCTCGGACGGCCACCAGCGAGACGCCCGTGAAGGCGAAAAGGAGCGCTTCAAGCGAAGGCAGGACAGGTAGGGCGACAGCAGGATTGAAGTCGCCGGGAACATACCAGTGGCCAAGCTGGAAGTGGCGGATGGCCGCGTCGCCGTACCAGCCCTCGTCGGTGTACTTGGACCAGTCCATCCAGGGCGACTGGTTAGGAAAGTCGGCAGAAAGGTGCACGGCATGCAGGGCGAGAAACACGGCAGCCAGGCCGAGCAGGACCAGGTTCAGGGTGCGCGCGATGGAGCTGGACGACGTGGGCGGAGGCGGGCACATGTTGGGAGTGTATGCGGTTCGATGCGGGCGAGGGCACCTTGACGGGGTAGCTTGTTGATGTCCCTGATGCACCCTGTCCTCTTAAAGATAGACGGCTTCCGGAAGACTAAGTCGTGGTCCGGCGCCGGGGACGGAACCTCTGCCTTCGCCAAGCAGACGGCCGGGACAGAAATCGATCGTTACGCAACGGGACCGGCAGCAGATGTGCCGGCCGGCGTAAAGGTGCCGAGACGACCGCGGCCGGTCCCCGTAAAGACGGCGGTAATCGCAGGCAGAACATAACGCGAGAACAGAACGATCACCACCAGGCTAACAATGCCGTACGTGGTCAGGAAGATGGTGCCTTGCATCAGGCCTTCAGGCGCGGTATGCGAGACCAGCGAGATGGGCAAGAGCGCCCAGGGAGCCTTGCGCGCGCTGCCGGTCAGCGAGTCCGTGAAGAAAAAGAAGAGGAACGCGATGACGGGCCAGATGCCAAGCACGCCGAACCAGGTGGCTTCATGGTACGCGTCGCCGATAGGGGAAAAAGAGATGCCGGTCGAGGTGTCATCCTCGGTGATGACGCCGAGTTCACGGCCAAAGTCGTTTCCGTAGGCGAAGCTGGGCTTGCTCGGCCAGAGGAAGTGGGGGACGATGTTGGCGTAAGACTCAAGCGTGGGCAGAATCCCATAAACATAGCCGTTGTCGGTGTACTGGATCAGGGCGTCGTCGAAGGCGAGCATATTCATGCGGTCGAAGAAGCCTTCCGGCTTGCCGAAGAGGTGCGGCTCGCCGGTGATGTCGTGGCTTTCGTCCTGCTCGATGAAGAGCCGGCGAGTTTCGCCCAGGTCGCCAAGATATTGAAGCGCGATCTGCAGATCCTGGGAGCGGACTCCAGTCTTGTAGTTACGGACGTACTGCGAATAGGGGACAAGATAGTAAACGAGCAGGAAGCCGGCAATCCCCATAAAGAGCAGCTGCTTCGGTCGAAAGTCGTAGCCAAGCGCAACCGCCGCCACCGCCCAGGTAAGCGTACCGAGGAACATGCCCTCCTTGCCGAAGGTAATCAAGCCGGTGCCGAGATACCAGGCGCCTCCGGCCCAGACAATCCAGTTGGTGCTACGTTTGCCATTCGACCGATGGATCTCGTACGCCGTGGCGAGCAGGATGGCCATCTGGATGAAGTGGTTGATCTGCCGGAAGGCGCTGCCGACCGTACCTTCGCCGGCGCTGTTAGTGGTGATGCCGACAAAGATTCCGAAAAACAGGCAGCCGATGGCAGACCGCTTCATCATCTCGCCGGCGCCGATATGGGCCAGCAAGCCACGCTTCGGGCGGAGCCGCGTGGTGAGAAAAGCCGCCAGCGCCATGCCCCCCATGCCTCCGCAGTAGGCCAGCATGCTAGTGATGGGGCTGAGCAGGAACTTCTCTCCGGGCTCGCCGAGGAAGCACTTGAATACGAGGCCGAAGATGGCGGTCATCGTGCCGTTGAAGAAGATAAAGGCTCCGGAGGGATACAGCAACCCACCCGCCGCGTTGAAGCCAAGCACAAAGAGGCCGACATAGGCAGCAGTCAGGACACAAAAGAGCAGGTCGGTGCCGACCAGCAGCTGCACGGCGAACAGACTCGCGATGAAAAGCAGGGCGGGCTTGGCGGCAAATCGATCTGGTACCGGGACACGCATCGGGGAATTCGCCTCGAGGCTGCGCTCATTCCGCCTCAGTTTAGCAGCGGAAGGCGGGCTCCGCGGCAGCCTTGCAGACGCGTTTGCGTTACTTTAGTTGTATGTACGAGCGGCGTTCGCCTGTTCCTGAAGCGGAGATCGGACGGCCCGGAAGGTGCGCGCAACCATGACAGGAGCGGGGGCAGCGTTTGGCGCGGAGCTGCAGGCAGAGCGGATTCGGCTCGGCATGTCTCTCGAGCAGCTGTCGGACGCGACCAAAATCAATCGCACGCACCTTCAAGAGCTGGAGCGCGGTGACTTTAAAGCCTTGCCGGGAGGCGTGCTTCGCAAGGGAATTGTACGGGCCTATGTGCAGGCCGCGGGGCTCAAGGAGCCGCTGTGGATCGCAAAATTCGAGGCCAGCTATGCCGCGCAACAGCAGGCCGACGGAAACATCCTGCCTCCGGCGGAAGACTCCTGGGTGGCCTTTGCCGAGAACGTACGCCTGGGCCGGCAGACGCGGCAGAAGCCGAGCGACGGGCGCTGGATGGGCGTAGCCGCACTGTTTGGAGCGGTCTTCGCGGCAGCCTGGGCGGTCTGGCACTTCGTGCTGCGGACGCGGATCAGCACTTGAACAATCCGGATCAGCACCTGAACGATCCAGATCACGTCCCTTCATCTCGCGCCCGCGCAGATTCTGGGAAAATACGGCGATAGGTTTTACGTCTGGCACATCGAGTGGGGACCAGTCTGGCTGGCGCACTGGCCGCGGATGGCATTGGAGGCACCCGGCATTCGGGAACGTCAAAAACATCCCACCGTCAGAACGAATCGAGCATCACATCAGCACCTGAAGGAGAGTCTGTGAAGAAGTTAGGCAGTGCGGCCGATCCGCTTTGGTATAAAGACGCCATCATCTACGAGCTGCACGTGCGCGCGTTCGCGGACTCGAATAACGACGGCATCGGCGATTTTCAGGGCTTGATGTCGCGTCTGGACTATTTGCAGGATCTCGGCGTGACCTGCCTTTGGATTTTGCCCTTCATGCCTTCTCCGCTGCGGGATGACGGCTACGACATCGCCAACTACGTCGACGTCAATCCCTCCTACGGCACGATGAACGACTTCAAACTCTTCCTCGACGCGGCCCATAAACGCAACATGCAGGTGATGATCGAGTTGGTCATCAACCACACCAGCGACCAGCATCCGTGGTTCAAGGCGGCACAGCTGGCGGCTCCCGGCTCGCCCGAGCGCGACATGTACGTCTGGAGCGACACGGACAGCAAGTATGACGGCGTACGCATCATCTTCACCGATACGGAGAAGTCGAACTGGACGTGGGATGACCAGGCCAAGGCCTTCTACTGGCATCGTTTTTTCTCCCATCAGCCGGACCTCAACTTCGACAATCCACGCGTCATGGAAGAGGTCCTGACGGCGATGCGCTTCTGGCTCGATCTGGGCGTCGACGCCCTGCGGCTGGACGCGATCCCCTACCTGATCGAGCGCGACGGCACAAGCTGCGAAAACGTGCCAGAGACGCACGTCAAAATCAAGGCGATCCGCGCCGTCATCGATGCCGAGTACAGCAATCGGCTGGTGCTGGCGGAGGCCAACATGTGGCCGGCGGATGTGCGGCCCTACTTCGGAAACGGCGATGAGTGCCACATGGCCTTCCACTTCCCACTCATGCCGCGCATCTACATGGCCCTGCGGCAGGAAGATCGGCTGCCGATCACCGATATCATGGCCCAGACGCCGCCGATTCCGGATGCCTGCCAGTGGGGCCTGTTCCTGCGCAACCACGATGAGCTGACGCTCGAAATGGTGACCGACGATGAGCGCGACTACATGTATCTGGCCTACTCGGCCGACCCGCGCATGCGCATCAACGTCGGTATTCGCCGCCGCCTCGCTCCCCTGGTCGACAACAATCGCCGCCGCATCGAACTCCTGAACTCTCTCCTGCTAAGCTTCCCGGGCACGCCCATCATGTACTACGGCGACGAGATCGGGATGGGCGACAACATCTACCTGGGCGACCGCAACGGGGTACGCACGCCCATGCAGTGGAACTCGGATCGCAATGCGGGCTTCTCAAAATGCGACCCCGCCAGACTCTACTTTCCCGTCGTCATGGATCCGATCTACGGATATCAGGTCGTCAACGTGGAAGCCCAACTCAGCGATCAGTCCAGCCTCCTGCACTGGACCCGCAACATGATCGCGTTGCGCAAGTTGTTCCAGGTATTCGGCCGAGGCACGCTCGAGTTTCTGCATCCCGAAAATCGTAAGGTGCTCGCTTACCTGCGTAACTGGGAGCGCGAGGACGGCACCATGGAGACCGTCTTGTGCGTCGCCAACCTGTCGCGTTTCGCGCAGCCCGTATCGCTCGACCTGAAGGCTTACGAAGGCCTGATGCCGGTCGAGATGTTGGGCTATGTTTCGTTTCCGCAGATCACCGCGAACGCCTACCCGCTGACGGTAGCGCCGTACTCGTTCTTCTGGTTTGAACTGCAGCCGGCGCCGGAGATGCCGGAGGTTGCGGCAACGCACGAAGGTGAAAACAGGGGCGAGAATGAGCAGGTAGCCCTTGATCTGCTCACCAAAGGCTGGGCCGGCTTGCTCTCCGGCTCCGGACAGGATCTGCTCGAAGCCGCACTGCCGGCGTGGCTGCCGCGGCAGCGCTGGTTCGGAGCCAAAACACGCACCATTGCCTCCGTGGCCGTTGCGCAATGGATGGAAATGCCGTCGGCGGCAGGTCTCTCGTCCGCAGGCAATTTGCTCACGGGATTAGCCGCCCCGGCAGCAGGCACCCTCGGCGATGCGCTGTGCCTGCTGGACCTCACCTACTCGGATGGCTCCGGGGACCGCTACGCACTTCCGCTTGCGTTTACCTCCGGGGCCGAAGCGACCGAGCGCCTGCGAGCCAGTGCGCCGCTCAGCATCCTCAGTACGCTCACCACGCCCACCGGCCCCGCGCTGCTGCATGACGCCACCGTGCGGGAAGAGTTTCGCCAGGGCGTGCTGCATCTGATCGCGACCGAGACGACCCTGCCCGCACGTACGCTGCACGAAGCCGCAGAGGAGGTAGCAGCGACCATCGTGGCCGCACACCACGCTCGCCCTGCGCATGACGTTGCGCCGCAGTCGCCGGAGGCAGAGGCGATCACGCAGGCGATCCTCGGCCGGCACTCGATCGAGGTCGCCGAAGTGGCGCCGACGATCGTCAACGAAATGCCGGGTGCGGATCCTCGTCCAGCCACGCCCGCAGAGCCTCTCGCGCAAACCCCGGACACGGCCGCATCCCGGCTGGTAGGCCGCCAATCTTCGGCGTTCGCCGCCGTGCGCGGTCAGGAGCTGCTGCCGGCTCGCACGGCGTCCGCGGAGCAGTCCAACACCAGCCTGCTCTACGGCTCGCGGCTCATCTTCAAGATGTTCCGCAAACTGCAGCTTGGCGAAAATCCAGACGTCGAAATCGGACGCTTCCTGACCGAAGTCGCCCACTTCCCCCGCATCGCGCCCTTCCTGGGCGAGCTGACCCTGGTCACGCCCGAAGGACCGACGACGCTCGGCATGCTGCAAGGACTCGTGGCCAACGAAGGCGACGGCTGGCAGTGGACGCTGGACGAGCTGGGCCGCTTCTATGAGTCCGTAGCCACGTATCCTCCGCCTCCGGAGGAGGGTTCCGTGCCAAGCTTTCTCAGCGACGGGCAAGTTCCCGACGCAGCGCGCGAGCATGCAGGCTTCTATCTGGATGGAGCGGCCTTGCTGGGTCGGCGCACTGCGGAAATGCATCTGGCGCTCGCAACCTCCACCGACGATCCCGCGTTTGCCGCCGAGCCCTTAACCGCAGACGATCTGGGCGTAGACGCTCTGCGCATCGATGCCCAGATCAACCACACCCTGGACGCCCTGAAGCTGCGCATGGCCGCCCTCAAAGATGTCACCGCAGACAACGCGGCGACAATCCTAAGCCGCCGCATTGAGCTCTTCGCGCGCGCCCACGTCATCACCGGGACGCGCGCTACGGGCCGCCGCATCCGCATCCACGGCGACTACCATCTGGGCCAGGTGCTGCGGGCCAAAAACGACTTCGTGCTGCTCGACTTTGAAGGCGAGCCGGCACGAACGCTCGACGAACGCCGCCGCAAACAGTGTCCGCTCAAGGATGTCGCCGGCATGCTGCGCAGCTTTTCCTACGCGGCGTACTCCGGGCTCGACAGCTACGTGCAACGCTATCCAGACCGGCAACGCGCGCTCGAGCCATGGGCGCGTCTATGGCAAAACGCAGTCTCGGTTGAGTTCCTCCGGGCGTACCGGCAGACCATTGCTGTCCGCAAAGATCTGCTGCCCGAACCGGCGCAAGCCGAATCGCTGCTGAGCGCCTACTTGCTTGAGAAGGCGCTCTATGAGCTGCTCTACGAATTGAACAATCGCCCGGCCTGGGTGAGGATCCCGCTGGCCGGTATCTTGTCTCTTCCCGCGGCCCCTCTCTCCACCTCCGCCTGATCCGACTAGAATGGAGACACACGCATGGCGACCACCTCCACCACAGTCGATCCGCACCACGTGACCCAGCATACGCACGAGGCGAAAGCCGCGCTTCTGGTCAGCCTTCCGTCTCTCGCGCAGGACGCGGCCAGAGATCTGCTCACGCATCTGGCGCAGGTCTTCGCCGGAAAAAGCGTGATGGTCGCCACGCCGGACACAGACGTCGCGCTGCTGGAAAGTCCTTCGTTACGCGTGGTGGGGTATACGCCGGCAGTGCCCTCCCCCGGCTCGTGGAGCTTGACTGCGTCCGATTTCCTGAACGTGCATGAGCTCGCGCAGCAGCACCAGGCGAGCTCGGTGCTGCTGCTGGGTCCAGAGGCGCAGAGCCTTTCCCCACAGGCTTTGCATGGACTTGCGGAGGCCGTGCAGGGTAGCGGCGAGGCCAATGGGTGCGATCTCGCAGTGGCCCGCTACGCGCTCCAGGCACGCTCCGGATTGGTCAACTCGGCCATCCTCTATCCGCTCTCGCGAGCGCTGTTCGGCGCGGCGTCGCGCTTTCCCCTGGCCCTCGATCTCGGCATGTCTGCGCGTCTAGCCGCCCGCCTAGCCACAGCCGCGCAACGATTCACAGCGGCCAATCAGCATGAGGCTCTGCTTTGGCCGGTCTCCGAGGCAGCCGTCGCGGGCTTCACCATTACGCAGGTAGAGGCCGGAGCCCGCCTGCTGCCGCAGCCTACGGCGCATGACCTCAATGGCATTCTGGCCCACGTAACCGGCTCCTTCTTCTCCGATATAGACGCGAAAGCCGCGTTTTGGCAGCGCTCGCGCATAGCCCAGCCCGCCAAATCGTTTGATCCGGCAGCGCTCTCCGGCATGCACACTCGTGATGAAGTCCAGCCGATGCTCGAGGCCTTCCGCATCGCCTACGGAAATCTGTCGGAGATCTGGTCGCTAGTGCTTCCTCCGCAATCGCTGCTCGGATTGAAGCGGCTTGCGGCCATGTCTTCTGAAACCTTCAGCATGCCTGATTCCCTTTGGGCGCGCATCGTGTATGACTTTCTGCTGGCGTACCGGTTGCGCACCATCAACCGCGGCCATCTTCTCGGCGCACTGACGCCGCTTTATCTCGCCTGGGTCGCCTCCCACGTCCTCGAAACCAGCAGCGGCAGAGACCCCGAGCAGCACATCGAAACGCTTGCCGCGGCCTTTGAAGCCGATAAACCCTACCTTGTCTCGCGTTGGCGCTGGCCGGACCGCTTCAATCCCTGACGCGTTTCTTCGTTCAGGTTCCGGCGTCGCCCCCAAAAGGAGTTGCCATGCAAGTCGCACTTCAGCCCGATCCGTACCCAGCCCCACCCGCTTACCCGGAGAATCTGTCCATGTGGCATCAAATGTCCGACGCGCTACACCAATCTGTGCTGCGCGTGGCATCGCTCCTCATCAGCATCCTGCCCGGCCTGCTCGCGTTCATTCTGGCTTTGGGCGTGATGACGGCCATCGGTGTGCTCCTCAGCTCTCTGCTACGGCGCGGTCTGACCGCGGCCAAATTCGACGACCGCATGGCGCGCAAGCAAACCAGCGGCCTCGCGGACTGGTCGCCGGACCACAGCCCCACCGCGCTGGCTGGCCGGTTTGCGTTCTGGGGATGCGTCGTCTTGGGACTGATCATCGGCATCTCGGCCTTTGACGCCTCTTACGCGAACAACTCCGAGCTAACCATCTCGCTGCTACCGTATCTCACCCGGGCTGTCGGCGCGGTGTTGCTGCTGTTTGCCGGCAACATCATCGCGCGCTTTCTGGCGCGTACCGTACTCATCGGTGCAGTCAATATTCAGCTGCAGTACGCGCGCTTTCTCTCAATGGGCGTTAAGTGGCTGGTGCTGGTGCTGACGGCGGCCATGGTGCTGGACCATCTGCAGATCGGCGGCATGATCGTCGAGCTCGCCTTCGGCATCCTGTTCGGCGGCATCGTGCTTACGCTGGCGCTTGCGATCGGCTTAGGCTCGCGTGACCTCGTCACACGATCCCTTGAGCGAACGGCGGAGCGCCCGGAACGCCGTCCCTTCGCGGTCAACCAATCCCCCAGCGAGCCCGGCGAGGGCGCGCTCCGCCACTTCTAAGGTCCAGCCCATCCATGCAGCAGGAAGAAATCTACAGCAAGCTGACCGAGACCTTCAGAGACGTGCTGGACGTAGACCACCTGGTCCTAACCCCGGAATTGACGGCGGACAGTGTGCCTGAGTGGGACTCGTTCAACCACATTCACCTCGTAGTCGCAGTTGAGGCGCAGTTCAAAGTCAGGTTTCAGACCGCGGAGCTTGAGTCCATCCAAAGCGTAGGCCACTTCGTTGAAGCGATCCAGGCCAAAATGCGCGCGCAAAACCGCTAACACCCACGTCGGCTCCCACCTTCGTGGAACAAGCAGCGAACGAAGGTTTTTGATTTAGGCAGACATGGGGAATTCCCTACACCGCCGGCATGCGCGATCCTCAATCTTGTCAGGAGAGCCCAACGAGGAGCTCCGACAGAAAAGAGAGCCTCATGCACGACTTTCTAGTAGCCGGCGCTTTTTTGCTCATGGTTGTTCTGCCTTGCATCGTTACTATGGGGGCTGGCACTGACGTAGAAAGCGAGGAAGCTTAGGCCCTCGCTTTCCTATTGTCTTGTTTCTCTGCACAACTTCTGCTGGTTAGGTCTTATCCGTGGTCATCGCTCGAGCATCTCTGAGGCTCTCGGGCGTATCCACATCGATCTCCCCCCCGGGCAAAGGCAGCGCCCGGGCCGCGGCCAGAAGACGCCGTGCGCCCTGGTCGCCGCGCAACTGTAGGAGCTCTTTGAAATCGGAAACGGGAAAGTAGGCAGGCACCCCGTGTCTTCCGGCGTATGCGGACGCCACCGGCTCTCCCGGTGCTTCAGCGGCAAGAGCCCTTAGGTGCTTGGCCGTCACCGCAGGCTGATCGCACGTGAGCAGTATGGCGGCCTTAGTTTCGGACGGCAGCGCCTCCAGGCCCACACGAATCGAAGAGGCCATACCCTCCTCCCAGCTGAAGTTCTCAACAATCTGTGCGGGAGCGAGCATTGATTCTGCGAGAATCGCCGTGTACGAAGCGCCCAGCACCACAATCACCGGACGGCAACCCGCCTCAACGGCAACCCTCACAGCGCGTTCAAGCAAGGTCTCTCCGCCAAGCCGCACCAGCTGCTTCGGCCGGCCGAGCCGTCGCGAGGCCCCCGCCGCCAATACAATCGCCGCAACGTTCTGCATCAGGCAATCAGCGCACAGCGGGCCTGCAGGTACATCGAAGCACCGCCCTCTTGTACCTGCTCGGCAATTTCCGATGCGGTCAGCCGACGCGAACCGCCCGAGCCTCCATGCAGCACCGCTTGTATCTCGGCAACCACCGCCAGAGCGATGGTCTCCGATCCATCTCCGCCAAGAGAGAGTCCGACCGGGGCAAACAGATGTTCGCAACACTCCTCCACACTTTTACTGAGCGCGGACGCCGCTTCCGTCACCAGCAAACTACTGCGATGACGCGCACCCAGCAGGCCCACGTACCGTGGCGGATCGGCTAGAACTCCGGTCAACCACTCCCGATCCTGCTCGTAACTATGAGTCATGAGGACGACGGCATCTTCAGGCCTCAGGCCAAGCTCGGGGACTTGCCCCGCGGCAAGCACCAGCACGCGCTCAGCCCGCGGGAAGCGCTCCGACCGCGCCAGCTGAGCGCGGCCATCGGCAACGATCACCGACCAGCCAAGCAGCGCGGCTATTTCAGCCATTGGCTTAGCGTCATCCCCCGCCCCAAGCAGGAAGAGCCGTGGAGGAGCCTTCAAACGTTCCACAAAGCGCCCCTCATAGGCCTGGTCCGGGTTGAGCCCCCGCGCACAGGCAATCTTCTCCGGCCGCAAACCCTCGCTGACAAAAACAACGTTCTCCCGGACATCAAGCACCAGCCGCCGTAAACCTCTTTCCGCATCGGGAAGAAAAGTAATGACCGTCGTCTCCTCGCCTTGCAGCGAGGCAGCCATCGCCGAGAGCAAAGCCTCCGCCTCCGGTGTGCCGAGCGGCTCAAACAGCAGATCGATCGTGCCTCCGCAGCCAAGTCCGTAGGGAATCTCAGCCGTGTCGTCGAAATTCATGGAGTAGCGCTCGATCACAGCTCGCCGGCGGGCCAGCCACGCCGCGCGACGCACAACCTCGCCCTCTAGGCAGCCTCCGCTAATGGTACCGGTATGTTCACTCCCGGAGGCGTAGGTCAAAAGGCGTGCCCCGGGGCGCCGGTACGAAGACCCCTCAGCGCGGACGAGCGTCACAAGAACACGTCCGTTCCCCGCCTTCCATCCCTCGACAATCCCTCGGCGTTCACGCATCGCTGCCGTCCTAACCTATCTGTATCTAGATGCGCCGTGGCGCTAAGCGTCGCGCTGTCCGCGACCCCTTAAATTCTGCTAAAGTGAGAAAGGTTCAACCGCGAGCCTGAAGGCGTCTCCTGAGCGCCGAACAGCAGCCGGGCAAGCGGATCTAGAACCAAGTTTTCATCAGTTCGGGGCGTAGCGCAGTCTGGTAGCGCACCTGGTTCGGGACCAGGGGGTCGGAGGTTCGAATCCTCTCGCCCCGACCACTCTCCTTCAAAGCGACAGCCAGGGCCTTAGTGCTGCTCAGGAAGTGCAGGCAAACGGTAGATGTCCGCCGCAATCGATTCAGAGAGAAACGGTTCGACCGGCTCATAAAACCCTTTTTTCTCGTTCTCGGCCGTGTAATCTCCCGGTGCGGAGGTAGTGGTCTCCTCGCGGGGCTCATGGCGCTCCCAACGCAGCATCGCCGTCTCGAGCTTCTGGCGTCTCGTCAGTAAAACCTTTTGGCCGCCCTGGTCCGAGAGCAGGTCGAACCCGATCAAAGCCAGACCCAGCAGGATCACAAGAGGTGCCTGCACGGCAAGCTTCCAACGCTCCGGTCTGTACTGCTGGACCAGATAGAAGTAGATCAGGATCACCAGAACGGTCGAGTTGATTCTGTAACGCGAGCCCAGCGCGCTCACCAGACCCAAATCGGAGCGCAACCCGGAGACGGCGAAAGCGGTCACGAAGAAAAAAAGCGCCGAGTAGTAGAGGGCAGCGTTCTTCCGGAACAGACGGTGCCAGGTCGCAACCAGGAACACGGACACCAGCAGCGCGCCAAACGCAATGGCCGGCAGAGGATTTGCCTTGGCTGCAATGGAGCCCAGAAACGCCGCTCCATACGCCGGCGACAAATGCTTGAAAGAACTGAGCAGGCTTTTGTCGGCGTGCGATTGCGATGCCCCGAAGTTATAGCCATGAAAGTAAATCAGGCAAAGAACGATCCCGGCCAGCACCCACAGCGCCAGATTTCTGTAACGCCTCTGCTGCAGATACAGCAGACCCACGACAGGCAGAAGAAAGAGCCCGTTGCCTGAAGAGCCAATGCACAAGGCCAGAGAAGCAACCGCCCCCGCAAAGGCCCAAGGACCCACCCGCGCCGCCAGCAAGCAGCAGAGCAACGCAAACAGGATCACCGGAAGGTTCTGCAAGGGAGCCATCGCGCTGTTGAGGCTTGAAGCATACTGCAGCTGAAACAAAATCCAGGACACCGGCACGAACCACAAAAGCTGTTCCTGGGCCCGATCTCCTTGCTTCCAGATGAGATAGAGCACACCGAAGATGGGAATGACGAACAGATCGCCGAGGATGGCCAGTGCCCGCAGATCGGTGTGCCCCAGCAAAACATACTGCAGGCCAAAAAAGACGTTCTCAAACATAAGCCGATATTCGTTATGCTGCGACGTCAAAATCTGCACCAGATGCTGAACCCCATGCTCCTGCTTCCACTGCAGCAGAAACTGCAGCACGGAGTAGTAATCGTCCAGAAAAGGCAGTCGGCTCAGCGATTTGGACAGCAGAAAATAAAAATAGGCGGCGGGAAGCAGGATCGCGCACCACATCGCGACCAGGCGGCTCTTAGAAAGCGTATGCATGGTTCCTCAAGGCGTACAAAGGCATGACGGACCCACACGGGCCTGTCGAAACCTTTTCTTAGGACTAAACGAGCCGCGATCGCAGCGACGGCCGGCCTGCTCCCGGTATCTTCAGTCGAACGAGGCGACTGCAGCAGCCTCATCTTCCTTAACGTCGAAGACAGTAGCGAGTTTGGTGATCACCAGCAGATCGCTAACCTTTTTCGTCAGGTTCACTAGCTTCAGGTCGCCGCCGGAGTTCTTCACCGCCGTGTAGGCCGCCACCAGCTCGCCCAGCCCGGAGCTGTCGATGTAGTCGACCTCATCCAGATTCAGCAGAATCTTCTTCGAACCTTTAGACACCAGGTCACGTACGGCGTCGCGCAGCGTCCCGCTTCCCTCGCCCAGGGTGATACGGCCGCTCAGGTCGAGGATAGTTACGCCATCCACCTCGCGGGTCTTGAACTTCATACTCATGCTTTGCTCTCCTTGGACTCTCTGTCTTTGATGAGGGTGATCTCCGTGCCTGGGCTCAACTGGCGAAAGTGTACCTCATCCATAAGAGCACGCATAAGGAAGATGCCGCGTCCAGCCGTGCGCAATAGATTCTCAGGAGCGAGCGGGTCGGGAGTTTTCTCCGGGTCAAGGCCGTCTCCTTCGTCCGCGACGCGCACCGTCAAAGCCCGCTCGGTAAGCTCAAAGCTGGCAGTAACATGCTTATGCGGATCGTAGCGATTGCCGTGCAGCACCGCGTTGACCGCCGCCTCCCGGCAAACCATGGAGATATGGGACGACACCTCTTCATCAAAGCCGGCCTGACGGGCAAGTGTCTCCGCGGCCTCTTCCACGCGTTCCACACTGGGCAGCACCGAATCCAGCACCAGCGTGAAGCGGTGTGTCGCGACCTTGGCCAAGCTGCATCTCCTCGCGTCCCGTGCGTGCACGAAGGGAAAGCCCAACCCTCGCTGGGGTGCTCTTCCCGTCGCAGTGTAGCGCAGAACCGCAGCAGATGAGCCGGCAAATGAGCCGCGCTTCGGTACCTCGGGGCGGGTCGTCAGCCACCGCCAAGTTGATTTTCGATCGCGAAGCGCACCAGCTGCGAGCGGCTACGCACACCGGTCTTCTCAAATAGCCTTTGCAGCACAGCCTTCACCGAGCTTTCGCTCAGGCCCAGCCGCGCGCCGATCTCTTTATTGCTCAGTCCCTCGAGCACCCCCCGCAGCACGGCCGACTCGCGTTCGCTCAGCCCCACTCGGCCGCCGGTGACCGGCGCAGCTGAAGCCGATTGGCCCGCCAGCAGCTCCATCGCCGCACCGGAGGAGATCCATCGCTCGCCACGCGCAGTCCGGCGGATCGCCAGCATCAGCTCAGCCAGCGGCTCTGTCTTTAAAAAAATGCCCGCCCCCAGCTCCTGCACGGCTCGCAGCAGATCGGCCAGCT
Organism: uncultured Acidobacteriaceae bacterium; assembly: GCA_964252655.1. Lineage (GTDB taxonomy): Bacteria > Acidobacteriota > Terriglobia > Terriglobales > Acidobacteriaceae > Edaphobacter. Next base: position 16,553 of record CAXUNR010000032.1, read on the forward strand.
CCAGTCCCGCGGTCACGACGAGCGAATGCGCATCGGGCCGCACCTTCTGCAACAGCGCCACCAGCTCCAGGCCATCGGAGAAGGTCTCTTCGCTCGCCGCCAGCTCATAGTCGACCAGAGCCACGTGGAAGCTCAATCCGCCGGCAAGAGCCCTCTCGGCCTCGGCAGCGGACCCAACATCGCCGCACACCTGCATGCCCGGTTCGGCGTCCAGCATCCGCCGCAGACCTTCGCGAAACAACGTGTGATCGTCGACCAGCAAAATGCGAATAGGAGGATTGGCAAGCGGAGTCACGCGGCGTTTGCCCCCGCGGCTTCGGCGGCAACCATCTCGACCAGAAAGGTAGAACCCTGCGGCCCCGGCTCAAAGCGTAGATCGCCGTGGAAGCTAAGCATCATCGCCCGCGAGAGATAGAGACCAAGACCCGACCCGCCATCGCCGGAACCACTCCCTCCCCTTTGGGCCGCGCCCACGCGAAACGGCCGGAAAAGCTTTTCCGGCTGGCGCACACCCGGACCGTTGTCCGAGAGCCGGATCTGCACCCGCGCCCCGGTGCAGACGGCCCGCAGGCAGAGCCGCGCGTCCACGGTCTGGGCAAGCGCGGCTTCGGCGTTGCGCACCAGGTTCAAAAAGACCTGCAGCAGGCTTGTGTAATCGGCGAGCACATCCGGCAGGTCGGCGTCCGCCTGCCACTCGAGCGTAATCCCAGCCTCGCGCAGCGACGGCTGGATGATAATCCCGAGCTCGCGCAGGAAGCGTTCCAGGCTTACCCGGCCCGCCTGCCGCTTCACCAGCGAGAGCTCCACCGAGGCGATGCGCTCAAGCGCGGCCACCAGCTGCCGGAGCGCGTCCAGATCCTCCGTGTGCGGAGCCGCCGGCCCACCGGCCGCCAAACCGGCGACCGCACCCAAACCCCCGGCAAGGTTCTGCTGCACCACCGAAATCGCCGCGCAGATATTGCGGATCTCGTGCGAGACGGCGCCGATGGCAAGCCTGGAGCCGACCAGCACCTGTTCGAGATTCGCCTCCTCTCGGTCGCGGGTCTCGACCGTCGCGTCGATAATCATCGCCGTCAGGCGGCCGCCGCCGGAGGTCATATACGTCGAAAACCAGACATCGGCCAGGAAAGGCTCGCGTCCCGCGCGCAGACCCTGACACTGCATCATGGTGCGCAGCCTCTGCCAGCCGTGCTCACGCATGCGGACCGCCGCCAGCGAAGGCAGGAACCGGCTCAAGGAGGCATCCTCCAGAGGTTCCACCAATCCCGCCTCCCCGGCAAACAACGACTCGGCAGCCCGGTTGGCACTGCGAATGCGCCCCCCTTCATCGGCGGTCAAAATCGCAATCGAAGAGTTGGCGACCACCAACTGAAGTTGCTCTTCCACCTCGCGACGCCCAGCCATCTCGGCCTCAAGCGCCGCCACATGCGTCGTCTCCGCGCGGCGGCGGGAGACCACCTCGGCAACGTAAAGTCCGGCCGCCGTATAAGCAAAAAAGTAAAGCGTATCGCGAGGAATTCCTCCGGCAACCGTCCATGGAAAGGCATCGGCCAGCTCCGCGGTACAGGTACAAAACACACCCAGCAGCAGAATCTGCCAGCGCCGCAGCACCGTACTCATCCCCGCCATGGGCAACAGATACAGTAGCGCCAGCGGCACATCGTTGGTCAGCGCGCGGTCTGCCGCCGCGATCAGCGCCACAGCGGCAAGCCCCGCCACCAGACGGAAGCGGCGACTGCGTACGAGGCTGGCCGGCGCGGGCATTGGTCCAGTATCCTCTTCGTCGCGAGTCGAAGACGCAAGTCAATCGAAAGATAAACTCCGCACTATCGAAGGACGAGCCCGGCTTTACAAATTTTTTATAGCGCGTGGGATAGGCTGGAGAAACAGTGGAAGACCCCCGAGGACCACAACCCAGCCTTATGAAGCAGCGTACGCTCACCAAGTGGAACCGAAGCGGTTGTCGCGGAGTAGCTTCCGGCATGCTTGTCCTCTCCCTCGCCGGCTGCCACAAGACCGAGTCGAACCCCGCCGCGGAGGCGCCTCCCTCCACCCCTCCGGTGGTCGAAACCGGAGGCAGCTCGTCGGTAACGGTTGAGAATCCAGGCCGCTTTCAGCTCGCCTCGACCGTCAGCCGCAGCGTCGTGGACACCGTGAACGTGACCGGCTCGGTCAACCCCGACGTCTCGCGCGAAATCCCCATCGTGCCGCTCGCCAACGGGCGCGTCGTCGCCTTGCATGTGGCGCTCGGGCAGACAGTGCACAAAGGCCAGCTGCTGATGGACGTGCAAAGTCCGGACGTCGCCACCGCCTTCGGCACCTACCTCAAAGCCGTCAGCGACGAGCATCTAGCCAAAGTCACGCTCGAGCGCGACAAGCTGCTCTACAGCAAAGGCGCCATCCCCCAGACACAGCTTGAACAGGCCCAGAACGGTGAAGAAGATGCCATGGCTGGACTTACGGCGGCCGAGCAGGAGTTGAAAATCCTGGGCGTCGACAAAGCTCATCCCAGCGATACGCTGCACCTCTCCTCCCCGATCAACGGCATCGTGGTCGCGCAGAACGCAACGGCGGCCGCGGCAGTCGGCATCACCTACGCCGGCAACCAGGGCGCGCTGCTGATCGCTGACCTCTCGCACGTCTGGGTCATCTGCGACGTCTACGAGAACGAGCTCGCCAAGGTAAGCGTAGGCGAGCACGCCGACATCCGCGTCAACGCTCTGCCGGGCAAGGTCTTCAGCGGCACCATCTCCGACATCGGCGCGATTCTCGACCCGAATCTACGCACCGGCAAGGTTCGCATTCAGGTCAACAATCCCGGAACCGAGCTGCGCATCGGCATGTTCACCACCGCGACCCTCTCCTCGAAGCGTGCATCGCAGGTGGTCGCCGTGCCCTCAACGGCCATCCTCCACCTGCACGACCGCGAGTACGTCTATGTGCCGGGAGGCGCGCAGGGCAACTTCCGCCGCGTAACCATCAAGGGCGGCAACCAGCTCGACGGCAACATGACCGAGGTGTTGGCAGGCCTGTCCGCCGGGCAGCAGGTAGTGGCAAACGCACTGGACCTGCAGAACACGGCTGACCAATGATCCGCAAGATAGTCGATTTCGCCCTGGACAACCGGTTTATTGTCCTCATCGTGGCGGTCCTGCTCTTTGTCTGGGGCGGCATCTCGTTTCACAATTTGCCGGTCGAAGCCTATCCCGACGTCGCCAATAACTACGTCACGGTCATCACGCAATGGCCCGGCCGCAGCGCCGAAGAGGTCGAGCAACAGGTCACCGTGCCGCTCGAGCTCGCGGTCGCCGGCATCCCGCACATGACTCACCTGCGTTCGACCACGCTCGCGGGCCTGTCGAGCGTGACCATGATCTTCGACGATGACTCGATCGACGATGTCAATCGCTCGAAGGTCGTCGAGCGGCTGACGCAAGTCACGCTGCCTGCCGGACTGCAGCCGCAGATCGGCACCGACTGGAGCCCGGTCGGACAGATTTTCTGGTACACCCTCAAAAGCACCAATCCCGCCATCGATACCATGCAGCTGAAGAGCATCGAGGATTGGCAGCTCGAAAAAGCGTTCCGCAGTGTGCCTGGCGTGGTCGACGTTTCGAGCTTCGGCGGTCTCACCCGCGAGTACCAGGTCACCATCGACCCTGACAAGCTGATCTCCTACGGCTTGACTCTGCAGCAGGTCCAGCAGCAGCTCGCCGCCAATAACGTCGACGCCGGCGGCAGCTTCATCGAGCAGGGCACCCAGCAGATCAACGTGCAGGAAGTCGGCCTGTTCAAGAACGTGCACGACATCGAGAACACCGTCCTCAAGGCCGCCAACGGCACCTCGTTGCGCGTCTCAGACGTGGCCACCGTCGCGCAAGGACCGAAGATCCGCCTTGGACAGATCGGCAAAACCTGCGTACCCAACCTGGGAACCTGCGACTGGCGCGATCCTTTGAACAAGGAACAGCGCAAGCAGGACAGCAAAGAAATCCATCGTATGGATGGCCGGACGCTCAATGACGACAACGACGTCGTCGAAGGCGTAGCGCTGCTGCAGAAGGGCGACAACTCCGACAAGACCCTCGCCGCCATCCACCTCAAGGTGGAGGAGCTGAACAAGCACTTCCTGCCGCCCGGCGTCACCATCGTGCCGTTCCTCGATCGCAGCGACCTGCTCGAGCTGACCACGCACACGGTGCTGCACAACCTGACCGAAGGCATCATCCTGGTCATCATCATTCTGTTCCTGTTTCTCGGCAATCTGCGCGGCGCGCTCATCGTGGCGTTCACCATTCCCTTCGCGCTGCTCTTTGCCTCCATCTGCCTCGATCTGCGCAACATCCCAGCCAACCTGCTCTCGCTCGGCGCGCTCGATTTCGGCATGGTCGTCGACGGCGCAGTCGTCATGGTCGAAAACATCGTCCGCCACCTCAGCCACGGCCGTCGCCAGGACATGACGGTCACCGAGCAGATCCGGCAGGCAGCCTATGAAGTCCAGCGGCCCGTCTTCTACGCCATCGCCATCATCATCACCACCTATCTGCCCATCTTTACGCTTCAATCGGTAGAAGGCCGGCTTTTTAAGCCGATGGCATGGACCGTCGCATTCGCCCTTCTGGGAGCCCTCATCTTCTCGATGGTGCTCGCTCCCATGATGGCCAGCTTCCTCTTTCCCAAGGGCACCACTGAGTGGGAAAATCCGGTCCTGCACTGGATCACGCAGCGCTATCGCCATGCCGCCATCTGGGCCATCGATCATCGCATCGTGCCGCTCGGCATCGCGGGAGCTCTGCTGGGGGTCGCTGCCTACCTGGCCCTCAGCGGCGCGGTTGGCTCGGAGTTCCTGCCTCACCTCGATGAAGGTGCCATTTGGGTCCGCGGCTCGCTTGCCCCATCCACCGGCCCCACCGAAAGCGGGCAGATCGCCGATCACACCCGCCTGGTCTTAGCCTCCTTTCCTGAGGTCACCCAGGTCATCAGCCAGATCGGTCGTCCGGACGACGGTGCCGATACCACCGGCTTCTTCAACACCGAATACTTCGTCGACCTCAAGGAAAAGCAAGACTGGCGTCCAGCCTTCCACGAAAACAAGGACGAGCTGATCAGCGCCATGAACCGCGAGCTCGACAAGACCCCGGGGGTCGTCTGGAACTTCTCCCAGCCCATCTCGGATAACGTCGAAGAGGCCGTCTCCGGCGTCAAGGGAGAGCTGGCCATCAAGCTTTACGGTCCCGACCTGAAAACGCTCGAAGCCAAAGGAACCGAGATCATCCAGGTGATGAGCAAAATTCGGGGCGTCGCCGATCTCGGCCTGCTCCACATCATCGGGCAGCCCAACCTGAACTTCGTCGTCGACCGCGATGCCGCCGCACGCTACGGTGTCAACGTCGCTGACATCCAGTCCGCCATCGAGGGCGCCGTCGGCGGTACGATCGCCGGTGCCCCCGTCACTCAGATCCTGGATGGCGAGGCGCGCTACGACGTCACGGCGCGGTACAGCCCCATCTATCGCCAGACGCCGGATGAGATCCGGAACATCCGCCTGCTCGCCTCCTCCGGTGAGCGCGTCTCGCTCGCCCAGCTCACCAAGTCCGGCATCGCCGACGGCGCCGAAGAGATCCAGCGTGAAGGCGGAAGCCGCTACATCGCCATCAAGTACAGCGTTCGCGACCGCGACCTCGGCTCAACCGTCGAAGAAGCCATCAGTAAAGTCGGCCGCGACGTCAAGCTGCCCACGGGCTACACGCTCGACTGGGCCGGAGAGTATGAGAGCCAGAAGCGCAGCTCGCGTCGTCTCGCCATCGTCGTGCCCATCACCCTCATGCTGATTTTCATGATTCTGTACGGCATGTTCGGCTCCTTCAAGTGGGCTTTGCTGGTGCTCGGCAACGTCGCAGTCGCGCCTGTGGGCGGCCTGCTGGCCTTGTTCTTCTCCGGAACCCACTTCAGCGTGTCGTCCGGAGTCGGTTTCCTCGCGCTGTTCGGCGTCTCGGTGCAGACCGGCATCATCATGCTCGAGTACATCAACCAGATGCGGTCCAACGGACACTCGGTAAAGGATGCCGCAGTCGAAGGCGCCGTTCTGCGCCTGCGGCCAATCATGATGACCATGCTGGTCGCCACCCTCGGTCTGCTGCCAGCCGCGCTCTCACACGGCATCGGTTCGGACTCGCAGCGGCCCTTCGCCATTGTGATCGTTGGCGGCCTCGTGGGTGCGCTCGTCATGGGCGTCTTCCTGCTGCCGACGCTCTACGTTTGGATCGCCCGGGATACCGACGTCCTTCCTAAGCCGGAGAGAGGATTCGAGAGTTGAAATTGAAAACCATGCTTCCAACTTCCGGATTACGGTCCGTCGCGCTCACCGCTGCCGCGATCCTGGCACTCACCGTCGTCCCTTCCCCCGCACTCGTCGCCCAGGGTGGCGGCGGAGGTGGAGGAGGGGCCGGTGGAGCAGGAGGGGCCGGCGCCGGATCGGGTGCCTCTGGTCCCGGTGCCGGCGCAGCCGGGTCCGGAGGCCACGGAGCCGGAGCGGCACCCGGAGCCAGCGGTCAGGCCGCATCGAGTGGAGCACAAAACGGCCAATCAGCCGCCGAAGTCTACGCCGGCAGCACAGCCCTCGGGCCTGACCCGCGCAAACCGCCAGCCTCGAAGCCCGGTGCGTTCACCCAGCGCCAGGTGCTCGATGCCGTGCAGGCCCGCAATCCGACCATCCTCGCTGCGCAGCAGAACCTGCGCGCCGTCCGTGCGCAGGAGGTTCAGGCCGCGGTACGCACCAATCCGTACTTCACTCTTTACGGCACGGACCTGACCGAACCCACCAGCGCCGGCACGCCTTATAACGTCAGCGCGCAGTTTTCACGGCTCTTTGAGCGCGGCAACAAACGTCGCTTCCGCATCGAAAACGCCCAGGCCACTACCGCGCAGACGGCCGCTCAGCTCGAAGACAGCATCCGGCAGACCGTCTTCACCGTCAAGCAGGCGTTCATTCATATGCTCATCGCCAAGGACGCGCTCGAGCTCGCCAACGCAAGCCTCAAAGACTACCGGCATGAAGTGGAGATCGCCAACGATCGCTATAAAGCCGGAGACCTGGGCAAGCTGGATTTCGAGCGGCTCGACCTGCAGCTAGGCAGCTTTGAAAGCGATCAGGCCAACGACATCATCACACTGCAGCAGGCAAGCGTACAGTTGCAAACGCTGATGGGCATCCAGACGCCCTCCGAAAACTTCGACATCACCGGCGATGTGCTGCCGCCGCTGGTCGCCTCCACGCTCGACCAACTCACCCAACAGGCCATCGCCGGCCGGCCGGACTACGCCGCCGCGCGCCAGGCCGTGCTGGCCGCTGAGGCCAATGCCCGGCTGGCCATCGCCGAGGGTACGACCGACCCGACGCTTGAGGCCGAGTATGACCGCAGTGGTCCCGAAAACTCCGCCGGCTTCTCCATCAACATCCCCCTGCGGATCTTCGATAAAAATCAAGGCAACAAACAGACGACCCGCTTCCAGGCCGACGCAACCCGCTTCACGGAGCTCGCCGCCCGCAACCAGGTCATCTCGGACGTGGCGCAGGCCTGGGTCGGCTACGTTCAAGCCAAGACCCTCTCCGACCGCTTCACCGACCACTACCTCGAAGAGTCCCGCGATGTCCTCACCATCGCCCAGTTCGCCTTCGAGCACGGAGGCATCGCGCTGATCGACTATCTCGACGCGCTGCGGGACGCGCGCTCCTCGACGAGCGACGCCCTGAACGCCTACCAGACCACCTGGCTGGCCATCCATCAGCTCAGCGAGTCGACCGCGGTCGATCTAACACCCTAGGCCTTGCACTCTAAAACCCTGACACCTTAAGGGAGGGCGGAAGGCGTAACCTTTCTTTCGAAGCCCAGCGTCCAAATCATCGAGTACCGAATGGATATCTCTGCTCTTCCTTCCGCTGGGACGCCGGTGGGAAGCACAGTAAACTTTGTCACAGAAGATACCTTTCGCTCTCCGCTCTCGTCTTCGCAGGAGTCTCCCGTGGCAACGTTCAATCCGGCTTCCGGTCGCATCTTCCCTTCCACCTTCCCGGCAAAGGCCGTTTCGCGTCCCCATTCCGCCGAGGCCGAGCCCCGTCCAGCTACAGAACTTGACGACATCGACGCCCTCGTCAAGAATCATCGGCCGCGCCTGCTCCGCTTCGTGACCTTCTCGACCGGAGACCCGGATCTGGCCGAGACCATCGTGCAGGATTGCCTGCTCAAGGCCTACAACGCTCGAGCCAGCTTTCGCGGAGATTCGAGCGTCAACACCTGGCTGACCAGTATCGCCGTCAACCTCGTGCGGGATCACCAGCGCACCCAGAAGTTCCGCTTCTGGAAGCAGGCGCGCGCCTCCGCCATCGATGTCACGGACGTAGCTTCCTTCATCGCCAGTGAAGAATCCGGCCTGGAAGCCCGGTTGATCGCACAGCAGAAAGTCGCGGCGCTCTCTCAGATCATTGAGACCCTGTCTTTCAATCAGCGAACGATCTTCCTCATGAAATTCTCCGACGAAATGGAGCTGAGCGAGATCTCGGCAGCCATGAAGATGCCGGTCAACACTGTCAAAACGCATCTGCATCGTGCGCTCAAGGCAATCCGCAACCAGTTGGGAGCCCGGTCATGATGCCCACCGAGTGTCCCTTGATCCAGAAGGAACTGGAAGAGCTGGACGCGTTGTTGATCGGTGGGGCCAGCCCTGCCCTGCGGGCACACTCGGCTCAATGTGTCTCTTGCGAAAAGGAGGTTTCCGCATTTTCCGAGTCGATCGCAGCCTACAACCGCGCCTCCCTCGCCTGGGCCGAGGCGCGCTCGAACACATTCACCCGTGATCTCTCCAGCCACCAACCTGCTCGGCACGTGACGGCCTTCGCCGTGCGATCGATCGCAGCGACGCTGATACTCGCGGCCATGGCGACTCTCACCGCGGGGGCGCATCTGTGGTCCTCCCGCGCTGCCGAACCTGCACTCGAGGCGAACCTTCCTCCTAACGTCCGTACCTTTGCTCCAGAGACACGCGCACAGCAGATCGCCCGGGATAACGCAATGCTGGAAGCAATCGATGCGGAACTGACCGAACCCGAGTTCGCTCCTCCTGCTCTGCTCCATCCGGTGAGTAGCCAGGCGGCACGGCTCGATTCCGCTCAGGATCGCGACTGATGCGTGTACGCTTGGCAGAAACTCGGTGGCGCGCTGCGGCTCTGTGGCTTGCCGTCGGCTGGACCCTGCACTCCGCCGCTGCGCAAGGGCACGGCGGAGGAGGAGGGATGGGCGGTGGATTTGGGGGCGGAGGTGGATTTGGCCATTCCCCGATCCCTTCTCCCCGCGACAATACGATGAACAGAAACTCCTCGGACACCCGGACAGGAAGTCTTCTGCTCGCGCCGCCAAGCCGTTGGTGGGACAACTCTTCGATTGCCAAGGAAATCCGCTTGGACTCACGACAGCAACATCGTATGGACGACGTCTTCGGTGCAAACAGGGACAACCTGCTTAAGCTCTACAAAAGTCTGCAGCAGGAAGAGTCAGCCTTGTCCAAAACCATTCGTGCCAAAGATTTGGATGAGGGCCAAATCTTCCAGCAAATTGATCGCGTCACCGAGGCCCGGGCTGAGCTCGAAAAAGCAGAGGTCCACATGTCTCTTCAAATCCGCAGAGAGCTTACGCCGGAACAAACCGCAAAGCTGGACGAACTCCGAGAGCAGCCCGCGACTCAGCAATGAAAACCACCGATAACAAACATTTCGGCGACTGGCACGTATGCCCAATGCAAATCACTAGTACACAGCCTCCTCGGCAAGCCAGCCTTCTATCGCAAGCGATCCTACATCCCCCTGCAGTCGTGCACAGCTTTGAGGATGCAACTCTGACCGATCATCTGCTCACGGGCACAGACAAATGGGCAACCGCCGGTCCCGTGCGCAAATTGAAGTAGTTTCGGTCATAAAGCGAACGATAGAACTGCCCCGTCAACTCAGCAGCCTTTGGACCAAAGGTTGGCCGTCCACCTTCAAGGAAAATGACGGTGACAATCCGGCCGTTCGGCGTTTCGGCGTAGGATCCGAACCACCCAAAGCGGGTACCGTTGTTCGAGCAGGTTCCGGTCTTGCCCATCACCGGAAACTCCGTAAAGTTCGCCCTCAGCCTGCGCGCCGTCCCATATTGCGTCACAGCAAGCATCCCTGGCTGCATCTCCGGAAGGATGCGGCCGATATCGAGCGTACGCTTAATCTTGGGCTGGAAGTTGCCGATGTCCGACGGGCTGAGTGGATGTTGCAGATAATAAAGTGTGCCCCCGTTGGCAATCGCAGAGACGATAGCGCCCAACTGCAGCGGCGTCATACTGACGCTCTCGCCGAAAGAGCACATACGTCCCACACCTCCCAACGCTGCCGGCAGTTCCTGGTCCGGATAGGTGCCAAGCTGTTCACCGGCAATGTCAAATCCGGCAAGTTCGCCCAAGCCAAGCTGGTTGGCGTAATGCTTGACTCGCTCAAACCCCAACGCACGTCCCAGCGTCTCAAAGTACAGATTGTTCGAGTGGGCGAGCGCCTCGGTCAGCGTCACATGGTATCCCCCACCCAATGCCACGGGAGTTTCCCGCGTAATCAGCCCTTCCTGCAGCGCAGCCAGCGCAACGGTCAGTTTGATCGTCGAGCAAGGTTCGGCACCGCCGGAAAGCGCAAGCTTCTGATTCACCATGGCTAGAATTCGGCCGGTGCTGGGATCGATCGCCACCGCGGTGCCATTCATATTGCCGAGCGCATCGATCGCGGCCGCCCGAACGACCGGATCTTCTCCACCAATCTGGTCCCCGGCGGTCAAATTGTCGGCGAAAGAGCTGGCATAGAACCGCTCTGCAAAGTGAGGACGCGCAACAACACGAACCAACCGTCCACGATGTCCGCGGAGAACCTGGGCAGGCGCCGCGATGCGAATCATCGCTCTTCCCGAGACAACACGACGTGAGACGCGAGCCGCAAGCGGATGGGCACCATGAGAAGAAGCTGCCGTAGCGTGAGACGAAGCAAAGACAGCATGAGCTTTGTGCACGACGCTGCGTTTGATCGCCACCGGATGCGCAGCTGCGGTGCCGGCTAGAACGCAGAAGAAACACAGCACATTGAGAAAGGTAGACACAATCCCAACATGTCCTACCGCGGCTTGTCGCATCATGCAGCTACTCCCAAAACACATCTTCATCGGAATCCGGACGGTTGACGATCCCCTAAAAGGCGAACACCCGAGAACAAAAGCTTCTCGCAACCGCTCGTTCGGGGCAGATGCTCGCGGCTTTCAGTGTACCGATCTACAGAATTGGACGACACGGGAGCCGGTTGGTTTCTACTCCCCCAGCCAACCGCGCTAGTGGGTCCGCCGCAGAAAGGCCGGAATATCCAGCTCGTCCGCCTGCGCCGGCTCGTCCGGGACCGAGGAGAAGATGCGCACTGTATCTCCGCCGACCAACTCCGGTTCAGCAACGAAAGTGCGCTGCGCCTCGTCCCGACCCGCCCCGTGATACTGGAGGCGGAGCGGCCGTGACGAGTCGGGCGAGTCGAAGCCGCGCGCCGAAGGCATGCGGCTGTCTGCCTCCACCGGTTCCGGCTCGAGCGACATACGCCGCGGCGACCGGAAGAAATCGTCGTCGAAGACAGATCGTGGCACGGGCACAAGCTCCGGCGCAGCAGGCACCGCGGACTCCACAAGCGACTCCGCGGCTGGCTCCTCTTCAAAATGTCCGGACCCGACCAGCTCCTGCTCCGCTTCGTGCTCGCGAACGACCTCCGGCTGGCGAGCCACCTCGACAAGCGCTGCGCTCAGCGGCTCGACCGCAGTCGCCGGCAAAGCCTCCGTAGACGCCGGCGCAGCAGGCACGGATACGGGGGCAGCCGGAGCCACACGCTGAGCCGCCGGAACGCTGTAGTGAATCGTCGGCAGCGTCGGCTCGGCCAGCATGCGCTCTCGCCGCGGCCCGGAGTCGCCCTGGCGGAAGCCGGTCGCAATCACCGTAATCTTCACCTCGTCCGCCATCGCCTCATCCTGCACCGCGCCGAAGATGATATTGGCGTCTTCATGCGCAGCATTCTGGATGATGGTCGAAGCCTCGTTCACCTCGCTCAGCTTGAGTGAGGACGACCCGGTAATGTTGATCAAAATCCCCTTCGCTCCGTCGATCGCCCCGGCCTCCAGCAGCGGCGAGGCCATGGCGGCAACCGCGGCATCGACCGCGCGCGTCGGCCCGGAGCGCAACGCAGTCCCCATCACCGCATAGCCCATGCCGGCCATGGTCGTCTTTACGTCGGCAAAGTCGCGGTTGATCACGCCCGAAACCGTAATAATGTCGGTGATGCCCTGCACACCCTGGCGCAGCACATCGTCCGCGATGCGGAAGCTCTCGAAGAATCCCGCATCCTTGGCCACCGCCAGCAGCTTCTCATTCGGAATGACGATCACGGTGTCGACCGAGTCGAGCAGCTCCTGCAGACCGCGTTCGGCCTGCATCATGCGCCGCTTACCCTCGAACGCGAACGGCCGAGTGACCACCGCAACAGTCAGCGCGCCCATCTCACTGGCGAGCGACGCGATCACGGGGGCCGCACCGGTGCCGGTGCCTCCGCCCAGCCCGGCGGTGACGAAGACCATATCCGCACCTTCAAGCGACTCAATAATCTTGTCCGAATCTTCAAGCGCCGCGCGCCGGCCCACATCCGGGTTCGCACCCGCGCCCAGCCCGCTCGTCAGCTTCACCCCGAGCTGCAGTTTGACCGCCGCGTTTGAGCTCTGCAGCGCCTGCACATCCGTGTTGGCGGCGATGAACTCCACGCCTTCCACGTTGGCCGCAATCATGCGGTTGACAGCATTGTTGCCGCCGCCGCCCACGCCGATCACCTTGATGCGGGCACCGCGCGGAGAAGCGTCGTCATAGTGAATACGGATGTCATTCTCGGGCATGGAAGCCATGGCGGGGGTTCTCCGAAGCGGAAGGATCGATCGCCCAGGCGGTCTGCGATCCCCTTCATTCTTTCATCGCATCCGGCTTCCGCACCGCACGTGTTTTCCACGAGCGTACCCACCTTGGTACGCCGAACCGACCGGCAATCGCAAGCACAAGGTCACATGACCTTTACCGGATGCAAACGGGTTTTTGAATCTGGTCCTCATTCCCGGCATCTTTCAAAGAAGCAGCTGCGCCATGAGGGCAAACTTTGGCTGACGCATCGACCGAAGAAGGGCAATGGAAACCTCGGGTCAACCCTTGGATCATCGCCATGACCGTAGCTTTGGCTGCCTTCATGGAGGTGCTCGACACCTCGATTGCCAACGTGGCCCTGCCGCATATCGCGGGTGACCTTGGCGCTTCGCAGGATCAGGGTACCTGGGTGCTTACCTCTTACCTGGTGTCGAACGCCATCGTCCTGCCGGCGGGAGCATGGGCTTCCTCGGTCATCGGCCGCAAGACCTTTTTTCTTTCCTGCATCACGCTGTTTACCGTCTCCAGCTTCATGTGCGGCTTGGCCCCATCCCTGCCAATCCTGCTGCTTGCCCGCGTGGTTCAGGGTATCGGCGGCGGCGGTCTGCAGCCTATGGCACAGGCCATCATGGCGGATTCCTTCGACGAAAAACGGCGCGGCCAAGCCTTTGCCCTTTACGGATTAGTCGCAGTGCTGGCTCCCTCGATCGGACCTTCCCTCGGCGGCTGGATCACGGACAATTACTCCTGGCGCTGGATCTTCTACATCAATATCCCTGTCGGTCTGCTCGCGTTCATCCTGGTAACCCGTTTCGTTGACGATCCACCCTGGATCAAGGCCGATCGCAGCAATCTGCGCAAGCTGGACTACATCGGCCTCGGTCTCCTCACCACTGCCATGGGCGGCATGCAAATCATGCTGGACAAAGGGGAGGAGAATGCCTGGTTCGCCTCCAATTTCATTCGCTTCTTCGCTTTCCTCTTCGTCGTCGGTATCAGCGGTTTGATCTGGTGGGAGTGGCGCGCGAAGGCCCCCATCATGAACATCAAGCTCTTCAAATACAAGAACTTCGCCATCTGCTCCTTCTTAATGACGCTGGTCGGCGGCGTCCTCAATGCCTCCACCGTCTTGCAGCCGCAGTTTATGCAGACGCTGCTCGGCTACACGGCTACCATCGCCGGCGAAGCACTCACTGCGGGAGGGGTCGCGCTCGTCATCGTCATGCCGCTGGCCGGAATCGCTACCGGAAAATTCGCCGCGCGCAATCTCGCCGCCGTCGGTTTCGCGATCTTCGCGGCCGCCTTTTACTGGAATTCGGCCACTCTGAATCTCGGCCTCAGCTTTGGCTATAACTCCTTTCTCCGCGTCATCCTGATGATCCCGATTCCCTTCTGCTTCATCTCCATCACGAACGCGGCCTACGTGGGTCTGCCGCGGGAAGCGTCCAACCAGGTCTCCGGCATCATCAACTTCGTGCGCAACGTGGGAGGAAGTATCTTCATCGCCATCACGGGAGCCATCGTGACCAACCGGTCGCTCTTCCACCAGGCTCGCCTGCAGGAAGCCATGCAGCCCGGCAGCCAGGCCTACAACACCGCCATGACCGCACTCACGGCCGTGTTTACAGGATCGACCGGCAACCGCACCGACGCAGCCAACCTGGCGCGTGCCACTATCTATACCCAGCTGCAGCAGCAGGCCGCGGCCGAGGGATACCAGGACATCTACCGCCTGCTCTGCTGGATGGCCATCATCATGGTCGGCTTCGCTTTTCTGCTAAGCAAAAATCGTCCCGGCCAGGGCGCACCCGAGGGAGCAGTTCACTAGGACCCGTTCACTCCGTGTCACTTCACTCGCCAGCAGGGCACCCATTTTCTGTCATTCCGAAGGGAATCAGCGTCTGCGTTTAGTTATCATTCCGAATCAAATCTGCGTCTGCCTTTGTTCTCAATCCCGTAGGGAATCTGGCATCTGCACTTAGGCCGCCGGACTCCCGCCTCAGCCCCACCCACCCACACCAACGGTCATCCCTCGCCGCAGGCGGAGGATCTGCTTGTCAAACCCTAAAAGCTTCCCGCAAAGATAGTCCGCAGCTTCGCCTTCAACCCACGCTCTTCCCCTGCTCTGCGGATCTGTGTCCGATGCGTATACAGCAGCATCCCAATCGCCGCAGCGAACTCCGGCCGCACCAGCTCCTGCGGCATCCGGCTCAGCGGTACCGGTAGGCCAATCCGCGCAGGTACCCGCAGCAGCGACTCCGCATTATCCAGCAGACCCGCCAGGCTCGCCCCGCCGCCCGTCAGCACACAGCCCGCACCCATCGCCTCGAGCACCCCGCCGTCGCGAAGATTGTTGCGCAGCATCGTAAACAGCTCGCGGGCACGCGGCTCCAGAATCTCCGCCAGAAACCGTTGCCGCACCAGCCGCGCCGGCTGCCCCGCGCCGCCAATCCTGTTCAGCCCGCCGCCCACCTCGATCTCGGCCAACGAAGGCACGCTCGTCACCACGCAGTTGCCGTACGTCCGCTTTAGCTCCTCAGCCTCTTCGACCGAAATATGCAGCCCCACCGCTAGATCGTTCGTGAAGTGATCGCCCCCGATCGGCAGCACGGCCGTATGCGCAATCGAGCCCTCAAAATACACCGCCAGCTCCGTCGTGCTCGCGCCAATGTCCGCCAGGCACACGCCCAGCTCACGCTCATCCGCCGAAAGCACCGCCTCCGCCGAAGCGATGCCCTCAAACACCGTGTCCTCCACCTCGAGTCCCGCCCGATTGGCGCAAGTAATCACGCTCTGCGCGATGCCGCCCGAGCAAGTCGACAGGTGCAGGTTCACCTCCAGCCGGTTGCCCACCATACCGATCGGGTCATGGATACCCGCCTGGTCGTCCAGAATGAACTCCTGCGGCAGCAGATGCATTACCTCGCGGTCCGGAGGCAGCGGCACGGAGCGTGCACGATCAACCGCCGCCCGAATTTCCTCCCGCGTAATCTCCTTCATCCGCGAGCCCATCGAGATGCCTCCGCGCGAGTTGATGCCGCGCACATGCGTCCCGCCGATGCCCACCACCGCCGTCTCAATCGTCGCTTTGGCGGCACGTTCAGCATGCAGCGCCGCGCGGTTGATCGCCTCCGCCGCCGGCCCCAGCTCAGCGATCAGCCCCTTGCGCATGCCCTGCGAGGGTTCGAGACCATGGCCGCGATAGCGCAGCACACCATCGGCCACCTCCGCCACCAGGACAACGCTCTTCTGGCTGCCCGCGTCGAGCACAGTAATCAGGTACTCCGTCTTTGCATTCATTGCGGGACCGCCTGAGGGTGCCGGGCCGCGCTATCCACGGCCTTCGGTTTAACGTCGAACGAAGTCTGAAGATGACCGCCGGAACCACCGGAACCACCGAGTTTGACCCTCGGCTGATACACCGGCTTGCCCACCGCCATCAGCTTATGCGCGGAGCCTTTACCCGCCCCGGAGCCCTTACCCACCGAGCCCTTACCCGCTCCGGAGTTCTTGCCCGGCAAAGCTCCCTCCCGCGCCGGCGTCGCCACAGCCTCGTTCGTCGAGACCGCCGTACCCGGTGCCATCTCCAGCACCACCTGGTGCTCGTAGCGCATATCGGCCGCGGCCAGCTTCGGATGCTGCGTCAGCCACTCCGGGAGGTTCTTCTCAAACAAATCGTAGCGATGGCGGAAATCCTCCTCGCCAAAGTGAACCAGGATCGTCGAGCGCCCGTTCGACAGCAAAGCTTTCACATCCTCGGGATTCGACACATCCACCTCGCTCAGGCTCTTGGAAGTGCTCGCTCCATCCGCATCCAGCTCCCGCACAAAGCGCAGGTAAAGCTGCATGCGCGCGGCCCGCGTCGAAAGCGGATCCGCCTGCGCCAGCCCCGTCACCACCGGGAAAGAATAGTCGTTGCGCGCCGGCGCGTCTCCGCTGGACGCCATGTCCAGCAGAACCCCACCGGCGTCCACCAGCCCGATCGAAGAGCCCTGCCGCACAAATGCAACCGGCGTCCGCTCCACAATCGCCACCCGAAACTTGTTCGGCAGCAGCCGCATCACCGTCGCATGCTCCACCCACGGCAGAGCCTCCAGCTCGGCCTCGCGTTGTGCGAGCGGCACCGTCAGCACATTCCGATCCACATCGCCACCGAAGATGCCCACCAGTTGCGCCCGCGTCAGGTGCTGGTTGCCCGTAATCTGGATCGCCGCACTCGACGGCACCAACAGGCTGGGATGATGCAGCAGCAGCGTTCGAGCCCCCCACGCCCCGGCCGTCATCGCGCCCACTGCAATCAGACCCGCCGCCGCCAACGCCACGCGACCGAACACCGTACGCGGCAGACCGGCTTGCAGCCGAAGGCTCAACCCACCCGTCCGGCGAGGCGCAAACTCCTCCGCCTGGTAGCCGGAAGCAGCCTGGACCGACGAAACCGTTCCCCGCCGCCGCGGCACCGCAAGATCCTCACCGAGATCGCGGCGAAGCGCAGGCCGAGACACCCCGGTCTCGAGGTCCTGAGCGCTTCCGGGCATCTTGGCCGCGCGCGTCGTCATAGGCGCGTCAAGCACCGATCGGCCATCATCTGCACTCCCTTTTGAGATCGCACGGCCCGAGCAAGGTCCGAGAGAATCGCCACCCTCATTCTAGCGGCGAGCTCGCCTTCCGTCCCGACGAACTTCAGGGGGTATCCGCGAAAGAACTTAGCACCGCTCAAGCCTCACCATGCGCCGCCCGCAGCGCCTCCACTACCTGCGGCGCAAACTGCGAGACGCTGCCCGCGCCCTGCGTCAAAATCAGATCACCGGCCCGCGCCTCGGCAACCACCGCGGCAATCGCCTCGCCCACCGAAGCCGCGTAGCGGGCCCGCGTTCTGGCACCGGCGTCGGCAATCTCTCGCGCCAGGCGCTCTCCCGTCACGCCCGCAATCGGCTCCTCGCTGGCCGCATAGATGTCCAGCACCTGCACCGAGGTCGCATCGTGAAAAGCCTCCGCAAACTCCGCCATCAGGTCGCGCGTACGGGTGTAGCGGTGCGGCTGGAACAGCACATGGACACTTGTATAGCCGCACTCGCGCGCCGCCTGCAGCGTCGCCAGAATCTCCGTCGGGTGGTGGCCGTAGTCGTCGACCACCGTCACCCCGGCCACATGGCCGCGTGTCTGGAATCGCCGGTCTACCCCCCGAAAACTGGCCAGCCCTGCCGCCATTGCCTCCGCTGCAATCCCCAGCTGGAACCCAACCGCCACCGCCGAGGTCGCGTTCAGCAGATTGTGCCGCCCAGGCACATGCAGCACGAATGGCCCCAGCAGCTGCTCGCTCCCCGCAACCTGGCAGCGCACCTGGAACGCGCCGAAGCCGTCCGCCTGCCTCGGCAAAAGCTCCAACCGGAAGTCCGCCTCGGAGCTCGTGCCATACGTGTACACCTTGCGCCGCACGCGCGGCAGCACAGATCGCAGGCGCGCATTGTCAATGCAGGCCGTCGTCGCACCGTAAAACGGCAGGCTGTCCATAAACTCCACAAACGCCGCGTCCACGTCGTCCATATCCGCGTAGCAATCCATATGCTCGCGGTCCAGGTTCGTCACCACCGCAAGAATCGGCGAAAGCTTCAGGAACGAGCGGTCGCTCTCATCGGCCTCCGCCACCAGATATTGGCTGGTGCCCAGCCGCGCATTGGAGCCGAGCGCATCCACGCGGCCGCCCACCACCACCGTCGGGTCCAGCCCACCGCCCGCCAGCACCGCGGCAATCATGCTGGTCGTCGTCGTCTTGCCATGCATCCCGGCCACGGCAATCCCGTACTTCAGCCGCATCAGCTCGGCTAGCATCTCCGCCCGCTGGATCACCGGGGTCTTTTGCGCACGCGCCGCAGCCACCTCCGGGTTAGCCGCCGAAACCGCCGAGCTCGCCACCACCACATCCGCGCCCGTCACGTTGCCCGCGGCATGGCCTTCGTAGACCACCGCGCCCAACCCCGCCAGGCGATCCGTAGCCGCGGAGCGCCGCAGGTCCGAGCCCGACACACACAAGCCCATCGTCAGCAAAATCTCCGCAATCCCGCTCATCCCAATACCGCCGATGCCGATAAAGTGGATGCGGTGCGAGGGAGCGAGAAGAACGTGTCCCATTCCGGGACCGGGAACAAATATCGACTGCACGAAATGTTCCCCCAAAAGACTAAACTCTGACTGTACCAGCGAGACAGGCCAGGCAGCGCACCCGCATCCAAATGCCGCCCTCCGCGTCCTATACTGATAGCTACACTGGAGTCCTTCCGTCATGAATTATCCCGTCAACCGCCAAATGGATCCCCGTACCGGAACCTGGAACACGACCATCGACGTTCCGCGCGAGGGCACCGCGCCGCTGCTCGCCAAGGTACTCAGCATCACCTCGTTTGGCTTCCTTGTCACCGCCGCCGGCGTAGCGACCTCGCCCGCCTGGGCCACCCTGCCCGGCTTCATCGCGGTTCTGGGATTGATCTTTGCCATCAACTTCGCCCGCCGTGCCAACCCCGTCGTGGCACTCGGACTCTTCTATCTACTCACCTACTTCATGGGTTGGGAGATCGGTCCGCTCATCCACCGCTATCTGCAGACCGTCGGTCCGGCCATCGTCTTCCAGGCCGCCGCAACCACCGGGCTGGGCATGGCCTGCATGGCCATCGTCGCCTATCTCTTCAACATCAACTATCGCCGCCTGACCGGCATCGCCTCCGCCGCCCTGCTCGGTGTGCTTCTGCTCGGCATCGTCAGCATGTTCTTTCACTTCCTTCAGCCCAACACCTACTCCTGGCTGATCCTCGGCGTCTTTACGCTGCTCACCATCGGTGACTTCGCCCGCATCCGCGCCGGCGGGGACGGCCGTTCCGCTGTCTCCCTCTCACTCTCCATCTATCTCGACGCCATCAATATCTTCCTCGCCGTGCTGCAGTTGCTCGGCGGCGGTCGCCGGAGAAGCTAACCCTCCAACCCCTTTCCCACAAAGGACATGCATCATGGCCGCTTCCTTGCTCATCCCAATCGCAGAGTATCTCAACACCAGCTATCGTCCAGATCGCGAGTACATCAACGGGGAAATTCTTGAGCGCAAAATGGGGAAGTGGGAACACTCGCGGGTCCAGGCTCTCTTGGCAGGCTGGTTCATCCAACATGAGCAGCTGTGGAACATTGAAACAGCCACAATGGCGCACCCAGGTATCCACCACGAGGGTGCGCATCCCGGATGTGGTCGTCGTCCGATCCGGCTCTCAGCCAGACGTCCTGGTCGACGCACCGCTGCTCGTCATCGAAAGCCTCTCCCCCGACGATAGTTACTCGGACACCCAGCAGCGCGCGCAAGACTATCTCCGCATGGGCGTCCAAACCATCTGGATCATCGATCCGGAATCGCGCACGGCCCGCCTCTGCACTAGCCAACTGGACAGAAACGTCCCGTCTGGAGGTCGCCGGCACCCCGATCTACGGAGACACTGAGACTCTCTTCGCTCGGCTTGGAAACTGGCACGCATAGAAGGCGTTTACCTCTGGACGAGCCAGACGCTAGCCAAAGTAACCTGGTGCGGATTTCGCGTCTACGCTGCAACCTTAGTTGCAGATCCGGGTCTAATCTTTTGAGACCGGATCGTAGAACTTGCCAGGCCTCAAAAGGGGTAAACCCATGCGCATCGCCAATCTCTCATCCCCCGCTGTAACCTCTGTCTCACTTGCCGCGGCGCTCCTTGCCGTCCCTCTCCTTGCCTCCGCACAAGCCATCCAGCCCTACAGCAGCCAGGATCCCCAAAACTACAGCTCCCCAGCCACGCAAAGCTACAACGGTGTCCCGCCGCAGGGCTACTACGCGCCGCCGCAGCAAGGCTACCCCCAGCAGCAGCAGGCGTATTCACAGCAGGGCTACCCGCAACAGCAGGGCTACCCGCAACAGCAGGGCTATCCGCAACAGCAGGGCTATCCGCAACAGCAGGGCTATCCGCAACAGCAGGGCTACGACCCGCAGCAGCA
This sequence comes from uncultured Acidobacteriaceae bacterium, assembly GCA_964252655.1. Classification (GTDB taxonomy): domain Bacteria; phylum Acidobacteriota; class Terriglobia; order Terriglobales; family Acidobacteriaceae; genus Edaphobacter. Next base: position 37,547 of record CAXUNR010000032.1, read on the forward strand.
AGGATACGCACAAGGCCCGCAGGAGTACGACCCCAGCGGCTTCGGGCAGCAACCTGCCTACCAGTCCGGACAACAATTTATCTACCAGGCTCCTCCCACGCTGCCAAGCTATGACCAACCCCAAGCCCCCGGCGACGGCTATCTCTGGCAGCCCGGATATTGGGCCTACGGACCAGCGGGCTACGCCTGGGTCCCCGGCCAATGGGAGCTAGCCCCCTACCAGGGAGCGCTCTGGACCCCCGGCTATTGGGGCTCCGGCGATGACGGCGGCTACTTCTGGAACGCCGGCTATTGGGGTCCGACCGTCGGCTTCTACGGCGGCCTCAACTACGGCTTCGGCTACTTCGGCTCAGGCTTCTACGGCGGATTCTGGCGTGGTGGACGCTTCTTCTACAACAATGCCTACTCCCACGTAGGGGGAGGCTTCCGCAACGTCTACAGCCAGCGCTTCGGCGGAATCAACAGCGCACGGCCAGGAGGCGCCAGCTTCGCCCGCGCCGGCTTCGGTGCCAACGGCTTCCGCGGGGGCATCGGATATAACGGCCGCCAGGGGGGTTACAACCAGTTCGCCTCGAACTCGCGTGGCGGCTACTCCCAAGCCCAGGCTGGCCGTGGCTACGCCGGCAACGCCGGAGGCTATAGCGGTGCAAACGACCGCGGCGCTGCTTCCGCCGTGAACTCTGCCCGACCACAGGAGAGCGGTGGCCAGGCCTTCCATGGCGCCAGCCCCGCAGCTGGCGGCCAGCACTTCGCCGCGCCCGGCGGCTCCCATGCCGCGCCAGGCGGTGGCGGAGCATCGCACGGCGGCGGTGGAGGCGGATCCCGCGGCGGTGGCGGTGGCCACCGGTAACCAACCAATAAACAATCCTAAGACTCGTCCCGAGCTCAACCGGGACGAGTCTGTTTTTCCAAACTCAAGTCCACACAAAGACGCGCAATCTCCTCAGCCGCCTCTGGATGCGCCAGCACCCGCACCGCAGCTCCCATATCCTGGCGCATCTGGGGATTCCCCAACACCGCTTCGAGCTCCGTCAGCGCGCGCTCCGGCGTAAGCTCCGCCTCCAAGATCATGCGCGCCGCCCCCGCCTCCACCAGCACCTCTGCATTTTTGCGCTGGTGATCGTCCGCCGCCGCCGCAAAGGGGACCAGCACCGACACCCGGCCCGCCGCCGCAAGTTCCGCCACCGTGCTGGCACCGCTGCGGCAGAAGATCACGTCCGCCGCGGCAATCTCCGCCACCATCCTGTCTAGGTAAGGCGTCACGCACACCCGCTCCGCCGGAACCTGTGCCTCGCGGTACGCAGCCGCGGTCGAGTCACCATGCCTGCCGCCAGCCTGGTGTACGATCGTCAGATCCGGAAAGCGCGCCAGCAGCGCACCGGCAATCCGCGGCACAACATCATTCAGCACCCGCGCTCCCTGGCTTCCGCCGAACGCGAGCAGCCGCAGTGGACCACCAGTCTTCGGCGCCACCGCAAAAAACTCCCGCCGCACCGGAATCCCGGTCACCCGCGCATTGCGAAAATACGGCCGGGTGCGATCAAAGTTCACCGCTGCCGCACTCACCCGTCGCCCCACCAGCCGGTTCGCAAGCCCAGGCACCGCATTTGGCTCAAACGCCAGCGTCGGCACCCGTAGCAGCAAGGCGGCCAGCATCGCCGGTCCGGAGGCATACCCGCCCACCCCAACCACCACCTGCGGCTGGAACTCCCGCAATAGACGCACACAGCGCTCGATACCCAGAGGAAGATCGAGCGTCGTGCGCAGACGCGTTCCTAGGCTGACATTCTTGAGCTGGCCCACCTGGATCAATTCAAGCTCGAAACCAGCCTCGGGCACCAGCTTGGTCTCGAGCCCGCGCGCCGTGCCCACAAAGCGAATCTGCGCACCATGCGTGTCCCGCAGCTCGCGAGCGATCGCCAGCGCAGGGATCACATGTCCTCCCGTCCCTCCGCCGGCAATCAGAACCCGCAGTGTACAGTCCACTCAGTCGATCTCGCGGGTCACGTTCAGCAGCACCCCCATGCAGGCCAGCGTTACGAAAATACTGGTGCCGCCAAACGAGATAAACGGCAGCGTAATTCCCTTCGTCGGCAGCAAAGCCACCGTCACGCTCATGTTGAAAAATGCCTGGATCAGGATCGCAATCGTAAATCCGAACGCCAAAAATCTGGCAAACGGATCCGTCGAAAGATACGCCGTGCGCAGCCCGCGATAGCCAAACGCCACAAACAGACCCACCAGCGCCAGTGCGCCGATCAGCCCCAACTCCTCGGAGATATTGGCGAAGATAAAGTCAGTCCAAGCCTCAGGTAAAAAATAGAGTTTCTGCCGCCCTTCCATCAGCCCCAGCCCGCGAACGCCTCCGGTCCCTACCGCAATCAGCGACTGCATAATGTGAAATCCCTTGCCGAGCGGATCGAGCTCCGGGTGCAAGTACGTCTCCATCCGCGCGCGGCGGAACGGCACCATCCACAGCATGTAGTACATCACCGGCGAGGCGGCCAGCAAACCCACGCCGATCCATTTCACCTGCATGCCAGCCAGGTACATCATCGCCATCGTCACGCCCGCACAGACCAGCGCCGTGCCCAGGTCCGGCTCCTTCATAATCAGCCCGATGAAGATCAGTGGCGGCAGCGAGGCACGCAGAACGGTTCCCTTCCAGTCGTCCATGCGATAAATCCGTGTCTGCAGAAAATACGCAAGAAATAACACCGTCACCGGAGTCGCCAGCTCCGATGGCTGAAACGTAAAGAAGCGCCCAAACATAATCCAGCGATGCGTATGGTTCAGCGCATGCGTCGCAAACACGCCCACCAGCAGCAGCGTCGTCGCCGCCATCAGTGGAAAGATCACTCGCGGATTGTTATAGCGCCGGTAGTCCACCTGCATGAGAACCACCAGCGCGCCCATGCCGAGCAGCGCGAAGATCGCCTGCTTCGCCACATAGTGATACGGCGAACCGGACTCCGCCTTCGCCATCACCGCCGAAGCCGAAAACACCATCACCAGCCCGAACAGCACCAGCAGCAGCACCACCCCGAACAGCCATTTATCGACGCCAACCCGCTTTGCCATCGCTGCTCGCTACTCCTTTAAACTCATCACGCACTCGCGAAACACCCGGCCCCGATGCTCATAGTTCTCAAATTGGTCGAAGCTTGCGCACGCCGGGGCGAGCAGCACAACCTCCCCCTCGTTTGCCTTATCGGCTGCCAGCGCCAAAGCTTTAGTTAAAATTCCCGCAGGCTCTATCTTCACCACCCCGGCCAGCTCACGCTCAATCTTTTCAGCAGCCGAACCTATGGTGTAAACAACCTGCACCCGCTCGCGGATCAGCGGCGCCAGCTGCGTGTAGTCGGAGTCCTTGTCCTTGCCGCCCAGAATCAGGTGAATGCCACCAGGAAACGACGCGATCGCCTTCGCCGTCGCATCCACATTCGTCGCCTTTGAATCATTGAAGTACGTCACCCCGCGCACCGTGCGAACCGGCTCCAGCCGATGCTCCACCGCGTGAAACTCGCGCACCGTTCGCCGGATCGACTCGGCAGCAACGCCGGCCAGTCGCGCCGCACACACCGCCGCCAGCACATTCTCGACGTTATGCGCACCTCGCAGCGGGATCTCCGCCACTGGCAAAATCGGCTCCGTCGTACCATCCTCGGCAGCCAGGAAGAAGACGCTCTCGCCGTGCACAAACGCTCCCTGCTTGACGCGCCGCAACGTGCTGAACCAAAAAATTCGCGCCTGCGTGTGTGCGGCAACCATCTGCGTCGCCTTCTCCTCCGCATTCAACACCAGGAAGTCGCCCGGCCCCTGCCGCGCGGTAATGCGCGCCTTGGCCGCGGCATAGCGCTCAAACGTCTTGTGCCGGTCCAAATGATCCGCCGTGATATTCAGCACCACCGCGATGTCCGGACGAAACTCAGCCGTCGTCTCCAGCTGGAAACTCGAGACCTCGAGCACACTCCACACCTCACCGGCCCGTGCTGCCAGCGCTTCCTCGCGCTCCACCAACTCCACCACCGGCAGCCCGATATTCCCCCCCACCAACGTCGGCAGTCCCGCATCCGCGAAGATTTGCCCCATCAGGGTCGTCGTGGTCGTCTTTCCGTTCGACCCGGTAATCGCCACCATCTTGCCGCGAAGAAAACGGCTCGCCAGCTCCAGTTCCCCGAGCACCGGCGTCCCCAGCCGCGCAGCCTGCGCTACCTCCAGCGTCTCAAGCGGCACGCCCGGCGAAACCACAATCAGATCCTGCCGCCGAAACGTCAGCAGTCCATGCCCTCCCGACTCCACCGCAATCCCCGCTTCAAGCAGTGCCGGAATCTCCTTCGCCAGTGCCTGCGCCGAGCGCGAATCGCTCACCGTCACCCGAGCCCCGCGATCCCGCAAAAACAACGCCGCCGCCAAACCCGACTTACCCAGCCCCACCACCAGCACGCGCTTGTTCTTCAACTCCATCCGTCCAGCCTACCGCAATGGAAAGTGGATTTGACGTAGCGCGTTATACTGTTGCCGGCATGATTCGGTCGTTCGCTTCCGTTGAAACGCAGGAACTTTTCATCACTGGAAAGAGTCGTCGCTGGAACAACAATCGCAAGGTGGCACTCCGAAAGCTGGATCAACTACATGCCGCTGTTCTGCTCGTAGACTTAAGTGTTCCGCCCGGAAACCGGCTCGAGGCCTTCCAAGGTTCTCGCAAGGGTCAACACAGCATTCGAATCGACGATCAGTGGAGAATCTGCTTTTTCTGGAAAATGGACGGCGTACATGCCGTGGCAATCGTGAACTATCACTGACATGAGGAGCCAACCAATGACGCTCAATCAATCTCCGGAAGGTTGGAGCTTACAGCGCATTACGACCCATCCAGGCGAAATCCTTAGAGAAGACTTTTTGCGACCGATGGGACTGACAGCCAATGCCTTGGCGCTACGTACCAAAATGCCGCCAACACGCATCGGAGAGATACTTCATGGACGACGCAGCGTCTCCACGGATACCGCTCTGCGTCTTGCGCGCTTCTTTGGAACCTCCGCCGAGTTCTGGATCAATCTTCAAGCAGCTTACGATCTTTCCAAGACTCGCGCGGAACAAGGGAAAACGATTCAGAGAGAGATCGCGCCCTTCAACCTTGAGAAGGCCAGCGCATAGCTACACTCACCGCAGCTTCAACGTAGTCAGCGCGAACAACGCAAACACCAGCGCCAAAATCCAAAACCGCGCAATCACCTTACTCTCGCTCCAACCCATCAACTCAAAATGATGATGCAGCGGAGCCATCTTGAAAATCCGCTTCCCATTGCGCAGCTTGTAACTTCCTACCTGCAGCATTACGCTTGCCGCCTCCAGGATAAACACGCCCCCAATAAACGGCAGCAGCAGCTCCTGCTTGATTACCACCGCCACCGTCCCAATCGCCCCGCCCAGCGCCAGCGAACCCACATCCCCCATAAAAATCTCCGCCGGGTGCGCGTTGTACCAAAGAAAGCCGATCGATCCCCCCACCATCGCCCCGCAGAACACCGTCAGCTCGCTCACCATCGGCATCCTCTGCAGCTCAAGATAATCCGAAAACACCACATGCCCGCTCACATACGTCAGCACCGTCAGTGCGCCGGCCGCAATAATTGTGCAGCCAATCGCCAACCCATCCAGACCATCAGTCAGGTTCACCGCATTGCTCGTCAGCGTAATCACCAGCATCACGAACACGATGAACGGCAGCACCACCAGCCCATGCAAATGCGGAACTCCACCCAGCCACTCCCACACCAGGTCCGGTCGCACGCGCTTCAAAAATGGCACCATCAGCCTGGTCGAGTAGCTTCCCCGATCCTGCAGCTCGATTAGCACACCGCCCACAATCCCGCTCACCAAAAACTGCAGTGCCAGCTTCTGCCGACCAGTCAGCCCCAGATTCCGCTTATGCACCACCTTCGTATAGTCGTCCGCAAACCCGATCCCCGCGAAGCACAGCGTCGAAAACATCACCAGCCACACATACGGGTTCGACAAATCGCTCCACAGCAGCGTCGGCACCAGGATCGAAATGCAGATCAGCACGCCCCCCATCGTCGGCGTACCGCCCTTCTTCTGGTGCGATTGCGGTCCCTCCTCCCGGATGTACTGCCCAATCTGAAACTCGCGCAGCCGCTCAATCACAAACGGACCAATCAACAGGCCGATCAGGAGCGCCGTCAGGCTCGCAAACACGCACCGAAACGTCAGATAGCGGAAGATGCGGAAAAATCGAAAGTAGGGAAACAGCTTCTGATACAGCAGCCAATAAAGCAAAGGGAATCCGCCTGGCTTCGGCCTCACGTCCAGCCGCGCACACGCCTATCTTAACAGCGCAACCCCGCGCCTCCACATGCCTGGGCGTACCCTGCCATGCACTCCCCTGGCTCTAGCCCTCAGCCTCTTCAAGCACCCGCAACGCACCCTCCAGCCTCACCCCGCGCGAAGCCTTCAGCAGCACCGCATCCCCCGCCCGCACATGCGCAAGCAGCCACGCACCCGCCTCCGCCGGAGTCTCCACACTCTCTCCTGTCGCACCAAAACCCGCAACCAGCTCCGCAGCAAGCCCTCGCACGCCCACCACCCCATTCACGCCGCGCTCCGCCATCCTCCTTCCGCACTGCCGATGCAGCGCCGCGCCCTCCGGCCCAAGCTCCAGCATCTCTCCCGCCACCACAAAATACCGCTCCGCCGGAATCGCCAGCAGCGCATCCACCATCGCATCGAGCGCCGCCGGATTCGAGTTGTAACAATCATTGATCACCGTCGCCCCGCGCCACGAAACCACCGCCCCGCGCTGGTCCGGAGCCCGCATCGCTCCCACCGCCGCCGCGCAAGCCACCAGCGAAATCCCGCTCCGCCATCCCACCGCAATCGCCGCCAGCGCGTTATGCACGTTGTGCCGCCCCAGCAGCGCCAGCGCCACCGCCGCCCGCTCCTCTCCGGCAACCACCGTAAACCGAACC
>CAXUNR010000033.1:0-42224 GCA_964252655.1 uncultured Acidobacteriaceae bacterium
GGGATGGGGGATCGGGGAGGATCTAGCCTTGACGATTGTGGAGGGAGGTGTGCACACGGAGGATGCGTGGGCGGCGCGGCTGGACCGGGTGCTGGCATTTCTGTATCCGCCGCGAGCTTAGGATTTTCATCGGGCGAAACGGTGAGGAGAAACTTATAGGGCGAGCAACTGGAGTAGTTGTTCGGGGTGATTGCGGATTGACTCGGTTTCGCCCATACTTGTAGGGTTGGAGTTCGGTTCGTTTGAGCCGCGGGCTAGTCGCCTGTCCTCTAGCTACAGACGTTTTTCCAAACGTCATCTTTTCTGAGAGGTTTTCCGTGTTAATGATTCGTCTGGCGCGCGTAGGCGCACGCAAGCAGCCGCACTACCGCATTGTTGTCATTGAGAAGGATCGTGCCCGCAACGGGCGTTCGGTTGAAGTCGTCGGAACGTACAATCCGCGCACAACGCCGGCAACCGTGATCCTGAAGCGCGAGCGGATCGATTACTGGACCGGCAACGGCGCACAGCTGTCGGAGCGCGTGGGCAAGCTGGTCGCCAATGCTCCCCAGGCACCTGCGGGAACTCCGGCCGGAAGCGAATCCGGGACGTTGGCGGCTGCATAAAAGTAACTTCCCCGAGACTTGTGCGGTTACTCGTTTTGATGCCTAAAGATATGATTCCAAGCACCTTGCAGGGCAACCTCAAGCCGGACCGTCTGACATAGACTCATCGTAGGCTGGAGTGCTTTCGGGCAATCCGCTTCGGCGAAAGGTACGCGGCAGAGCGAATCGAAGGGTACGTGCAACCCTACGGTTTCCTGTCGTTTGACAGGCAAGATCCTCACCAGAGATGAGGGCTTGAGGTCAAAGAGAGCGTACAAGTCGAAATACTCTCCCAAGGGGCAGGCAAGATGGCGGATGGAGCAAAGCGGGATGGGTTGACCGGGTCGATGGTGGACCTGGTGACCACAATGGCCCGGGCACTCGTGGAAAGTCCGGACGAGGTAACGGTTCGGGAGACTCCCGAGAGGGACGGAACGCTGCTGCTGCTGAGCGTGGCGCCAGCTGACCTGGGTAAAGTGATCGGTAAGCAGGGGCGTACGGCGCGTTCGATGCGGACGATTCTGAGTGCGGCGAGCATGAAGGCGCAGCATCGCTTTTTGCTCGATATCCAGCGGGTGGACGATCCGCAATCTGCTGGGTGAGCGAAGGCCGCCGGCTAAACGAAGCCCGCCGGAGATGCTGGAAAGGCGCGCAAACTGCCTGAGCTTAAGGCCAATCCGTGGACAACGCTAGCGGTGCTGCTTCGTCCTCAGGGGCGAAAAGGCGAGTTGCTGGCAGAACTGCTGACCGACTTTCCGGAGCGATTCACCGGGGAAGCGCGTGTATTTCTGGCCAAGTCCGGTTCTGCCGGTGCCGAGGACCAAGCGCAAGCGATGAAGGTGCTGGGCTACTGGCTGCCGACGGGCCGCAATCAGGGTCGCGTCGTGCTGCGCTTTGCCGAGGTGGATTCGATCTCGGCGGCGGAGCGGCTGGCGGGTTTCGCGGTGCTGGTGCCGGAGTCAGAGCGGGTGGAGCTTGAGGACGATGCCGAGTACGTCAGCGACCTGGTAGGTTGCGCGGTGTTCGATGGGTCGACGCTGGTGGGCAAGGTGACGGGGGTGGAGTTTGCTATGTCGCCGGACGGAGCAAGACGGCTGGAGGACGCAGCTCCGCTACTGACGGTCGAGACGGCAGAGGGCGAAGAAGTGTTGATCCCCTACGTAAAAACATTTCTAGTGGCGCTCGATCCTGAGCACAAGCGAATCGAAATGAATTTGCCCTCAGGTTTGGTGGAGCTGAATCGAGCAGGTCCGAAACAGCCGGCGCGGGACGAGCCGGCATGATGCGCTTCGAGTTGGTCACGATTTTTCCAGAGTTCTTCCACAGCATTCTGGAACATGGCGTGCTGCGCCGGGCCTTGCAAGCAGCTTTGGTCGAGGTGCGAACGCAGGATCTGCGCAGCTTTACGCACGATCGTCACCGCACGGTGGATGACCGGCCGTTCGGCGGCGGCGAAGGCATGGTGCTGAAACCGGAGCCCATCTTTGCCTGTTTGGAGACGCTGGGGCTGGCACCTCTGGACAAACGGCGCGAGGCGCGCGAAGCGGTGGTTCTGTTGTCGGCGCAGGGTAAGCGCTTCACGCAGACAGTGGCCGCAGAGCTGGCGTCGCTCGACCGGGTGGTGCTGGTGTGTGGACGGTATGAGGGCGTGGACGAGCGAGTGAATCAGCTGCTGTGCGATCGAGAGCTGTCGATCGGCGACTACGTGCTTTCGGGTGGCGAGCTGGCGGCAGCGGTGTTGGTCGATACGGTCGTGCGGCTGCTGCCGGGGGTGCTGGGCAATCCAGATTCAGCGCGCTTCGAGAGCTTTGGCGCGGACGATCCGGGCAATGCGCATGGGCGGGGGGCGGTGCCTCCGGCGACGCATGGAGCGGGAGGGCTGCTCGACTACCCGCATTACACGCGGCCGGCGAACTTTCGTGGGCATGCGATTCCGGAGGCGCTCATAAGCGGCGATCATGCGGAGATTCGCAGATGGCGGCGGCGGCAGTCGCTTGAGAAGACGTGGCGCAATCGGCCCGATTTGCTAGAGCGTGCCACGCTTACGGCGGAGGACCGGGTGTTTCTCGAAACGTTGCCGCAGACATAACGTAAAGCGGCAGCAAAATTTCGTTATATACTGAAGACTCGATTTTTGAACAGGAAAGCAGTCATGTCCATCCATCCGATTATGCAGAAACTGGCCGCCAAGCATGCGCGGACCGATCTCCCCGCGTTTGCTCCCGGTGACACCGTTCGGGTCCAAGTCAAAATTAAGGAAGGCGAAAAGGAGCGGCTCCAGGCGTTCGAGGGCATGGTCATCGCCTGCCGTCGTGGAGCCCAGGGAACCTTTACCGTACGCAAGATGAGCTTCGGCCAGGGCGTGGAGCGCATCTTCCCCTTCAACTCCAAAGTAGTCGATAAGGTCGAGAAGATTCGCTCTTACCAGGTGCGGCGCGCGAAGCTCTTCTACCTGCGCGGTCTGCGCGGCAAGGCAGCTCGTCTGCGCGAGGTAGAGCGTGTGATCGTCAAGCCCACGGCTGTCGCCAAGTAGATTTGTCCAGGTCTTCCACAAAGCCACGGCCTGCGGGTCGTGGCTTTCGTTTTGTTTTGTGAGTTTTAGCCGCTGTAAACTGGACAGGCATGGGTGCGCTCTTTCGTTTTCCGAATCCGAATAAGCTGCCGGCGGCGGCGCTGAAACAACAGTGTCTGAGGCTGATTGTATGCAGCGACGCTCCGGAGCAGGCGCTGCGGCACCGCGGAGCGAGAGTGATCGCCGGGGTAGACGAGGTAGGGCGCGGCGCGCTGTTCGGGCCGGTCGTGGCAGCGGCTGTCGTGCTCCCGACCCGTCTAGCCTGCCTGGGCAAGGCGGGACTGACAGACTCCAAGCAGCTGACGCGCGAGCAGCGGGAGCAGCTGGACCGGCGCATTCGCAGGATTGCCGTGGCGGTGAGCGTTGCGTCGGTAGAGGCGGAGACGATCGACCGCATCAATATCTACCAGGCGACGCGGCTGGCGATGCTGACCGCCATCCAAGGGTTGAGTATCGAGCCGGATCACCTGCTGATTGATGCCATGCGAGTGGATCATCCGTGCCCGCAGCAAAAGCTGTTCTATGGGGATTCGTTGAGCTTTTCAATCGCCGCGGCGTCCGTGGTCGCGAAGGTGCATCGGGATGCGCAGATGCGGGAGTTGGACGCGCTGCATCCGCAGTATGGATTGGCCTCGCACAAGGGTTATGCGACGCCGGAGCATCGACGGGCGCTCTCTGAGCATGGACCGACGCCGCTGCATCGGCGCAGCTTTGCCCCGGTGCGGGCGGCGGACCCGGATGCGGCGCTTGAAGCCGAGTTGGAGTCGGGCGAGCTGCTCTTTGACGATGCGGAGCTGAGCGAACAGCTCGAGGAGAGTGCGGCTTGGGCCTGAGATTGTTGCTGGTGGTAGCGCATCCGGATGATGAGTGCTTTGCCTTTGGCGGGGCGCTGGCGCTGGCTGCCGCCCGTGGCGTTGAGACGTATGTGATCTGCCTGACCGATGGGCAGGCGGCCAGCAACCGGGGGACCGCGACCTCCGGCGAGGACCTGGGGCGTATGCGGCGGCAGGAGTTTGCGGACTCCTGCGCGGTGCTGGGGGTAAGCCGTCATGAGCTTTGGGATTACTCCGATGGGCGGCTGGAGTTTGCGGACTTTCAGAAAGCGGCGGCGCGGCTCGTGGCGACAATGCGCACCTTCCAGCCGCAAATCGTGCTCACGTTTGGCGCTGATGGCGGGCTGAACACGCATCCGGATCACACCATGGCTTCGATGCTGACGACGGCGGCCTTTCACTGGGCGGCTTCGGCGAAACGCTTTCCGGAGCTTGGTCCGGTGCATGCGGGCGAGCGGCTGTATCTGTTGTCAACGAGCTATTTCGCAGAGGGACGGCCGGCCCCGCTGCCCTCCCCGTGGACGCTGGCGCTCGAGATCCGCAGCGTACGGGCGCGCAAAGATGCAGCGTTTGCGCAGCATCGTTCGCAGCGGCCGCTGATGGAAAGCAGCAAGGCGATGTTCGAGGAGTTCGGCCATAACGAGTACTACCTCTTGGCAGCCGTGAAGGAGCCGCAGGCAGCGACGGTAACCACGGATCTGTTTGCGGGGCTGGAGACGAACGGGTGATAGTCTGCAGGTCGCATGCATTCGACGACGACGCCTCCCTTTGACCTGGCTGCTGCCGCACGCTCCGAGATGGTGCACGAAGGTTTTTCATTCGGCGAGGCTCCGGGCGGCGACGAGCAGTTGGCGGCGATCCGGAGCAGTCTGACGAAGATCGCCGAAGGCGTGAAGGATCTGACCTCCCTGCCCTGGTCGTCAATCGACAACGACACGTCCAAGGATCTGGATCAGATCGAATATGCGGAGCGCACGGCCGATGGCATCGGCATTCGCGTGCTGGTAGCCATCGCGGATGTAGCTGCGGTTATCGCGAAGGACTCGCCGCTGGACCGCGCGGCAGCGGCGCAAACTCAGACCGTATACACAGCGGTGCATAACTTTCCGATGTTGCCGGCGGAGCTTTCGACCGATCTGACCAGCCTGAACGAGGGGCAGGTACGCCGGGTCGTGGTGTGTGAGTTTACGGTGGACAGCGCGGGCCTTCCGAGGGCAACAACCATCTATACAGCGCTGGCCCGCAACGGAGCGCAGCTGGCCTATTCAAGCATTGGACCGTGGCTTGAGCAGAAGGCGGGCGCGGTGGTGCCGAAGCTCGCGAGCAACCCTGCTCTGGCCGCGCAGCTGCGCCTACAGGATGAGGCGGCACACCGTCTGCACGGGCAGCGACTGGCGATGGGCGCGCTGGATTTCAAGCGGGTCGAGGCCGATCCGGTGGTCGTAGACGGCAAGGTGCAGGCGATTGAGGCGGTCACGGGAAACCGGGCAACCGACCTGATTGCCGCTTTCATGATTGCAGCCAATGAGACGATGGCGGCGACGCTGCGACGGTCCGGGCGCAGCTGTCTGCGGCGGGTGGTGCGGTCGCCGGAGCGCTGGAGTCGCATCGTAACGCTGGTGGCGGGCAAGGGGATGACCTTGGCCGCGACTCCTGACTCGGCGGCGCTGAACGAGTTTTTACAGGCGCAGCGGGTGGCCGATCCGGTGCACTATCCGGATCTCTCGCTGGCGATCATCAAGCTAATGGGCCCGGGCGAGTATGTGCTGGCGCGTGGCGGGGAGGACGATCAGCCCGGTCACTTCGGGCTGGCGGCGCTTGACTACACGCACTCGACGGCACCCAACCGGCGCTACGCGGACCTGGTCACGCAGCGGATCGTGAAGGCAATGCTGGCCGGGGAGCCGGCGCCGTACACGGAGGACGAGCTGGCAGCGATTGCGCAACAGCTGAACGAGCGGGACTCGGCGGCGCGGAAGGTAGAGCGCTCCATGCAGAAGCGAGTCGCAGCCGTTGCGCTGGGAGGTCGCGTGGGCGAGCACTTCGAGGGAGTCATCACCGGGGTGAACGACAAGGGGACGTTTTTGCGCGTGTTTCGACCGCCGGTCGAGGGCAAGATCGTCCGCGGAGCCGAGGGGCTGGACGTGGGCGATACCACGACCGTGACGCTCGTGAGTACCGATCCGGTGCACGCGTACATTGACTTCGCGCGGCCCTGAGTTGGGGGCGTAGCATCAAGGCTCATGAAACGATCTCTTGCTTTGCCTGTGACGCTGCTGCTCTTGGCGGGATGCGACAACCCAAAGGCCAAGCCGACCAACGAAAACTATCTCAAGACCCTGAACGCGTACTTCTCGGATCACGCCGAGTGCCTGCTGGATGGGGCGATGACGTTTCCGCTCGAGACCAGCGACCCGGCCAAGACGCGCCAGATGGACGCGCTGGCCAAGGCACAGATCGTCGAAGCGCACAGCGAGCCGGCGATCCATGTGTCGCGTTACATCCTCACGGCGGAGGGCCGCCGCGTGGGCGCGCATCTCTGCTATGGACATCGCGAGGTGACCGAAATTCTCTCCTCGACATCGCCCGCGAAGGCCAACGGATTTGTCGAGACACAGGTGAGCTACCGGTACAAGATCGAGGATCTACCGGTGTGGGCGAAGACTCCGGGACTGTTTGAGGAGTTCCCGGCGATGGCGCGGGAGGCAAGTGGACAGGCTACCGATCAGGCCACGCTGGCGGTGACAAGTGCGGGATGGTCTGTGCCGGAGAAGTAAGTAGGCGTGGATCGGGGCGGGGATGCGCCGAGGTCGTAGGGTGCCTCGGCGCACAAGCAAACGCCTCTAGCCCAGCCGCGCCTTCAGCAGATCCCGGGCCACCGCGTCCAGCACCCCGTTCAGAAAGTGGATCGACTCCGGGGCCGCGTAGCGTCGAGCGACCTCCAGGCTCTCGTTGATCACAATCGCCGCGGGCGTTTTAGGGAAGCCCAGCATCTCTGCGATCCCGCAGCGCAGCAGGTTGCGGTCGACCACCGGCATGCGCTCCAGACGCCAGTTCTGCGAGTGCTGCTCAATCAGCGCGTCGATCTCCTCACGCCGGCTGATTGCGACCCGGAAGAGATCTTCGGCAAAGCCGCGCGTCTCCTCATCCACGTCCGTCACGGACGGCCAAAAGAGCTTGCGCACCTCGTCCGGCGTCTGCTTGCCGAGGTCTCCCTGGAACAGCATCTGCATGCTTAGCTCGCGCGACTTCCTACGCGTGCCCACTAAGCCGCACCCTGCAACTTGCGGCGCAGCGAGACCATCTCGATGGCCGCGCTGGCGGCTTCGAAGCCCTTGTTGCCGGCCTTCAAGCCCGCGCGGTCCAGCGCCTGCTCCAGCGTCTCGCAAGTCAGCACACCGAAAGCGTGCGGCACGCCGGTCTCCTGCTGCGACTGCCCGATACCGCGCGCCACCTCGGTATAGATAGCCTCATAGTGCGCCGTCTCGCCGCGCAGCAGGCAGCCCAGCGTGACGATGGCGTCCACCTTGGCCAGATTTGCGATCGTCCGCGCCGCGTTCGGGATCTCCCACGCGCCCGGGACGCGCACGATCTCGATGTCTGCCTTGGCCGCTCCGCTGCGCCGCAGGCAATCGAGCGCGCCCTGCAGCAGCCGGTCGGTGATAACCGTATTCCAACGCGTGGTGATAACGGCGAACTTCATGCCCTCAGCTGAGAGCCCGCCTTCGACCGCCGTCGGCTGCCCGTGCATCGGGTTCTCCGACTGCCAGAACCCAAGCCGCAAGCCCTCCGGCAGCGCCAGCGTAAACAGCCGCGAGTTCCAATGGGTAGCCTCAACCTCCGTCATCTCCGCGGGAGAGTTCTGCTCCGCAATCCAGCCTTTGACCCCCGCATGGACGGTTTCAAGCTGCGTGACCTCGATCAGGATGCGCGGTTCGGCCGGCGCGCGGCCCGTTACCAACTCCAGATTTCCTATAGGCGCGAGAAACGGTGAGCCCTCGCCCTCCGCGGTCTTCCATCCCTTCGCCGCCTCAAAGCCGAGAGCGGTCAGCAGGCGCGTCAACTGCGCGTAATCGTCGGCTCCACTCACCTGCTCGACGACGGTTATTCCCTTGATCATGGCTTTGATTGTATTCTCAACCAGCCTTGTACTTCTGGAGCCCGCCCCATGGATGACGTGACCCAATACGTGCTGCCCACGTATGAAACTCTGCTGCTGGCCATCGACGAGGGCGGTCCGGTAGCGACCGTGACGCTGCATCGACCAGACGTGCTGAATGCTTTGAACGGGCAGATGCTTCACGATCTCGAAGCCGTATTCACGCTCCTGACCGGCAATCCCGCCGTCCGCGCCATCGTGCTCACCGGTGCAGGGCCAAAGGCCTTTGCCGCCGGAGCCGACATCGCGGAACTCTCGAAGACGGATGCGGCGTCCGGCGAGCAACTCGCGCTACGTGGGCAGGCCGTCTTCCGTAAGATTGAAACCTGCGGCAAGCCGGTGATCGCGGCGATCAACGGCTTCGCGCTCGGAGGAGGATGCGAGCTCGCCATGGCCTGCACCTTGCGCATCGCGTCCGACACCGCGCGGCTCGGCCAGCCGGAGATCAAGCTGGGCGTGATCCCCGGCTATGGCGGCACCCAGCGTCTGCCGCGCCTGGTAGGGCGCTCTGCCGCCCTGAAGCTGATTCTCACCGGCGAAATGATTCCGGCCGCTGAAGCTCTGCGCATCGGGCTGGTCGACGAGGTGGTACCCGCAGCCGGCCTGCTGACCCGCGCACACTCTCTCGCCTCCACGCTCGCGGCGCTGCCTCCGCTCGCGCTGCGCGCTGCGATGGAGGTTGTGGACGCAGGCGAGGGGCTGCCGCTCGAGCAGGCGTTGGCGCTTGAGGCAAGCTCGTTTGGCCGGCTCAACAGCTCGGCCGACAAGCATGAGGGCGTCGCCGCCTTCCTCGAAAAGCGTCCTGCAACCATCACCGGGCAATGACGTTTGCGCTATTCTTAAGTAATTGTGCGTATTCCTTTGACCGCAGGTTTCGCCGTTGCTCTTCTTAGCCTGACCGGGTGCACGAGCACGCCGCTGGTCTCGGCATCGATCAGCAAGGCTACAGAGAGTGACCGGCGCCAGCAGATGGAAAGTACGCGGGCCGAGCTGGAAACGATTCCGCTTCCCTCAAAGGCGCAGTACCTCGCCATTAAATCGCTGACCTCCTGGCGCAATCCCTACCTTACCATCCAGGGCAGCATGGTGACCCTCCACGTGACGCTCGCCGACGCCAATCCCTCACAGTTTGGAGTGGGAGGATTGCTTCGTCCGGTAGGCGCGCGGCAGGAAGTGTTGAACGTCCGCACCTCCGACTTGCCCTCCGCGCTCAACGCGATTCCCCCCACTGCCTGGCCCTACGGCCGCGTTGTCGCGGTCGAAGAGGCGCATGACGCGCCGGCCTCCGCGCGTCCGGAGCTGCGCCGCAACATGGAAACAGCCATGCGCACGCTGAGCGACCTCGACCTCGTGGTCTATGAGTGGCAAGAGGGCGGAGTGGCCTTGAAATAAGAAGAAGGGATAAAAGAGGTAAGGGGTAAGGCTTAGTAAGTAGCAGCGGATGATTGCTTTCCTGTACCTTTACTCCTCAACCTAACCCCTCTACGTCTCATCCCTTATCCCTTATCTTTCCTTCCCTGCGCTACCATTTCACGACGTGCATCCTCTCGCCCTCCTGGTCTTCTGTTTCTGCTTCGCCCTGGTCACCGTGGCCGGCTTCCTTGCCGCGCGCTGGCGTCGACCTGCCGCCGGCATGCACTCACTGGAAGAGTGGGGCCTGGCCGGGCGCAGCTTCGGAACCTGGATCACCTGGTTCCTGATCGGCGGCGACGTCTACACCGCCTACACCGTCATCGCGGTACCCGCGGCGCTCTACGGTGCGGGAGCCAACGGCTTCTTCGCTCTTCCGTACGCGATCCTCGCCTACCCTTACATGCTGCTCGTGCTTCCCCGGCTTTGGACCGTCTGCCATCGCCACGGCTATGTCACCTTCGCGGACTTCGTGAGCGGACGCTACAGCCATCGGCCGCTCACGGTGGCCATCGCCCTCACCGGCATCCTCGCCCTGCTCCCGTACATCGCCCTGCAACTGGTCGGCATGCGCGTCGTGCTCAGCGCGCTCGGTCTCCGTGGCGAGTGGCCGCTGGCCGCAGCCTTCGTCATCCTGGCCGCCTACACCTACTCAAGCGGCCTGCGCGCGCCGGCCGTGATCGCCATCGTCAAGGACGTCATGCTCTGGATCATGGTGCTGGTAGCGGTTGTCTGGCTTCCCTTAAGACTGGGCGGCTACACGCACATCTTCGCCGCGGCCAACCAGACGCTCGCGCACCACACGCCTCCCGCCTCCATCTTTCTTCAACCGAAGCAGTTTCTCGGCTACTCCACTCTGGCCATCGGCTCGGCGCTCGCGCTGATGCTCTACCCGCACACGGCGACGGCGATTCTCAGCGCCTCCTCCGCCAGGACTGTCCGTCGTAATGCCGCCATGCTGCCTGCATACAGCTTTCTGCTGGGCCTGATCGCGCTGCTCGGCTATGTCGCCATCGCCGCCGGCATCGTCACCAAAGACACCAGCTCCGTCGTGCCGCTGCTCTTTCTGAAGATGTTTCCGGAGTGGTTCGCCGGCTTCTGTCTGGCCGCCATCGCGGTCGGCGCGCTGGTGCCGGCGGCCATCATGTCGATCGCCGCCTCAAACCTCTTTACACGCAATCTGTGGGGCGAGTTCACCCGCACTCCCATGACTCCGCAGCAGGAGTCCGCCATGGCTAAAATCGTTTCGTTGCTGGTCAAGTTCGGCGCGCTGGTGTTCGTGCTCAAGCTGCAAACGGCCTTTGCGATCCAAATGCAGCTGCTGGGAGGGATCTGGATCGCGCAGATCTTTCCCGCGGTCATCCTCGGCGTCTTCACGCGCTGGTTTCATCCCTGGGCGCTGTTCGCGGGGTGGTTGGCGGGCATGGCGTCCGGCACGGCGATGGCCTGGTCGCTCCAGCTCAAAAGCTCGGTCTACGTCATCCCCCATGTCGGCGGCATGTACGCGGCGGTACCCGCGCTTCTGCTGAACCTCGCGGTCGCCGCCATACTGACCTTGCTGCTGCGACCTACTGGCTGGGCTCCCGCAGTCGATCGCACGGACCCCTCCGCCTACATCGGTTAGCTGGCAAACCTGCATCTGACGGCAGGAAGGAGTTACTCCACCGATGAATTTCATCGAGCAATACGCCAATGACTTTGTAGAGAAACAGCTCGCACAACCATCGACCCCCGGCGCCCCGGTGCCCGCAAACCGCTCCGTGCTGAAGGGCATGCTCGCCGGTGCAGCCGCGGGAGTGGCCGCAACCGCAGCCAAAACCCTGGCCGAACGCGTCTATCCACCGCGGACCCAAGGTCAGCCGGAGCCGCCCGACGTGCTCGCCGAGAAGGTAGCGGATACCTTCGCAAGCCATCCTCTTTCGCCTGGCTCAAAGGCTGTTGCGAAAGAGACTATCCACTGGATCTTCGGTGTCGCCGCTGGCGCTGTCTACGGGGTATTGGCGGAGTTCTATCCCGCGGCCACGTCCCGCCGTGGAATCAACTTCGGCATGACGCTGATGGCACTGACGCATGAGTCGGCCCTGCCGGCGTTCGGGCTCTCCGCAGCTCCCGGGGACCAAACGGCACGCGAGAAGACCAGTGAGATGGCCACGCACGTGGTGTACGGACTGGTGGCCGAGACGGTTCGACGGAACGTCCGCAAGACGCTCTAGGCGACTCCGCAGAGCCCTACAAAGGAAAGACCCGCGAAGCGCCCTGGCTGGCGATCTTCGCGGGTCTTTTTGGCATCCTCTGCGCTGCATCTACGAGCAGACGCCTAACTGGCCATGGGGTGCTTGATTGGCCCCTGGCTCACGGCTGCCGGCTGCACGGGCTGCGGCGCGGGGATGTGCTTCTTCGGTCCACGTTTACGCGCCACCAGCACCCGTATCCGCTCTAGCAACTCGACCGCCGTGCCTGCGCCCTTGGGCAGGAAGGCGTCCGCCGCCAGCGCCCGGTCCTGCGCCGCCACCGTACCGCTGACGATCAGCGCCGGCAGCGCGGGATGCATCTGCTTCGCACGCCGCACCAGCTCGTTGCCGTCCATCCCCGGCAAAAGCAGATCCGCAATCAACAGATCGAGCGCTCCCTGGGCCGTCCGCTCCAGCACCTCCAAAGCCTGCTGCGCGTTGGTGGCGGCGATCACGCGATAGCCGCGCGTCTCCAGCAAAAACGTGCGTACGGAGAGGGTTTGCTCGTTGTTGTCGACGCAGAGGATAACTTTCTTTGGGCGCATGAGAGATCCGATCTTGAGGTGATGCGAAGGATGCCGGCTGTTTGGCCGGCCCCCAGCGCAGGGGTGAAAAGGTGGACCACGGCCCTGCTCCGTCCAGCTCCGGCACGCGGGCAAGACAGGTCTAGGCAGCCGCTCGCGCCAGAGGCGGAGAATGGCGTGAGACCGCGGTTTGAGAGATCCGGGGCTGCAACGCAGGGTTGCCACGCTCGCCGCCGAGGCGCACCGGGGACCTCGGTGCGTATGCTCGAAGCTCGGGGCCCGCTGTGTGCCGCGCCCTTAAAACCAGGGCGTGAGACAGCAGATCCCGGACCCCGGCGAATGCAGCCGAAGAGGATGCGGAAACGGGAAGCGAGCGACTACACAGCAGCCCGGCTTCTCTCAATGCAAGTTGTGAGAAAAACAGAAAACATCGGTCCTGGGAGATCTCGCCGCCTCCCGCTCTGCGAGGAGTGCCGCTCCATCTCCAACGCTTCCCAACTTACGAAGGTGTACCCAACTTGGCAACCGGAGAAGAGAAGGCGAATCCACCCCAGTTTTTGTCTTGCTCGTCCACGTGTTTTGAAACACACCGGTCAATGTTGCTGTTTCGTGAAATCCCAATGTGGGAAAGTCTTCGATCAGAGCAGGAAAAACCTCCCGAATGCAACTTCCGTGGTGCTCCCTCCCACAAACACGTCATTTACTTTTTCACCGGACAGGGTGGCCCGAACATGAATCCGCGACGGCCGGCGTATCTCCAACCCCTGCGCGAAGACCGTTGGACGTCCGCTCTCGACCAGCCCATGCCGGACCAGGTAGGCGATCGCGCAACCCGAGGCCGCGCCCGTTGCCGGATCCTCGCCGTGGTAAAACTGCATCCGATTGCGGAAATCGGCGCCGTTTTGTGAAGTGTCGGGCGCCATGCAGAAGAAAAACTTCGCATCCGCCCGCGCCAGGTAGGCCTGCGCCGCCGCTTGCGGGATCGCCAGCCGGCCCAGCGCCTCAACCGAACGCATCGGCACGATGCAGAACGGCACACCGGTAGAAACCGTCTGGATCGGCCTGGCCTCGTCCAGGTCGGCCACGGGCAGGCCCAGCACGCGGGCGATCTCCTCCGGAGCGTGCAGCGCCCCGAAGACCGGGTCCTGCTGCTGCATCGTCCCGAACACGCTCCGGCTGCCGGCCGCGGCCGCCTCGAAGCGCACCGTGATCGGCCCCGCATTCTGCCGCAGCCTGATGCGCTCCGCTCCCCGCAGCGCCGGATGATGCCACCAGAGCCAGGCCGCCGTGCCCAGCGTCGGGTGCCCGGCAAATGGCAGCTCCTCCTCGACCGTGAAGATGCGCACCCGCACACCGTCCTCCACCTCCCTCGCCGGATCGTCCGCCGGCAGCACAAACGTCGTCTCGGCCAGGTTCGTCTCCCGCGCCAGCGCCTGCATTTCCTCGGTCGAAAGCCCACGCGCGTCGCTGAACACCGCCAGCGGATTGCCCTCAAGCGCACGCTCCGCAAACACATCCACCACCGCGTATTCAAAGTTCCGTCGTGCGTCCCGATCCACGTCCGCCATCTGTTCCTCCCCTCACCTGTCCGGCCACTTCAACGTTTCCAGCTCGTCAAGCGTCTTCGGCCAGTCCCCGCGCAGCAGCCGCGAGAGGCTCCGGTCTGCCAGCAGCTTGCCCCCGGTCTGGCAGCGCGCGCAGTAGTTGGTCTCATTGTCCGCATAGCGGATGCGCTGCACCGTCTCGCCGCACACCGGGCAAGGCTTGCCGAAGCGCCCATGCACGGCCATCTCCTCGCGAAAAGCCGTCACCTTCTCCGGAAAACGCTCCGCCGCCTCCGCGAGGAACCGGTCCCGCCACAGCGCGAGCGTCGCCTGCGTGTGCGTGTACAGGCTCTCCCACTGCGCGTCCGTCAGCTTGTGCGTCTGCAGGATCGGCGACAGCCCCGCCGCATGCAGAATCTCATCCGAGTACGCATTGCCGATCCCGCTCAGGATCCGCGGATCAGTCAGCGCCCGCTTCAGCGTCCGATTCTCCGCCGAGAGCCGCTCCCGGAACTCCGCCAGCGTGCACGTCATCACGTCCATCCCGCCCGGATCCAGCGCCTCCAACTCCGCAAGCCCCGCCACCACGTGGAGCGACGCCCGTCGCTTCGAGCCCGCCTCGGTCACGGTCAGCGAGCCATGCTCAAAGTCGAACGCCGCAAACGCCCCCTTGCGCGACAGCTTCGCCCCCGCCTCCTTCCAGTGCAGCCGCCCGGCGATCATCAGGTGCAGCACCGCCCACAGATCGTTCTCAAACCCGATCGCAATCCGCTTGCCCACCCGGCGCAGTTCCCGCACCCGCTGTCCTTCGAGCGCCGAAAGCGGAGGCTGCACGCTGCGCAAAAAGAAGATGCTCTCGAGCCGCACCCGCACTAGCCGCTGGCCTTCGATCCGTGCGCGCAACGCAAACAGGTACGCCTCCACATCGGGCAGCTCCGGCATCGATTTCTCCTATCCATCACCTTACCGGGATGCGCGATTCCACGCTGGAGAACAAAATAATAAAGCACTATACCTGGAAGTCGAGATCAATACTCCAATCAGGATTCTGCTACTTTCGATGGGGACTAGTTTAATGCATCTCCTGTGGTGA
This sequence comes from uncultured Acidobacteriaceae bacterium, assembly GCA_964252655.1. GTDB lineage: Bacteria > Acidobacteriota > Terriglobia > Terriglobales > Acidobacteriaceae > Edaphobacter. Next base: position 14,951 of record CAXUNR010000033.1, read on the forward strand.
ATGTTCGCAGGCGGGTGAAAACCATTGACCCGAGTTGATAAAGCCGACTCCTGTCGAGGAGTATCCTTGTCCGCGCACCCTCAAACCCCAGGCTCCTGACATGTCGGTTGGGTCTGGTTTTAGATCTCTTATTGCATCCCCTCCTTCGAAATGTCCTAAGATCACAGCGCCTTCGATCCAACGATTGCTGCTGAATCCAAGACTTGCGTACCCTCTCTCATCTACCTCCAATCGCACAGAAGCAATACCATTCGTATTAAGGAATGCCATTCGTGGTGAATCTTTAGATTGATCCGCTCTACTTAGATCGAACAACTCACGGATTCTACCTTGAGAATCTACAATCTCCAGTCTCTTAGTGCGTACCACAGGAGTGGGCGTGGTTATATCTTTGTGATGAAGAAATGTGACTACACCGAACGAAGCCAGGGAGCTTAGAGCTATGCTTGTAATAACAGTTGCCAGGGAGAACGACATAGACCAGCCTTTCTGCTTTACGGGGGACATGATGCCGTAAGCCAATCTGTAAAGAGACCTGTGTTGCTTGTTTGATTGGTGTATCCAAGACTATAAAATTTTGTTTCGAAATCATTAGCGTTTGTAGGTGTCCCACCCTGGTTAGGGTAATCAGCCCAGCCTGTAAAGTGATGAAGACCTTCATGGATCAGAACCCACTCTTGAAAGTTAGCTGTTTGCCCGTGATATGGATAGAAGTTTGGGAACAGTTCAATCGGGCGACCAGAAACATTGGTTAGGATGGCTGCATCAGCACCATTACTCGGGGGGGTACCCATAGCACCGTACGGATATTGATAGAAAGTTGTTGCTTGAAGACTCGCAAAAAATCCTGCGTTACTACACGAGGGCACTACAGCAGCAAACTTCGCGTCACAGTTGGAGCTAAAAAGCGATTGCCCATGTGCGATCAGGTTTGTCAACTCGCCCTGGGTGTAGTACCTGATACCTTGGCTGGTCGTCTGCCCTAAACTCTCGAATTGATTCCTGGTGTCATCCTCTGGACCGGATCCCTCATAGTAATAGGCCGGTCCAAACGGCGATGGTTGACCACCATCGAGCGACGCGAAGTTAAACTCGTCAAGGTAGGTCGTGTAGCTGGGGCTTCGCTCATCGGGATCGACGTCGTCGTAGGTGTATTCCATCAAGACTGAGTGAAGGCCGTTCACGATGTACGTCGTACCCGGTACGCCCTGCACCTGCAACACGACCTCCGCAGGGCCGCTGCCGCTAACTTGATTGCCTGAGGCAAGAGAGTTGCCGTTCCCGTCCGTCAGCGTGCAGTTTACCTTGGCGTAGTAGTAAAGGTCCGAGTCGTCTTCGAGGTTCGTCTCACAGGTAGCTGTAACCCTCCCGCTCGACTGCCATAAAGAGGGCCGAACAGACTGATGGTCTTAGCCAATTTCGAAGCAATCGCATGTGCGAGATGCTACAACTGGAACGCACCAAAAGCTACAGATTTATCTTATGAAGTAATATCTGGCACCCAAGCAGTGCCGCTAACGTTGCTGCGGACATTGGCAAGCCTGACGAGTTGGCTTCCTTGAAGCTGCCGCTTCGCTATGAGCATATCCGTAGGCGCGCCCGGCGTACCGGCAATCAAGCCCGCCCCGAAGTCACCACCACGCAGGCCTACAAGCTTTACCATGCGCTGAAGGACAACAACGTCCCGGTCAAGTTCATCGCCTTCCCCGTCCCCGGCCACAGCCCGGCCGACCCCATCCGCTCCCGCGACGTCTGGCGCCGCTGGACCGCATGGCTCGACACCTACCTGAGCCCTGCCGGAGGCACCATCGCCAGTGCAACCGGTTCCGCGTCCGAAAGCCGCCAGACCAGGTAATTTTTACGTTGCGGCACGAGGATCGCCTCGCATACGATGGCAATCATTCCTATGCTGCCGCTCGCGCTGCTCTTCCTCATGCTGCAAAATCAGGCTCCGGCCGTTCCGGCGATCGTGTCGGATCCAAACTATCCACTGCGCGTGCAGCTGGCGCAGACGGGATTGAGCGTAGGGTCGTCTCAGCATCTGGATGTATGGGGCCACGGCAACGTGTTGGGGACGCCCTTGCAGGGCTTCGACTATACGGCCGACTGCAACCAACGGTTTGCGCCACGCCCCGAGGGCGACCAATATTTTCGAGCGCGCTGGAAGAAGCCGGGGCAAAGACTGGAAATCCTGATTCAGGAGATGGGCAGCGATCACATCATCGTCTGCGAACTGAAAGTCGCCTTGCAGGATCAGGCCTACGAACTTCATCCGAGTGGCTTTGGATCGTCCATGATGATGGGCATGCCGCTGGCGCGTCCAGCAGTGCCCGTCCTCGAGCCTGACCCGAACTTCCCGCTGCGCGTGCAGATCTGGGTCCGCAGCTCCGGGTCCAGTCCGTCCGGCGCCCACGCCGAGGGCTACGGGAACCTCCAGGGCGAGACCGTAACCGGCTTTGACTTCGGCAATACCTGCCCCATCCGCATGTCCAGGGGACGCAATGGAGACCTCTACCAGGCTCGCTGGGTGGAGAAAGGTTTGCGGATGGAAATTTTGGTGCAGGAGGTCGGCAGCCGGCAGGAAAACGTCTGCCAGCTGGATGTGGGACTGAAGTCCACGCCGTACAGCGCTCCGGAAACCGGACAGCGTCCCACGGCACAGCCAGGAATTCATGGCCCGCAAGCCCCCACCACCAACAGCGATCTTCCGCCGCGAAGCCAATAAGAGTCCGCTTCCCAAGGGCATCCGCTACACTCGATCCAGCCAGCCATGCCCGTCTCGCACATCTCTGACACCGCCACCTTCGTCCGCAGCAGCGCCCCCGCCGAGACCACCGTAGGCACAGAGGTCGTGCTCATGACGCTCGAGTCCGGCCAGTGCTTCGGCCTTGGCGAAACCGGTTCCGCCGTCTGGCGGCTGCTCGCCGAACCTACCCGCCTCCAGCCCATCGTCCACGCACTCAGCAGCACCTATGACGCCCCAGCAGAGATCATCGAGCGGGACGTCCGCGAGCTGCTTGAAGAGATGCTTGACCGTGGGCTGATCGAGCTACAGTAACGCTGCCAGCGTGTCCAGAACCTCATCCATCCGATCAAGCGCCCAGGGCATCTCCAGCCGATAAGCCCGCGCCTGCCCCAGCGCCTGCCCGCACTGCGCGAACAGCCTGCGCTCCTCCCCGTTCAGCGCCGGGATGTACGCGAGATAGGTCAACTCCATCATGCGCGCAAGCGTCTCCCCGGCAGCCATCGGCACCAGCCGCGGCTCACCCTGCTCCACCCGCGTCAGAAACACCAGCGTCCGCAGCGGCATCGGCTGCAGCTCGGCACCGTCCACAGGCATGCGAAACTTATCCTCCTTGGCAAAGACCCGCGCGCCCTGTTCCGAATCCATCGTGAGGTGCTCGAGGCTTTGCCGCCAAAGTTTTAACCAGCCAGCCACAGGCACGGCTCGCATCTCCCCCGCGTTCTCTTCGAGCAGGCAGATGTCGTCTGCAAAAATCTGGTAGCCACGAGCCTGCAGGCAGGCCGCCAGGGTCGACTTGCCCGCACCCGAGTCTCCCAAAAACGCGACGACGCCTCCAGCTGCCGCCACCGCGCTCGCATGCAGCGGAAGCAGGCCGTTCTGATGGCAGAGAGCGCCGAAAACCGATCCCAGCAGAAAGGCCGAAACATCCGCCCGCGCCGCCCCCGGAGCGAGCTCCACCCGCACCGTCGATCGGCAAAACGCATGAAACCGCGCGACCTCCGGGATACTCAGCAGGTAATCCTCCGGGCCAACGCTGCACATCGTGTCGTAGTTTTTCACTCCTGAAAGAGTGTCTGCGATCTGCGCGAGCTCGATGCGCACTGGAATGCGACCCGTTCCTCGCACGCCGCGGAGTTCGTCGATCTCCAGTTCAGAAGTGAGCGCGAAGGGACCGAAAAAGTAAAAATAGAGCAGCATGCAACACCTCAGCAGCGTCTCTCCAGACTAGCGTAAGCGACGCTTATGCCTACTTGGGTACCTATGATCGGCGACTACTCGGCGCAGTGTACATGCGGACCGAACGTTCTTCCCCGCTTTCGTCGGAGGTATAGCTGTAACAATCGGCAGGCTTATAGCGCCGACCGTCGAAGCGGTACATCTGGATACCGCCTTCCCAACAGCTCATATTCCAGCTGGTCTGCAAATCCAGGAGACCGTGATGACGGATCTTGGATGCGGAACGTAAGCCAAAACCACCTCCCGTGAGTACGAGATGAACGTGATCGCCCAGGACGCGAAAGATCTAGATGTCGTTGTTCCCCGTAGCTCCGTTGCCATAGTCGTCAGGCCCTGCCTGGATCACAATAGCTGAGGGCCCGCTTCTAGCCAAGGAAAGGCGACTAACCCAGGAAGTCATCGCGATCGTGGAAGATTCGATTCATCCCCTCAGCGTATCTGGCCGTCTATCCTGACCGAATAAGATGTGAACCATTATGTACACATGGATATAGGTGGCTTCACCTTGATGCTACGGCTCTTCAGTCGGTGTGCAAAGAAGCTTCGATGCAGGCACATGAGATATCAGCAGAGAAGCTCCTTCCGAAGTGGTAAAGGCACTTATTATAGTGATTGATAGGCTGCAACTCTATCAAGATCAAACTGAACTTGATTCGTCCCTCAAGCTTCAGATGGCGTCTCTTCGCTCTCATCTTCAGGATGGAATTGCCGACATAGGCGGAAATACCTTGTTCCTATTATGGCGCACCATTTTGAACGGCATACTCAACAATCTAGAGGCACGACGCTTCCTATTTATGCCCGCAGAAAAAGCTAAGTTTTACTGTAACTTCGAGATCTTCGGCGACTCGACGGAAATATTTATTCGAGATGCTAGATGCGGGCAACTGTTATGCGAAGAAACAGCCCACTGCTTGTGTTTTTGACGCAATGAGAGCGTCCGAACACGGCTTGAGAGCGCTCGCAAGGAAGTTGCACATAAGGGTAAGAGATTGCCTATCGAATATGCGACATGGGAAAGGTGCTAAGCAAAATCGGTACAGAGATAGAAACTACGAGGCAAAGGCCTCTGGGCCCAAAAAAGCTGCCCTATCATCACTTCTTGAGCGCAATAGGCTCGGTTTCCCTCACATTCTCAAAAAAGATAGGAGAAGACGATTTCGGACCCGTTCGCACGCGAAGTAGTTCCCGGGATCCGTTTCACCCATTTCGCATCGCGTCAATCCCATAAAGGTTTGTTGCCTACCTATTGCGACCCCGGATCGCCAAGCGTACTATCGAGCCCAGACGCTGAAGACGCTCTTGAGTCTGCGGCGATCTACGTCAAAAGCAGCGCAGGATGCGCGGATGCACACCCCAGGAGATAGAACAGTGATGACTCATCTGAAACTCTGGACCAAACCCACGATCGAAGTCACAGAACTGCGTCTTGCCAAGAACGGCGGACCCGTTGCCACCGTGGACGCGACCCGCCGGCAGCATACCTCCTAGAATTCAACGGTAGCGGCTGAGCGAAAGCTCCACTCCTTATTCCCGGTCCGAAGATCGACCTTCTCCATCGAGGCGCTGTTGTGGACAGCAGTTCTTCCAGAATTTTTGTGTCATGTCTTCGATCTGCGCCCTTTGGAGCTTCGACGGCTCTCCCTCCTCACGCGAGCTTTCTCACGCGCTGAGGAAGGCGAGCCGAGGGAGAGCCTCTGCCAAGCCTTTCTTCTGGCAAAGTTCCGACTCCGATCAGAGTGCTGGCGACGTTCTCCTCGGCGGAACCCTTCTTCCGCTCCTACCGGAAGACTGCTTCGACCGCCAGCCACTCTGGACCGCCGGCCGCACCTGCTGTCTGGTAGCCGATGTCCGCCTCGACAATCGCGTCGACCTCGCCCGCAAGCTGAGTCTTACCGCCCCGGAGAAGCTCGCCGACGCCAGCATTCTTCTTGCCGCTTGGCTCCATTGGGAAGAGTCTTGTCTCGATCACCTTATCGGCGGCTTTGCCTTCGCCGTTTGGACGCCCGCACGCCGTCAACTGTTCGCCGCGCGTGATCACGCCGGAGAGCGCCCCCTCTGTTACCACCAGCGTGCGGGCCTCTTCGCTCTCGCCTCCCAGCCCAAGGCTCTACTTTCCCTTCCAGGCGTCAACCAGGGCGTCGACGAGGAGACCCTAGCCTCTACCCTCGTCCTCGTCGACATTGATCCTGCGCGCAGCCTCTTCCGCGGCATCCGCCTGTTACCCCCTGGCCATTGCCTGCGCGTCACTCCCGAAGCTCTGACTACGCGTTCCTATTGGCACCCCAGCGAGACTGTGCCGATCCGACTCCGCCGCGACGAAGACTACGCCGAGGCGCTCACTGAGATCCTCGACTTGGCAATCGGAGCCCGGCTTCGCAGCCTCAAACCGATCGCCAGCCAGCTCAGCGCCGGGCTCGACAGTGGAGCTGTTACAGCTTCGGCGGCAATGCTGCTCGCGGCGCGCGGCCAGCGGCTTACGGCATTCACCTCCGTCCCGCACCCGAACTTCCAGCCCACTGGCCATCCGGGACGCATTCTGAACGAATGGCCCGGCGCCCAGGATGTGGCGCGCCTCTACCCCAACGTAGACCACCTCCCCATCCACACCCGCGGCGAAGATCTCCTCGGCGACCTGCAGGCTTGGTCCGACGCCCTCGACGAGCCACCCCGTAACGTGACGAACCTCCTCTGGTACACCGCAACCCTCGAGACTGCCCGCCAACACGGCATCGGCGTCCTCCTCCAGGGAACCGCAGGGAATGCGACGGTCAGCTTCGAGCACGGCGGCCTCTTCCGCCATCTGTTCCGCCGCGGCCAATGGCTGCGCGCCTTGCACACCGCCAACACTCTTCGCAACAACGGAGCCATGTCCTTCCGCGCCTCCTTTCGTCACGCCACCGGCTGGCCCCGCGCCGGCGCCGCTCCCGTCGACCTAAGCTTTACGCCCATCCACGCCGATCTCCTATGCAAATACGATCTGCTTCCCCGCCTGTCTGACCGCCTGCAAAGCGATCGCCTCGATCTTCCTGCCTACCGCCGTCGTTTCTTCGATACCGGCGACGACGGTCTGGTCAACGCCGCCGTCCGCGACCGCTTCGGCCTTGATCTGCGCGACCCCACCAACGACAAACGGCTTTGGGAGTTCTCCTACGCCATCCCTCCCGAGCAGCACATCTCCGGCCACCACTTTCGCTCGCTCATTCGCCGAGCCATGCGGGACCGCCTGCCCCGCGCCACCCTGCTCCGCTACAAGCGCGGTATGCAGTCCGCCGATTGGCCCCACACGCTCACCGCTGCCCGACCCTCCCTGCTCGGTGAGCTTGAGCGCATGGAAGCTTCTCCGCTGGCTCAATCCACCCTCGATCTTCCCCGGCTGCGCCAACTGCTCACCGATTGGCCATCCTCCGGCTTCGACTCTCCCGACATCATTGCCTCGCGCCACTTCGCCTTCACCCGCGGCATCGCCGCCGGATACTTCCTCCGCACCCATCCACCACCGCCGGCGTCTTGACGCGCCTTACTCGCGCGCACGCCGCCTAGTCCGGCAAAGCGAGAACCTCCGCAGCTCCCCGCACCCCCCCCGCCTCCAGCACGTACACCCCATCCGCGAACTGCATCGCCGAAGGCCGGTGGGAGATCAGGAGCGTCGTGACGCTCCCCTTCAGGCCGGCGACGGTCCGCAGAATCGCCTCTTCGTTCTCTACGTCCAGCGAGTTCGTCGCTTCATCCAGGATCAGCAGCGCCGGCTTCAGCAGCAGCGCCCGCGCCAGTGCCAGCCTCTGCCGCTGTCCATGCGAAAGCATCATCCCACGATCCCCCACCACGGTCTCAAGCCCCTCTGCCAGCCGATACACAAACTCCGCTCGCGCCGCCTCGATCGCCTCTGCCAGCTCCGTCTCCGTCGCTTGCGGTCTGGCCCAGAGCAGGTTGCGCTTCACAGTATCGTGAAACAGCAGCGTATCCTGGCTCACATAGCCGATCTGCCGTCGCCAAGCCCGCGCGTTTTCCCGTGTAATCTGCGCCCCATCGACCAACACCCCGCCCTCCTGCGGAAGCAGCAGTCCCATGACGAGGTCCGCGACTGTGCTCTTGCCCGCCCCGGACGAGCCCGCGACCGCCGTCATTCGCCCCACGGGCAGCTCCAAATTCACTCCGTCCAGCACCAACGCTCCACCGGGCAAATAGGCAAAGCGCACCCCACGCAGGGCGATCTCTCGTCCAAGCAAGGGCGCCTCCGCATCCAGGTCGCCCGCCTCCGAGTGCTGCCGGCAATCCTCTAGGAAGCGCAGAAGCTCTGCATACGCCGGCAGATCCGTCAGCAGCTCGGTCATCTTCGCCTGCACCGCCGCAACCCTAGGCGTCGCTCGCATAAACGCAAAGAGAAAGATGAGCATCGCGCCGGCTGCCAGGTGCAGCGTCTGCAAACCCAGCAGGATGACCCCGCACAGCAGCACCAGCATCATCATCTGGAAGCTCCGCGCCGACGCCGCGCCGCGCCACTGATTGCCGATCAGCTCCTCCATCGCCCGCGCGTTACGATCCGAAAACAGGCGCCGCTCGGCATCCTGCGCTCCAAACGCCTTCACCACCTTCAAATTTTGCAGCCGCTCGATCGAGGAGTCGAACACCTCCCGCATGCGCGTTGAGATCACCAGGCCCGACTGATAAATGGCCCGCCCCGTCCGCCGCTGCCACGGCACCAGCAAGGCCACGCCGCCCAGCAGAATCACCGTCAGCCGCGGAGCCACAGCGCAGGCCAGCCCCAGCAGCAACAGCGTGACCATTCCATTCGACAGCACCGCGATCAAGCTCTGCAGCACCTGGCTTACCCGGTCCAGCTCCACCGTCAGCACATGAGTCAGGTCCGACGACCGCCGCCGCGTCAGGTACGTCCAGTCCGCATGCAGGATCGCCTCGTATAAATTGTCCGCCAGCCTTTGCCGCACCGGCCACACAATGCTCCACGTCAACGTCGTCAGCACACCATTCAGGAGCGAAAGCAGCCCCACCAACGCCAGCACCGCCGAGAGCAGCGCTGCCAGCCACCATGTCCGCGGCAGATGACTCCTAGCCAACAGATGAAACAGCAGCGCCGTCCGCGGCCCCGGGGCTGCCGCGCCCGAACTGCTGCCCATCAGCGCGATCAGAGGAAACACCATGGCCACGCTCACGCCCTCGGTCAACGAAAGCAGCGCCGCCAGCCCAACCGCGCCGGTCAGCTTCCAGCGCGAGGTCCGCCACAGCAATCGAAAGACGCTGGCCACTGCGCTCAAATCTCCTCCTCCTTCTCTTATCGGCCTCTCCGGAGAAATCTTTAGCCCTATTCAGAGAAAATTTTCGCCTGCTACCCGCTCTCGTACATCCCGAGCGTCGCATATGCCTCCGCCACCTCGCCCCCGATCACCATCTCCCCCCCGCACTCAAGCCACGTGTGCGTCACCAGCCGGCCTTGCTGCCGTGCCACTCCGTAATGCAGCCGAGTTCCCAGGCCCTGCTGCCGTAAAAGGGCGCTCGCTGCCAGACACTGCGGAAAACACACAAACTCCATCGGCGCATACTTTACCGCGATCAACACCGCGTGCCGCACTCGGCGCCGTAGTTCCCACGCATCCATTTGCACCGACCAAGCCTGCACCACCCGTGCCTGCACCGGCCGTTGCTGCCATCTCAGAATCGTCGCCACCGGCATCACGCGCAGCGCCACCCGCGCCACCACCAGCCAGTAAAAGGCCTCGGCGATCCGCACGAGCTGCCCTGGCCCAACCTCGCGCACACGCCGTGCCAGGCTGCGCATTGTCCGATCCGCGATCTTCAATCGCCTGCCACCTACGCTATCATCGCTCTCAACGGGCGCGGCACCGTGTGCGCGGTACGCAGCCCTCTCCGCCGCATTTACCGTGATTCTAACCTTCCTTGAGGGATTTCATGCTGGCGTTTCGCGATTTCCCCCCGCACGTGCAGCTTCTGCTTCTCGCCGCCCGCACGCACCTTACCCCCAACGAACTCGAAGGCCTCCAGAGCCTCGCCGCCGGGCCGCTCGACTGGCCCCAGTTCCTCACGCTCTGCGACCACCACCGCCTCACCCCGCTCGCCTTTGAGTCCCTCGCGCCCCTCCATATCCCCATCCACGCCGAGCTGCAAAGCCGCGCCACCGCCAACGCCTTCGAAGCCCTCCGCGCGACCCATGAGCTCCGCCGCATCACCTCCGCCTTCTCCTCCGCAGGCCTGGGCGAGCCGGCCGTGCTCAAAGGCGTGCCGCTCTCCAAACTCCTGTTCAACAATCCCAGCGCCCGCCACGTCGGCGACCTGGACCTGCTCACCTCCCCACACCGCCTCCCCGAGCAGATCACCCTCCTCGCCCAGCTCGGCTACCGGCGCACCAACCCGACCAGTCCTCTCACGCCACGTCGCCTCGCCTCCTATCTCTCCTTCTGGAAGGACTTCACCTTCACCAACCCCGACTCCGGCTTCGAGCTCGACCTCCACTGGCGCCTGTTCAACAACCGCTTCCACCCCGCCAACCGTATTCTGTACGACGCCTGCTGGACGTCTGTCCCCATCTTTGGCCTTCCCACGCGCACCTTCTGCCCACCCGACCAGCTGCTGTATCTCGCCGCGCACGGGGCCCTCGATGCCTGGACGTACCTCAAAACCCTCGCCGATGTAGCCGCCTCGCTGCGTACCCTGTCCCCTGCCGGCCTCGACCACGCCTTTTCCCGCGCCCGCACTCTCGGCCTCCTCCCGCAGCTTTCAGGCGCCATCCATCTCGCCAACGACTGGCTAGGTGCAAGCGTCAACCACCCGCTGCTTCTGCCTGCCGCTGAACCCTCCGTCGGCAGCATCCGCCGTCGCACCTCCGCCATGCTCCTCCGCCAGAACTTTCTCCCCGAGCGCAGCTTCCCCAGCCCCGCCCGCTGGCTTCTGCTGGAGCTCCATCTGGTGCCGGGCCTTCGCTCCGTGGTCGAAGTCGCCCGCCGCTTCTTCTGGCGGCCACGCGTCTGGTCCAAGGTCAACCTTCCCGACCGCCTCTTCTGGCTCTACCCGCTGCTTGCCCTGCTGCTGCCCCCGCGCATTCACTCCGTCGAAGATTGATTGGTCTCCGGACGACACGGACCTCATCTCATCCGCAGAACCAAATCGAGAGATGGATCGATGACCCTACAGCAATTTCAGGCTTCGCTTGCCGGGAAGGCCCCCGCGCCCGAGCTCTCGCCTTCGCTTCGCGCCCTCTGGTGGGACGCAAAAGACGACTGGGCCCAGGCGCACGCCCAGGTCGACGACCTGGACACGCCGCAAGCTATGGCCGTCCACGCCTACCTGCATCGACGCGAGGGCGACCTTGCCAACGCAAACTACTGGTACCGCCGCGCCGGGATTCCGCCTTGCCGCAACACCCTCGAAGCTGAACAGACGGCGCTGATACAAGAATTCCTTCGTAGAAGCTAATCGCGTCTGGCTCAGCCTTAACTCAATGAGCAACACAGAGCTTGAGTCTGTTGTCGGCTTGCGCAACTGCATCCCGGAGAACGATCCTGCTACCTGACGGGCATCCAGCTCATCTGTAGAGCAAAGGACTGTGACTCATGACCAAAGGTTGGACCTTCCTCGACATTCCATCTCAGTGCGACAAGCGTGTGCTCGTAACGGGTGCAACCAGTGGCATCGGCTGGCAGGCAGCGCTCGAATTGGCCCGAGCGGGCGCGCTGGTGCTTATCCCGGCCCGCACTCAAGAGAAAGCCGACAGCGCTGTTGCGCGCATTCGGCAGATCCTGCCGGACGCGAAGCTGGAGACGGGGTCCTTGGACCTCGCCGACCTCACTTCTGTGAAGGCGTTCGCCAAACAGCAGCTTATAGACGGACAGCCACTCGATGTTTTGCTCAACAATGCCGGCGTGATGGCGCTTCCGAAGCAAACGCTAAGCGTCGACGGCTTCGAAATGCAGTTCGCCACCAACGTGCTAGGCCACTTCGCTCTTACAGGTCTCTTATTGCCGTTGCTCGTGCAGGCCTCTGCGCCCAGGGTGGTCTCTGTGTCCTCGATGGCTCACATGAATGCTGGTCCTATTCCTGTCGAGGACCTTAACTCTGAGCAAAGCTATAAGCCCTTCAGAGCTTACTCAAAGACGAAGCTGGAAGGGATGTTGTTCGCGCAGGAGCTCCAGCGTCGCGTAGGTTCCCGGCTGCTTTCGGTCTCTTGTCACCCAGGCTACGCACGCACCAACCTTCAGTTCCAAGGGCCAAGCACGCTCATCAAGCTTGTCTCGGCGATGACCCTACCCATGTCACAAAATGCCGCAGGTGGAGCTCAGCCGAGCCTCTTCGCAGCCACCTCTCCGGATGCCCAACCGGCCGGATACTACGGCCCCAGCAATCTGTTGGCTTCAGAGGTCCTGTCAAAGAAGCAAAGCCGGCGAAAGAGGCTCTCAATGAGCAAGCTGCGAAACAACTCTTTGACAAACTGGAGCAACTTTCAGGCGTTCGCTACGAAGCATGAGATCCACTTTTGAGAACCATCAAAACCCCTACAAACGGCAACACGGATCTTTGTGGGATCGTTCCTCAGAAGGAAAACGCCGCGCCTCCGGCCGCAACCAACCCTAAGGAGAACCCATCATGCGTATCTTTCTCACCGGAGCCACCGGCTTCATCGGTTCCGCCATCATCCCGGAGCTCCTCCAGGCCGGCCACCAGGTCGTCGGCGTAACGCGTTCAGAGGCCGGTGCCGAGTCGCTCCGAGCCGCAGGAGCCGAAATCTATCGAGGAACCCTCGAAGACCCTTCAAGCCTGCGCAACGGAGCCGCCGCGTCGGACGGCGTCATTCACTGTGCCTTCGACCACAACTTCGCCAACTTCGTCGCGAATTGCGAAAAAGACCGGAGCGTCATCGAGGCTCTCGGCGATGCGCTCGTCGGCTCGGATCGCCCACTGGTCATCACCTCCGGGACCGGCATGGGCAACACCGTGCCGGGCCAACCGGCGACCGAGGATGCGTTCGATCCCGAGCACCGCACGCCGCGCATCGCCTCCGAGTTAGCCGGAATCTCCGTCGCCGACCGCGGAGTGAACGTGTCCGTGGTGCGCCTGCCTCAAGTCCACGATCCGGTCCGGCAGGGCCTGATCACACCGCTGGTGGAGATCGCCCGGACGAAACGTGTCTCAGCGTACATGGGCGAAGGACAGAACCGCTGGCCGGCAGCACACGTCAGCGATGTCGCTCGCCTCTACCGGCTGGCGATTGAAAAGCAGGAGCCCGGAAGCCGCTATAACGCCGTAGCCGAAGAAGGCATCTCGTTGCGGGCAATCGCGGAGGTACTCGGCCGCGGTCTGAAGCTGCCGGTGGTCAGTCTCACGCTGGAGCAGGCTCTCGAACACTTCGGCTGGATGGGTCCGTTCATGGCCTTCGACATGCCGGCTTCAAGTGCGCAAACTCAACAAAAGCTGGGATGGCATCCGGTCGGACCCGGGCTGATCGCCGACCTCGAAGCAATGCGCTACCCCGAGGCGTGATCAGGCCATGCACCGGCAGAGAATTCGCTTGCCGGTGCACCGACCGCCGCACGATCAAGCCTGCTTCTAAGCTCGCTCTGGCATCCTAGAAAGCACATGCCGATCAAGAGGTTGACCCACTTTTTGTTTTGCTTGGCCCTGGCCGGAGCGGCAACGGCCGGCGAACCAGGGCCCGTCACGATTCCCACGGTGCACACCGCGGCGCTCAACGGCGACGTCGTCGATCTGCCCGCTTCGATCAAAGGCGGGTCCGCCGTCCTGGTGGTCGGCTTCTCGCAGGATTCGCGAGTTGAGGTAACCGAGTGGGGCAAGCGACTGGCCGACGACTTCCACGATTCGCCCACGGTGCACTACTACGAAATTTCGATGTTAGGCAGCGTCCCGAAATTCCTACGCGGATACGTGCTGCGCAAGATCGCAGCGACCATGCCCGACCTCGCCAAGCCGCACTTCCTGTCCATCGACGAGCATGAGGCCGAGTGGCGCTCAGTCGCCGGCTATCGCAAACCGGAAGATGCCTACGTGCTGGTAGTCGATGGCCATGGCAAAGTCTGCTGGAAGGCCGAAGGTCCGGCGACCGAAGCCGTGTACCGGCAGGTAAAGCAGCATCTGCCCGCGATCCGGACCACGCCGTAACAAAACAAAGTAGCTAGCCCCTACCAGCCGCGCGTTCCAGGAGCGCCCTTGAACGGCCCGCGCAGATCGGCCGTAATCCAGCCTCCATAAAAGTCACCTGGCTGCGGCACCACCCGCTCGTCCTCCACCCAGCATTCGTCCACACGGCTGGCATAAAAGGCCAGGTGCCCGGCAAGCGCCGCATAGGAACCCGTCGGCCGCTCATAGCTCCACGCCACATCCGCCGCCAAAGTAGGTGCCTGGGCAGGCTCCGGGCCGATTGCCGGAATGTCCAGATTCCAGTAAGTCGCCACCCCCTTGAACTCGCAGAAACTGCCCCGGGACATCGACCGCCGCAGCAGATCCATACGAACCTGCGCAGGAGGCAGATAATACACCGGGGGATGGCTGGTCTCGAGAATGCGCAGCGAGTGGGTCGTATCGGCAAGCGTCTGGCCGGCGTGCACAATGCGGAGGCGACGGCCGGTGACTTCCAGCCGCGGTGGCCGGGGATAGTCCCAGACGGACTCAGTCGCATGCAGACTGTTGCTCTTCATTGCGGAATGCCTCCTGTTTCTCGAGCGTTGGACGATAAACTCGGGCAAGACGAATCATGAAAACGGAGAGCCTGTGCACGCGACGGAAAAACGGCTGAATGAGATGAACCGGCTCGGGGACATGCTGCACTTCCCCGCCGCCGTCAATGCCGGAGCGACGGCAAATGTGCTGCTCACGGTAGCACTCACTTGGTGGGTGCAAGCGCGCTACCCGCAGCTGCCGGCAGTCTGGGTGGCGGTCGTGCTGACCGTGAATCTGCTGCCCGTGCTCCTGCTCCGCCTGGGGCTCGGGCCGACGACCGTCTACTCGAAGCTGGGCCAAATGAACTTCGTTCACGACCAGCACAATTTCTCCGACTGGGTCTACGTCGCGGCTTCCGCCAACATGGCCTTCTGGATCTTGCTGACGTGGACCGCGGCAACGGTATGGCGAACGACGGCCGCGCTGGCAGGGATAGAGGCCGTTGCCTTCCTGGCCACGTTCTCGCCGGTGCTCTTTCGTGGCAAGCCGCAAACGCGGTGAGCTGCGCCGGGTGCTACCCTTTTATAGGCAGTGCGAGCGGAGCGACGGAGCGATGGCAGATCTGGTGCAAGACATCAAAGACGAGTTGCTCAAGCTGCGGCAGACGGCGCTCAACGCGGTGCACCGCACGCACAAAGCGAAGATGGTCGACTTCGGCGGTTGGGAGATGCCGGTCGAGTACGGCGGCCTGATCCGCGAGCACATGGCCGTGCGCACCGGCGTGGGGCTGTTCGACGTAAGCCACATGGGCGACATCCAGCTGCGCGGGCCGGGCTCGCTCGCCGCGGTCCAGCGGCTGCTGATGAACGATGCCTCGAAGCTTGCGGTAGGTCAGGCTCACTACTCGGCAATGCTCTACGAAGACGGCACGTTCGTGGACGATGTAGTGCTGCACAAGCTCAGTGAGAACGACTTCCTGATCGTCATCAATGCGGGAACACGTGAAAAGGACGTGCAGTGGATTCGCAAGCAGATTGGTGCGATGCCCGGAGTGCACATCAACGACTTCTCGGACTACTACACGCAGCTCGCCATCCAGGGACCCAAAGCAGAGGCAACGCTCCAAAAGCTCACCTCCACCGATCTCAGCGGAATCAAGAATTATTGGTTCAAGTGGGGTCAGGTCTGTGGGTGCCACAACGTCATGATCGCGCGCACGGGCTACACAGGCGAGGACGGCTTTGAAATTTACATCCCGTCCGATGAGCCGACCAGCAGCCGCGTGTGGGGTGAGGTACTGGCCGCGGGAGAAGAGTTCGGCATCCTGCCCTGCGGGCTTGGCTCGCGCAATACGCTCAGGCTCGAGTCCGCGATGGCGCTCTACGGCCACGAGATCTCGGACGAGATCAATGTCTTTGAGGCAGGCCTCGGACGGTACTGCCAGCTAGGGAAAGGCACGGATTTCGTAGGCGCAGCGGCGCTCAGAGTAATTGAGGCCGAGGGCGGCCCGAAGCGCAAACTCGTAGGCCTGGAGATGGTAGACCGCGGCATCGGGCGCGATGGCTACGCGGTCTGTTCGCCTGCAGGCGAACGCATCGGCATCATCACCAGCGGCTCACCCGCACCGTTTGTGAAAAGGAATATTGCCTTGGCCTACGTGCCGGTAAATTACAGCGCGATCGACACGGAGTTAGCCGTGGAGATACGGGGTGTCCTGGTAAAAGCCAGGGTAGTAGCTACTCCGTTTTATAAGAAGCTAAAGAAGACCTCAGTCTTTTAGATAAGAGATACGTCTTGCGGTATAGATTGGAAGGAGAAAAGGATGGCCTATTCGGCTGCATATAAATACACAAAGACGCATGAGTGGGTGTGCGTCGAAGGTTCTGCCGGCTCAGTCGGCATCACGGACTACGCGCAAAGCTCGCTCGGCGACATCGTCTTCGTTGAATTACCCAAAGTCGGCGATACAGTACAGGCCGGAAAAAACTTCGGATCGGTTGAAAGTGTCAAGGCGGTAAGCGACCTGTACGCTCCAGTCTCCGGCACAGTGACTGAGATCAACGAAGCACTCAACAACGCACCGGAGACGATTAATGCAGATGCCAATCTAACCTGGATATATAAGTTCGAGGTTACAAACGCGGGGGAGCTAACGTCCCTGGCATCGTTGCTCGACGTGTCCGCCTATGAGCAATTCGTGAGTGAAGAAACAGGACACTAAGCAATTAGTCAAGCCGTCATTCTGGCAAAGCCAGCATCCCCGTATTTGTTTTTTCGAAGGAGCGACAGCGAACGACTCCTGCTCGTCGAAGACCACCCAAGAAAGAATCACACCTATGCGCTATCTACCCAAAAGCCCATCTGACCGCCAGGAAATGTTAGCCGAGATCGGCGTCGCGACCATCGATGACTTATTCACCTCGATCCCGGCCGAGTACCGCCTGTCTCGTGACCTTGACGTACCGCGGCAGCATGGCGAGTCCGAGATCATCGAGCGCTTCCGCAGCTACGCAGACGCTAACGCCAACGGTTACGCCAGCTTTCTCGGCGCGGGCGTCTACAAGCACTACAAGCCGGTCATCATCGATTCGCTCGTTCAGCGCGGCGAGTTCCTCACCAGCTACACGCCCTACCAGCCGGAGATCGCGCAAGGCACGCTCCAGGCCATGTTCGAGTTCCAAACTATGATCTGCGAGCTCACCGGCATGGAGATTGCCAATGCGAGCATGTATGAGGGCTCAACCGGAGCAGCCGAGGCCATCATGATGGCCGTGCGCGTCACAGGGCGCAACGCCGCCGTGATCGCGCGCACCGTACACCCGGAGTATCGCGAAGTCATCCGCACCTACGCTACGCATCAGGAGATCCCGCTGAGCGAAGTGTCGTACGCCTCAAACGGGCGCGTCGACATGGCCGCGCTTGCAGCCGCAATCACAAACGATACGGCGTGTGTGCTTATCCAGTCGCCAAACTTCTTCGGCACCATCGAGGATGTCGCCGCCGTGGCAGAGCTCGCACACGCGAAGGGTGCCCTGCTCGTCGTATCCATCGCGGAGGCGATCTCGCTCGGCATCGTGACGCCTCCGAAAGAGGCAGACATCGTGTCGCTTGAGGCGCAAAGCTTTGGCGTGGCGCTCAGCTTCGGCGGCCCGTACTGCGGCGTCCTCGCCTGCAAGGAAAAGTTCCTAAGGCAAATGCCGGGACGGCTGATCGGCGAGACCAAAGACGTCAACGGTAAGCGCGGCTTCGTGCTTACGCTCTCAACGCGCGAGCAGCACATCCGCCGAGAGAAGGCCACCAGCAACATCTGCACCAACCAGGCCCTGGTAGCGCTGATGACGACCATCTTCCTCACCGTCTACGGCAAGCAGGGCTTGCGTGAATTAGCGGAGCACAACCTGGCCAAGGCGGACTACCTGCGGTCGGTCCTGGCAGGAAACGGAAAGATCCTCTTCAATGGCGCGCCGCGCTTTCATGAGTTTGTCCTCGATGCGCCCGAGGGTGCTGCAGAGATGAATCAGCAGCTACTCGAGAAGAAGATCATCGGCGGCCTGGCATTGCATGAGTGGTATCCAGAACTTGGGCCGGGAGCAAGTTTATGGTGCGCAACCGAGGTGACTAAGCGCAGGGACATGGATGCAGCCGCCGCGGTGCTCGCGGAGCTTGGCCAGGCGGAGTTGGTGGCTCGGTGAGGGGACAAGAAGCAGAGCGCAGAGGACGTGAAGAGAGACCCAGGAAGGGCGCAGAGGGGCACACTGACGCATGGATATAACGGGGTTGATTGGAGAAGAAGTAAAATCTGTTTGCTTCATCGAGGACTACCTTGAGCTCTGCTTCGGAGACGCCAAAGTTACCCTGTATGCTTGGCCGCACCTGCTGCTACCTGAGTTCTCAGTCGCTTACGGAGAACCGGAATATCGTAATGCGCTCTGCGCGCAGATCGGCGAAGAGGTCACTGAGGCGTCGCTTGAAGAGGGCAGCGCACTCACCATCGAGCTGGCGAATGCAGCCGTTTTTGGGCTTAGTTTGCGGGAAGAAGATATTGATGTACCGGTGAGCGGAAGTTACTCCGCAACCGGAAGAATGCAGGATGCAGAGGAGTTTTAGTCATGGCAAAAGGATTGAATACGGAATTCGAGAAGCTCGGAATGGTGGCGATGATCGCCGCGCTCTTGATCCCGGGCATGGTCTGGGTGATGAAGGCAAAATCAACCCCCGCAATGCTGGGCCGAGCGACGTTATTGAGCGGATTGATCCTGGGCGCGGTCAAGGTGGAAGGATCGATGGATCAGTCCGTCGAGGAAATTGCAAACTAACGTTTCATCGAAATTGAGGTGTTGGAATGGCTACGTTGACGGCAGTTCCGGAAGTCGAAGCGACCACGAAGTTTGTAGGCACGCCGAAGAAGGTTTCGACGCACGTCAATCAAAACGAGGGACTCATCTTCGAAAAGAGTTCGCCGGGCAAGAAGGCGTATCGACTGGCGGAGCTCGATGTGCCCGCGATTGACGCGAAGAAGCTGCTGGGGCCTGCGCTGCGCACCGACCTGGGCGTAATGCCCGAGTTGAGCGAGATCGAGATCATCCGCCACTTCACCCGGCTCTCTACCTGGAACTACGCCATCGACCTCGGCATGTATCCCCTGGGCAGTTGCACAATGAAATATAACGGCCGCGTCAATGAGGCGGTCGCGCGTCTGGAAGGAATCGCCGAAGCGCATCCATATCAGCCGCAGGCGCTGGCCCAGGGCTGCCTTCAGATCATGAAGACACTTGAAGACGCGCTGATCGAAATCACCGGCATGGACGCGATTACACTGCAGCCAGCCGCCGGCGCCCATGGCGAGTTCACCGGCATCCTGATGGTCAGGGCTTTCCACGAATCGCGCGGAAACGCGAGAAGAAAAATTATTGTGCCGGACTCCGCGCACGGTACCAACCCCGCGACCGCCGCGGTCGTCGGCTATGAAGTCGCAAATCTAAAGTCGAACGCACAGGGCATGGTGGATCTCGCCGAGCTCGAGCGCATGGTCGATGAAGATACCGCCGCGCTGATGCTGACCAACCCTTCGACCATTGGCGTCTTCGAGTCCGACATCCACAAAATCGCCGACATTCTGCACGCCAAGGGCGCGCTGCTCTACATGGATGGCGCCAACATGAACGCGCTGGTGGGCAAGACGCGGCCCGGAGACTTCGGCGTCGACGTCATGCATTTAAATCTGCATAAAACCTTTTCCACGCCGCATGGAGGCGGTGGTCCAGGTTCAGGGCCGGTCGCGTGCAAGGCCATCCTGGAGCCCTTTCTCCCCAAGCCGGTGGTGGTCACGCAGGATGACGGCTCGCTGGCACTTAGCTTCGATCGACCGCAGTCCGTAGGCCGTGTGCGCATGTTCTACGGTAATTTCGGCATGTTTGTGCGGGCGCTCGCGTACATCCTGGCGAACGGCCCGGACGGATTGCGACAGACCACCGAAGATGCAGTGTTGAACGCAAACTATCTCCGGGCGAAGCTGCAAAATACCTTTGAGCTTCCATTCAAACGCCCAAGCCTGCACGAGGTCGTGTTCTCCGACAGGCTGCAGGCGAAGCAAGGCGTGAAGACCGGCGACATGGGCAAACGGCTCATCGACTACGGCTTCCATGCTTACACCGTCAGCTTTCCGCTGGTGGTGAGCGGCGCCATGATGATCGAGCCGACCGAAAGTGAAAGCCGCGAGGAGCTCGATTTGCTGATCGACGCGCTCAAGCAGATTGCGCGCGAGGCGGAGGAAAATCCGGATCTGGTCCGCACCGCTCCGCACACGACCCGGTTGCAGCGCCTGGATGAGACGACGGCCGCGCGCAAGCCGGTGTTACGCTGGCGAGGGCGGGCAGAAGCGGGGTTGGAGGCGGGGACGCCTGCGAAGGAGTGGTAGCTGATGACAATATTTTCGGTTAGACAGAAAAGAATTTGCAGAGAAGACACGGAGAGAGCTAGCTTTGTGACACCTCTGCAATTCCCTGTTTACTCTAGGCTTACTTTCTCCTACGGCGTAGACACCTTTACCGACTCATCCAACGTGTCCCAACGAATATGCAGTTCCGCCGAGTCTTTCTTGAGGTCGTCGAAGGAGAGACTCATCACCTCCTGCGGGCTGGCCAGCGTATGCGCCTTCATCTCCACGCGACCGAGATCCTGCTCCGGGTGATATTCGGTCCCCCACTGACCGGTCTGCTTATTGATGATCAGCATCCACTTCGAGGCTGTCGGCAGCGTGTAAATCGTATAGGTTCCAGCCGGCACCAGCACGTTTCCGATGTGCAGCGGAATCGGTGTAATCAGGGTCGTGGCAGGGTTTGCGCCGGTGCGCCAGATCTGGTTGTAGGGCACAATCTCCGGGCCGCCCACATGGCGTCCGCGCAGGCTCGGCGCGTTGTACTTCAAGGTCAGGTTCTGGCCGTTGAGCGAGACCGTCGCCGTCGCCGGAGGGCTGGGCAGGGTCTTGCCGCTTGCGGGCATTGCCATGCCGTCCATCTGCGCCAAGGCCGCGGGAACGACCGAAACCGAGGCCAGCACAGCACTACAGGCAACGAAAGATAAGGTGCGAAGGAACATCAAGCGTCCTCTCCTGAAGCATAAAATGAAAACTCGATGGGACTAGCTTCGATGCTGGACCGACAGAGCATCCTTGTCAACCCGCCGGAGGCTGACTTCCATAAGCGCGAATGCTACGATAAAGCTGCGCGCCCGTAGCTCAGCTGGATAGAGCGGCAGCCTCCGAAGCTGTAGGTCAGAAGTTCGAATCTTCTCGGGCGCACCATCCCCTCCTCCACTTTTCATTCATCACACGCGCCTTCGCGGGAATTCGCACGGCAAGCATTTTCCAGCTAACCTTGACGCTAAACACGCATCCTAAACAGAACGACTCACAGGAGACGATTCATGGCTTTGACCAACGACGCCGAGTTTCAAGACGATTTCCGCAAGGTTGGACCCGACGCCACCGCAGGCTTCACCTCCGGTGCCTCCTCCAATCCCACCGAGTTCGCCACCAGCGAGAACCTCGAGGTCGCCCCGGCGGACGACCTTGATGAAGAAGATGATGAGGATGAAGAAGACGACGACCTCGAAGACGAGGATGACGATCTAGAGGATGACGACGACCTCGACGAAGACGACGATGAGGATGACGATGATCTCGAAGACGATGACGTGGAAGACGATGACGACGACGACGATGAGGATGACGAGGACGAAGAAGAAGAAGCCGTCTAGTCTTCAGTACATATCGGAATAGCACGCGAGCTCCGCTGATTGCAGCACAGCGGAGCTTTTTTGCGTCTAGTCTTGCTCCACGCTTCTTGCTTCGAACTCGCGCCCGGACCCGGTCGAAACAGGTCCAGCCGCAGCGTCTACGGGCCTCTATACGCGCAAAGTAGAATCAAGGTGTGCACTTCTTTCTGCTATCTCTCAGTGCGGCGGCTGCCGTTCTTACGCTGGGTGTCACGTCCAACTTACCCGTCGTTGCGGCAGCCTCAAAGCCGTCTGATCGCGGGGCTGAGATCTTTCGCACACATGGCTGTGCGCACTGCCACGGAGAAAACGGTGTAGGCGGAGGGCGCGGCCCGGACCTTCAATTGGTGCGCAAACAACTAAGCGGCACCGCCATCGCTCAGCAGATCCATGATGGTGGCAGAGGCATGCCGGCCTACGCCGATCAGCTCAGCGACACGGAAGTCGACGACCTCGTTGCATTTCTGAGAGCTAAGCGTACCTTCATCATCGTTCCGAAACCTGCCCAGGAGCCCCCCGAACCTGAGTTAAAACAAGCCTGATCCAGGCTAACCTTGGCGGGAGGTTATGGCAGCTTGCTGCCCTTGCCTTGCCGACCACAAATCCCTCCCGATCCCGTAGGCTAGCGCACTTCAATCAAGGCAAACTCTCGTCTCTGTTCCTAAACCGAAGTGCAGCCACCAGCAATCCCGACGTCCTCTCGTACGTGCGCTCAACCGCCACGGGTCCCGCCGTCGTCACCGCAATCAAGTTTACTGCGGAGCCAAAGACCATCTCCCTTGACCTGAGCGCCGCAGGATTAACTGCCACCAGCATCAAAACGCTCGCAGCCGACGATCCCTCCTCAATGTCCATCGGCACGCTCAAAAACGTAACCTTGCCCCCTACGCAAGCTGGATAGCAAGCATTTAATAAGAAACGTTTCTCATCAGCGGCGCGTGCGTAACCACACCCTCCCGGGCAGCGTTTACCCTTAGACTCTATGCATCTTTCGATCGTCGCCAAGTGCGCAGTATGGGCTCTCCTGCAGGCCGTCTCTGCAGCAGCGCAGACACCCAACAGCCAGCCCACGAGTATCCAGGCCTATATCGCGAACGGCTGGACCACGCTCTCGCGCTCCATGTCAGACTGTAGTTCGCTCGTCGATTCTAAAGTCCAGACCACGCCGGTGCTCTACCTGCCCGCCGACGTGCAAGCTCCCGCCGCCGTCGCCGCCCTGCACGACGCTTGCCACGTCGATGTGCGCCATCTGCCCCGCGTCATCCACGCCCCCGGCGACGTCACCGCAGCGGACCTGCCCGTTGAAGGCCTGCTCTATCTACCCAATCGCTACGTCGTTCCCGGCGGCCGCTTCAACGAGATGTACGGCTGGGACAGCTACTTTATCCTGCTCGGCCTCATCCATGACGGCCATCTGGATCTCGCTCGCGGCATGGTTGAAAATTTCTTCTTCGAAATCGAACACTACGGTTCCATCCTCAACGCCAATCGCACCTACTTCTTCACGCGCTCGCAGCCGCCGTTGCTCACCTCCATGATCCGCGAAATATACGAGCATCCCACGCCAGCAACGCAGCCGGATCGTGCCTGGCTCGAGCGCGCCTACGCCTACGCGCAACGCGACTACGCCCTTTGGATCGCGCCTGAGCATCGCGCCGGCGACACCGGACTGGCGCGTTACCATGATCTCGGCGAGGGGCCGGTGCCGGAGATGGCAGACGATTCCACTTACTATCCAGACGTCATTCGCTGGCTGCTCGAACACCCCGATCAACACCCGGAGTATCTGGTCGAAGGCTCCGCAAAGCCCACCCCTGCGCAGGCTGCGATCCTCGCCAAGACCAGTTGCGATCTCGCCGTCTCACATGTCTGCGCGCAGGCCGTCGTCGAGGGACACCGTTTATCTGCCGCCTTCTACCGCGGCGATCGCGCCATGCGAGAGTCCGGCTTCGATTCGACTTTTCGCTTCGGCCCGTTCTCCGGTTCCACCGCCAATTTCGCCCCCGTCTGCCTCAACAGTCTGCTCTTCCGCTACGAGCAGGACATGGCACACTTCGCCACACAACTTGGCCGCAGCAGCGAAGCTACTGAGTGGACCAGGCGCGCCACCGCCCGCAAGCAGGCTATAACCACATATCTCTGGAACGCCTCCGCCGGACTCTACTTTGACTACGACTTCGTCACCGGCAAGCAGTCAAGCTACCATTACCTAACCACCTTCTATCCATTGTGGGCAGGCGCTGCAAGCGCATCGCAGGCAGCCGCGGTGCACGCTCGTCTCAACCTCTTCGAGCAAGCCGGTGGCCTCGCCATGAGCGACAATGCCTCCGGTGTGCAGTGGGACGCGCCCTTCGGCTGGGCTCCAGTCACCTGGCTCGCGGTCTCGGCCCTTGAGGCAAACGGTTTCCACCAGGATGCCGAACGCATCGCAACCAAATTCAACGCCACAGTGCTTGAAAACTTCGGGCGCGACGGCACCATGCGGGAAAAGTACAACGTCGTCAGCGGCTCAGCCAACGTAAAGGTCGCCGCCGGATACAAAAGCAACGTAGTCGGTTTCGGCTGGACCAACGGCGTCTATCTGAAGCTCGAGGACCTGCTCGCAAAAGCGTCACGCCCATAACAATTAGATCGTCATTCCAGCAGAATCCGGAATTGCCGTATTCTTTCTTTCGGTCCGCTGGCGCACTCCCGCTTTGCGCGCAGCTCTCGCGTTTGCCGGATTCAGCCACTTTGCGCGAAAACTTCTGTTTGGCCTACCTGCAGCAAGCCGACCTACCCCACGCTCTTCTGACACCCCTGACTCTCCGGGTGCCCCAGGTCTCGCTTTTGAGACCTGAGTTCCCACTCGCCCCCAAACCCGAACATCCAACCCCCATGCCAGCCCCGCTCACCATCCTGAGCATCGCCTACCCCTTCGCTCCGGTCGTACCCACCTCCGTGGGCGGAGCCGAACAGATCCTCGCTACCGTAGAAGCCGGCCTCGCAGCGGAGGGCCTGCGATCGGTCGTCGTCGCCCAGGCCGGCTCTCACGTCGCCGGCACGCTCCTCGCCAGCCCAACCCCCGCAGGCACCCTGAACGCCACCGCCCGCGCACAAGGACACGCCGCCCACCAGGCCAACATCGACCGCGCCCTCGATCGCTTTCCCGTCGACCTCGTCCACATGCACGGCATCGACTTCCACCGTTATCGCCTTCCCGCCCACCTCCCCGTCCTCGTCACGCTGCACCTTCCGCCCTCCTGGTACCCGGACTCCATCTGGTCCATGCCTCCGCACATTCATCTGCAATGCGTCTCGGAATCCCAACGCCAGGCCTGCCCGGAAGCCGTCCGGAACCGCCTTCCCGTGATCGCCAATGGCGTCCCTCTGCCGCCTGCCACACCCACCCGCAAGCGAAGCTTCGCCCTGCTGCTCTCCCGCATCTGCCCGGAAAAAAACCTCCACGTCGCCCTGGACGCCGCCCGCCTCGCCAAAGTCCCCGTCCTGCTCGCCGGCCAGGTCTTCCCCTACCCAGACCACCTCCGCTACTTCGAAGCAGAGATCCGCCCCCGCCTCGGCCTCAGCGCCAGCGGCTTAGACCCTGATGCCAGCAGCTTAGGTCCCGCCTGTCGCTGGCTCGGCCCCGTCGGCGGTCTCGCCAAGCAGCGTCTGCTCGCCTCCGCCCGCTGCCTGCTCCTCCCCACCCTCGCACCCGAAACCAGTTCGCTCGTCGCCATGGAAGCTCTCGCTGCCCGGACCCCCGTCGTCGCCTTCCCCTCCGGAGCCATCCCCGAGATCCTCGAAGACGGCCGCACCGGCTTCCTCGTCCACGACACCGAAAGCATGGCCGCCGCCATCCTTCGCACCTCCACCCTGGACCCCGAAGCCTGCCGAGCCTCTGCCCGCACCCGCTTCTCCGCCACGCGCATGATCGCCGAATACCTCGCTCTCTACGCGAGTCTCACGAATCGTACTCTGCCCAGAGTGCAACCCCTCCCCGCCGTCATCTCATAAACATCATGCCTTCCACCTTCGCGCTGCTGAGCCTTATCGTCACGGCCGGAGCCCTCTTCAGCTATCTCAGCTACCGCCTTCTGCGCCTGCCCAGCACCATCGGCACCATCATCCTCTCGCTCGCCGCGGCTGTCCTGCTCATCGCCGCCGGCCACGTCTTCCCGGAGCTCCACGCCGCCTCCGAGCACCTCGTCGCCTCGCTTGACTTCAACAAAATCGTCCTTCACGGCATGCTCGCCTTCCTGCTCTTCGCCGGAGCGCTCCAGCTCGATCTCCCCCAGCTCGCCCAACAGAAAATCCCCGTCCTCGCCCTCTCCGTCCTCTCCACCGCGCTCTCCACCGTCTTCGTCGCGCTGCTTCTGCACTTCGCCCTCCGCCTGCTCGGCATTCAGCTCTCCGCCATCGGTGCCCTGCTGTTCGGCGCGCTCATCTCCCCCACGGACCCCATCGCCGTCCTGGACATGCTCCGCCGTGCCCACGCTCCCGCCGCCCTCGAAGCCCAGCTCGCCGGCGAGTCTCTCTTCAACGACGGCGTCGGCGCCGTCCTCTTCCTTGCCCTCCTCGGAGCCTCCGCCGGCGGAGCACTCCCCTCCGCTCACGTCTTCGGCTGGCTCCTCCTGCTGGAGGCCGGAGGCGGCATCGCCCTCGGCGCAGCCCTCGGCTATCTCACCTACCGCCTCCTCCGCCCCGTCAACAGCTACCCCGTCGAGGTCATGCTCACCCTCGCCCTCGCCATGGGCGGCTACGCCCTCGCCGACGCCCTCCACCTCTCCGCCCCGCTCGAAGTCGTCACCGCTGGCCTCCTCGTCAGTGGCCGCGCCCTCACCTTCGCCACCTCCGACGAAAGCCGCGAACACATCGAGCGTTTTTGGGAGCTCATCGACAACTTCATGAACGTCGTCCTCTTCCTTCTGCTCGGCCTTCAGCTCCTCATCCTGCCCTTCACCCCGAGCTTTCTGCTCGCCGGCCTGCTCGCCATTCCGCTCGTCCTTGCCGCGCGTTTCGCCAGCGTTGGCCTGGTCGTAGGCGCGCTCGCCGCCTTCCCCAAACAGCGCTCCAGACACGCCTCGAGCACCCTCCTCGTACTCACCTGGGGCGGCCTCCGCGGAGGCCTGGCCGTCGCCCTTGCCCTCGCCCTCCCCGGCGTCATCCCCGAGCGCAACCTTCTGCTCGTCGTCACCTTCGTCGTCGTCATCTTCTCCATCCTCGCCCAGGGCCTCAGCATCGGCCCCCTCCTCCGTACGCTCAAGCCCAACACGCAAGCGACCCTACCCTCTTAACCCGACACGCCCGCACCGCCCCATCCCGTCCCGGCCCACCCCGTCCGTCGTCATTCTGGCGAAGCTAGAATCCCCGTATTTGCGCTCAATTCGCTAC
>CAXUNR010000034.1:0-41385 GCA_964252655.1 uncultured Acidobacteriaceae bacterium
CTCCCCGCGCCCTGCTTACCCTCCCCGAGTGGGTCGTCACCCTCTTCCTCGTCACGCTGCCCCTTGCGCTCATGCTCCGCCTCCGCCTTCAGCATGCCTCCTTCTTCAACCGCTACGGCCTTCTGGCAAGCATCGGCTTCTCCATCCTCCTGCCCGTCTCCTTCTACCTCGTCAGCGGCGATCGCCCCGCCTTCGCCCTCTTCGCCGCGGTCCTCGTCCTACTCCTCGGTAGGCACTCCGCCGCTGCCCTCCACTCGCTCGTCCAGGGCGACATCCTCCGCCACACAGAAGCGACCCGCCACCTCTCCAACCTGGCTGCCCTCACCGACCCATCCCTCCCCATCGTCGACGCCTCCGGACTCACCTTCATCGAGATGAACTTCCGCGAGCCGCTCCAGCTGCTCGCCCGCACCTTCTATCTCACCGGAGGCCCCTTCGCCGCCCAGTACGCCCACGCCACCATTTTTGAAGGCATGCCAACCGAAAAGGCAATTATGCACTTCCGTGGCGAGGTCGACGACTACCCCGACTTCGTCGCACACCACCCCCACTTCTACGTGCTCGGCACCCTGGGCTATGCCGAGGACTGGATCCTGCCAAAGCTCCAGGCCGACGGCGCCATCCTCATCTTGCGCACTAGCATCACCGCCGATTACAAGGACCACGAGCTCTACGAAGTCCTCATGCCCCTCCGCGGACAACCCGCAACCCCTCGACCTCCTCTACATACCCCTGAACACCAGGACTGATTCCGCCATGACCAGCACCCAACCCACAAAAATGTGGTCCGGCCGCTTCCGCGAGCCCCTCAACCCAGCCTTCGAGTCCTGGCAGCGGTCCTTCCCCTTCGACGTCCGGCTCCTCACCCACGAGATCGCCGCCTCGAAAGCCCACGCTCAGGCCATCGCCGCCGCCAACATTCTCACGCCAGCCGAGCTCGACCGCATGCTCGAAGGCCTCGACGGCGTCGTCCCTCTCTCTCTCCGCGAGGGAGCCCAGCTCACCAACGCCGACCTCCTCGCCGAAGCCTACCGGCAGCACATGCCCGGCACCGGCTTCAAAATCAGCGCGTCCGACGCCATGGTCGCCCTCAACCCTCACGCCGAAGACATCCACCACTTCGTCGAGCTCCAGCTCACCAAGCTCCTTGGCCCTCTCGCCCTCAAGCTCCACACCGGCCGCAGCCGCAACGAGCAGATCGCCACCGACATGCGCCTCTTCGTGCGCGACGCTATCGACTCAATCTGCGAAGGCCTGAAGAGCTGGTCACTTTCCTTGATAGCCCTGGCCGAGCAATCCGGCGAGTCCGTCATGCCCAGCTACACCCATCTCCAGCGCGCCGAGCCCGTCTTGATCGCCCATTGGCTGCTCGCCTATGTCAGCATGCTCGACCGCGACCTATCCCGCTTCACCAACGCCCGCGCCCGCATGAACTTCTGCCCGCTCGGCTCCGGAGCCATCGCCGGAGCCACCCTCGCCCTCGACCGCTCGATCGCCGCCCATGCCCTCGGCTTCACCGCGCCCACCCCCAACTCGATCGACGCCTCCAGCGACCGCGACTTCATGCTCGACTTCACCCAGGCCTGCTCCACCCTCGGCCTGCACATCTCGCGCTTTGCCGAAGAGCTCACCCTCCACGCCACCGCCGAGTTCGGCTTCCTCGATCTCCCCGAAGCCTTCTCGACCGGCTCGAGTGCCATGCCGCAGAAGAAAAACCCCGACCTCACCGAGCTCATCCGCGGCAAATCGGCCCGCCTCGTCGGCACGCAAACCACCCTCGCCGTCCTTATCAAGGGCCTGCCCCTGGCCTACAACAAGGACCTCCAGGAAGGCCAGGAGCCTGTCTTCGACGCCGCTGACACAACCACCGGCATGCTTGCCCTCTTGCCAGACTTCACCCGCGCTCTCCGCTTCCGCACCGCCATCCAGAAGTCCGCCGCCGAGACCGGCTATCTCAACGCCATGGCCGCCGCCACCTATCTCTCGAACAAGGGCGTCCCCTTCCGCAAGGCCCACGAGATCATCGGCCACGCCGTCCGCCTCGGCCTCGAAACCAGCCGCGAACTTGCCAGCCTCACCCTCTCCGAACTCCAGCAGCTCAGCCCCGATTTCGCGGAAGACTTCTACGCCGCCATCACCCTCGAAGCCACCCTCGACTGCCATGATGTCGTCGGCGGCACCGCCCGCACAAGAGTGGCAGAAGCTTTAGTAGCGGCACGCGCCAGAGTGGCGTTTAATAGCTGAAGGGAGATCGTCTTGGCCAGTACGTTCAGCGTAGTTCCAGAGATCAGTGACTCCACCTCGACCTCCTCGTCCAGGCCCCGCGTCGGCGGCGCAAACGTCCGCCAGGCAAAACTCCAGGACGCCGTCCATCTCTTCGAGCTCGTCAACTCTCTCTCCGGCGACGGCACGCTGCTCCGCCGCAACTACGCCGAGATCTGCGAGAACGTCCGCGACTTCCTCATCGCCGAATCCGAGGCCGGCATCTTTCTCGGTTGCGGCGCCCTCCACCTCTACGGTCCCCACCTCGCCGAGGTCCGCTCCATCGTCGTCAAGCCCGAAGCCAAGGGCCAGGGTGCCGGCGGCAAGCTCCTTCGCGCGCTGCTCACAGAGGCCGACTACCAGGGCGTCGCCAGCGTCTGCCTCTTCACCCGCATCCCCGACTTCTTCTTCCACTTCGGCTTCCGCGTCTCCGACCGCACCGCGCTGCCCGACAAGATCTATAAAGACTGCCAGACCTGTCCTCGCCTCTATGCCTGCGACGAGGTCGCCATGGTCCGCGGCCCGCTGCCCCGCATCGCCGTGCTCGGCCCGACCAGGTTCCCCGAGCCCGAGCTCGTTAAGCTCCAGACCTCCGTCATCCCTCCACCGGCCCAGCGATAAGCCTCACCATGCGTGGTAGAAGCGCTCCCGTTCGGCAAGGTGCACCCGCGTCTCAAACAACATACCAAGTCTCTCCGCGGTCAGCAGCTCTGCACGGCTCCCATCCGCAACGATCCGCCCCTGCTGCATCAGCAACACGCGGTCCATCGCCGGAATAATGTCCGCCACCTGGTGCGTGATCAGCAGCATCGTCGTCCCCGCTTCGGCCAGCTGCATCATCAGCTCCCGCAGCGTGCGCTGCGCCTGCAGGTCGAGCGCGTTCGACGGCTCATCGAGCAGCAGACACCCCGAAGAAGCCACCAGCGCCCGCCCAATCAGGATCCGCCGCTGCTGCCCAGCCGACATCTCGCCAAATAGCTTCTCCGCCAGCGCCTCGCCGCCAACCACCGTCAGCATCGCCTCCGCGCGATCCCGCATCTCGGAGCTGATCTCCAGGTTCGGCCACAGCGTCGAGCTCGAAAAAAAGCCCGTCAGGATCGCCTCGCGCCCCGTACTCTTCAGCAGCGGTTTGCCCGGAATCTCGTTCTGGACCACGCCCAGCCGCTTCCTCAACTCGGTCAAATCCCAGCGCTCGCGGCCAAACAGGCGCACCCTGGTCTCCGGCTTCGCCAGCGGATACAGCTCGCACGTCATCGTCTTCAGCAGCGTCGACTTGCCGCAACCATTCGGCCCCAGCAAAGCCACCTGCTCCCCTGCCGAGATCGCCAGGTCCACGTCCTCAAGCACCACCCGCTCGCCGCGCACCACCGACACACGCTCCAGCTCGACAACTAATTCACGCATACGCTGACGGCCAATCCATCGGCTGCTCAAGCCGCCTCTCCAGGATCTTTTCTTCCGGGTCAAACCCCGGAATCTGCTGCAGCCACAACGCTTGCGCCTCGTAAGCAGCCTCCGGAATCAGCCCAATCAGCTCCCCGTCCGCGATCACCGTGCCATGTTCGCGCGCCAATCGCTCCACCGCCCCGTGCACCTCCGGCATCGGCGTCCGCAGAAAATTAGTCACGTTCATCGTCACCTGCGGCCGCCCGTTGGCCAGCACGCCCAGCGCCTTGATGCCCTGCATTCCGCCAGTAGACCCGCGCAAATCCCGCGCAATCGCCCGCGCATGCGAGATGTCCGCCGACGGCGCCAGGTAAATGTTGTACGCGATCAGGAACTCCCGCGCCCCCACCGCGCTCGCTCCAGCCGAAGCATGCAGCTCCGGCCCACCCACATCCGGCCGCCGCGAAGAATCCTTGAGCACCGCCTCGCGCAAACCCTCAAACTGCCCCCGCCGCACGTCCTCAAGCAGCACCCGGTCCGGCCTTCCCGCCGCCGCGCCGTAGAAGTACACCGGCACCCCGAACCGCCGCCAGATCTGCAACCCCGCCTGACGCGCCAGCGTCGCCGCATCCGCCAGCGAGATCCCAGACACCGGCACAAACGGCACCACGTCCGCCGCCCCTATCCGCGGATGCACTCCCGCCTGCGCCGTCAGATCAATCAGTTGCGCCGCCTTGCCCGCGGCCAGCGTAGCGGCCTCCACCACCGCCGCCGGGTTGCCGGCGATCGTCACCACCGAGCGATTGTGGTCGCCGTCCAGCGAGTAGTCCAGCAGCCGCACCCCTTCAACACGCATCGAGGCCACAATCTGGCGCACAATCCCGGAACTCATCCCCTCCGAAAAGTTCGGAACACACTCGAGAATAGGCTCAGAAGCCATCGTACGTTTCTACTTCCACCAGCTATAGCCGACCGTAAACTGCAAGCTGGCATTGACACCCGGGTTCCGGTCGCCCAGCGAGGCCGACGAGATATGTTCGCCGTTCGCGCTAAAGTCGATGGAGCGATCAGGCCTCAGGAAGTAATGAAAGCCCACGCCGCCCTGCGGAGTAAAATTCCACACGCTGGTCTCGCCATTCGGCCCATTCTCCGTGTAGTTCGTCGTGTCGGTGTTGCCGTAGGAAGGATATTTGTGGTTCGTCCACAGCAGCCCGCCCGCAGCCTGGGCCCACGGCGTGAGTCGTCCATGCCGCGCAAAGTTCCAGCGCAGGATGATCGGCGTCACAGTCACACCGTGGAAGGTGCCGCCCACGTTATATGGCTTCGAACAGGAGAGGATTGTGGTTCCGGGGACCTGCGTGCAGCTTACCCGTGGAAAGACGGGCGTAAAGGACTCCCAGTACGGAAACAGCTCCGCCGCATACTCAAAGTTTCCGCGCAGAAGTCCGCCGCCGAAGTTGTTGGTCAACACCCGCCCCGCATGGACGCCGGCCTGGAGAAACTTGAACCCGTCGCGACCGTCGGTGACTCCGACGCCACCCTGGAACACTGCTCCGACCTCCCACGGCTGCCGCGAAGAGGCCGACTCCAGCGGGTTTCCGAGAGCATCCTGCTGCGCCGACGCGCTGACCACAATCAATAAAAAGGCGAATGCAGCAAAAAAAATCTTCACCGGGTCAGCCAGCCATCTGCGCTTCGTCGAAGTCGAAGTTCGAGTACACATTCTGCGTATCGTCCAGGTCTTCAATCGTCTCGAGCAGACGCATCATCGCGTTGGCCTGCGTACCCTCGAGCCTGGTGTAGGTGCTGGCGATTTTGGTCACCTCGGCCGTCTCGGTCTTAATCTTGGCGGCTTTGAGAGCATCGCCGACCGCCTCGAAGTCCTTCGGGTCGCTCAGGATCTCCCAGTATTCACCCTCGTCGTTCAGGTCCTCGGCTCCGGACTCGAGCACGATCTCCATCAACTTGTCCTCGTCGGCCGCGTCTTTCTCAATCGAAAATACGCCTTTCTTCGAGAACATCCAGGAGACCGCGCCTTCCGCCCCCAGGTTGCCGCCGTTTTTTGAGAAGGCGTGGCGGATCTCGCTCACAGCGCGATTCTTGTTGTCCGTCAGCACGTCGACGATGATAGCCACGCCGCCTGGACCGTACCCCTCATACGTAATCTCGTCGTAGGACAGGCCTTCGAGCTCGCCGGTGCCGCGCTGGACGGCGCGCTTGATGTTGTCGGCCGGCATGTTCTCGGCCTTGGCGGCCAGGATCGCGGTGCGCAGCCGCGGATTGCCGTCGGGGTCGCCTCCACCGGACTTGGCGGCGATGGTAATTTCCTTGATCAGGCGCGTGAAGACCTTGCCGCGCTTGGCATCGGCGGCACCCTTCTTATGTTTAATGGTCGCCCATTTACTGTGGCCGGACATGTTCTACCTCTGACGAGAAATGGCGCGGGCAAGGCTCACGCGACTTCCGGATTTTAGCAGGTACAAGCGATTCGGTGTGCCGACCGAACCTCGCGGCGCCGATCAGACAATCTCCGGCCCAAACAGGTCCCGGTCCGTCTCGCGTCGGCGAATCAGCCGCGCCGAAGCGCCGTCCACCAGCACCTCCGCCGGCCGCGGCCGCGTGTTGTAATTCGAGCTCAGGCTCATGCCATACGCTCCCGCATCCAGAATCGCCAGCAGATCGCCAGGCTTGACCGGCGGCAACTCCCGGTCACGCGCAAAGAAATCCCCAGACTCGCAGACCGGTCCCACCACATCGACCGCTCGCCTCTGCGCCGCTCCAGCCTGGCGAACCGGCAAAATCTCGTGGTGAGCCTGATAGAGCGCCGGGCGGATCAAATCGTTCATGCCCGCATCCGTAATCACAAACGTCTTCTCGCCATTTTTCTTGACATTCAACACCGTGGTCACCAACGCGCCAGCCTGCGCCACGAGAAATCGCCCAGGCTCAAGCAGCAAATGGAGTCCGAGGCCCGCCGTCGCCGAGATCACCTGTTTCGCATAGGCGGCTACCGCAGCCGCAGGATCGAACGGCCCGTCCGTGTACTCGATCCCCAAGCCACCCCCTGCATCGATGTACGAGAGGCTCATCCCATCCGCCTGCAGTTCCCGCACCAGGCTGGCCACCCGGTCGAGCGCCGCTCCAAACGGATCGACCGCCCGGATCTGCGACCCGATATGCACGCTCACTCCGGCCGGAATCAGCCACTTTGAGCGCGCCGCCTTGCGATACATCGCGCGCGCCGATTGAATGGCCACCCCAAACTTATGCGCGCTCAGTCCGGTAGAGATATAAGGGTGAGTCTCCGCAAAGACATCCGGATTGACCCGCAGCGAAAATCGCGCGGGCAGCTGGAGCAACTCCGCCCGCGCAGCAATCAAACCAAGCTCGGCTTCGGATTCCACGTTGAACAGCAAAATGCCGGCACGGAGGGCAGCGTCGATCTCCGCAATCTGCTTACCAACTCCCGCAAAGACGGTCTTCGCAACGGCACGCTTGGCAGAGCGGACCACCCGCGCAAGCTCACCGCCCGAGACGATGTCAAAGCCCGCACCCTGCGCCGCCAGCAGCTTCAGCAGCGCGAGTGAAGAGTTCGCCTTCACCGCATAGCAAAGTGTATGCGGCACCTCTGCGAGCGTCTCTTGAAACAACGCAAGCCGGCCCAGGATGTGCCTCTGCGAGTAGACGTACAACGGCGTCCCGTACTCCTCGGCCAGGTCCGACAGCGAACACTGATCGCAACACAGTAGGCGTTTCCGATAAGCAAAAGGGCGCGGGTTGACGGCAGTTGCTGCGATGGTGAACTCCTCAGGAAATTCGTTTGGCAGGCCACCGGCCCTTACACCGGAGAGCCCGTGCGGCTACCAGGGGCAAGCGCGTACTGTGCCTCGGGAAGCAGCAGCCACGCCGCCACGTACACCAGAATACCGACTCCCGTGGTGAGGAACGTGAAGATCGCAAACAGGATTCGCACCACGGTAACGTCCCAGCCGTAGAAGAGCGCAATCCCGGAGCAGACCCCGGCAATCGCACGCGGCGAGCGCGGCCGCATCAGACGGCTCACGTTCAGGTTTGCCGGGCGCTCGAGCGCAACTCCGCACAAGGAGCAGTAGTTGACCTCAGAAGCAGAGGGGTGGCCGCAGTGCAGGCATGTCATAGCAGATCCTCCAGAGCAGCCAAGTGCATCGCAACAGCCGCATCAAGCTCTACGTGGGACCGCGAAGAGAAGTTCCACGCCCTCCAGGCCGCGTAAAGCCGGTCAGGCATGAGCGCCATGGAATCGCGGCAGCGTAAACGTAAAAACGGAGCCCTTGCCCGGCTGGCTCGTCACCTGGATCGTCCCTCCATGCGCCTCTGCAATCGCGCGGCAGATTGCCAGGCCCATGCCCGTGCCGGAGGTGCTCTGCCGACGATTCCGTGCGCGGTAAAACTTGTCAAAGATCAGCGACTGCTCCATCGGATCGATGCCTGCGCCACGATCGGCAACCGAGCACGAGACCTCCGCGCCACGCAGCTCAGCCGAGATGAAGATCGGCGCTCCCGGCGCGGAATACTTCGCTGCATTCTCAAGCACATGCCCCAGCATCTTCTCAAGCCATAGGGGATCGGCCTCAATCTGCGGGAAATTCTGCGGCAGGTTGACCTGCACCGGGTGTACGCTCAGCGCGACCTTATTCGCCTCAAGCGACGCATCCACAATCGTCGATAAACGCTGCGGAGAAAAAGTCATCCGGACCTCCTGCGTATCCAGCTGGGCCATCTCGACGGCCTGCGCCACCAGCCGGTTCAACCGATCGCTCTCTTCATCGATCACCGTCAGTAGATCCTGCTTGATCTCCGGCCTCAGCGCCGAAGTAAGCAACGTACTCACCGACGCCTTGATCGCGGTCAACGGCGTCCGCAGCTCATGCGTAATCGAGTCGAGCATCAATCCGCGCAGACGCTCGGACTCCTTCGACGCTTCAGACCGGGTCACTTCATCAATGGCACTCGAGCGGTCGAGCGCAATCGAAACCAGTCCTCCCAGCGCGTCCAGACTTTGGTGCGAAAGATGAACGCCCCGAAGAATCAGCAAGCCGCGAGGCTTCACTCCGATCCGCAGCGGAATCACCGCCTCCTTCGCGGCGTTAGACGAGATGATCCCGGCCGAGTGCGAGAGCTCCTTCAGCTCTTCGCTCGAGAGTTGCGCCGTCCAGTCCGCTCCGGAGCGATACACGCGGTCCCCATCCAGCAAATAAAACAAAACGGCCTTGGCCCCGGTCGCCAGCGCAACCGACGACGGAATGGAGTTCGTCAGCTGGATCAGCTCATCGGTCTGCAGCAGCGCCCGGCTCAGCCGATACAAAATCTCGAGCTCCGCCTGGCGCGCGCGAGCATCTTCCGACTCCTGCCGAATACGGTTGGACATACGGCTGGCAAAGATCGACGACGCCAGAAAGGTAAACAGCGCCACCACGTTCTGCGGATCAGCAATCGTAAAGTGGCCGACTGGCGGCAGAAAGAAATAGTTGTAGCATCCACCCGCGGCAAACGATGCAACCACCGCATGACGCAGTCCCCAGCGCGCAGCCATAAACAACACGAACAGCAGCAGAGTCAAAGCGACTGTCGTCTGGTTCGCATGGAACATCGTGCGATAGAAGGTTACAATCCCGGCAAGGGCGGCAGCGGCCCCAAGCCCACGAGCCAACGCGATCATACGTTTCGAGTGCACAAGCGAGATTCTACGACGATGAAGGAAACTGCGACCCCCAAGAAGCGACCGGAAGATTGGCTGGAGAAGGCAGACGCCGCCGATCGGGCACGCGGACGCTTCAAAATCTTCCTCGGCTACGCTCCCGGCGTAGGCAAAACCTTCAGCATGCTCAGCGAAGGCATTCGGCGCAAAAACCGCGGCGAAGACGTGATCATCGGTATCGTCGAAACCCACGGCCGATCAGGAACAGCCGAAGTCGCAGACAAGCTGGAGCGGGTTCCGACGCAGGAGATCGATTACAAAGGCACACTCTTCGCGGAGATGGATCTCGATGCCATCCTGGCCAGAAAGCCTCAGGTGGCCATCGTGGATGAACTCGCGCATACCAACATCGAGGGTAGCCGGCATATCAAGCGCTACGAAGACGTCTTCGATCTGCTCGACGCAAAGATCGATGTGGTCTCGACCCTGAACGTGCAGCACATCGAAAGTCTGACGCCGCAGGTCCAATCGCTCACCGGCATCACGGTGCGGGAGACCGTGCCGGACTGGGTGCTCGACCGCGCCGACGAGATCGTCATGAGCGATCTGACGCCTGAAGCGCTCGCCGAACGCATGCGCCGCGGCGACATCTATCCCGCCGAGCGGGTAGAACGTGCGCTCGCCAACTTCTTCCGCCGCGGCAACCTGATCGCGCTGCGTGAGATGGCTCTGCAACGCGTCACGCGCGCCGTCGACCGAACCCTCGATCAATACGTCAAGCTGAAGCAGCTGGGCGCCCACTGGACGGTGGCGGAGAAGATTGCCGTCTGCGTCAGCACCAACCCCTCCGGACGCGATCTCATCGCACGCGGTGCACGTCTGGCCCATGGCATGGATGCGGAGCTCTTCGTGCTCCACCTGGACAGCGACAAGATTCTCGACGAAGATGAGCAGCGCGGTCTCGAAGATAATTTGCTCTTTGCCCAAAATCTCGGCGCGCATGTCGTGCGGCTCAAAGGCAGCAGCGTCGCGGTTGCAACGGCCCAGTTCGCCAAAGAGCAGCGCATCACCCAGGCCATCTTCGGCAGTTCGGCCTTGCTCGGCCTGAAGCGCTACCTGTACTTCTGGGAGATCGCCCGCTTCGTCTCCGCCGCGCCTCACGTGGACCTCCACATCGTCACGAAGGAGACACCGTGATGCAGCCGCCGCCGCGCCCAGGCTCCCGTGATCCAGGCTCTCGTGATCCGGGCTCTCGTGATCCGGGCCCCCGCGACCAGCAACGCATCCTGCTCGTCGACGATGAGCGCCAGATCACCCGCGTCCTGCGCAGCTCGCTCGAAAGCCAGGGTTATGAGGTGGCCGTGGCTCACGACGGCGAAGAAGCGCTCCGCACCTATGCCCACTTCGCCCCGGAACTCGTCATCACCGATCTGGCCATGCCGAACATGGATGGAGTGGAACTGACCAAGGCGATCCGCAAGCTCGGCGCAACCCCTATCATTGTGCTCTCCGTACGCGAGCAGGACGCCTCGAAGGTGCAGGCGCTCGACTTCGGCGCGGACGACTACATGACCAAACCCTTCAGCACTCCGGAGCTGCTTGCCCGGGTCCGCGTACAGCTGCGGCGCAGACGCGAGCCGCAAGACCTTCCCTTGCCTAGCCGAGTCGTTGAGGGCGATTTCTCGATCGACAGCGAAGCCCACCGCGTCCTCATCCGCGGAGCAGAGGTGCATCTCACCCCCAAGGAATTTGATCTGTTACTGTTGTTCGCACGTAACGCAGGCCGGGTTTTGACGCATCGCACGCTGCTTACCTCGATCTGGGGACCGACCGGCAGCAACCAACCGGAGTACCTGCGCGTTTTAATAGCGCAATTACGCAAGAAAATTGATAAAGCAGAAGGAAACAGTTACATCGAAAGCGAGCCGTGGGTGGGCTATCGTTTCCGTACCGTCAGCGAGTCACTTACATCTTCTTAACACCTTTCCTACGGAATTCCTACGATCTTATCCGTTCTAATACGCACAGTGAGGCGTACGTTCATGCTCCGTAGTTTGTTTACCGTTGTTTCCCTGGCTTCCCTTCAGGCCGTTCACGCTCAGTCCGTCAATATCGCTTTGGTTGATGCGCCCGAGTTTTTGTCTGTCCCGGCGTATATCCCACAGCAAGCGCAATCAAGAACTCCCGACTCCACACCGACTCCGGTAAGCGGGAACTTCTTTCATCGGCTCGGTGCCGCCTACCATGACGATTGGTTCCCGAACGGAACTCCTTCGCCCTCCCCGGTACGCCGGGGCTATGATGGACCGCTCGATTCACCGCCGTTTCCTGGAAGCGATTATTCGGTCGGTGGAACGCCCGTCATCGGGGCGCCCGACACCTCCAGCTACATGCTGATGCAGGCGATCAACGAAAATAAAGGACGCATCAAGATTTATGGTTGGTTCAATGGCGGTTTCAACGTCAGCACATCGAACAAAGGAGATAGCGCGAACTCACCCGCGGCCTACTACTACAACCCCAACCGCATCACCCCTGACCAGCAGATCCTTTATATCGAGCGGCTGCCGAATACCGTGCAGACCGATCACGTAGACTACGGCTTCCGCCTGGCTCAGCTTTGGGGACAAGACTATCGCTACACCACCTCCAAAGGCATCTTTTCGCAGCAGTTACTTGCACGCAATCACGAGTACGGCTACGACCCGGTCATGTTTTACTTCGATCTTTATATCCCGCACGTTGGTAAGGGCATGAACATCCGCATGGGCCGTTACATCTCCCTGCCGGATATCGAAGCGCAGCTTGCCCCGAATAATTACACCTACTCTCACTCCTTGCTCTACACTGTCGATCCCTACACCCAGACCGGAATTGTTGCCAGTATTAAGTTCACGGATCATTGGCTTGCCCAGTTTGGCTTCAGCGGTGGCAACGACGTTGCGCCGTGGACCAAAGATGTCAAGCCGACCGCGACGGCCTGCGTGGATTTTACCTGGCACAAGGGCGGAGATGCGCTCTACACCTGCGCCAACTCCCTCAATGACGGTAAGTATGCCTATAACAACGTGCAAAGCTACTACGAGACTTGGTACCACAAGTTCAACGCACACTGGCACACCGATACTGAGACCTGGTACATGTATGAGCGGCAGGTGCCAAATATTGGTGGAAACATAGTCAATCCCATCAAGCCTGAGATCGGTGCGAACGGAGCCTTCTGCTCGTTCGGAGAGAAGACCTGTTTTGCG
Organism: uncultured Acidobacteriaceae bacterium; assembly: GCA_964252655.1. Lineage (GTDB taxonomy): Bacteria > Acidobacteriota > Terriglobia > Terriglobales > Acidobacteriaceae > Edaphobacter. The sequence goes on from CAXUNR010000034.1 coordinate 12,577, forward strand.
CCTGAGGCTGCTGTCGTGAACTACGTGGAATACGAGAAGAACACCCATAACTACATCTCGGTTCGTAACGAGTTTGTCGATGACATTAAAGGTCAGCGCACCGGGTACGCCACAAAATATTCGGAGCACCTGATCAGCTATGGTCACTGGATCGGTTCGACAGTGCTCTTCCGCCCTGAGCTCCGCCTGGAACACTCCTACGACTTGGCGGCTTATGACCTCGGCACGAAGAAGACGCAATTTATTGTCGCGGGCGACCTTACTTACCACTTCTAGTCAGAAAAGGATTGCCATGTCTGATCTAATCTTTGTTGTTCTCACCGTCGCTTGCTTCGGCGTAGCCCAGTTGTATGTCAAGGGCTGCGACCGGCTGAAAGTAGTTCCTCGTCATGATTGAAAACGTGATCTTGCTTCTTATCTCGCTCGCATTGATGGTGTATCTGGTCTATGCCCTGCTCAGTCCGGAGAAATTCTGATGACAAGTCTAGGTTGGATTCAGATTGTCCTCTTCTTCGTCTTAGTGCTTGTGCTCGCAAGGCCGATGGGCACATACATGACCAAGGTCTTCGAGCGGCGTGGGACTTTCCTCGACCGCATCCTGGTGCCGGTAGAGCGTGTGCTCTATCGGATCACCGGGGTCAAGCCTGAAGAGGAGATGCGCTGGAGCGAGTACCTCGTCTCCATGCTTGTCTTCAGCGCGGTCACCGCCCTGCTAACGTATGTCCTCGAACGCGCGCAGGGCTTCCTGCCGTGGAACCCGCAGAAACTTGCCGGCGTTGCTCCGGACTTGGCTTGGAACACGGCCCTCTCCTTCACCACGAACACCAACTGGCAGTCCTACGTGCCGGAATCGACCATGAGTTACCTGACCCAAATGCTTGGTCTGGCGACGCATAACTTCTGGTCGGCCGCAGTGGGTCTGGCTTTGGCCATCGCATTCATCCGTGGAATCGCTCGTCGCGAGACGAAGACTCTGGGGAACTTCTGGGCTGACATGACGCGCGGCATCCTGTGGGTGCTCTTGCCCATCTCGACGATCTTCGCAATTGTGCTCGTCTCGCAAGGTGTCGTTCAGAACCTGCGTCCGTATGACAGCGCCAAACTGGTCGAAGCACAGAAGGTAACTACAACCGGCACCGATGGCAAGACCACGACCAGTGATGTAACCACGCAGACCATCGCGCAAGGGCCCATCGCCTCGCAGGAAGCCATCAAAATGCTGGGAACCAACGGCGGCGGTTTTATGAACGCAAACAGCGCTCACCCGTTTGAGAATCCCACACCCTTCAGTAACTTCCTGCAGATGCTTTCCATCTTTCTCATCCCGGCTGGACTTACCGTTACCCTGGGTCAGATGGTAGGAAGCCCAAAGCATGGTTGGGCCGTCTTCGCAGCCATGTCGGTGCTCTTCGCGGTTGGACTAGTCACCTGCTACTCAGCTGAGGCACGCGGCAATCCCCTTATGCACGGCGTCGACCAGCAGGTGTCCGCAACCCAGGCCGGCGGCAACATGGAAGGCAAAGAAGTTCGCTTCGGCATTGCCAACTCCGCCTTGTTTGCAACGGTTACGACCGATGCCAGCTGCGGTGCCGTCAACGGCATGCATGACTCCTTCACGCCGCTTGGCGGGTTAGTGCCCCTAATCAACATCCTGTTAGGCGAAATCATCTTCGGCGGTGTCGGTGCGGGCATGTACGGCATGCTGATCTTCGTCGTACTAGCGGTCTTCATTGCCGGCCTGATGGTCGGTCGAACGCCCGAGTATCTGGGCAAGAAGATCGAAGCCTATGACGTTCAGATGGCAATGTTGTATCTGCTCATCTTTCCGTTAGTCATTCTGGGCTTCGCCGCCGTTACTGTGCTGGCTCCTACGTTCGGGCTCTCGAGCCTGACCAATCATGGACCGCACGGCTTGTCGGAGATCCTTTACGCCTACGCCTCGACCACAGGCAACAACGGTTCTGCCTTTGCCGGACTGAACGCCAACACGCACTGGTACAACACGACTCTTGGTCTCTCCATGTTTATCGGCCGCTTTCTCATGCTGATTCCCATGCTGGCGCTGGCTGGCAATCTGGCAAGCAAAAAGACCGTGCCGGCTACCTCGGGAACCTTCCCAGTCACCACGCCGCTCTTCACGACGCTGCTGACCGGAGTCATCGTGATCGTCGGCGCTCTGACGTTCTTTCCCGTGCTGGCACTGGGTCCTGTGCTCGAACACCTGCTGATGGCAGCAGGCCAAAGCTTCAAGTAAGGAGAGCTCAGTGGCATACGATAACAAAAAAAGTAAGTCGTTATTTGACGCAAATATCATGCGGCGCGCCAGTGTCGATGCGCTCGTAAAACTTAATCCGACGACCATGATGAAAAATCCCGTTATGTTCGTCGTCGAAGTTGGCTGCGTGTTGACGAGCGTCCTGCTGGTCACCGATCAACTTCGCCATCGCGGACACTTTGGCTTCGACCTGCAGATCACCCTCTGGCTTTGGTTTACCGTGCTGTTTGCGAACTTCGCGGAAGCCATGGCAGAGGGACGTGGGAAGGCACAGGCAGATGCGCTGCGCAAAGCCAAGTCCGAGACGACGGCCTACGTCGTCACCAAGAACGGCGTCGAGGAGCGGCCCAGTTCGCAGCTTCGGGCTGAGGACGTCGTCAAGGTCGTCGCAGGCCAGATGATTCCCGGCGACGGCGAGATCATCGGCGGCGTGGCCAGCGTGGACGAGTCAGCCATTACCGGTGAATCGGCCCCGGTCATCCGCGAGGCAGGCGGCGATCGCTCCGCAGTCACCGGAGGGACACGGGTGCTGTCGGATGAGATCACCATCCGCATCACCTCGAACCCCGGCGAAACTTTCCTCGATCGCATGATTTCGCTGGTCGAGGGAGCCGAACGGCAGAAGACGCCGAACGAGATCGCGCTCAATATCCTACTTGCCGGGCTGACGATTATCTTCCTGCTCGCGGTGGTCACGCTGCAGCCCTTCGCCATCTACTCAGGAGCTCCTCAGACGGTCTTCGTGCTGATCTCGCTGCTCGTCTGTCTCATCCCGACGACCATCGGTGGCCTCCTCTCGGCCATCGGCATCGCCGGTATGGATCGCCTGGTGCAGCATAACGTCCTCGCCACCTCCGGCCGTGCGGTAGAGGCGGCAGGCGACGTAAACACCCTGCTGCTTGATAAGACCGGCACCATCACAATCGGCAACCGTCAGGCGAGCGAATTCGTTCCCGCGCCGGGCGTCTCAAACGATCAGCTAGCCGATGCCGCTCAGCTCTCTTCGCTGCCGGACGAAACTCCTGAAGGACGCTCAATCGTCGTCCTCGCCAAAGAGCGCTACCAACTCCGTGGGCGCGAACTCGGCCAGTTAAATGCGCAGTTCGTCCCCTTCAGCGCGACGACCCGTATGTCCGGTCTGGATATGGATGGCCGCAGCGTTCGTAAGGGAGCCGTTGACGCTATCGCCCGTTATCTGCAGGAACAGGGATCCGATCTGCCGTCAGAGGTGCGAACCTCGGTAGAAGCGATCGCGCGAAGCGGCGGCACACCGCTCGTCGTCGCAGAAAACGGTCAGGCACTCGGCGTCATCCATCTCAAAGACGTCGTCAAGGGCGGCATGAAGGAGCGCTTTGAGCAGCTTCGCTCCATGGGCATCCGCACCGTTATGATCACCGGCGACAACCCGCTCACCGCAGCGGCCATCGCCCGCGAAGCCGGCGTAGATGACTTCCTTGCTGAGGCCAAGCCGAAGGACAAGATGGACCTCATTCGGCGCGAGCAGGCCGAGGGCAAACTCGTCGCCATGACCGGTGACGGAACCAACGACGCCCCCGCGCTCGCCCAGGCAGACGTAGGCGTCGCCATGAACTCCGGCACCCAGGCAGCGAAGGAGGCCGGCAATATGGTCGATCTGGACTCGAACCCGACCAAGCTCATCGAGATCGTCGCCATCGGTAAGCAGCTGCTCATGACGCGTGGAGCTCTCACCACCTTCTCCATCTCGAACGACGTAGCCAAATACTTCGCGATTATTCCGGCCATGTTCGCTGGAGTCTTCCCCGTGCTGAACACGTTGAACATCATGCGGCTGCACTCGCCTGAGTCGGCAATTCTCTCTGCCGTCATCTTCAACGCGCTCATCATCGTCGCGCTTATTCCACTTGCTCTTCGCGGAGTCTCGTACAAACCAATGTCAGCGGCAGCACTCTTGCAGAAGAACCTGTTGGTGTATGGTTTGGGCGGCATCATCGTACCGTTCATCGGAATCAAGCTGATTGATCTAGCCATCACCGCGGTTCATCTCGCCTGACCAGGAGGTCCCCATGAAAAAACATATCGTCACTTCTCTGCTCTATACCCTGGTCACCGGTTTGCTTCTCGGCATCATTTATCCACTCTTCATCACCGGCGTGGCGCATATCTTCTTCCGCAACAAGGCAGATGGGCAGCTCATCTATGACAAAGCCGGGCAGCTCGAGGGCTCAAAGCTGATTGGCCAGTCATTCACTGCGGCAAGCTACTTCCACAGCCGCCCATCGGCAGCAGGCACCGGCTACGATGCGCAGGCTTCCAGTGGCTCGAATCTCGGTCCTACCAGCCAGGTCTTATTGGATCGGGTCGCCCAGAGTGTAGCCGCTGAGGGCAAACAGGGCAACGTACCGGTTGACTTGGTTACGGCTTCCGGTTCGGGACTTGATCCGGACATCACTCCGGCTGCCGCGTACTTCCAGGTGGAGCGTGTCGCTCGGGAGCGTGGTATGGACGCAAACCAGGTTCGTACCTTAGTCGGAAATCATGTCATCCCGCGTGACTTCGGTCTTCTGGGCGAGCCGCGCGTCAATGTGCTCACGCTCAACCTAGCACTGGATACCGCAAAACCGTTAGGAGCTGCCCGCTAAACGCAGAGCCTTTACACGCAGGAAAGTAAACGACCCTGGCGTCCAAGTCAGGGTCGTTTGCTGCTTGACGATCCAGAGTTTCACGCTGTGTCCCGGCATCGTCATACGTGCGGCCCGCTCCAGCGCCCAACATCCTTCCATCCCAGACATCACACATGCTCACGCCGGAACCGAAACCAATCTCCCGCACATCCAGCAAGCTGTACACGATCGGTCGTCCGCTCGCCCGCAGCGCATGTAGGGAAAGCGTTCATTGCCAGGGAGTACCCCTGGGTATCGCGTTTCCCTTGCCACATGTCGTCCGGGTTGACATAAACGTACCCCGCATCGCGCGTACCGCTACTCACCATCTCGCCGTCGGGCGACCCAACATCTGCTCAGTCACGTAACCGGCAAAGTGATTCCAGCTGTTCTAACCTATGGGAGGCGTGGAGACCAAAGCATTTGGCGAATGAAGCCGCATCAATACTCATCGCGGCAAATACCGGAAAAATAGCGGAGAACCTCATCGTGTCCCCGACTCAACTGAAATTGGTAACGAGGTAGCACCAAAAAAACACACGAGTGGTTTTAGCAAACCTGACAACGTTTACAGGCCAAGAGGCGACGACGCCCTAACAAATGGGATAACGTCCTTACGAGGCAAGTGTTTTTGACCCATGAATAACCACGCATCCAAATCGGCAGAAACAGACTGTGCGCCATCGGATTCCAACTCAGCATAGGTTGTTGATTAGATGGCTCCTGAGGTAGGACTCGAACCTACAACCCTTCGGTTAACAGCCGAATGCTCTGCCATTGAGCTACTCAGGAATGCACTGGTGTCGCGGCTGTGAAGCGAGCTCTGCAACTCTTCTGACTATAACAAAAGCGGGAACCAGGGTCAAAGCGGGTACCTATTAGCGCCCTAATTAGAAGTATGACTCCAAACTAAAACATCAACCGCTCTTGCCAGACCCAAGTCCTCAAACAACCCTGGTTGGATTTATAAAAAAATCATGGGTACAGCAACACCGCCAAAGTGTACGAGCTAAAGGGTCCTTGCTTCTCAGCCACGCAGGCACCTACCTCCGCTTGGTGGTACTTACCCGTTTGCAGCCGCGCCGTCAGCTCATCCGGAAGGAGGTGAAGGTCCGCGGACGTGTATCTCATCACGAACCAGGGGCGGCGCGTACCCGCGAAACCGCTCGATAAAGCGCACGTCCGGCGAGCATCTGTGCTGCCGGCAGAGACCTGCAAACCCGGCCTGGAGAGCATCTCCGCCACGGTCGACTCCTCCTCGCCCAAAGAAGTCTCAGCCACGGTTCGAGCAAAATCTTCTACCGCATACAGTTGCCCATGACTTTGCAGGACGGCGATGCCCACCGCATTCACATGCGGATCAAGAAGATTGGCTCGATGGCCTGCTGAATTCATCCAGAGATCGTGAATCAGCGCGGCGTTTGAGGCCTCCGCCACGTTCTCCGTGACAAGAGAAAAATGTGCGCCCGCTTGTCCAGCGCGCTCCGCCAAGCCAATCTCTCCGGGAAACTGGTGCGAGATTTCAAGGCGACGCGCCATCTCGAACGCATGCTTGCCTGCTGCATCCACTAGGTGCAGGTCATACTCGAGAGGATCCAGGCCGCGCGCCAATCTTTCCCGGTTTGCCGCCGCAAGAAGATATTGCTCGGAGACGTTTTGCGCCTGCAAGAAAAAGACGTGTCCGAATACAAGTCCAAGCAAAACAATCCATCCCTTGTCCGCGCGTCTCGGTCGAGTCATAACAGTCCCCCACAGTCGAACCCCGAGATGCTGCCAGGGTTGCGATTTAGTCAGACTTAGCATCCAACGGAGGGAGTTCGCTTCGATAGCGCACCATCATCGGCACGAGCTTTCGCGCCTCCCAATAGCGGGGTCCGTACCTTCTTGGATCGGACAAGCAGCGATAGAGCCAGCCGAGATAAAAGTAGTCTGCCCAATCAGGTATGTGGACCTGGTCCCCGCTAATAAATGCAATCGCCGCACCAACACAGTGGATCGCGGGCGAGTAATCCAATCGGCGTTTTAGCCATAATCCCAGCCGCTCCTGAACACCGCCGCCTAAAGTGATAATCACGTGCTTCGGGCGGAGCCGGTTGATCCGATCTGCAAGCTCGGGATCTTCAATTCCAGCACCATAAAACGGCGCTATGTAAACGCACTCCCCAGTGACACAAATCGCCTGCTCACGTAACCAGGCAGTATTGATGGAGACACTCCTCTCGTTTGCCATCACCCAGAGAGTATTTCCCGGCGTACGTACATCCTCTCGGCAAAGCAAAGCACGAAGGTATTCCAGACCAGATAGACGCGTAATGCGGTCACTGGCCAGCATATTCCAAAGCAGTACCATCAAGCTTGAATCCGTGATCGCGAGATCTGCATGAATTAAAGATTCGCGATACTCGGAATTTTTAGCTAGATCTTTAAGAGCCGGTGCTGCCGGCACCACAAGCAGCCCCCCGGACCGCATCCGATCGATTGCTTCTTCGGCAGTTCCGAAAAAAAAGTCAATCCCTAAAATCTTCCGGACACTCACCGAGGGGATGCTAGGTACGTACGTCAAAGTCGCCATTTAGTACCTTGTGTTTCCCGCCTGCATTTCGTCGTAAATCCAAGCATAAGTACGCGCGAGTCCATCCTTCAGACGGATCGAGGGTTCCCAACCGAGATCGTCCAGAATCATCGTGTTATCGCTGTTACGTCCATTTACACCTTTCGGCGCACCCAGGTTGTAGTTCCGTTTCAACCGCACACCACCAATCTCCTCAGCAATATCCACGAGCTGATTGATGGTCACCAACTCATCCGATCCAAGATTGATCGGCTGCAAAATCTCACTCTCAAGAATCAGCTGCGATCCTTTGGTGCAATCATCGATGTACATGAACGAGCGAGTCTGCTTGCCGTCACCCCAAATCTCGATCTCGTTTGTACCATCCATCTTGGCCTGGATCACCTTTCGGCAAACCGCCGCAGGAGCCTTCTCCCGCCCACCAGTCCAGGTTCCTAAAGGACCGTACACATTGTGATAGCGAGCCACACGTGTCTGCATGCCATAATCTTCCCGAAAGTGACGACACATCCGCTCAGAAAACAGCTTCTCCCACCCATACCCATCTTCCGGCATCGCAGGATATGCATCCGCCTCTTTGAGCGCCACTACATCGGGACTAGTCTGCTTGTCCGCATTGTAGACACAGGCCGAAGACGAGAAGAAAAAGCGCTCAACACCTTTGTCCCGCGCAGCCATCAACATGTGCGTGTTCGTCAGCACGGAAAGCATACAAAGCGCCTTGTTATTCTCGATAAAACCCATGCCTCCCATGTCGGCAGCCAATTGGAACACGGCAGTCACGCCATCTGCCGCCTTGAGACAGCAGGCTTTATCCTTCAGGTCGAGCGAAAGGCTTTCTACCCCTTCCGTTACCTGATACCACTCGTCCATCGGCTTGATATCGACCGCACGCACGACCTCCACACCGCTCTCAATCAGGTGTTTAACCAGATGACCGCCGATGAATCCACCGGCACCACAAACAACAGCTTTCTCTCCCTTGAGGCTCATCAACAACGGCTCCTGTGCTGCGTAAGTTAAGTGAAATACCGGGATGGGTACCTTCTGCAGTTTCCCTACCCCGCTGGCCAATGTCAAGGAAGCAAACTGCCCATCTTGAGGTGCGTCGGCAGGAGCCACCCACGTTTTGTAGCGCTATACGATAAAGAAGTTAGCGGTAGCTGAACACGCGAATACATATGAATGACCATCCGCAGCCCGAACACAAATCTTCCGTCTCTCTCTCCTTACTCCTACGAAATTTCCGCCTTTCCAGATGGAACCTACGCTTTGCTCAACGGCAGCCGCTTGCTGCGGTGGGTATTTTTCTGCTCACGCTCTTTCTCCTCGTCGCTATTCTGGCACCAGAACTCGCACCCTTTGATCCGGCTCGTCTCAATCTGAACGCCCGCATGCTCCTTCCTGGCTCCACCCATCTCTTTGGAACAGACGAACTCGGCCGAGACATCCTCTCCCGCATTCTCTTTGGCGCTCGCATCTCGCTGCTCGTCTCCGTCTCGGTCGTCTCCATCTCGCTCACTGTCGGTCTTCTCGCAGGATGTCTTGCCGGCTTCTATGGCGGAGTCGCCGACACCGTCATCAATGTGTACCTCACCAACGCCTTTCTCGCCCTGCCTGGCATTCTGCTGGCGATCGCCTTTGTTGCCTTTCTCGGCCCCGGTCTGCTGAATCTCGTCTGCGCGCTCTCTCTTTCCGGCTGGGTCGGGTACGCACGCCTGGTCCGCGCCCAGGTTCTCGCCGTGCGCGAACGCGAGTTCGTCGAGGCCGCACGTGCGCTGGGCGCCTCCGACCTGCGCATCATCACACGGCATATCCTTCCCAATATCTTGCAACCGCTTACGGTGCAGGCCGCGGTGGGCATGGCGGGAGCCGTGCTTGCCGAAGCCACACTGAGCTTCCTGGGGCTCGGAGTGCCACCTCCAGCCGCCAGTTGGGGCTCCATGCTCAACGATGGCCGTTCGCATCTTTTCGACGCTCCGCACCTCGTCCTATTCCCCGCCATGGCCGTCATGCTCGCCGTACTTTCCTTCAACTTCATTGGGGATGCCCTCCGCGACCAGCTAGACCCACGAACCCGGCTCTCACACGGGCTGATATGAAACGCCGCCAGTCGAAATCCACTCTCGTCTTATGCTGATCGGCATCCTCTCTGACACGCACGGCCTGCTTCGTCCCGAAGCATTGGCAGCGCTGGCCAAGTCCGACCACATCCTGCATGCCGGCGATGTCGGGGATCCCGCTATTCTCGAGTCCCTTCGCACAATCGCTCCTCTTACCGCCATCCGCGGCAATATCGACACCCACGGGCCCTGCGCCGCACTTCCCGAAACTGAGGCCATCGAGCTCGACCGACACCTCTTCTACCTCGTTCACTCCCTGCAGGACCTCGAGATCGATCCACGCGCTGCCCAGGTTTCCGTAGTCATCAGTGGTCACTCTCACAAAGCCTCGGTCGAGACCCGTAATGGAGTTCTTCTGCTCAATCCAGGCAGTGCTGGGCCACGCCGCTTTCGTCTTCCCGTCACGCTTGCGTTTCTTCACATCGACTATGGCACGCTTCGGCCTGAAATTCTGAACCTGCTCCCCAACTAGACCAACGTCGCCCTCTTGCAATTGCGCTATTGCGTCCATTCCACACTCTCCAGAATGCCTTCCATGCGCTTGAACACAGCCCCAAGCTGCGCCTCCGTCATGTCCTGCGCACCGCTATCGTCTCCCCCGCAAAACGTATTCACCGCCAGATCAAAACGCAGACAGCTTCCCCGGCGCAACGCGGTATAGGTCACGTCTCGGGCCTCGGTACAAATATGTCCGTGTTCGTCTTTGCCGCGCGAGAAGGATATGTTCCCGACCACCGCCGGTTGCAGCGGCTTCTCCGGATAGAACGTAGTCTGCGCCGCACACGATGAAGTTGAGCTGTGCGGCGTTTGGCTTACGTAGAACAAGGCTCCGCTAAAGGTGGAGGCAGGATACGGATTAAAGGCCAATGTGGCCACCGTCAGCATCTCCGCATGGTGCGGCGCCGTCCTGGCGTCCAGATGAAACGTACTCACCTCTCCATCCTTCCTGGCCAGATTCCATCCTGGGGGTAGATGAAAACGCAGATGCCCCCGATCCTCCGTTACCGTCTGCGCTGGTGGGCTGATCGGATCCGGCGCCGGCCCTCGCACACCCGGCAGCGGAGGCACTGGGCGTGGCAGCGGCACTGCTTTCCTAGGCTCACTCCCCTGAGCCGACGCACGATCCAGCAGCAAAGCCAGCATCAGCCCAGTGCGCACCGTGCTTCGAAGCTGTCGTCCCCTGAGCATCGCCGCTTCTCTACTTTCACTTGGTCAGCTTCTCATCCTTGGATTGGCAAGGGAATACAACAAATCGGTCATAAGATTCACCCCCACATAGGTCAGTCCGATCGCTAAAACACACCCCTGCACCAGCGCGTAGTCCCGATTCGAGATCGCCGACAGCGTAAGCCTTCCGATGCCCGGCAGGCTGAAGATCGTCTCCGTCACAATTGCCCCCGCCAGGAGACTGCCAAACTGCAGACCCACCACCGTCAGCACCGGTAAAAGCGCATTGCGCAACGCGTGTCGGTAGAGCACCGCCGCCTCGCTCAAACCCTTCGCCCGCGCCGTCCGGATGTACTCCTGGCCTAGCTCCTCAAGCATCGCCGTCCGTACCATGCGGGTCAGAATCGCGGCCAGACCGCTCCCCAAAGTCACCGCGGGAAGAACCAGATGCGCAAAAAAACCCCAGCCGCTGCCCGCGCCCGAGACCGGCAACCATCCCAACCGGATCGAAAACAGCAAAATCAGGATCGGTCCCAGCGCAAAGTTCGGAAACGACAGCCCTCCCAGCGAAATCACCCCGGCCACCCTGTCCTGCCAATCGTTCCGGTGGGTCGCCGCCCACACTCCCGCCGGAACGGCCGTCGCCAGTCCCAACACCAACGCCGCCATCGCCAAGGCCAGGGTATACGGGTAGCGCTCCACCACCAGATGCGTCACCGAGTCCCGCAAGCGCAGCGACTGCCCCAGATCCGCATGCAACACACCCGTCAAATAACGCCCATACTGCGTCGTCAGCGACGCGTCCAGGCCGTACGCATGGCGCAGCGCCGTCACATCAGAGGCCGTCGCGCCTTCGCCCAGCATCTGCACAATCGGGTCCCCCGGCACTAGGTGAATCAAAAGGAACACCACCGAGAGCACCAGCCATAGCACAGGAAGGGTCCGTAACAAACGCCGGCCTCCCGTCTGAAGTCCGGCTTCGCCCGCTGACCATCTTCCTCTCACGCCGAAAGCTCCATCCCATCGTCACGTGCACCTTCGCCACGCGAGGCGGCCCGGCCTGCTTCAGACGCAAGCTCCTCTACGCGCACACGGCTGATGCGCAAACCATTCCGTTCCGCGACCGCAAAGGACCGTCCCGCATGGACGACCTTCTCTCCCGGCTCCGGCAAATGCCCAAGCTCTCCCAGCAGAAATCCCGCCAGCGTCTCCACCCCCGGCTTCTTCGGAAACGGCCAGCCCAGCTGTGTGCTCAAGTCCCGCAATGTCGTGCTGCCGTCGATCGTCACCGTTCCCGACGACGACGGCAAAGCTGCCCGCGTACCCACATCAAACTCATCTTCCAGCTCCCCAACAATCTGCTCCAGCGCATCCTCCGCCGTCACCAGACCCACCGTGGAACCAAACTCGTCCACGACGATCGCCATCAGCTGCCGCCGCTGCTGAAACTCCTGCAGCAAATCTCCCGCAAGCTTGGTTTCCGGAACAAACATCACCTCACGCATCACGTCGCGCAGCGTCAACCCACTCTCGCCCGTAGCTCCCAGCCCCAGCGCGGTCGCACGAAAATGCATCAGCCGCGACACGTCCTTCGAGTGCACCATTCCTAAAATGTGCTCCGTTCCCTGCTCCGGATCGTAGACCGGAACCCGGCTATGCTGCTCATCCACAATCCGCGCGCTGGCCCGCTCAACACTCAGCGTCGCCGGCAAAGCGAAAATCTGGCCTCGGGGTGTCATAATCTCGCGTACCACCACGTGGCTTAGCTCGATCGCTCCATGAATCAGCTCTTCCTGGAAGCCGGTCAGCATCCCCATCTTCCGCGCCGTCGTAGCAATCAGCTTCAGTTCCTCCGGATTGTGGACTGCGCCTTCCCCCTGCAGAGGAGCCCGAAAGATCTTCAACACCAGCGTCGCCGAAGTATTCATCAGCCTGACCGCAGGACGCGTCATGCGCATAAACACATCCATCGGCCCGGCCACCGCCAGTGCAATCCGTTCCGTCCGCTGCAGCGCGAGCGACTTCGGCACCAACTCTCCCAGCAGCACCTCAAAGTAAGTAATGAGCGCAAACGCCAGCGCTACCGCTAATCCATCGCTATAGACCGTGAAATGAGCCGGAAGATGGACCAGAAAATGGCCTGCCGCCTTGTTGATTACCTCGGCCAGAGCAGGCTCTCCCAGTCCTCCCAGCGCCAACGCGGCCAGCGTCACCCCAAACTGCACCGCCGGTAGAAAATCGTCAAGCGACCGCTTCAACTGCAGGACAGTCTGTGCTCCAGGACGCCCATGCGCGATCAGCTGAAGCACGCGTGTCTCGCGGATACTGACTAGCGCAAATTCCGCCGCCACAAAAAAGCTGTTCGCCAGGATGAAGAAGGCCACCATCACCGCGCGGATCAACGTCCACTCCAACATACATCGATGCTAGATCATTCTTCCGCAAGGCGTATGAACGCTTAGGTTAAAGCAAAAGAACCTCCCGCGTAAGGAGGTTCTTTGGAAGACGTAAAGAAAACTAGACAGCGATAGGCGCATTCAAAACTTTGTTAATGGACTGGTCAATCTGCTCCTTTGGAACAAATCCGACAATCTGCTCGGCAACCTTACCATCCTTGAAGATCAACAGTGCAGGAATCCCGCGAATTCCATAACGGGAAGGCGTGGCGCTATTCTTGTCCACATCCATCTTCATGACCCTTAGTTTGCCGTTGTACTGACTTGCAACTTCATCGACAACTGGGGCTAGTGCACGGCAAGGTCCACACCAGGCAGCCCAAAAGTCCACCAGAACCGGCTGATCGCTCTTCAACACATCCTGCTCAAAGTTCGCGTCGCTCACATCACTGACAAACTGACCCGCCATTTCGCTCACCCTCTCACCGGACTAAGCCGGGTTCGTACAAGTAGGTACCAACTATCTCTATAAATAGATGCAAAGTCTCTTTACGAGATTCAACCGTGTTAGAGGACGCCCGGACCTCGCATCTGCAAGGTCAACGGGCGGTGATGCAGCCCTCCCCAGAACTGCCCACAGCCAGAACATACCGGGTAGAAGGATGGCCTGTAAAGAGTACCTTTTTCAATCCTTAGTAACGGTTACCAAACCTCCGCCCCACCTGCAATCCGCGCCTCCAAAACCCGCAGCTCCCCATCCCGTGCAGCCCCACGAATCATGCTCATCAGCACCTCCAAGTCCGCAAGCGGGTCCGCAAGCAACAGCACTGCCGGTCCTGCTCCACTTAACGCTACAGAGTAAACTCCGCCCGCATCCGCCAACGGCTCCAGCAAAGGCAGTAGCGGACACGCCGCACACCGATACGGTTGATGCATCCGGTCCCGAGTCCCCACCCGCAAGAGCTCCGGCCGACCCAGTGCAAACGCTGACACCAGCAAAGCCGTCGCCTGCACATTCGCCACCGCATCCTCCCGCCGGTAGCTCGCCGGAAGCAAAGCCCGCGCCTCAGAAGTCGCCAAACTTTGCCCAGGAATCGCCAGCAGCAGCCTCCATGGCAAATTGCGTCCCACACTCGCCGTCTCCACGCGCCCATCCACCATCGCCGAGGCAGTCATGCCCCCTAAAAAACACGCCGCCACATTGTCCGGATGCCCCTCACGCCGGCAGGCCTCGCCCAGCACCGCCTCAGGCGTCATCCCCAATCCACCGAAATGGTTCGCCAGCATCACCCCCGCCAGCAGCGCCGCTGCGCTCGACCCACACCCCATCCCTAGAGGAATCTCGTTTTGAATCCGTAGCTGAAGTGCCGGCCCCGCAGGGGAAAGCGCACGATACGTCTCAAGCATCAGATTGCCCTCGAGCGCACCCACCAGATCCGCATTCACGCCATGCGCCTCAATCTCGAACGACGTCGTAGCCTCCGCCTCAACCGTCAGGTATAGCGTCATGGCTAGACCCAGCGCATCGAACCCCGGGCCAAGATTCGCCGAGGTCGCCGGTAGTCGCAGACGTAGGCTCATCGCGTACTTCCCTCCCCTGTTATTCCAAAGTCCTTCAGCGCAAGCTGCGCCGCATGAAAGCCCGCCATCCCGTGCACTCCACCACCGGGAGGAGTCGACGCCCCGCAAAAATACAAACCCTTCACCGGAGTCCGGTAAAGGGACGCAGTCGGGCGAAACACCAACTGTTTCGGACTCATCGCCCCACCCGACAAGTCGCCACCCACCAGGTTCGGATTCCAGGCCTCCAGCAGCGCCGGAGGCGAGATCGTCCGAGCCAGCACACACTCGCCAAAACCCGGAGCGAAGCGCTCGATCTGTCCTTCGAGCGCCTCAAGATGATCCACCGTACTTCCATTTGGAACGTGGCAGTAAGCCCACGCCGTATGCTGGCCGGCCGGCGCACGGCTTGCGTCGAACAGCGACGGTTGCACCAGCAACACGAACGGTCGATCCGCCGCGAGCGTTCGCTCCGACCGCGCCACCTCTTCAAGCGTCCCACCCAAATGCACCGTCGCCGCGCGCCCGCACTCCCGCGCCGTCCACGGAACCGGCTCACTCAAGGCATAGTCCACCTTGAACGAGCCCGCCCCGTACCGAAAACGCTCCAGTTGCCGGCGATAGCTCTCCGGCAGCCTCGTCCCCGCTATCTGCAGCAGTTGCCGCGGCGTTATATCGGCCAACGTGATCTCTTCCCCGCTTAGCCCAGAGATCTCCCGCCCAGTCTCGATCTCTCCACCCAGATCTTCGAATCTCGCAGCCAGCGCCTCTATCAATTTTTGCGCGCCACCCCGCACGATCGGCCAGCCACTCGCATGGCCCACCGCCATCAGCACCAGACCTACAGCCGCTGAGGTTGGTTCCTCCAAAGGCTGCACCGAGTGGGCCGCCATCCCGGAAAAGAGCGCCCGTGCCCGCGCACCCTTAAACCGCAGCTTCGCTAAAGTCGTCGCAGGCAGCAGCGCCGACAGCCCAAACTTAGCTATCGCGATCAGAGCATGTGGAAGATGCACTACCGGCCCCAGTAATTCACCAATCAGCTTCGGCATGTCCGCCACAATCGAGCTCATCAAGGACATGTAGGCGGCACGATCTTCCGCATCCAGCCCCTGCGCCGTAACCTCAACCGAGTGCTCCAGCATCACCGCCGACCCATCGTCAAGAGGATGCGCACAGCACGCCGGAGGCTCCACCCACCCCACGTCCAATCGCAGCGAACGAAAGAAAGGGCTCGCACACCCCATCGGGTAGACGGATGATCCCAGGTCGTGCCGGAAACCCGGCAGTGTCACCTCGGCGGTCGAACACCCGCCCCCAATCAGCCCGTTCCGTTCATAGACTTTCGCCTTCAGTCCAGCTTGGGCCAACACGATCGCCGCTGAAAGACCATTAGGACCCGAACCGATGACGCACGCTGAAGCCATAATCTCTAGGATGCGCTCGGCCACCAGCCATCGTGCTAGTCTTTGCCCTCGGCCGCCGCAAGCTCCGCTTCCGCTTTACGCGTCCGCTCATTCGCGTCCTCGTATTTCCCCGCATCGTCGCCAGCCTCGGCCCAACGCTTCTGCGCGTCTTGAAGCTCCCGCTCGGCCTTCCCACGGTCGATTTCTTTAGGCGGCATAGCCGTCTCAGCCAAAATCGTCACCCGCTCCGGCAGCACCTCCACAAAACCCCATGCCACAAAAAACTTCTGCTCACCTGACGCGCCGCCGTGGAGACGTACCTCGCCTGCACCTAGTTCGGCCAGCAAAGGCGCATGCCCATACAATGCCTCAAGATAGCCCGACGCAGAAGGCAACTCGACCGCGTCCGCCGTCGTATCAACCAGCATGCGATCCGGCGTCACCAGCCGAACCGCTAACTTCCCGCTCTGTGCCTGATCCGCCATTATGCCGTCTGCTTCATCTTCTCGGCCGCAGCCTTGACGTCTTCAATGCCGCCTTTCAGATAAAAGGCCTGCTCCGGAATATCGTCGTGCTTGCCCTCGATGATCTCCTTGAAGCTGCGCACCGTGTCTTCCACCTTCACATAAGCTCCAGGAATCCCGGTAAAGATCTCGGCAACATGAAAGGGTTGCGAGAGGAAGCGCTGCACCTTCCGTGCCCGAGCTACCGTGATCTTGTCGTCTTCCGAAAGCTCATCAATGCCCAGAATCGCGATAATGTCCTGCAAATCCTTATACCGCTGCAGGATACGCTTCACTCCCTGCGCGACGTCATAGTGCTCCTGCCCGACTATCCGCGGTGAGAGGATACGCGAGGTCGAAGCCAAAGGATCGACCGCCGGATAAATCCCAAGCTCCGACAGCGGACGTGACAGCACCGTCGTTGCATCCAAATGGGCAAACGTTGTCGCGGGTGCAGGATCCGTCAAGTCATCGGCCGGCACATAAACCGCCTGTACCGACGTGATCGAACCCTTCTTGGTCGAGGTAATCCGCTCCTGCAGCTCGCCCATCTCGGTCGCAAGATTCGGCTGATAGCCCACCGCGGACGGCATACGTCCCAACAGCGTAGAAACCTCAGACCCGGCCTGCGTAAACCGGAAAATATTATCAATGAACAGCAGCGTATCCGCACCCTCTTCGTCGCGGAAGTACTCAGCCACCGTCAGCCCGGTCAGCGCCACCCGCAAGCGTGCCCCTGGGGGCTCGGTCATCTGTCCATAGATCAGCGCAGCTTTACTCTTGTTGAAGTCGTGAATATCGATCACGCCCGACTCCTGGAACTCGTGCCAAAGGTCGTTACCCTCGCGCGTCCGCTCTCCCACGCCGGCAAACACCGAGAAGCCGCCATGCTGGCTCGCCACGTTGTTAATCAACTCCTGAATAACGACCGTCTTGCCGACACCCGCGCCGCCAAACAGACCGATCTTGCCGCCTTTCAAAAAAGGTTGGATTAGATCGATCACCTTGATGCCTGTCTCGAACATCTCTTCCGACGTTGACTGCTCGTCAAATGCCGGAGCCTGACGATGGATCGGCATATGAACCTTCGCATTCACCGGTCCAAGCTCATCCACTGGCTGCCCGAGCACATTCAGCACACGGCCAAGTGTCTCGCGGCCCACAGGCACCAGAATGCCGTTCCCGGTGTCGTGCGCATTCATGCCGCGCACCATGCCCTCGGTCGCAACCATTGCAATACACCGCACGCGGCCTTCGCCCAAATGCTGCTGCACCTCGACCACAACGTCGAGCGGCGTCGGCACGTCGAAGCCCTCGCTCGTAATCCGCAGCGCCTGGTAAATCGGCGGCATCGTCTTTTCTTCGAACTGCACGTCAACGGCCGGTCCGCTGATCGAGATTACTTTTCCAATCGTCTCTGCCATAGCCTCTTTCATCTCAAGCCAGCATCACAGCCGCTTACAGCGCCGCCGCTCCGCTCACAATCTCGATAATCTCCTTGGTAATCGCCGCCTGACGTACACGATTCATTGTTAAAGACAGCGAGTCAATCAGATCACCCGCATTCTTGGTCGCCGCATCCGTCGCCGTCATGCGCGCTGCGTGCTCCGCCGCCGTCGACTCGAGCAGTGCATGAAAGATCTGCGTCGTTACGTACCGCGGAAGCAAATGACGAAACAGCTCCTCAGGCGACTGGTCGTAGAGGTAATCCACGTTCGCCGTTCCAAACTTCTTAGCTTCCTCTTCCATCGCCGTCGTATCAGGCGCATGTACGCTGAAGCCTTCGGCCTCCGCTGCGCGGACCGCAGCCTCCCGCTCCTCTTCCGTCATCTCCTGCGCGGTCTCAATGGCAGGTGCCCCAAGCTCCACAATCGGCAGCAATTTCTCGACCACAATGCGCTGTGCTAATACCGACTTGAACTCGTTGTAAACGATGTAGGCTGAGTCGATCTCCGTCCGCTCGAACCGTCCAACGATCGACCAAGCCATCTCCGTCACATCCTCGTAATTCGTGCGCAGCAAAAGGTCCGGATGCTCCGCCGCCACTTCAATCGGCTGCGCACGATGACGGACCGAATCGTAGTGAACCGAGAGATCGTTATCGTAGTGCTCTTCCGTCTTCTCATACTGCGCCGGCTCAAAACGACGCTTGTAAAACCCAATCGCCTTCTTACCGATCGGCTCAAGATCAATGTTCTGGCCCTTCGCTCTACGTTGATCGACGAACCTTTG
Source organism: uncultured Acidobacteriaceae bacterium (assembly GCA_964252655.1). Classification (GTDB taxonomy): domain Bacteria; phylum Acidobacteriota; class Terriglobia; order Terriglobales; family Acidobacteriaceae; genus Edaphobacter. The sequence continues at coordinate 31,450 of CAXUNR010000034.1, forward strand.
CGCCGCTTTGCCCACGTTTGAGTTGAAGCCGCCCGCAAAACCCTTGTCCCCGGCGATCACAATCACCAGAACGCTTTTCTCCTCACGCTGCACCAGCAGCGGATTCAGAATCTCGCCTGTGTGCTCGTTATAAAGGTCGGCGCGCCGCACCAGCGAATCAAGCACATTCACCAGCATCTGCGCATAAGGCCGTGCCTGCATGGCACGTTCCTGCGCACGGCGCAGCTTCGCCGCCGAAACCATCTTCATGGCCTTCGTAATCTGCCGCGTGTTCTTCACACTGCGAATGCGGCGTCGTAGATCGAGAACATTGGCCATGATTTACTTGTTGCCCGCCATTGCAGTCGCGTTTGTAGCTTCAGCTCCAACCAAGTCCTTCGAACTCGCCGAATCCTTATCTTTCAAACCCGCTAGGAAGCTTCCTTTGTACTCGTTGATGGCATCCGTCAAACGCTTGCGAAGCCCGTCATCTAGAGCCTTTTTGGTCGCAATGTCTTTGAGGATCTCCGGATGTACGGACTCGAGATACGGATAGTACCCATCCTCGAATGCACGTAGATCCTTGACCTCGACGTCGTCCAACAGGCTATTGACTCCGGCATATAGAATGGCAACCTGCTTTTCCGGAGAGAGAGGCTGAAATTGCGGTTGCTTCAAAAGCTCGACCAGCCGAGAACCTTTATTCAGCTGATTTTGCGTTACCTTGTCCAAATCCGAGCCAAACTGCGAGAACGCCGCCAGCTCACGATATTGTGCAAGATCGAGCTTCAACGTCGACCCCACCTGCTTGACCGCTTTGATCGCTGCCGCAAAACCCACGCGCGAGACCGAGAGCCCCACGTTCACCGCTGGCCGTACCCCGGAGTTGAACAGGTCGGTCTCCACAAAGATTTGCCCGTCCGTAATGGAGATGACGTTAGTCGGAATGTACGCCGAAACGTCGCCGGCCTGCGTCTCGATGATCGGCAGCGCCGTCAGTGAGCCGCCGCCAAGCTTATCGGACACCTTTGCCGAACGTTCAAGCAGACGCGAGTGAAGGTAGAACACATCACCCGGATACGCCTCGCGCCCTGGCGGACGGCGCAGCAGCAAGGAGATCTCACGATAGCTCGCCGCATGCTTCGAAAGATCGTCATAAATGATCAAGGCATGGCGGCCGCTGTCACGGAAGAACTCGCCCATCGCCGTCGCGGCGAACGGAGCCAAGTATTGCATCGGAGCCGGCTCAGACGCCGTCGCGGCCACCACAATGGTGTAGGCCATCGCGCCATACGCTTCAAGCGTCTGCACCACCTGCGCAACGGAAGACCGCTTCTGCCCAATCGCGCAATAAATGCAGATCAGATCGTTCTTGGCAGAGTTGATAATCGTGTCGAGCGCAATCGCCGTCTTGCCCGTCTGCCGGTCGCCAATCAGGAGTTCGCGTTGCCCGCGGCCGATCGGAATCATGGTGTCGATCGCCTTGATGCCGGTGGCCATTGGCTCGCGTACGCTCTGGCGATCAATGACCCCCGGTGCCAGCCTCTCAACAGGCAGCGATTTGCCCGTCACAATCGGCCCTTTGTCGTCGATCGGCTCGCCCAGCGCATTCACGACACGCCCGATCAGGGCATCCCCCACCGGCACCGACATAATCTTGCCCGTGCGCCGCACCTGTTCGCCCTCGCGCAACTCGGCAAAGTCGCCCAGCAGCACCGCGCCCACCTGGTCTTCATCCAGGTTCATCGCAAGTCCGGCCACGTTGTGCGGAAACTCAATCAGCTCACCCGCCATCACCTTATCAAGGCCGTACACACGCGCGATCCCGTCGCCGAGCGACATGATCGTTCCTACCTCATCCACCTGCACGCGCTGCTCATAGTTCGCGATCTTCTGGCTCAGCAGCGCGGTAATCTCGTCAGCTCTCATGGTTGCCATCTACCTTATCGTCCAATCCTGCGTTTTCCGCAAAAGTGTCTCAAAATGATCCACTAACGAAGCTTTCGCATTAGAAAGCGGTCATCAAACCGCGCTTCATCTGCGCCAGTTGGGCTCGCACCGATCCGTCGTAAACGGTTGAGCCGATCTTCACCACGGCTCCACCCAACAAAGCTCCATCCAGGCCATACGTAATACGAACCGCGCTCCCCGCAAGCTTTGCCACCTGCGACTCGAGCTCCGCGCGATCCTCGCCGTTCAACTCCCGCGCGCTCGTGACCTCTGCGTCGACGATCCCTTTGTTCGTCTCCGCTACCTGATCATACGCGGCCAAAATCTCATTCAGTCCGCCCAGACGCTGATGGTCCATGATCACCGCGATGAAGTTTCGAACCTCGCGCATCAAACCCAGCCGTTCCGCCAGCACGTCCAGCACGCTCAGCTTTTGCTCTGACGGCACCGATGGATCCTCAAAGACCTCGCGCAACTCCCGGCGCTCGGCAAACGTTTCCGAAAACTCTTTCAACTGCGCCTGCGCCGCCGATGCATCCAGTCCGGCTGAAGCAACAACCTCCGCCAGCGCGTGCGCGTACTTGGGAGCAAAAACAGATTGGCCCGCCATCAGTTCTGCCCACCTTTCACGTCGTCCATCCCCAGCCGCCGCGCAAAGCTCTGCACCAGGAGTCGATCGGTCTCGGCAGTGATCACCAGCTTTTTCGCAGCCTGCTCGATCGCCAACTCCGCCGCGTACTGCTGTAGTTGGCGCTGCGCATGCTGGGAGGCCGCCGCAATCTCCCCCTCCGCCGCCGCCAAGATCTTCCGCTTCTCTTCTTCAACCGCAGCTTGCATCCGAGCCTCGTCCGCCGCCGCATCCTTCTCCGCCTGCGTCTTCATTCCGGCAATCTGTTCGTCCAGCTTGGAGAGTCTCTCCTCCACGCTGTTCAACCGGACGTTCGCCTGCTCAGTCGCCACCCGCGCCTCAAGCAGATGCTTCTGGATTGTCGAGTTACGGTCGCGGAAGGTCTTTGGCAAGATTTTGGCCATCAGAAAACCCACGCCGATTGCCAACAGCGCGAAGTTACCCACCTCAAACACAGTCGAAGCAGTCTCCGGGCTCATCCTGAACAGGTGGCCAATCTTGCCCACCATCGGCGAGTGCCGGTACGCGTCATTCTCGTCCCGCTCTTCCGCATTCTTTCGCGGAGAACGCCCTTCGGGCGTCGCCTGCTCGCCTCCCGCGCTCATCCCGGACGGCTGCTGCGCATGCCCCGCGTTCAACGGACCACCCAGCAGAATGACCATCCAACTCATCACAAAAATTCGTAGTAAATTACGCTTCGTCATCACTGCGCAGCCTCCGGACCGGAGACGCCGGCAGGAAGCACGGCCCGCATAATCTGCGCGCTCAACTCGCCACTCATGCCCTCGATCTGCTGCCGCGCCACCTGCGCGTTCTCATCCAGCCTCTGTCGAGCCACCGAAACCTTGTCTGTCGTCGCCACCCGCACCTGCTCCAGCGCCTGCTCCCGCTCGGCCGCCCATTGCTTTAGCTTGTGCTCGCGCATCTCGAAGATCTCGCGCCGCGCCGCCCTCAACTTATCTTCAAAGACCGCCGTCTCCGCCTCAGCTGCCGATAGAGCGCCCTGCGCCTGCTCGACCGCCCCCGTCGTACGTGCGCGCCGCTCAGCCAGGATCGTGTCAAGCGGTCGTCGTACCAGCAATCCATACGCCACCACCAACACAATGAAAAAGACCATGGTCGGCACAGAGCCGAGAATGAGTCCGCCTATTTGGTTCAGAATGTCGCCCATGCAAACGATGCAGCGAAAAAGCTGCCGTAGACCCCATACATCCAGCCGAGAACATAGCTCCCGGCAATCAAATTTAAGTCCAGAGGATCGTGAGACTTTCTGTTTATAGCGAAGCAGGTAAAGGAGTGTCAATGCAAATGTGCGGTAAACGAAATGAGAGAACGATTATCGAACGATCTCCCCGCCCTCTTCCCGATACCGGAATCGCCGGTATCGGCTAAGCAGCGAAGCCGGACCAACCACCCGGAAATACGCCAGATTGCCCTCAAACCGGCGCTCACTCACCACGGCACCCGCTTCAAGCGCCGCCACCACCCCGCCCTCGCTCTGCGGAATCCGAAACACTGCCTCCGCCAGCGGATCACGCGTCAACGCCTCATCGATCGCCGCCAATAGTGCGTACAACCCCGATCCGCTCAGACCCGACACCGCCACCCGATCCGCAGAGGCGGGCAACAAACGCCGCTGCTCCTCCGGCAGTAAATCTACTTTGTTCAGCACCTCGATCACCGGCTTTTCCGCCACATCCAGCTCGCCCAGTACCTGCTCCACCTGCTGCTTCTGCTCCTCCATCTGCGCGCTTGATGCGTCACGCACATGCAGCAGAATCTCCGCCCGCTCCACTTCCTCTAACGTCGCGCGGAAGCTTGTCACGAGCGTATGCGGCAGGTCGCGGATGAACCCCACCGTGTCCGACAGCAGAATTTTGCGTCTGGAAGGAAGCTGCATCTGCGCCAGCTTCGGGTCAAGCGTCGCAAACATACGTGCACTCTCCAGCACACCTGACACCGTGAGAGCATTGAACAGTGTGCTCTTACCGGCGTTCGTATAGCCCACCAGCGCCACCACCGGCACCGGGACCGCCTCTCTCCGCTGCCTCTGCTGGTGGCGAATCCTGCGCACCGACTCCAGCTGCTCCTTCACATGGTCGATGCGTCGGTTAATCTTGCGCCGGTCCGTCTCGAGCTTCGTCTCGCCCGGTCCGCGCGTGCCGATACCGCCTCCCAGCTGGCTCATCGCCTTGCCCTTGCCCGCCAGCCGCGGCAGCTGGTACTCCAACTGCGCCAGCTCCACCTGCAACTGGCCTTCGCGCGTCCGTGCATGTCTGGCAAAAATATCCAAAATCAGCTGCGTCCGGTCGATCACCCGGCACGGCAGCCGATCCTCCAGGTTGCGCAGCTGCGAGGGTGACAGATCATGGTCAAACAGCACCAGATCCGCTCCGGAAGACAACGCCAGCCCCTCGATCTCCTCAATCTTGCCTGTACCCACCAGCGTCGCCGCGTCCGGGCGCAGACGTCGCTGCACCACCGTCGCAATCACCTCAGCACCGGCGCTGCGAGCCAGCTCTTCAAACTCCGCCAGAGATTCGTTGAAGTCGCCTCGGAGCGCGGCATGGATAGCCGCTGCCGGCACCTCGGCCGGTTCAGCAAAGCACAGAAAATCCGGAGCATCCGAACGAGTTGTCTCCTCTGAAGCCGCCGTACGCACAGAAGCGGCACTCCTGGCCAGCCGCGCCGAGGTGCTCAGCGGCCGACGCTCGCCGGTGAACTCAACCGCAATCAAAATGGCCCGCTCCGCACGCGGCAGAGCCGAAGCCACACTGGCCGCCTTGGCCTCCGGAGCGTTCTTGGCCCCGGGTGGCCGCCGCGGGCTCAGCCGCGCACCCGCGCCGCAAAGTTATTCACCCGCGGAACTCTCCGCCGGAGCATGCGCATTCACCATCGCATGCGGGCGCGCATCATTGCGCACTTCGCCATGCGGCGCGCTGCCGGGACGCCCGCTCACCACTGTCGAGATGGCATGCTTGAAGATCAACTGCTCCTGGCTGTTGTTCTCGAGCAAAACGGAATACTTATCGAACGACCGGATCTTGCCCGTCAGCTTCACGCCGCTGACCAGGTAAATCGTAATGGGGCTTTTGTCCTTGCGGACCGTGTTCAGGAACGTGTCCTGAATATTCTGTGCCGGCTTGGAATCCATAGTGCCGATCTCCTGACGTTTATTCCCGGGAACCCTCCCGGACTGCAGTGACTCTACAAAGGTGGAAACCCGCAGACTTGAAGTCATCCTAAAACGTCAATAACGCAAACGTCGTATCAACCCAGCCCACTCCACAATACGGACTTGGCAAACCAAATTCAAGTTGGGTTCGTATGCGCTTCTCCGTCCATCGCCATGCAAGCGCCGATGTACGATAAATGGGTGTCCGCAGTCCTTCCCCAAGCCTCTCTGCAGCCTGTGCCCATGTTGGACTTCGCACGGCAGTTTGCCCAGCTGCGCGAGGAACTGATGCCCGCCATCGAGGCCGTCTGTGCCTCCCAGCGCTTCATCCTCGGCCCTCAAGTCGAGTCGTTTGAAGCAGCCGCCGCCCACGCCTGCCACACTCCCCATGCCATCGGTTGCGCCAGCGGCACGGACGCCCTCTGGCTCGCCCTCGCCGCCGCCGACATCGGAGACCCCTCCAGCCACACCCCGTCCCGTTCCAGGGTCATCACCTCGCCCTTCAGCTTCTTCGCCTCCGCCAGCGCCATCCTCCGCGCCGGAGCCCACCCCGGCTTCGCCGACATCGACCCCTTCACCTTCAATCTCTCGCCCACCGCCGTCCGCGAACTCGCCCGCGCCCCCGGCAGCCCGCCCATCCAGGCCATCCTGCCCGTCCACCTCTACGGCCAGTGTGTCGACTGGGACGCGTTTAGAAGTCTCGCCAACGACTTCCCCGGCCTGATCCTCATCGAGGACGCCGCCCAGGCCTTTGGCGCCGCCTGGACCTCCCCGGACGGCACCCTCCGCCCAGCCGGATCGCTCGGCACAGCCGCCGCCTTCAGCTTCTATCCCACCAAGAATCTCGCCGCTATGGGAGACGCCGGTCTCGTCACCACCGCAAGCGCCTCCCTCGACGAACGCGCCCGCGCCCTCCGTGCCCACGGCATGCGCCGCCGTTACTTCCATGACGAGCTCGGCTGGAACTCGCGCCTCGACACCCTCCAGGCCGCCGTCCTTCAGATAAAACTCAAATATCTGCCCCAGGGCAACGCCCGTCGCCGGTTGCTTGCCGCTCGCTACCATCAGCTCTTCCTCGCCGCCGGCATCGGCGTCCTCACCAGCCCCGAGCGTCCCGCCACCATCGCCGACGGCGTCGTCCTGCCCTACACCGATCCCCGCGCCTTGCACGTCTTCCACCAGTACGTCATCCGCGCCCCCCGCCGCGACGAGCTCCGCGTCCATCTCACCACGCTCGGCATCGGCTCCGAGATCTACTACCCCCTACCGCTCCACCTGCAAGCCGCCCTCGCCCACCTCGGCTACCATCTCGGAGACTTCCCCGAGTCCGAACGAGCCGCCGCCGAGGTCCTCGCTCTACCCATCTACCCCGAACTCCGCGAAGACGAACAAGACACCGTCGTCGCCGCCATCCGCGCCTTTTATGCAGGGACATCCCTCTGAAGCAACGAGTTCCCTCAACAGGCGGTTCCCTTCGGTTTGTGCCGAGGGCGATCGGTGATCGCTCGTTAGTGTCCTTTCCGAAAAGAATCTGCGTTCACCTTTCTAGTTATCCAGAAGGGAATCTGCGTTTGCCTTTGTCTGTTCAGGACACCACCTTCCCGTTCGAGCGAAGCCGAGGGAACTTCAGCCTCACACCGCGCGTATGCCTCAGAACTGCGAGTTCCTTCCGCAAATTCCACACACTGAACTTCCGAGGTCCAGGAAGCCATGCACAAGCTCGTCATCAGCGCCGCCGTCTCCGCGGCCTGCACCTTCGCGTCCGCACAAGTCCCACCCTGCCGCGGCACCGCCCTCATTGGCACCGTCCATGACAGCACCCAGGCCCTGATCCCCGGGGCCATCCTCACCCTCGGCACGGAAACCGCCACCAGCGATCCCACCGGCCGCTTCCGCCTCACCTGCGTCCCCGATGGCCCGCACCAGCTCTCCATCGCCGCGCCCGGCTTCGCCACACTCACCGTGCAGCTCCCCGCATCCCGCACCACCCCGCTCGATCTCACCCTCCAGCCCGAAGTCGTCCAGACCAACATCGACGTCAGCGCCGACGCCAACGAAGCTCACTCCACCACCTCCGCCGGCCCCTCGCAAACCCTCTCCGGAACCCAGCTCCAGCAGCTCGCCGACGACCCCGACGACCTCCTCCGCGAGCTACAGCAGCTCGCCTCCGCCACCGGCGGCAACCCCGCCAACACCACCATCTCTGTGGACGGCTTCCAGGGCTCAAGCACTCTGCCGCCCAAAGCCTCCATCGCCTACATCAAGATCAACCCCGACCAGTACTCCGCCGAGTACCGCGAGCCGCCCTTTGAAGGAGGCCGCGTCGAGGTCTACACCAAACCCGGCCAGAAAGTCTTCCACGGAGCCCTCTTCACCACCAACGGCAGCCCCTTCGAGAACGCCAAAGACCCCTTCTCTACTTCGAAGGCCGCCATCGGTAAACAGCGCTACGGCTTCGAACTCAGCGGCCCCGTCCGCCCGCACGTCCGCAACGGCGAAGGCAGCGACTTCGCCCTGGCCCTCGAACATCGCAGCATTGACAACTTCGCCGTCGTCGACGCCGTCGTCCTCGATCCCTCCGGCAACCAGGTCCAGACCTCCAGCAACGTCGCCACGCCGCAGCGTCTCTGGGTCGGAACGGCCCGCCTGGACTGGCAGCTCGGCCAGAAAAATACCTTTATCGCGAGCTACAGCGCCAACGTCAACAGCCTCCTCAACCTCGGCGTCGGCGGAACCTCGCTCGCCGAAACCGGCTACAACGCCAACCAATACGAGCACATCTTCCGCGTCAGCGACATCACCACCGCCTCTGCCCACCTGATGCACGAGGCCCGCCTCAGCCTCCGCTTCGACGGCGAAGCCGACGCCCCCGTCTCCACCGCGCCGCAGCTCCAGATCGCCGGAGCCTTCACCGGAGGAGGCGCCCTCGGCGGCGCCAGCCAAAGACACGAGCTCAACGTCGAATTCGACGATGACGCCATCTTCACTACCAAATCTCACACCTTCAAGTTCGGCGCCGAGCTCCAGTCCTATATCGACCACCGCCAAAGCCCCACAGACTTCAACGGCTCCTACGTCTTCGGCGGAGGCTCGGCGCCCGTCCTCAACGCCGCCAACCAGCCCACCGGCCAGACGACCACCATCAGCGGCCTCGAGCAGTACCGCCGCGCCCTCGCCGGCCTGCCCGGAGGCACACCCACCGTCTACTCAAACGTAACCGGAACCCCCACCGTAGACTTCTCCACGCAGATCAACGCCTTCTTCTTTCAAGACGACTGGGACCTCGGCCACCGGGTCCACCTTGCCTACGGCCTTCGCTACTTCTTCGAGACCAATCCCACCCTGCTCGACAGCGCTACTCCTCGTCTGGGACTTCTTTGGTCCCTCGACAAAAAAGGGACCTGGACCCTGCACGCCCACGCCGGGCTCTTCGCCGGTCAAATTCTTCCCGGCAACCTCGCCGAAGTGCTGCGCGAGGATGGCCGCTCCCGTATCACCAGCACCGTCTACAACCCCGTCTACGGTAATCCAGCCTCGAACGCCACCCCCATCTACAGCCAGCGCACCTTCTCACCCCAACTCTCGAACACCCTCTACAGCGTCCAGAATGTAGGCGGCACTCACGCCTTCCCTCGTGGCTGGAACCTCTCCGCTGACTATTACCTTGGTCGCTACTGGAACTACGCCCGCACCCTCAACATCAACTCCCCCCTCAACGGCGTCCCCACCGGCCCGCGGCCCCTCACCCCCAACCTCGATCTTCTTCAGGTCCAAAACAGCGGCCAGGGAGACTTTAAAGTCTCCTTCATCGGCCTCGAGCAGCATACCCTTAAGCACATCCAATTCTTCTTCGGAGCCGTCCGCATAGAAATTGTCGACGATACCGACGACGATCTCCTCGCCTCACCGCAAAGCGCCTACACCGACGTCGGCGAGTTCGCCCACCGCACCAACCAGCCCGTCTGGAACGTCTTTGGCAACGGCACCCTCAACCTGCCCGCAAAACTCCAGCTCTCCACCGATATCAACGCCGGCGGCGATGCTCACTACAACCTCACCACCGGCGCAGACAACAACGGCGACGGCAACTTCAACGACCGCCCCCAGTACGCCCCCCCCGGCACCCCCCACGCCCTCCAGACTCCCGACGGCCAGGTCGTCGCCGCCCCCCTCGGCACGCCGGGCCCCCGCCTCTTGCCGCGCC